>CP003809.1:0-600000 GCA_000299095.1 alpha proteobacterium HIMB5 | reverse complement strand
TTAGTCTTCTTCCATTACGCATTATAGAAGAAGCTAACGAGTATTTTTCAACTGCTAGGTAACCAGTTTTAATACCATCAGCACCTAAATTTTTATAAAGTAATGGATTTCTATTACCCTGTGTTATTGGATCACCGCCTGTCCTATCCCATGTAAATTCTTTTTCAGCAAAGTACTCATAAAATTTAGGATGTTCTTTAATTAGATAATTAGACATAAGCAATATGTCTCTAACTGTAGAATAATTATTTGGATCATTTATACCAGAAGAATTAGAGAAATTAGTATTTTCCATTCCAATTTCTTGCGCTTTAGCAGTCATTAAGATTGCAAATTCTTCTTCTGTGCCCGCTATACCTTCTGCTAAAGCTATACACGCGTCATTTCCTGATGCAACTATGATACCTCTTAATAAGTCTTCAACCGAAACTTCATCTCCGACCATGATAAACATTGATGAATATCCTGCTGTTGACAGTCTCCAAGCTTTTTCTGAAACAATAAAATTATCATCAAGACTTAAATCACCAGATTTAATTAAATCAAAAGCCACAATAGCAGTCATAATTTTTGTCATTGACGCTGGATAAATTGAGGCATCAGCATTCTTTTCGTATAAAATTTCACCTGAAAAATAATCTTGCAAAATTGCAGTTCTAGCATTTATTTCAAAATTAGCTGAGGCGCTTGAGATAAAACTTTTTAAAATAAAAATAATAAATAAAAATTTTTTAATCATTTCTTAATATTTCTAAGTTATCAAAATTTAATACTGTTGCTTTATTATATGAATCTTCTAAGGTTTTTATATCATTATATGGACCTAATATAACTCTAAAATTAGTTTCTGATAGTTTGATAATTTTATATTTCTTAATTTTTGTCTCTTCTTTTATTCTATTAAGCATTTGTTCAGCAGATTTTCTATAATAAAAATCTGCAATCTTTACAGAGTACGTAATATCTTCAGCCTTTATATCTTTTTGGTTAGTTTTATTTTCATTTAGATCATTGATTATTATGCCATCAACTGGTGCTTTTTCTGCAACATTTTTTTCTTCATCAAAAGTTTTTGATTTTTTTGCTATAAATGATGTCTCATTATTAATTAGCTGTATTTCTATATACGGTTCATTAATTGAAATTTCTAAGTCTTGTGAAATTCGTTCTGTAATAACTGAATTATAAAATATGGGAAATTCTGCACTATTTGATTTTACTTTTGCAATTATACTTTTTCCATTTAGTAAATTGGTCAATTTTACACTAGAGTTTTTTTTCAGATGTTTGCTAAATATAAGGTAAGATCTGTTATCAATTTTTTTAGAAATTATTTTTTTTTTAAATAAATCTTCATCATAAATCATTGTAAAACCTTTATTAGAATATTGATCTTCAATAGATATTATATTTTTATTATTTTTCTGAATAGTAGTTGTGCAATTTGTAATAAAGATTAGAGTTAAAATTAATATTATTTTTTTACAGTTCATTTTTAAATTTATCCTTTAGTGTGCAAACTGCTAAACCAAATCTTAAAGATCTATTCCATTTTAATATTACTTCGTAATTATTAAAAACTATATAGGCTGGTTTTAAAATTTCAGCATTATCAACGATATCTTTGTCAGGTGTTATAATTCCAACTAAAGTATTTTGATTTAATTCCAATGGATAAAAATCTTGTTTAATATATTTTTTAAATGATTTAAGTTTTTTTTTATTTTTAATTTTTCTCGCTGAAGTGTTTAAATATTTTGTGGGTATATTATCTTTTAATTCTATTTTTTGATAACAAGGTTCATTTTTCTTCCATCCAATTTTTGATAAATAATTTGCGGCAGATGCAAAAGCATCAATATTATTTTTTAAATTTACATTTTGGTCATTATTATAATCTATTGCATAATTATTTATTGTACTTGGCATAAACTGAAAAAAACCAAAAGCTCCAGCCCAAGAACCATATAACGATTTATAATCAACTTTATTTGATTCTATTAGTTTCAACAAAGTAATTAATTCATCAGTAAAAAACTCAGATCTTCTTTTATCAAAACTTAATGTTGCTAAAGATGATAAGATATCCATTTTACCAACATAAGTTCCAAAATTAGTCTCAATCCCCATTAGCGCTAGCATCAACTCTTTTTCGACTTTAAATTCTTTTTCAACCTTAGATATTAGGTCTATATTCTTTTCGAATAATATTTTCCCCGATTTAACTTTTTTTTCCGATGTTCTTTTTTGAATATATGTTTTTGTATCTTCATAAAATTCAGGTTGAAATCGATCGTATTTGATAACATTTGGTAGATATTTAGTATCTTTAATTGTTAAATTATAAGTTTTTTCTGAAATGTTATT
Organism: alpha proteobacterium HIMB5; assembly: GCA_000299095.1. Taxonomy (NCBI): domain Bacteria; kingdom Pseudomonadati; phylum Pseudomonadota; class Alphaproteobacteria; order Candidatus Pelagibacterales; family Candidatus Pelagibacteraceae; species alpha proteobacterium HIMB5. Next base: position 597,633 of record CP003809.1, on the reverse strand, counting down.
TGATAAAGCAACTTTTTTAAAATTTGTTTTCCACTTTTCAAAATCTGAGTTTATATCTGAATAGGAATTAGCTGATAAAAATAAAAAAAGTGTAATTATAAATAAGTTAATTTTTTTCATATAAATCTCTTAAGTAAATAAATACAGCAATCCATATAATAATAAAACTAACAAATTTAGTTGTTGAAAATTCTTCATTATAATAAAAAAATCCTAACAAAAACTGTAAAGTTGGAGTGATATAAAAAACCATTCCTGTTGGACCTAATCCACACAATTCAACACCTCTTACATATAAGAATAAAGGGATCACTGTCATTGGACCCGCTAATGTTAAAAATAACATTAAAGATGGATCTTCTATATTAAAATCATTCACACCCTTATCAATAATCATATAGAAAACAATTAAAGCAATTGGCAAAATATATAAGCTTTCAATTAATAAACCTATATCTGTTTGAACATTAATTCTTTTTCTAAATAAATTATAAAAAGCCCAACTAATTGCTACTAGTAATCCAACCCACGGAATTGATTTAATACTAAAAAAAATTAAGAAAAATATTGAGAATATAACTAGAGAGATAGATATTATTCTTTTTTGATTTAATTTTTCTTTAAAAAAAACAAAACCTAACAAAACACTTATTATTGGCATAATAAAATATCCAAAACTAGCATCTATAATTCTATTAGTTGCTACAGCATAAATCCACACTGACCAGTTTGAAAAAATGAGAAAACCGGAAATAAATAAATTAAATAAATTTTTCTTTACTTTAATTGTTTTTAAAAATTCATCCCATTTAAAAAAGAATGTTGTGGTTATTAATAATGCCACTGCAGTCCATAAACATCTATGAACTATAACTTCTATGTATCCAATAAATGAAATAGCTTCAAAATAAATTACCCCAATAAATCCCCACCAGAAAGAGCCTAAACTAGTTAAAAACAGACCTTTATTGAAATCTTTATTCATTTATCTAATAATAAAACGATTGATATATCTTTAAATGATTTTCTTGTTGAATTAAATAATTATGATAATAAAACACTCACCACGGAGAGATGGCTGAGCGGTTGAAAGCACCGGTCTTGAAAACCGGCAAAGGGGCAACTCTTTCCTGGGTTCGAATCCCAGTCTCTCCGCCATTCACTTTTGATTTAATTTAAAATTTTTAAATTTTTTAGTAATTTCATTTTCCTCTAAGTAAATGTCATTATCAATATTGTTATAGAATCTTAATAAATTATCATCATCTATATCAAGAAATTTTTCTAATTGTTTTAAATTATCATATTCTAAATCGTTAATAATACTTTTAACAAATAAACTAATAAGATTATCCATTTCTTTTGTTCCACGATAGGTAGATCTATAAAGAATTTTTTTTTTTAAATTATCTATATCGTTATTCATTGATAAATTATATTAGTGATTCTGATGAATAAAAATAGTCATAAATATTTACTATCAGACCTCTCAAATTTGAAAGGTATTGGAAAAAAAACTGAAACTTTGCTCAGGAAAAAGGGAATTAACAATATTTTTGATTTATTGTGGAAATTGCCCAAAACATATACTGACAGAAGTTATACTTCTAAAATTAAAGATTTAAAAATTTCTGAAATCCAAACTGTATCTGTTACCCCTTTAAAATATCTTTTTCCAAGAGTAAGAAATTTACCAAATAAAGTTTTATGTGAAGATGATACAGGACAATTAGAATGTATATTTTTTAATAGTTATGAAGGTTATATTAAGAAAATATTACCTTTAGGAAAAATAGTTACAATAAGTGGAAAAGTATCTAATTTTAGAAATAAATATCAAATTACAAATCCAAAATATATTTCTGAAAATGAAGATTTAATTAAAACTAAGCATAATGAATATTCTTTAACTGAGGGAATTAGCCAAAATATCTATAATAAAATAATTAATCAGATTTTGTTGAATTTACCTGATCTTAAAGAATGGCACAAACCACATATATGTAAAAAATTTAGTAATATTTCATGGAATAAATCTATTAAAGAACTTCATAAAGCAGAAAATATTGGTCAACATTCAAAAAATTTTTATCAAAGATTAGCTTACGATGAAATATTTTCTTTTTTTTTAGTAAACTCAGAAATAAGAAAAAAAATTAAGAAAATTAAGAAGCAAAAAAAAATATTTAATGACTCTATTCAAGATAATATTATTTCTAAATTAAAATTTAAACTCACTAATGATCAAAAAAAAGCATTAATTGAAATAAATGATGATTTGAAATCAGAAAATAAGATGTTTCGATTGTTACAAGGTGATGTTGGAAGTGGAAAAACAATCGTGTCTTTAATCTCTTCTCTAAATTCAATTAAAGCTGGTTTTCAAGTAGCATTTATGGCTCCAACAGAAATACTTGCAAGACAACATTATAATTTAGCCAAAGAGCTATTTAATAATAAGATAAATCTAGATTTATTATCTAGTAAATCTAAAATTAAAGAGAAAAAAATTACTATTAAAAAATTAAGTGAAAATAAAATAGATTTGATATTCGGAACACATGCAATTTTTCAAAATAAAATTCAATTTAAAAAGCTAGGCTTAGTAATAATAGATGAACAACATAAATTCGGTGTCAATCAACGTAAGAAATTATCTGATAAAGGTGGCGAGAATTGCGATGTATTATTAATGTCTGCAACACCAATACCAAGAACATTAACTATGACAATTTATGGAGATATGGATGTTTCTATAATAAGAGAAAAACCAAAATCAAGAAAAGAGGTTAAGACATATAGTAAACTAGATAGTAAAATCGATGATGTATTAAAATTTATAAAAAAAGAAATAAATAATGATAACCAAATTTTTTGGGTTTGCCCTCTTATTGAAGAGTCAAAAAAAATTGATCATGAGTCTGCAGTATCAAAATTTAAATTTTTATCTAAAATTTTTCCAGATCAAGTAGCATTATTACATGGTAAAACTGATTTTGATGAAAAAGAGAAGATCTTGAATAATTTTTTAAAAAAGAAATATAAAATATTGGTATCTACAACAGTAATTGAAGTTGGTATAGATTTTCCTAACGTAACTGTAATTGTAATTGAGAATGCAAATAAATTTGGAATTTCTCAACTTCATCAACTCAGAGGACGTGTTGGAAGAGGTTATAAACAATCTAATTGTATATTGATGTTTAAATCTAATCTTAGTGAAAATGCTAAAAAAAGAATTAATATATTAAAATCATCAAATGACGGTTTTGAAATTTCAGAGGAAGATATGAAATTAAGAGGTTACGGCGATATTTTAGGTTTTAAACAAAGCGGAGTAAAAACATTTAAATTAGCTGACCCAATTCATAACAGTGACTTATTTAAAATTGCTGAAAAAGAGATAAATAGAATTGAAAAAGAAAATGAAGATGTAAGTGATTTCAAGCCTTTACTTAAACTGTACGATAGAGCAGATATTATTAATGATATAGTTTAACTCTTAATATTAGAAGTACCAGCAGAGACAATAAATTTAGATGCTTCTTCGAAACTCATATTGAGATAAATTACTTCATCTATTGGAAACATAAGTAAAAAACCACTTGTTGGGTTAGGTGTTGTTGGAACAAAAACATTAATTAATTTTTTATTAACCTTTTTTGACATTTCACCATCATTTTCTTTGGTAGCAAAACCAACAGCCCAAACACCTTTTCTGGGATATTCTATTAATACAACACTTTTTTTATTATCATCTTTTTTTGAAAATGTTTCTGTCATTTGAACTATTGCTGAATACACAGTTCTTAAAAAAGGAATTCTTTTAAAAAGATCATCAATTAGTTTTAACAATCTTTTTCCTAAAAAAGATAATGAAAGCCCGCCAACAAAAGTTATGAATATAATTGATATTAAAATTTCTATTCCTGGAATTTCAAATGGTAAATAGCTATTTGGATTAATATTTTTTGGTAATATCTTTGATGAGATACCAATTAAAATTTTACTTAAATATAAGGTAAAACCAATTGGAATTAAAACGACAACTCCAGCAATAAAATAATTTCTAAGTATTAACGATAAAGATCTTCTTTTTTTACCCATTTAAATGTTTAGTTGTAGCTCGAATAAATAACAAAACTAATTGCAATTATAAAAAGTACCGCTAAAATTTTGTTATTTAGATTCATATGAGATATATTAACAATTAATTATAAAATGGATAGAAGAAAATTCTTAACTTATATGGGTTGTGGATGTGGAAGTTTATTATTAAGCTCCTGCTCTACTGCACCTATAACTGATCGAAGACAATTAAAATTAATACCAGAGTCTAAATTAAATGCTCAAGCAGCTCAAATATTTGAGAAAGTAAAAGAAAAAGAAGAGATGAGTAAAGATACTAAAACTCTTTCTCAAATTAAAGAAATTGGAAAAAAAATGGAAGATTCAATTGGTGAATATTTTTACCAACAAAAGCTTGATGATCCTACTATTAATTTTGATTGGGAATATATTTTAATTGAAAATAAAAAAGTTAGAAATGCTTGGTGTATGCCTGGAGGAAAAATTGCAGTTTATACTGGTATACTTGATGTTACAAAAAACAAAAATGGATTAGCTGCTGTTATGGGACATGAAATTGCACATGCTGTTGCAAAACATTCCGTTGAGAGAGCTAGTAGAGGTTTAATATTAAATACAAGTACTCAAATCATAGATATAGTAAGTGGTGGAAGAGTTTCTCAAGTTAATAATGCAACTGGTGGTGCTGTAGGATTACTTCAACAAATTGGTATTATGAATCCATTTAACAGAAAACAAGAAAGTGAAGCTGATTATCTTGGGTTAATTTTTTCATCTCTAGCAGGATATGATATTAGAGAAGCACCTAAAATATGGGAAAGAATGCAAGAATACAACAAAGGTAAAGAACCTCCTGAATTTATGAGTACCCACCCATCATCCGAAAACAGAATTTTAAAACTTAATGATTGGATTAATTCAGTAATATTAGATTATCCACCAATAAAGTTGTCTTAAAGGTGGTGAGCCGTGCTGGGCTCGAACCAGCGACCCATTCCTTAAAAGGGAATTGCTCTACCAACTGAGCTAACGGCCCACAAATCAAAATGATTGAATGTGTTATATACAGATTTATTTCTATATATCAAACGACAATTTAGACAAATCCTTAAATATTATTACAACTTATCAATGTATTTATCGTGAAATTCATCAAAAGTACCTTTTTGAATATTATCTCTTATTGCCTGCATTAATTCTTGATAAAAATTGATATTATGAAGAGTCAACAACATTGAAGCTAAGATTTCATTAGTGTTGAACAAATGATTCAAATAGTTTTTGCTATATTTATTTAAACTAAAATTTTCACAGTTTTTATCTAAAGGAGTGTTATCTGATTGGTATTTATTATTTTTAATGTTTATTCTACCATCCCAAGTGAAAGCTAAGCCAGTTCTTCCAGATCTAGATGGCAAAACACAATCAAACATATCAATACCTCTTTTTACGGCTCCTAAAATATCTGAAGGAGTGCCAACACCCATTAAATAATGAGGTTTTTCCTCTGGAAGATGATCTTTAATACCATCTAATACATTAAACATTTCATCTTGCGTTTCTCCAACAGCTAACCCACCAACCGCATAACCATCAAAATCTATTTTTTGAAGGCCATCTAGAGATTGTAATCTAAGATCATTAAACAAACCTCCTTGAACAATGCCAAATAATGCTTTGTGAGGATTATTTCCAAATGCTTTTTTTGATCTTTTAGCCCAGTATAAAGAAAGCTCCATTGAATTTTTAATCATTTTGTAATCAGTTGTTTTTTTTGGACACTCATCCATAATCATAACAATGTCAGAATTTAAACCTAATTGAATTCGTATACTTTCTTCAGGGCTTAAGTAATATTTCTTTCCATCAACGTGGGAATTAAATATTGCACCTTTTTCTCTATCAATCTTATTTAACTTAGATAAAGACATCACTTGAAAACCACCAGAGTCTGTCAAAATTGGTAAACTACAATTCATAAATTGGTGTAGTCCACCAGCAGACATAACACGTTCTACTCCAGGCCTTATCATCAAATGATAAGTATTTGATAGTATTATATCTGAACCAGTTTTTTTTATATCATCTATAAAACAAGCTTTGACTGTAGCTTGGGTGCCAACCGGCATAAAAGCTGGTGTTCTTATATTTCCTCTATGAGTTTCAATTATACCGTGACGGGCATAATTATCTTTATTCAAAAGTTTGAAGGCAAAATTCTTTAATGCCATCTAATAAATAAACTATAGAGATTTAAAGCTTATAATTTTATCAGGATCGTCAACAGCACCATTATTATTACTATCACCTCTTTTAATGCTATCAACATGTTCCATACCTTCGATAACTTTTCCAAAAACAGTATATTGTCTATCTAAGAAAGGTGCTGGTTTAAAGCAAATAAAAAATTGACTATTTGCACTGTTTGGATCTTGTGCTCTTGCCATTGATAAAGTTCCTCTGTCATGAGGTAAACTATTAAATTCTTGTTTTAAATCGGGTAAATCAGATCCACCCATACCTGCTCTTCTTAAATCAAAATTATCATTTGAAGAATTACCAAATTGTACATCACCTGTTTGAGCCATAAAACCATCAATTACTCTATGAAAAACTACACCATCGTATTTACCACTATCAGCTAGTTCTTTAATTCTTTTAACATGATTAGGGGCAACATCCGGAAATAACTCAATTTTTACATCTCCATCTTTTAATTTTAAAATCATTATATTCTCCTCAGCTATTGATTGATTGGTTAATAAAAAAAGTAAAAAAAATAAATTTATTAAAATTTTTCTCATAATTTTTCTTTTAAAGATTTTATTGTACTTTTGGTAGTAAATTTTCCTATGTTTCCATTTAATTTTACTATTTCTTTAACAAATCGAGATGAAATAATTTGGTTTTCTACGTCTGACATCAAAAATAATGTTTCTATATTAGAGTTTAATTTCCTATTCATTCCTGCTAATTGAAACTCATATTCAAAATCTGACACAGCTCTTAAACCTCTTAATATAATATTTGATTTATACTTTTTACATAAATCAGTTGTTAATGATGTAAAAGATACGATTACTATTTTTTTCTTATTTAGTTTGAGATCTTTAAAGAGAGCATCTTTTACTATTTGAATTCGTTCTTCAGAATTAAATAAATAAGATTTATTATTTACATCAGATACACCAACAATTATTTTATCAAATAATTTTAGTCCTTTTTTAATTACATCTATATGACCAAAAGTTATTGGATCAAATGTTCCAGGGTATATGGCAGTTTTTGACATTAAACTAAGTTATCATCAATTTTCGTAGCTGAAACAACTTTTTCATCACCAGATAATTTGATAATTCTAACACCTTGAGTATTTCTTCCAGCTGTTCTTATTTCTTTAACAGCAACTCTTATAACTCTTCCTTTATTAGTTGAAATTATAATATCATCACCATCATAAACTGGAAAAGAAGATGCTATGTTTCCATTTCTTGCAGAATTTACAATACCAATTATACCTTTGCCGCCTCTATTAGTAACTCTGTAGTCATAATGAGATGTTTTTTTTCCATAACCATTTTCTGTTATTGATAAAATAAATTTTTCCTTAGCTTTTAATTCCACTTTATCAGTAGATGATTTTTTGCCATTTTTAGATGTTTTATCGTTTTGAATAATTGATAGAGATACAATTTGATCATCTTTAGCAAGATCAATACCTCTTATTCCTTTAGAAGATCTACCTTTAAAAACTCTTAATTTCTTAGTTTCAAATCTAATACATTTACCTAGTTTAGTACTTAACATTGCATCTTGATCATCTCTACAAATTTTTACACCAACTATTCTATCGTTAGGGTCTAATTTCATTGCAATTTTTCCAGAAGCGTTAATTGAAGAAAAATCTTCTAGACTATTTTTTCTAACTTTTCCTTGTGCAGTAGCAAATATAATCATCAAATCTTTTGATTCTGGATCGTCTTCAGGAAATGGCATAATAGAGCTTATAGACTGGTGGTTTTTTAAAGGTAAAATATTGAATAAAGATTTCCCCTTTGAAACAGATGATCCCTCAGGAATTTTCCATGCTTTAATTTTGTAAACTAATCCCTCTGTTGAAAAAAACAATACAGATGTATGGGTATTAACAGACAATGTTTGAACAACTGAGTCTTCTTGTCTTGTTGTTATTCCAGTCTTTCCTTTTCCACCTCTTTTTTGTTGCTTAACGTTATTAAGTGATCCTCTTTTAATATAACCTTGAAGTGTAACTGTTATGAATACAGCTTCTTTTTGAATTGTTTCTTCAATATCATAATTTAACACCGCATCTATGATATCAGTTCTCCTTTTTACTGAAAATTTTTCTTTAATATTTTTAAGTTCGTCACTAATAACTTTTAAAAGTTCTTTTTTCGAAGAAATAATCTTTTTGTATTTTGTTATTAATTCTGCAAGTTTCTTTATTTCAACTTCAATTTCATTTATTCCTAAAGCTGTTAATTTTTGTAATCTTAATTCTAAGATAGCAACTACTTGAGGTTCAGATAAACTATAAGCCCCCTTAGATTTTTTATTTTCAACTAAAGAAATTAATTTCTGTGATTTATTTATTTTCCATTTAGTAGATAAAATTGCTTTCTTTGCATCATCTGGTGTTTTTGAAGATCTAATAATTTTAATTATTTTATCTAAATTCTCTACCGAAACAGATAAACCAATAAGAATATGCGCTCTTTCTTCTGCTTTTTGAAGATCAAATTTTGTTTTTTTAATTACAACATCTTCTCTAAAAGATAAAAAATTTGTTAAAAAATCTTTTAGATTACATGTCTGAGGTTTGCCATCAACAATTGCTAAAGTGTTAAAACCAAATGAACTTTCAATTTGAGTATTTTTATAAAGTTGTCTCTTAACAGTTTCAGGTTCAACACCATTTCTTAAATCAATTGCAACTCTTATTCCTTCCCTGCTTGATTCGTCTCTAATATCTTTAATTCCTTCAATTTTTTTTTCTCTAACTAATTGAGCTATTCTTTCATTTAATACAGATTTGTTAACTTGATAAGGAATTGATGTTATAACAAGTCTCTCTCTTCCATTTTTCATTTGTTCTATAGATATTTGACCTCTTACTTTAAAAGAACCTCTTCCTTTACTGTAACCTTGTTTAATAATATCTTTACCAATAATTACACCACCAGTTGGAAAATCAGGTCCAGGTATGTGTTTCATTAATTGTTTAACTGTAATATCTTTGTTATCAATTAAAGCTAAAGTACCGTCAATTATCTCACCAAGATTATGTGGTGGAATACTAGTTGCCATTCCTACTGCTATACCACCTGCTCCGTTTACTAAAAGATTTGGATATTGAGCAGGTAAAACAGAAGGCTCTTTCTCAGTTTCATCGTAATTACTTTTAAAAGAAATTGTATTTTTTTCTATGTCATCAATTAAAAATTGAGCTACTTTGGACAATCTTGTTTCGGTATACCTCATTGCTGCAGCTGGATCTCCATCTATTGAACCGAAGTTACCTTGACCATCTACTAATGGTAAACTCATTGAAAAATCTTGAACCATTCTCACTAATGCATCATAAACAGATTGATCTCCATGAGGATGATATTTACCTATAACATCCCCGACTATTCTTGCAGATTTTCTAAATTGTTTAGACCAATCATATCCACCTTTGTACATTGCATACAGAATTCTTCTATGAACTGGTTTTAGTCCATCTCTAATATCGGGTAGAGCTCTAGAAACAATTACACTCATTGCATAAGATAAATATGATGAGCTCATCTCATCATGCATTGAGATCAGTTTTATATTATTGTCTTTAGGTGATTCTGTTTTTTGCATTACTTAATTAAAAAGGAATATCATCGTCCATTTCATTTGATACTTGTGAATTATCAGACATATCATTTGAAATTTGAGACATTGAGTCATTTTGAATTCCGCCAGACCCACTTCCGCCACCTAACATTGTTAGTGAAGAATTATAACCTTGGATTACAATTTCAGTAGAATATTTATCTTGTCCAGATTGTTCATCTTTCCATTTTCTAGTTGTAAGTTGTCCCTCTACATAAATTTGAGCACCTTTTTTTAAATATTGTTGAACAACGTTTACTAAACCTTCATTAAATACAACCACACGGTGCCATTCTGTTTTTTCTTTTTTTTCACCTGTATTTTTGTCTTTCCAACTTTGACTAGTTGCTAAACTTAATCTAGCAACACTTTTACCATTAACCATTTGTTTGATTTCTGGGTCTGCGCCTAAACGACCAATTAATAATACTTTATTTAAACTTCCTGCCATAATATTTTAATATTTGTTAATTAAATTAAATAGATTTATATCACACTTTACTCTGAATAATAATTTTATTAGACAAAGCAACAAAAATTTATGATCAAAAAGATACTTATTAAGGGGGCAAAAGAACATAATTTAAAAAATGTTTCCCTTGAAATTCCAAAAGATAAATTTGTGGTAATAACAGGGTTATCTGGATCAGGAAAATCTTCATTAGCATTCGATACAATTTATGCCGAAGGGCAAAGAAGATATGTTGAAAGTCTTTCTGCATACGCAAGACAGTTTTTAGATAAAATGAAAAAACCTAATGTAGACCTTATTGAGGGTTTAAGTCCTGCAATATCTATTGAACAAAAAAATACATCTAAAAATCCAAGATCAACGGTTGCTACAGTAACTGAAATTTATGATTATATGCGTGTCTTGTATGCGAGAGCTGGTATACCCTACTCTCCTTTTACAGGTAAGCCAATTACTTCTCAAACTATTTCCCAAATAGTAGACAAAATAAAAGAGCTACCAAAAAAATCTACAATTTATTTATATGCTCCTGTCGTTAGAGGCAGAAAAGGAGAATATAAAAAAGAAATTCAGAGTTATAAAAGAAGAGGATTTAGGAAGATTAAAATTGATAATGTCTTATACGATATTGATCAGTCTCCTGAATTAAATAAAAAAGTTAAACATGATATTTCAATTTTAGTTGATAGAATTGTGTTAAATTCCTCATTAGGAAATAGATTAGCAGAAAGTATTGAAACAGCAGTAAATCTTGCAAATGGTTTATTATTTGTTGAATATGAAGATGAAACGCTTCCTAAAAAATTTAGGAAAATTGAAAGCTTAATCTTTTCAACAAAATTTGCTTGTCCTGAAAGTGGTTTTACAATTGAAGAAATAGAACCAAGATTATTTTCATTCAATAGTCCATTTGGAGCTTGTGAAGAATGTGAGGGTATAGGTGTAAAATTAAACGTAGATCCAAATCTTGTAATTCCTAATGATAAAAAAAGTATAGCAGATGGTGCTATTGAACCTTGGGCAAAAACAACAACAATGTATTACGCTCAAACTCTAGCTTCTTTGGCTAAACATTATGGTTTTTCATTAGAGGATAAGTGGAACAAAATACCCAAAAAAATTAAAGATATTATTTTATATGGATCTGATGATGAGGAAATAAAGTTTAATTATGATGATGGATATGAAAAATATTCACATAAAAAAACATTTGAAGGAGTAATTAACAACCTTGAACGACGTTATCTAGAAACAGATAGTGATTGGAAAAGAGAGGAAATCGCTCAATATCAATCAGATACAAAATGTGAAAGATGTAATGGGCATAGGTTAAAGGATGAAGCTTTATGTGTAAAAATTGATAATTTACATATAAGTGAAGTAACCGAAAAATCCATAAGTGATGCAGCTAAATGGTTTAATGACTTAGAAAAAACATTAGACAAAAGACAACTAAAAATTGCTGAACATATTCTAAAAGAAATTAATGAAAGACTAAAATTTTTATTAAATGTTGGATTAGATTATTTAACACTATCAAGAGAGTCTAGCACTCTTTCTGGTGGTGAAGCTCAAAGAATTAGATTGGCATCACAAATTGGTTCAGGTTTAACTGGTGTACTTTATGTTTTAGATGAACCATCTATAGGTCTTCATCAAAAAGATAATGTTAAATTGATAAGTGCTTTAAAAAGATTAAGAGATCTAGGTAATACAGTTATTGTTGTCGAACATGATACTGAGACAATGGAAAATGCTGATCATATTATTGATTTAGGTCCAGAAGCTGGAAGTAAAGGCGGTGAAGTTATTGCTCAAGGAACAATAAAAGAAATTACTGCTAACAAAGAAAGTATAACAGGAAAATATTTATCAAACAAATTTAGAATAGATGTTCCTAAAAAAAGAAGACTTGCAAAAAATGGAAGATTTTTAGAAATTACCGGTGCATCAGGTAACAATCTTGACAATGTAAATTTGAAAATACCACTTGGTAGTCTCACATGTGTGACTGGTGTATCCGGTAGTGGTAAATCAACATTAGTTTTACAAACACTATATAATGCTCTCAACCTTGCTTTAAATAATAACAAATCTAGAAAAATTCCAAAACCATTCAAAGGATTTAAAGGTACTGAACTAGTTGATAAGATAATTGATATTGATCAATCACCTATTGGTAGAACCCCAAGATCAAATCCTGCTACTTATACTGGGGCATTTGGTCCAATTAGAGATTGGTTTACAGCTTTACCTGAATCTAAATCAAGGGGATACAAACCTGGAAGGTTTTCATTTAATGTTAAAGGTGGAAGATGTGAAGCTTGTGAAGGTGATGGTGTTATTACTTATGAAATGCACTTCTTACCTGATGTATATATTCAATGTGATGAATGTAAAGGAACACGATACAATAGAGAAACTCTTGAAATAAAATTTAAAGATAAAAGTATTGCAGATGTATTGAATATGACTGTTGATGAAGGATGTGAGTATTTTGAAAATATTTCAAATATAAAATCAAAACTTTTAACTTTAAAAAAAGTAGGTTTAGGCTATATAAAAATAGGACAACAGGCCACTACTCTATCTGGAGGAGAGGCTCAAAGAATAAAACTTGCTAAAGAACTTTCAAAAAGATCTACTGGGAGAACGATGTATATTCTTGACGAACCGACAACAGGATTACATCAACATGATATTAAAAAACTATTAGAAATTCTTCACACTTTTGTTGCATTAGGAAATTCAGTCGTGGTAATTGAGCATAATTTAGATGTTATTAAAACAGCTGATTATATTGTAGATATGGGTCCCGAGGGCGGCGTAAAAGGTGGAAAAATCATAGCAGAAGGAAAACCTGAGGAAATTGTCAAAATTAAAGATAGTTATACAGGTAAATTTTTAAAACCCCTTTTGAACTAATTTATAATTAAAATTTCATTAATTTTAGTGTATAAAATAAGAATCATGTCAAATTTACTATCTTCATTATCAAAAACAATTCATGCCTCTCTTGCATTAGCAATTATCTTATTTTTAGGTCTATTCATGCAAAACGATGGTTTTGGTTTTGATAGAGCTTTTTGGAGCTGGATAGCTAGGTATGTTCATGTTGTAGTTGGAATAATGTGGATTGGTTTATTATGGTATTTCAACTTTGTTCAGATTCCAAATATGGGAAAAATTCCAGATGAACAAAAACCTGCAATAGGTAAAGTTATTGCTCCTGCTGCTCTATTTTACTTTAGATGGGCTGCTGCATTTACTGTTTTATCTGGTTTAATTCTTGCAGGCTTAAATGGATATCTTCATGATGCAATGACTTTAAGCATTGGATCAGGTATTCCAAAACATACTGCTATAGGTATTGGAATGTGGCTTGGTTTGGTGATGGCATTTAACGTATGGTTTGTAATATGGCCAAATCAAAAAAGAGCTTTAGGTATAGTTGAATGTGATCCTGAATTAAAAGCAAAATCTGCAAAAACTGCTATGTTGTTTTCTAGAACAAATACATTGTTATCATTACCAATGTTATTAACAATGGTTGCAGCTCAAAACTTATATTAGGTTACTCTTTATCTTCTCTTAGAACTGTTTTTTGAGTTACGTTTAATCTCACAAGAACTGTATTTGCTATATAGATTGATGAATAAGTTCCAAATACAACACCTAAAATCATCGCTAAAGAAAAACCTTTTAAAATTTCTCCACCAAAAAAATATATTGCTAACAATGCAAATAAGGTTGTTGCTGATGTAATAATCGTTCTTGAAAGTGTTTCGTTTATTGAAATATTTGTTAATTCAAATATTTTTATATCTGAATATTTTCGTAAATTTTCTCTTACTCTGTCATAAATAACAACCGTATCATTCATTGAATAACCAACTATTGTTAAAACAGCTGCTATAATTGAAAGATTTATTTCCAAACTGAATAGTGAAAAAAAACCAAGTGTTACGAATACATCATGAAATAAAGCTAATATGGCTCCTAAACTAAACTGCCATTCAAATCTAATCCAAATATAAAATAACATTACAGCTAATGCTACAGATATAGCTATTATTCCTGATCTTAATAATTCGCTACTAACTTTAGGCCCAACATTTTCTACTCTTCTGAAGTTGAATGTATTACCAAATGAATTTTCTAGATTATTTTTTATATCTTCAATAATATTTTTCTTAGAGTTATTTTCAAATTTTATTAAGAAATCAGTTTCATTACCAAAATTTTTAACTGACACATCACCAAGGTCCATGTTATTCAATGAGTCTCTTAGTGAAGAAATATTAATTTTTTTATCTTCTGCTCTTAATTCGATTAATGTTCCACCTTTAAAATCAATACCAAAATTTAAACCTTTAAAAACAAGCAATAAAATAGATGAAACAACTAAAATAACTGAAACTATATTGAATAGATTGTAGTATTTATTAAAAGATATCATCTTATTAATGCCTCTTTATCCTTATTTTTAGATACGTATAAACTAGTTAATAACCTAGCAATGAAATACACAGAAAATAATGTTGTAAATATTCCAACACCAAGCGTAATTGAAAAACCTTTTATAGGACCAGATCCCATGAAAAATAATATTATTGCAGCAAGTAAAGTTGTTATATTGGCATCAATAATTGCAGTTCTTGACTTTGTATAACCACTATCAAAAGCAATTATATTATTTTTTTCATTCTTTAATTCTTCTTTTATTCTCTCGAAGATAAGTACGTTTGCATCAACTGCCATACCTACAGTTAAAATAATACCAGCAATACCTGGTAAAGTTAGTGTTGCTTCAAATAGAGTTAAAACTCCCATTAAGATAATTAAATTAAGTATCAATGTGATATTAGTAATTAAGCCAAATATTCGATATTTTATAAACATAAAAACTAAAACTAATATCGATCCAATAATTAAAGCAAAAATACCTGCATCTATTGAGTCTTGACCTAAATCAGGTCCTACAGTTCTTTCTTCAATTATATTCATAGGTGCGGGCAAAGCACCAGATCTTAATAATAATGCTAAATCCGTAGCTGATTGAAATGTGAAGCCACCACTTATCTGACCATTACCGCTTACAATTGCGTCTTGAATTACTGGAGCACTTATAATTTTTCCGTCTAAAATAATAGCTAATTGTTTACCAATTCCTGTTGAAGTTGCTTTACCAAATCTTTTTGCACCAACACGATCTAATGTAAAAGAAACAACTGTTTCATTAGCCTGAGTATCCATCCTTGGTTGTGCATCTAATAAATTTTCACCACTTAAGATAATTCTTTTACTAACTAGAGCTTCCTCAGAACTATTTTCATAAACTAATTTTTCAACACCAAAAGTTTCAGAATCATTTTGTGTAACAAATCTGAAAGTTAAGTTGGCTGTTTTACCTAATAATGATTTAATTCTCATAGGATCATCAAGACCAGGTAATTCAACTAAAATTCTATTATTACCTCTTTTTAAAATGTTTGGTTCATTTGTACCTATTTCATCTATACGTCTTCTAACAATTTCGATTGCTTGATCTTGTGATGAAGTTTTTAATTCAATTAAACCTTGTCTAGAAAATGATAATTTTAATCTATTGTTTTCATCAGTTATATCTAATTGATGTGATTTAAATCTTGGATAATAAGGATTAATTTCACTTTCTTCATCTTTGAAAGTAGATATAACCTTTTCTTTGTTTAGATCATCTACTTTAAAATAAATGCTTTCTTCCTCTATAGATATATCAAATATATTTATATTGTTATCTTTGAAGTAACTTCTTATTGTTGTAGTTAAGTTTTGAAGTTTTTGTTGGACTACAGGTTTATTATCAATTTCTAATAATAAGTAAGACCCACCTTGCAAATCTAAACCTAAATTTATTCTTTTATTAATTGTTTGATTTGTAAAATTAAGAAAATTTGAAGAAACAATAAAAATAAATACTAATACAAATATTAGTATAGATACAATTCTAGTTTTAGAAAAATATAACACTTAATGAATTAAATTATTTTTTAACTTCTGGTGTACCCACTAAAGATTGAATTCCAGTAGCTTTAATAATTTCAACTTTAACATTTTCAGCTATTTCAACTTCAACTCTTTCGTTATCAATAACTCTTTCAATAGTCCCTGTTATTCCTCCAGAAGTAATAACTTTGTCGCCTTTTTTTAAGTTCTCAACCATAGCTTTGTGTTCTTTAACTTTTTTTTGCTGTGGTCTGATAAGAAAAAAGTAAAAAATTACAAATATTAAAATTAACGGTATAAATTGACCTATTCCTGAACCTTCCATAATTCTCCTTTAAATGATGCTGATTTTTATACTATCTAATTAGTGAAAACAACTTTAATTGGAAGTTATTTTGTCCATATTGTTCATATAGGGTCTTAGGACTTTAGGAATTTCTATTGAACCATCTTTTTGTTGGTAATTTTCCATAATTGCTATCATAGTTCTACCAACTGCTAAGCCACTGCCGTTTAAAGTACCAACAAATAGAGTTTCTTTATTATCATTTTTATATCTAGATTTCATTCGATTAGCTTGAAATGTTGAGCATGATGAACAAGATGAAATTTCTCTATATTTATTTTCTGACGGTAACCAAACTTCAATGTCATAAGTTTTTTCTGCACTAAAACCCATATCTCCTGTGCATAGAATAACTTTTCTGTATGGTAGTTCTAATTGATCTAAAATATCAGTTGCGCAATTAGTCATACGTTCTAGTTCTTCTAAGCAATTTTGATTTTCAACAATACTTACCATCTCAACTTTGTAAAATTGGTGCTGTCTTATCATTCCTTTTGTATCTTTACCGTAACTACCAGCTTCTTTACGAAAACATGGTGTAGCGGCTACTAATCTCATTGGCAAATTTGCTTTATCAACAATTTGGTTTTTAACTATATTAGTTAAAATAACTTCAGCTGTTGGAATTAAAAACTTTCTATCTGAACCCTCTTCCATTTTTAATTCAAACTGGTCATTTTCAAATTTAGGTAATTGACCAGTACCATACATTGTATTAGCTGATGCCATTAAAGGAGGAGATATTTCTTTATAAGAATTTCTATGTATATGGGTATCTAACATAAAGTTAGTAATTGCTCTTTCCATTAATGCTAACTTATCTTTAACAAAAACAAATCTAGCACCAGTTGTTTTGGTAGCTAAATCAAAATCTAACATTCCTAATTTTTCACCTAAATCAAAATGAGATTTTGGTTTAAAATCAAATTCCGGTATTTTACCGGATTTTGAAACTTCTAAATTTTCATTTTCATCTTTTCCTATCGGCACGTCTGAATGTGGAATATTTGGAATAGAAGATAAAATGTTCTCTAATCTATTTTTAATTTCAGTTTGCTCCTTTGAATAGTTATCAATTTCTGATGATATTTCTTTAGATCTTTTGAATAAATTTTGATCTTTTGATTTTGAAATTTCTTTTTTTTCTTGTTCTAAAGTTTCTTTTTTCTGTATTAATTCTCTATTATTTTCATCAAGTTTTTTAATTTCATCAATATCAACATTCACAAATCTTTTTTTTAAATGTTCCTCAAAAGATTTTAAGTCTTTTCTAATATCTTTAATGTTATGCATCAGCTTCTTCTTGTTCTAATTTTTTTTTTTCAATTAAATTTACAGAAAATATTGATAACTCATACAGTATTAATAATGGTATTGCTAATCCGATTTGAGTTATAGGGTCAGGTGGGGTTAATATTGCTGCTGCAGCAAAAATTATAACTACAACATATTTCCTTCTAGTTCTTAAAAAATCAGAATCTACAATACCAATTCTTGCTAATAAACTTAAGACAACAGGTAGCTGAAAGCTAATGCCAAAAGCAAAAATTAATTTCATTACTAAAGATAAATATTCATTAACTTTAGCTTCAAGTTGAATTGGCAAATTAGTAGATGCACCTGTACTTTCAAAAGATAAAAAGAATTTTATAGCTAATGGCATAATCAAATAATAAACAAGCATGCCACCTAAAAAAAATAATATTGGTGTAAGTATTAAATAAGGCATGATTGCTTTTTTTTCATGTTTATAAAGACCAGGAGCAACAAACTTCCAAATCTGCATTAATATATATGGACATGTAACAAAAAAAGCTGTGAAAAAAGAAACTTTTAAATAAGTAAGAAAAGTTTCTTGAAGAGCTGTAAAAATCAATCTTCTATTCGAATTATCATCCTTAACAGCTTGAGCAAAAGGATCTACAAGAAAACCATAAATATATTCTGAAAAGAAATAACAAATTACAAAAAATATAATTAAAAAAATAAAACTATGAATTAGCCTTTGTCTTAATTCAGCTAAATGACTTACGAAACCACCTTCAAATTTATCTTCACTCATCTTTATCTATTTTTTTATCTTTTTCTTTTTTATCAGTCTCATCTGGCTCAATATTAATATTTGAAACTTCATCTTGAATATTATTGATATATCTTTTTGTTGATCCGATCCAAGAACCAACTTTTTTTAGCATTATTGGAAAGTCTTTAGGTCCAAGAACAATTATAGCAAGGGCAACTACTATTAAAATCTCAAACCAACCGATAGTAGGCATGTGATTTAATCTTTATTGTTGGAGTCTTGGTTATTATTATTTTGATTATTATCAGATATGTTTTTAGGCTCATTGTCATCTGCATCAGATGCCATACCTTTTTTGAAACTTTTAATTCCTTTAGCTACATCGCCCATTAAGCTAGAAATTTTTCCTCTTCCAAAAAGAAGTACTACTAAAATAACTATAATAACTATTTGCCAAATTCCGATACTCATAAATTGTTTATAGCCTTTTTGTAGTTAAAATAAAAGTATCATTTTTCATCTTCTTCTTTATTAAGAGTGCTGTTGAGCATTTCATCAATATTTGAATAGATATCTTCTTTTTTTTCATCTTGTTTTTCTTTGTAGAATTTTCCAGTACCAAAAATTGCATTATCTACACTTGATGTATCAATTAATCCTGCAGCACCAAGCTCATCAACAGTAGGTAAATCAGATAATTTTTGAAGGTTAAAATGACTTAAGAAGTCATCTGTTGTAACGTATTGTATAGGTTTGCCCGGAACATCTTTTCTTCCACCTGGTTTGACCCAATTTAGCTCCATTAGTATTTCAAGTGTGTTTGTGCCAAAAGCAACACCTCTGATTTCTTCTATTTCTGCTCTTGTAACAGGTTGGTGGTAAACAATTATTGCTAAAGTTTCTATTGCAGCTTTTGATAATTTTTTTTCTACAGTTTTTTCTTTGGACATTAAACTAGATAAATTTTGTGCAGTCCTAAATGACCATTTTTTTGATATACAAACTAGATTTATTCCTTTCGAAGAGTACTCGTCTTGTAGTTTTTCTAACGTTTTTTTTACATTACCTTTGCTAGAAACTTTATTTTCAATTGTTTCTAAATCTAATGGTTCTGCTGCTGCAAAAATAATAGCTTCAATTTCTCTTTCCAAGTTAGATCTTTTAGATGGAAATTTAACTACATTATCTTTTTTTTCTAATTTTTCTTTTTTCATTTATTTTCTTTAATATAAATTTTTTTAAATAAATCTTCTTGTTTAATTGACAAATTTCCTTCTTTAACTAATTCCAATGATCCTGCAAATATTCCTGCTTTACCAGTTCTTTTAAAATTTTTACCATCTTTAAAATTCTTTGGAATTAATTCTTCTAAATCTTTCCAATCTAAAAGTTTTCCAAAAAATTCTTTAATTCTTTTTATGCCATCTTCAGTTGTATAAACAGGTAATTTAGGAATATTCATTTTTTGAAAATCTTTTGTCATAATTATATTTGCGTAAGTTTTCAAAATCTCAAATAAATTAAGTTTATACTCAGAATTATAAATTGATCTTATATTTGCTTTCATTCCTCTTGTTCTAATTTCTCTTCCTAACCTTTTTCTTCTGAGCATTTGATCGGACAAAAGTCTTATTAATTCTAATTTTTTTAATTGTAGTTTTAATTTTTCAGCCACCTCTTGAACTTTAAATTCTTCTTCAGGCGTACCTGGTAATAGTAATTTTGATTTTAGATATGCAAGCCAAGTGGCCATTAATAAATATTCAGAGGCAATCTCTAAATTTAAATTAGAATTTTCTTTAATGTAAACATTAAATTGATCAGCTAATTTTGTTATAGAAATTTGTTCTAAATCAACTTTCTGTGCTTTTGCTAGATCAAGCAAAACTTCAAGTGAACCTTGATAATTACTGATATCAACATTGAAAAGATCTGAATCAACTTCGCTCATTAAAATATCTTATCTTAAAATCTTATAAAATTCTGAAGTTTTTTGAACAATAAAACTATCTACTAGTGGTGAGTTTGACGCAACTGTTGTCATTTCATTTAATTTCCCATTGCAATGAAGAGCAATATTACAACCTGAGCTGAATGTTCTGATTGTATTAAATTTTAAATCTTTTTTTAAACTTTTCATTGATAAGTCATCGGAAATCAAAATTTTTTTAAAGCCAATTTTATTTCTGATTAGTTTGATAACTTTTTCTGAGTGCGTTGCTGTATTAAATTTATCAATATCATCGTAAATTACATGTGCAGTCATCGCAAAAAAACTTTTCTTATTTTTAAATGGAGAAAAATCACTAGTTAGTAATTTTGATAATTTTTTCTTAACAGTTGGTGTAAAGAGATGACTGTCAACTTTAGCTTCACCATGACCTGGTATATGTTTTATTACGGTTCCTATTGAATTATCATGAAAATATTTAATGCAAAGATCGCCTATTTTTGAAACAATCTTAGGGTCTTTTGAAAAGGATCTATCTCCAATTATATTACTAGAACCTTTAATTCTTATATCTAAAACTGGTAATGTGTTAATATTAGCTCCAATTAATTTTAATAAATGAGATGTTTGATCAACAAACATTTTATAAATAATATTAAATTTAAACTTATTCTTTTTATACAGATCTCCAAAATATTCAGAAGTTAATGTATTAAATGATATAATATTATTTAATCTATTTACTCTGCCCCCTTCTTGATCAATTAAGATTGGATAATTTTTATCTCTAAAAATCTTTTTTATATGGTCAGTTAGTTTTTTTGTTTGCGTAATATCTTTTATGTTCCTTGAAAAAAGAATGACACCCCAAGGTTTATATTTTTTTAAGAATTTAATTTCAGATGAATTGAGTTTTAAGGATTTTATACCTGTTATAAAAGCTCTCCTACTCTTTATCATCTTCTAATAATTTCCAAAAATTAAATTTTTTCTTTTTTTTAGTATTTTGCTTAACATATTCGACAATATTATCTGTATCACTTTCCAAAATAGGTAGCTTTGATGAATAATTATCTATTTTATTGTTAATATTATTTAAAGACCTGTAAGATTTTTTTTTATATTCATCTGAAAAATAATATTTACCTGTAAAAAAAAGAAATAAAAAAATTATAATTGTAAAAATTAAATATTTTATTTCTTTCAGCATTACATTTTCTCAGGTGTCGAAACTCCAACAATTCCCATACCAGATTTTATCAAATTCGAGATAACCTTTAAAAAAACTAATTTTTCATCAGATATTTCTTTATTTTCATTTATGAATCTTTTTTCTGGATTATCTTTACCTAAATTCCAGTATGAATGAAATTCAGATGAAAGTTCATATAAATAGCTAGGCACCCTATGAGGTTCCAACTTCTTACATGATGTATCAATACATTTTGGCCATTCAGATATTTTCTTTAATATTTTTATTTCCTCTTTTGAATATTTAAAATTAAAATTTTTTATATCTAAATCTTTATTGATATCTTTTCCTAAATGTCTAAATACAGATGAAATCCTAGCGTATGCATATTGCACATAGTAAAGGGGATTATCTTTTGATTTTTCAATTACGTTATCAAAATCAAAATCTAATTCAACATCACTACTTCTGTTTAACATAATAAATCTCGTAGCATCTTTACCAACTTCATTAATTAAATCATCAACAGTAATATAATCACCTTTTCGTTTTGACATCTTAAAAGGTTTATTGTCTTTAATTAATTTAACTAACTGGCTAACTTTACAAATTAATTTATTCTTAGAATTTGAAAGCGCATCAACAGAAGAAGTAATTCTTTTAATATAACCAGCATGATCAGCGCCAAGTATATTGATTAAATAATCAAATTTTCTGTCTAACTTGTTTTTATGATAAGCAACATCGCTAGCAAAATACGTCCAAGATCCATCAGATTTTTGTAAAGCTCTATCTTTATCATCTCCAAAATCTGTTGATTTAAAAAGTAGCTGATCACGTTCCACCCAATTGTTATTATCTTCTCCTTCAGGAGCTTTGATTTTTCCTGTATAAACAAAGTTATTGTTAGTTAAATATTTAATAACATCTTGAACTTCATTATTTGCAACCAATTTTTTTTCACTAACAAAATTATCATGAATAATGCCAAGACTTTCTAAATTTTTCTTTATCAGTTTTAAAGCTTGTTCGATTGATAATTCAGTAAGATTAGAAGAAATTTTCTCATAATTGCTAAAATCTATATCTTTATTCTCAGAGGAAATATTTTTTGCAAAATCAATTAAATAATCACCAGGATATAAATCTTCATTTTCAATTGGAAATTTTTCACTGAATAAAATTTCTCTAATTCTAAAATAAACAGACTTAGTAAAATTAATTATCTGATTTCCATAATCATTTACGTAATATTCTTTTGTTACTTTATGATTATTAAATAATAAAACATTAGAAATAACATCACCTAATATGGCACCTCTACAATGGCCTACATGTAATGGTCCAGTTGGGTTAGCAGATACAAATTCAACTAGATAATTATGTTTTTTTTCTTTTTCATTTTTCCCAAAAGATTTTGAATTTCCTAATATCTCTTTTGAAAAATTAGTCCAAAATTCTGGTTTCAAATTGATATTAATAAATCCTGGTTTGACTACTTCAGCCTTTTCAATCATCTTATCTTTTTCAACTAAAGATTTAGATATTACATTTCCAAGATCTATCGGAGACTTTTTGTTTGCTTTTGATAATACCATTGCAACGTTAGTAGAAATATCACAATCAAATTTTGCAGGTGGTATTTCTGCATTTATACCTTCTAAACTTTCAGGTAAAATAATTTCATTATTTTTTGACAAAGAACTCAATACATCTTTAATTCTATCTAAATATAAATCAAAAATATTCATTTAAGACCTTTGTTTAAATTAATTGCATATCTGTCTGTCATACCAGAAATATAATCTGCTATTGCTCTGTATTTATCTTTAGAAAGTTGCTTTTTAGAAATATATTTAAGAGGTTTATTCTTAATTTTATCAAATAAAATCTTAATAATTTTTTTTCCATTATTATTTTTCAGTAAAACGTTTTTATTATCATACATATTTACTCTTAAAAAAAATCTGATTTCATCTAATGAAGATTGCATAACGTTTGAAAATCTAACAACCATTTTGTCAGTCTTTTTGACATCGTTAATTGTCTTAATTCTATTATTTTTAAGATTTGTCTGAGTATTCATTATTAAATCTTTGATCATCAAATCTATTGAGTCTCTTATAATTTGGTAAATAGCAATTTTATAATTAGTCTTATTTATTTTGTTTTTATATTTTTTATAAATATCTTTAAAAAATTTAATTTCAATTAACTCTTCCAATTTAAACAAATTTGCTTTTATACCATCCTGAATATCATGATTATTATAAGCAATATCATCTGATATAGCTGAAATTTGAGCCTCTAATGAGGGCTGATTTTTATAAGTGATCATATTTTTAAATGATCGAAGTCCAATTAACTGGTCTACTAAATTAAGATCTTTTGGAGGACCATTATGTTTTAATAAACCATCTAAAGTTTCAATTGTAAGATTTAAACCATCAAACTTTAGATATTTATTTTCAAGAAACATAATA
This sequence comes from alpha proteobacterium HIMB5, assembly GCA_000299095.1. Classification (NCBI taxonomy): domain Bacteria; kingdom Pseudomonadati; phylum Pseudomonadota; class Alphaproteobacteria; order Candidatus Pelagibacterales; family Candidatus Pelagibacteraceae; species alpha proteobacterium HIMB5. The sequence continues at coordinate 573,203 of CP003809.1, read as the reverse complement.
ATTCTCAATGTTTGTAAGTTATGGTCAAAACCACCATAATTTTCCATACATTCACTTAATGCATCTTCGCCTGCATGACCAAAAGGAGTATGGCCTAGATCATGAGCAAGACTTAGAGTTTCTGCTAAGTCTTCATTCAATTTTAAATATTTTGAAATTGATCTTGCTATCTGGGCAACTTCAATTGAATGTGTAATTCTAGTTCTAAAATGATCACCTTCTGTATTAACAAAAACCTGAGTTTTATGTTTCAATCTTCTAAATGAAGCACTATGAATAATTCTATCTCTATCCCTTTGAAATGGAGATCTGTATTTAGAAAGTGATTCTTTAAATAACCTCCCTTTACTTTTGAATTCCCCAATGTTTGAGTAATTTTTCATTCTTTAAATATAAAAATTAAGTATTATATTAGTAATAACAGTGTTCATTTATGATTAAAGAAATTAAATTTACTGATAAAGCGTTAAAACAAATAACTAATTTATTATCAAAAAAAGATAAGGGAAGTTTTTTTAGAATCGCTATTAAAGGTGGTGGTTGCTCCGGTTTTCAATATGAATTCACTTTTGATCAGAGTAAAAATGAAGATGATCTAAATTATGAAAATATCTTAATTGATAAGACTTCTGCAGATTTGTTAAAAGGCTCAGAAGTAGATTATGTATCTGAATTAATTGGTGAACAGTTCAAAATTACTAACCCACAAACAAAATCTTCTTGTGGTTGTGGTGTTTCTTTTTCTCTTTAATGAAAATATCATCCTGGAATGTCAACTCTGTAAGGGCTAGAATAGAAAATATTAAGAGTTATTTACTAAAATATAAACCCGAAATACTAATGATGCAGGAAATTAAAACTGAAGATGTTAATTTTCCTTATGATGATTTCGCCTCTATGGATTACGAGTGTCATGTTTTTGGACAGAAAAGTTATAATGGTGTTGCAATAATTTCAAAAAACAAGCTTTCGAATATTAGAATAGATTTAATTAAAGATAAATTAAAACAATCAAGAATTATTTCTGCTGAACTTGAGTATAAAAAAAAGAAAATTCAGTTAATAAATATTTACACTCCAAATGGTAATCCAGTAGATACAGAAAAATATGAATATAAAAAAGATTGGATAAATCAACTAATCAAACAGCTTAAATCTTTAAGTAAAAAAAATTCAAACATTATTTTAGCTGGTGATTTTAATATAATTCCTTCTGCTGAAGATGTTTATAATCCAAAAAGCTTCGAAGATGATGCATTATTTAGATTGGAAATAAGAAAAAAATATAGAGAGATGTTAAATCTTGGTCTTAATGATGTGTACAGACATTTTTATGAAGACAAAGAAGGTTATACTTTTTGGGATTATATGAGAGGTGCTTGGCAAAAAAATAATGGCATGAGGATTGACCATTTCTTAGTATCAAATTCTTTAATAGATAGTGTTAAAGAGATTAATATAAATAAAGATCCAAGGGGCAGAGAAAAACCATCTGACCACACACCGATTGAGATTACTTTAGCTTAGAGATTTAATCTTATTAACTAATTCTTCGTTAATATTTCTTGGACCAGTATCCAATCTATTTTTATGTCTTCTTTCACCAGGAAGTCTTACTTCACCCATAGATTTCATTTTTTCAAAAAATTTTTCTGAATGTTTTTGCCAATTAGTACCTGAAGTTTTGTTTGGGCAAATTGCTAGAATAAATTCTCCCCCACTTGGCGGTCCTCCATCATTATTATCTTTTGCAGCTGTTTCATAACTAAAATTATCACCTACTAAAGCGCCTGCCATTAATTCAACCATCATTGCAATAGCTGAGCCTTTGTAACCACCGAAAGGTAACAATACACCACCATCTGCAATTTCTCCTGGATCCGTTGTTTCTTTTCCATCTTTAGTTAATCCTGTACCTAAAGGAACTTTATGACCTTCTCGCTTAGCAACTTGAACTTCACCCATAGCCATGGATGCCGTAGCCATATCATAAACTACAGGAGTTTTTCCTGGTCTAGGCCATGCAAATGAAATTGGATTTGTACCAAACAAAGGTTTGATTGCACCAGCTGGGGCAACAGCCGGCTTATAAGATGTACATGCAAATGCTACTAAACCTTCTTCAGCTAATTTTTCTGTCTCTGGCCACATAGCAGCCATGTGATGAGAATTGTTTATTGCTAAAACTGCAACACCATTTTCTTTAGCTGCTTTAACAAGTTCTGGTAATCCTTTATTTAAAACTACTGGGGCTAAGCTATTATTTCCTTCAACTTTTATAACTGAAGGTGAAATCTTTTTTACTTCAGGTTTTCCTTTGCCATTTATCTTCCCACTTTTTAATCCTGAAACATAAGCTGGTAATCTAAAGAGACCATGAGATAAAGAACCATCTTTTTCAGCATTTCTAATTAAATCGGCAAGAATAGATGCTGTATTTTCATCACATCCATTAGCTAATAAAGTCTTTTTAGCTAAATCAAATATTTCATCTAGTGTTAGGGAAACTGTACTCATCCCATTATTAGATATTATTTATAGCTAAAGATCAATTTTTATTTAACAACCTTTAAAAGATTTTGACATGTTGCTAATTAAATCAAAATATAAATCTTTTCCTGGGTTAAGTGTAGCTCCTAAAGGATCTATAACGCCAGTTTGAATATTCATATCTTTAGCAACTGCTTTGATTATATCAGGGTTAAATTGAGGCTCAGAAAATACACAACTTACTTTGTCATGTTCAATTATTTCTCTAATTTCTGCTAATTGTTCTGCTCCAGGCATAACATCAGTATTTACAGTGAAAGCACCTAATACATTTACATCAAATCTTTTTTCAAAGTATTGATAAGCATCATGAAAGACGATTGATTTGAAATCTTTGTTTAATTCAGATTTAACTTTCTTAGTTAATTTATCTAAATCTTTATGTGCTTTTTTTAAGTTTGCTTTATATTTAGCTTCATTTTTTTGATCATTTTCGATCAAGTGTTCTGCCATTTCGCTTAAAATCAATTTTGCATTCATTGGATCCAACCAAATATGTGGATCATATTCACCATGTGCATGTCCTTCATGCCCGTGCTCATCATGATCGTGATCATCATGTTCATCTTCTTTATGACTCTCTTTATCATGATCGTGATCATCATGTTCATCTTCTTTATGACTCTCTTTATCATGATCGTGATCATCGTGTTCATCTTCCTTTTTTGCATGATCATCATGTCCATGATCATCATGTTCATCAAAAATATTTCTTTCTCTGAATTTTAATTTTGTTAATCCTTTAATTTCTAATAATTCTATCTTTTCAGCTTTTTTTGCTATTGAATTTAATGGTTTTTCTAAAAAATTTTCCAAATCTTCACCAACCCAGAATATCAAATCAGCGCTTTGTAACATTTTTGCATGAGACGGTTTCAAAGCAAATCCATGAGGTGATGCGTATCCGTCCACTATTAAATCTGGTTTTGCTACTCCATCCATTAAATAACTTGCTAATGAATGAATAGGCTTGATTGAAGTAACTACTTTAATTTCAGCATTCGCTGGTATAAAAATAGTTAAGAATGAAAGTATTGATAAGAAAATTGGTAATTTTTTATTGTTTTTCATATATTGTATATTTAAATTGTTATAATATAACACTATGTAATAATATAACATATTCAAGTCAAGGAATAAAATGAGCTTAGATCAAAATATACTTGTGAAGTTAAATAAAGCTGGTTTTAGTGTAAATGATAAATGGCTTGTTAAAGACGTATCACTTCAAGTTGAAAAAGGTAAAATAGTAACACTCATAGGTCCTAATGGATCAGGAAAAAGTACAACAGCTAAAATTGCATTAGGTATTTATAAAAAGATTGATGGTTCGGTCGAAAAATACACCAACAAAGTTGGATATGTTCCACAAAAAATTTCAATTGATTGGACACTACCGCTAAGAGTAAATGATTTCATGGTATTAACTGAAAATCTTAATAAAGAAACAATAAATGAAGCTCTTTCTTTAACTGGTGTTATTCACCTTAAGGATAAAAATTTAGGCGACCTATCTGGTGGGGAATTTCAAAGAGTACTACTTGCAAGAGCTATTTCAAAAAAACCAGAGTTACTAGTATTAGACGAGCCGGTTCAAGGAGTAGATTTTACAGGTGAGATCGCTTTATATGAACTAATTAAAAAAATTTCTGATGAATTGAATTGTGGTATCTTATTAATATCTCATGACTTACATACAGTAATGAGTGCTACAGATCATGTAGTTTGTTTAAACGGTCATGTTTGTTGCTCAGGTTCTCCGATGGATGTTGCAAAAAATAATGAATATAAAGCTTTATTTGGTGAACAAGCGTCTCAAATTCTTTCAAGATACGAACATAGACATGATCATGTTCATACAAGTGAAGGTCAAATAAAGAAAAATTAAATGTTAGATGATTTTTTTATAAGAGCTTTAATTGCAGGTATTGGAGTCGCCATAGTTACTGGGCCTCTTGGATGTTTTGTTGTTTGGAGAAGATTATCTTATTTTGGAGATACGCTAGCCCATTCTGCTTTACTTGGAGTTACACTAGCTTATTCTATGGAGTTTAATATAGCATTGTCCGTATTTATAATTTCATCTTTGATAGCCTTAACTTTAATACAACTTCAAAAAAGAACTAATCTACCAGGTGATGCTTTGCTTGGTCTGTTAGCTCACTCATCGTTAGCAGTAGGTCTTGTTGTTATAGGTTTTTTATCATTTATTAGATTTGATATTATGGGGTTATTATTTGGAGATATATTAGCTGTTACTGTAGATGATCTTTTAATTATATGGATTGGAGGAGCATTAATCCTCTTGGTTTTAAAATTAATTTGGAAACCTTTGTTTGCATCAACTGTTAATTATGAACTAGCTGAAGCAGAAGGTTTAAATCCTGACCGAGCAAAAGCTATATTTACAATATTAATGGCAGCAATCATTGCAATATCTATTAAGATGGTTGGATTATTATTAATTACAGGTATGCTAATCATTCCAGCTGCAATGGCTAGAAATATTTCTTCAAGTCCTCAGAAGATGGTAATTTATTCAATAATTGGTGGATTGTTATCTGTTTTTTTAGGATTATTTTCCTCATTAGAATTTAACACAGCATCTGGACCATCAATTATAGCAGCTTCTTTATTCTTATTTATTTTGTCATTATCAAATATAAAGCAATCGATTAAATTGAAAAATTAATTAATAATTAGTAGAATGAATAAAATGCAAACACTTTCAAAAAATCAACAAATTATTTTTGATTTAATTGATAAATCACATGAACCGATGAAAGCTTATTCAATACTTTTTAATGTTCAAAAAAAAGGTATTAAAGCTCCATTACAAGTTTATCGAGCACTAGATAAACTAGTCGAAATAGGAAAAATTCATAAAATTGAAAGCAGAAATGCTTTTATAGCCTGTCAAAATTCAAGTTGTCAGGTATCAAAAGCTACTGCATTTTCAATCTGTGAGATCTGTGAAAAAGTAACAGAAATTAGCAGTGCAAGTCTCTCTAAATACCTAACTAATTTCAAAGACAAAGATGGTATGAAATATAGTAAATATAATCTTGAGTTTTTTGGATTATGTAAAAAGTGTAGATAATCCTTAATTTTAATAAATCTTTAACATAACTGGAATAAACATTACTGATGTTTATTAAAAAATATTTAAAATGGATTAGTACATTCTTAGTTTTAACAGGAATATTGCTAACAAATCTTAATTACTACCCTATCAATATATATTTCCACGGTTTAGGTGTGGTTGGTTGGACAGTAGCCGGATATCTTTCAAAAGATAAAGCAATACTTACTAACTTTGGATTACAGATACCTTTATTCTTAATTGGTTTTTATAAAATTCTAATATAGAAAAATTTAAATTAAAGAATAACCAGAGGCTCTAACTGTTCTGATTAGCTCTTTTGTATTATCAATATTTATAGATTGTCTTAATCTTCTAATGTGAACATCAATTGTTCGACTTTCAACATTTACATTATTAGGCCAAACGTTTTCTAAAATTTGATCTCTTGAATAAACTCTTTTTGGATTCATTAGGAAAAATTCTAATAATCTAAATTCAGTTGGTCCTAATTTTATTTCCTCCTTGTTTCTAAAGACTCTTTTTTCTATTCTATCCAAAAATAAATCCTCATACTCTAAATTGTCAGATACAATTTCTGGATTAGATCTTCTAAGAATAGCTTTAATCCTTGCTAACAATTCATTAAAACTAAATGGTTTAGTCAGATAATCATCTACTCCACTGTCTAAACCTTTGATTTTATCTTCTTCTTCACCTTTGGCTGTAAGCATAATTATTGGTAAAGATTTAAACTTATTATCTTTTCTTATATTTTTACAAATTTCTATTCCTGATAAATCAGGTAACATCCAATCTAATAAAAGCAAATTTGGTTCAAATTTTTTTAATTGTTTTAAACCTTCATTGCCATTTTCTGATGAAGATACTATGAAACCTTCTTTTTCAAGATTATGTTGGACTAATTGAATTATTGAAGGTTCATCTTCAATAATAAAAATTTTTCCATTCATTTTATTCTTGGATAACTTTTCCTTTTGGTCTGTTACCTTTTAAATATTCACCCTTAATCAAATAACAAACATTTTCAGCTATATTGGTAATATGATCTCCTGCTCTTTCTAAATTTTTAGTTGCAAATATTAAGTGAGTAGAAAAATCTAAATTCTTTTTATCTTTAGATAAAAAATCAATAACACTTTCCATAGCAATATATGTAAGATCATCAACTTGTTCATCTTTTTCCCATACCTCTTTAGCTTTATCAAAATCTTTATTAACAAAGCTATCTAAGACATCATTCAACTGTTTAAGAACTAAATCACCAAGTCTTTTTAAATTTCCTAATAATTCTTCTGGTAAATCCAAAGGTAAGGGCTTAACTTTTTTTGCATTACTTTTTGATAAATCACCAATTCTCTCAAGATCCTGTGAAATTTTTAAAGAGCTTATTGTTTCTCTAAGGTCAATTGCCATAGGTGCTCTTTTAACTAAAAGGGTCATTATTTGAGTATCAATTTTAGATCTAAATTTATTTATCTCTTCATCGCTTTTAATAATTTTATCAATAGAATCTTTATCAACTTTTATAATGGCATCCATAGAGTCGACCATTTGGGACTCTGTTAGACTACCCATCTTGATTACTGAATCAATTAGATGTCTTAACTCTTCTTCGTATGATTTTACTGTATGTTCATTACTCATAATTTATCCAAATCTACCTGTAATATAATCTTGTGTCATTTTATTGTCAGGATTTTTAAAAATTTTCTCTGTTTTTCCTACTTCAATCAATTTTCCTAGATGAAAAAAGCCAGTTTTTTGAGAAACTCTTACTGCTTGTGCCATTGAGTGAGTAACAATTACAATTGTATAGGTTTTTTTTAACTCATCTATTAATTCTTCAATTTTTGCAGTTGCTATTGGGTCTAGAGCTGAACAAGGTTCATCCATAAGGATAACCTCTGGATTAACAGAAATTGCTCTTGCTATACATAATCTTTGTTGTTGCCCACCTGATAAACCTGTTCCTGGTTCGTCTAATCTATCTTTAACCTCTTCCCATAAAGCAGCTTTTCTTAAACTATTCTCAACAATTTCATCAAGTTCACTTTTACTTTCACCTTTTCCATGTATTTTGGGGCCATAAGAAATATTATCATAAATACTTTTTGGAAATGGATTTGGTTTTTGAAAGACCATCCCTACTCTTTCTCTTAGAGATACAACATCTAAATTTTTATCATTGATTTCAATTCCATCTATTTCAATATTTCCAGTAACTTTACAAATATCTATGACATCATTCATTCTATTTAGACATCTTATAAAAGTAGACTTACCACAGCCAGATGGTCCAATTAATGCAGTGACTTCTTTTTCATTTAAATCTAAATTAACATCAAATAGAGCTTGTTTTTCTCCATAAAAAACATTTAAATTTTTTGATTTAATTTTTATATCACTCATTTAATTCCATCTCTTTTCAAATTTTTGTCTTAAATATACTGCTAAAAAATTCATTACAATTAAAAAACTTAATAACATCATTATAGTAGCTGATGTTTTTTCAACAAACCCTCTTTCTGCTGATTCAGACCATAAATACACCTGAACAGGTAAAGAAGATGATGGATCAATGGGAGTTGAGGGAATATCAACAACAAATGCAACCATTCCAATTAATATTAATGGTGCTGTTTCTCCCAATGCTTGTGCTAATCCAATAATAGTTCCTGATAATGTTCCAGGTAAAGCTAAAGGAACAACATGATGAAAAACTGATTGAAATTTAGATGCTCCAACAGCTAAAGCGCCTTCTCTTATAGATGGTGGAACAGCTTTTAAAGATGCTCTACATGGAATAATAATTCTTGGTAAAGTCATTAAAGCTAAAGTAATTCCAGCAACTAATGGAGTGGACCTTGGTAGTTGAATAGTTGCTAAAAGTATTTGAAGCGCTAGCAGTCCATAAACAATAGAGGGTACAGCAGCTAAATTATTAATATTTATTTCAATAAAGTCAGTAATCTTATTTTTAGGAGCAAATTCTTCTAAATATATTGATGCTAAAACTGCTACAGGAAAAGCTAATAATAAACATATTATGATACTATAAAATGAACCAACTAAAGCTCCTCCTATACCAGCTAATTCTGGGTCTCTTGAATCTCCATTTTTAAAAAAATAATTGTTAAAGTTTTTAACGATCTTTTTATTTTCAACTAAAGTATCATAAATTTGTAGTTGAAAATTTGATATCCGTCTTCTGTCCTCTGGTAAATCTCTTGGATAATTTCCTTTATGCAATTGATCAATATCATCTGATGCTGTTATTTCTAAATTAATTCTTTTTCCAATCAAATTATTATTATCTATCAAAGCTCTTTTGATTTCTAATTCTGCATCAGTGGTAAATAGATCAATTAATTCATTTTCTTGGTCAAAATCATTTACAGGATATGTTTTTAGGAGTGTTTCAATCGTAATATCAAAAAAGTCTGACTGCATAATTTCATCTATGGATGCTCCATTTTGAACATCAATAAGTTCAGGATCAAAAAATACTTCAACATTTATTGCAGTTTTCATAAAAGCCGAACTTCCTTTTGAAAAAATATTATGAACTAAAATTAGAACAAACAGTAATGCGACAAAAATTGAAACGATACCATAGAACCTGAATCTTTTTTCTGCACTATGTCTTTTTTTTAATCTTTCTTCTTTAGTCATATTTTTCTCTATATTTTTTAACAGCTCTTTGGGCTATGTAATTTAAAATCAATGTTGCAATAAAAAGTGTTAATCCAAGAGCAAACGCTGATTGCGTTTTTGGACTATCAAATTCTTGGTCTCCAACTAAAATCATTACAATTTGAGTTGTAATTGTTGTTGTGGATTCCAATGGATTTATAGTTAAGTTAGCAGCTAAACCTGCTGCCATTACAACAATCATAGTTTCACCAATTGCCCTAGATACAGCTAAAAGAATTGATCCAATAATTCCTGGCAGTGCCGCAGGTATCACAACTTTTTTAATTGTTTCTGATTTTGTAGCACCAATAGCATAAGAACCATCACGTAAAGATTGAGGTACGGAATTAATTACATCATCAGATAAAGATGAGACGTAAGGAATGATCATAATTCCCATAATAAGTCCAGCTGCAAGAGCACTTTCAGATGAAACAGATAATCCAAAACTTTCACCAACTTGTCTAAAAAAAGGTCCAACCGTCAAAGCTGCAAAAAAACCGTAAACAACAGTTGGTATACCTGCTAAAATTTCAATGATTGGTTTTGAAACTCTTCTAATTTTAATTGAAGCATATTCAGCCATATATATACCTGAGAACAATCCAACAGGTACAGCAACAAGCATTGCAATGAAAGCTATGAAAGATGTGCCTGCAATTAAAGGTATAAAACCAAATGCATCTTTTAATTCAGCATACTCTGCTTCTGTAATTGCTGATGCATCTCTTACAAATGCTCTTTGTGGACTCCAATTAGTTCCAAACAAATAATCAAATACATTTATTACAGAAAAAAACTTAATGCTTTCAAATAACAGCGAAAATATAATTCCTAATGTAGTTAATATAGCAATTAAAGAAGAGGCAAATAGAAGACCTTTTAATATAAGTTCTACATCGTCTCTGGCTTTATTATTGTTCTTAATTTTATTTAATGAATAAATTATAGATGCAATGATAATTCCAAAAATTAGAACTATCTTAGAATTTGTAAATAAATTAATAAATTTTGCATAAGACAATGCACTTTCTTTGAGAATGCTATCTATGTCACCTAAATATGTACCTAAATGAATAGCTTTGATTTTTTCATAAATCAAATTTGCTTCGTTTTTGTCGTTAAAAATTGCTCCTTGATTAGCAGCAGTATCAATAATTATTGATTTAATTATTACTGGTTCAAATAATGACCAAACTAATAAAAAAACTAATGCTGGAATGGAGCACCATAATACAAGGTAATAACCATAAAATTTTGGAAGTGCATTTAATTTAATATTATTATTTATTGAAATAGTCTTACTTTTAGATTTTCCATAAAAAAATAATGATAATGAAAATATTATGATTAAGAAAATTAGAACAGAATTCATTATGCTTCTGATAACTGTGTAATGTTACAGTTTTGTTACAATTTAACTTAATAATTGAATAAAAAAAAAGGCCAGTAAAATACTGGCCTTTTTTTGTGGATAAATTTAATTTTTACTTAATATTAATTATATTTAAATCAATCGCGGCAGTTCTAGTTACTTCGTATTTATCAGAAGCCAATGGAACTAAACCAATTTTAGCTAGATAACCTCTGTTACTCATAGCTTTTTTTGATGTAAATTCTTTAAGGTATTCTTGGATACCTGGTACTACACCAATATGAGCTTTTTTTACGTAAAAGAACAATGGTCTAGCAATCGGGTATGAATAATCTTGGATACCTTCTAGAGATGGTTGAACACCTTCAATTGAAGCAGCTTTAACTTTGTCTTTGTTTGCAACTAGATAACTATAACCAAAGAAACCATAAGCATCAGGATTTGAAGTCAATTTTTGAACTATTAAAGTATCATTTTCACCAGCTTCTACTGCATAACCGTCTTCTCTGATTTTAGCACATTCTTTTTTTGCTTTATCACCAAATAAAGATTTAGCCTCTTTTGAACAACCTTTAACCATAACCAGGGAGTTCCAAGCATCTCTTGTGCCTGAAGTAGGTGGTGCAACTAAAACCTCAATTTTCTTATTTGGAAGACTAGCATCGATATCACTCCATTTTTTATATGGATTTTCAACTAATTTTCCATCTACATCAACTTTTGCAGCTAAAGCTCTCCAAAGTTGTTCTTTTGTAAAGTTAGCATCTGGTGAATTCACAGCATGAGCAAAAGAAATACCATCGTTTCCTACAACTATTTCGATAATTTCTGAAACACCATTCTTCTCACATAAAGCTTTTTCTTTTGGTTTAATTGCTCTAGATGCATTTGTAACATCAGGGTGATTAACACCGACACCAGCGCAGAATAATTTCATTCCACCGCCAGTTCCTGTACTTTCAATAACAGGAGTTTTAAACTTTCCACCTTTACCAAATTTTTCAGCTACAACTGTTGCATAAGGATATACAGTTGAAGAGCCAACTATTTTAATTTGATCTCTTGAGTGACTAATTGAAGTAAAACTGAGCACTAAAAGACAACTTAATATTATACTTGTTAATTTATTCATAATTCTCCTTTTAAGATTCATATGTGAAGCTATTTAAATTCTAATTTTAAATAATTTATTAAAGGAAGGTTAAAGTTTTGTTACAATGACTAACTTTTTAGTTGAATTATAAAGCGTTAAATTTGATACTTATTGATGTACCTTCATTTTTCACACTATTTATATCCATTTCAGCTCTATGTTGAGAAACTAGATGTTTGACAATAGCCAAACCTAATCCAGTACCTCCTACACTTCTACTTTTGCTAGGATCAACAGTAAAAAATCTTTCGGTGATTCTATGTATTAGTTCTTTAGGTATTCCTATGCCTTGATCTTCTACAGATACTATATTTGTTTCACCTTCTTTTTTAGTAGAAATTGTTATGGTTTTATTTTTATCGCTATATTTAATTGAATTATCAATAAGGTTTGTAAATATTTCAATTAGTTTATCTCTATCACCTATAATCTTAAAATTATCTGTTTTATTTAAAACAATGCTAATATTATCTTTTTTGATAATCTTTTCGTAAGTCTTAATAACAAATTCTAATAATTCTATTAGATCAATTTCATGAGTGGGTCTTATATGTTCTTGTAATTCAATTTTGGATAAAGAAAGTAAATCTCTTATTAAATTTTCCATTCTTTCAGATTGAGAAATCATTACGGGAAGGAAATTTTTTACCTCAGAATTATTTTTTAATTCAGAATTGTTTTCGAATGTTTCAAGTCCCATTTTGATTGATTGCAAAGGTGTTCTTAGTTCGTGAGAAACATTAGCAACAAAGTCAGATTTTAATTGTTGAAACTTATAAAACTCAGTTAGATCTCTAATAAATAAAACACATGTAGTTTCATCAAAGAAAAGGTCTCTTTTATCTAAATATATAGTGATATTAAGTCTTGATACTGATTGTGTTCGAATTTCTATTTCAAAATCTGATAAATTTTCGCCATTGAAAGCTTTATCTATAGAATTGAGTAAATCTGGGTTTCTTAAAAAACCACTTAAATTTTCGTTTAATTTTATTTGAAACCAATTTGTAGCTGAATTGTTGCTAAATAAAATTTTTTTAGTCTTGTCTACAACAATAACTCCTTCTGGAATATAATTTAATAAATTATAGATACTTCCTCTATATTCTTTGTTCTCGATTATCTTAATTTTTTCATTATTATTTTTTTCTTCAGTATTAATACCTAATACTTTCTCTTTTTTTAAAAGAAAAAAAATCAATAAAGCTATAATGATTAGTAAAATAAAATTCAGTAATTCCATCTGTCAAACTTAATAAGTAACAATAAAAAACTATAATGTAATAAAAAAAGTTACAACTAAAATTAATAAAATCAGAAAAACAGCAGCACTTGATAAATCTTTAATATTCTTAATATCTAAATCATGCTCTTTTGTAATTTTATCACATAATTTTTCAATTGAAGTATTCAAAATTTCAAAGGTTAATAATAAAAAATATAATACAAATAAAATAATCTTATGTGTAAAATCTATGTTTGATAAAAAGATATAAGGTATTAAAAAAATACCTAGAATTAATTCTAAAATAAATGAATATTCTTTAAAAACTATTTTTAAACCATTTAGTGAATTTAAAAAGTTGTTAAATAATTTCTTAATCATTTAACTCTGCCATAGAAATCTTGATATCTGACAATATCTGTTTCCTTTAGAATAGATCCTACTTGGGCTTCAACTATCTTAACTGGTTTTTTTCCAGGATTTTGAATTCTATGTATCGCCTCTAATGGAATAAAAATATGTTCAAATGGTTTTTTAATAAAACTATCTTTATTTAAAGTTATCTTTGGATTTCCTTGAGTTACTAACCAGTGTTCAGCTCTATGATGATGTTTTTGAAGACTTAATATTCCTTTTGGTTTTACAAATAACTCTTTGATCAAGAATTCTTTACCCTCAAATAAATTAGTGTATCTACCCCAAGGTCTATAAAATACATTTTTCTTCTTAATGTATTTATTTTTATTTTTGTCATACATCTTTAATATTTCTTTCCAACTTCCAAGATCTGACCATGGTATATCTAATTTTATTGCATTGATTTGTTTTGTTTTTTCTAAAATTGCATAATCAAATGATTTTGCAGTTGCTTTTATAAATGAAGCTTTATTGAGATAATAAGTATTAGATTTGTATTTTGCTTTTTCTACAGCCTTAATACAATTTCTATAAATAGTAGGTTGATATTTCTTAAAGTTATTAATTATCGAGTCTTTTCTTAAAAAGAACATTCCTGAATTCCAATAACCTTTCTTTTTAATGACTTGTTTTGCTTTTGCTTCTTTTGGTTTTTCAATAAATTTTGTTACTTTATTAATATTTCCTTTAATTCTTTTTGTTAAAAAATAACCATATTCACTTGATGGTGAGGTTGGTTTAATTCCAAATATAAATATATTTTGATCGTTCAAATTAGATTTGTTCTTGCTAATTGATCTATTAAAAACACTTACTTTTTCAATTAAGTGATCTGCTGAAAAAAACATCAAAGCTTGTTCATTTGGAATGTCTTTTATTAAAGCAGTACTTAAAATTGCTGGAGCTGTATTTCTTTTAGCTGGCTCTAAAACAATCTTATATTTTTTGATTTTATGTCTTTTTAAGTGTTGTTTAACTTGTTTAAGATATTTTGCATTAGTGCTTATAATTGGAGCATCAAAAATTGATCCTTTAACTCTCTCTAAAGTTTTACCTAATAAAGTCCAATTACCAAAATCAATGAATTGTTTAGCTTGGTGATTTTTAGAATTAGGCCAAAGTCTAGTTCCAGCTCCACCACACAAAATTACTGGACGAATTTTCATCAAATTTTTGAGTATTCTTTAACCTCTTTTTTCTTACCAGGATGTGTTGGAGCTCCCAAATAAGCTGGTCCAACAGTTTGTGCGTATTTCCATAAAGTTCCTGATCCAAAATCTGATTTTTTAGCTTTCCATTTTTTTCTTCTTGAAGCTAATTGTGCTTTAGTTAGTCGAACATTAATTGATCCTTTCTTAGCATCAATATCAATGATATCTCCATTTCTAAGTAAAGCTATAGGCCCACCTAAAGCTGCTTCTGGTCCAACGTGACCTACACAAAATCCTCTTGTTGCACCTGAAAATCTTCCATCAGTAATAAGAGCAACTTTTTCGCCTTTACCTTGACCATAAATCGCACCGGTTGTTGAAAGCATCTCTCTCATACCAGGCCCACCAACTGGTCCTTCGTATCTAATAATAATTACATCACCGTCTTTATATTTTCTTGTTTGAACTGCTTTCATTGCGCTTTCTTCATTATCAAAACATCTTGCTCTTCCAGTAAATTGTAATTTTTTCAATCCAGCGATTTTAACTATTCCACCTTCAGGAGCTAAATTACCTTTTAATCCAACTACACCTCCATCTGGTGATAATGGATTATTGTAAGCTCTTAAAACTTTTTGTTTTGGATTAAATTTAATATTTCTTAAATTCTCTTTCATAGTTTTGCCTGTAACTGTCATACAGTCACCATGAATATATCCGCCATCATAAAGAGTTTTTAATAACATTGGAACACCACCTGCTAACCACATATCTTTTGCAACATATTTTCCACCAGGTTTTAAATCTGCAAGATAAGGTGTTCTTTTAAAAATTTTAGCAACATCCATTAAATCAAATTTAATTCCAGCTTCATTTGCAATTGCAGGTAAATGTAAAGCTGCATTAGTTGAGCCACCAGTTGCCGCCACAATTGTTGCTGCATTTTCTAAAGCTTTTCTTGTAACAATATCTCTTGGCTTAATTCCTTTTGCTAACAAGTTCATTACTTGTTTTCCACTTTCTTTTGCGTATTTGTCTCTTTCTTCGTAAGGAGCTGGAGTTCCAGCAGAATAAGGAAGGGCCAAACCAATTGCTTCTGAAACACATGCCATAGTGTTAGCAGTAAATTGCCCACCACAAGCACCAGCACTTGGACAAGCAACAAGTTCTAATTTTCTAAGTTCTGCTGCTGACATTTGTCCTGAAGAATGTTTACCAACAGCTTCAAATACATCAACTACAGTTACATCTTTTCCTTTGTATCTTCCTGGGAGAATTGATCCGCCATAGATAAATACACTTGGCACATTAAGTCTAACCATCGACATCATTAAACCTGGTAAAGATTTATCACAACCAGCAATACCAACTAAAGCATCATAACAATGTCCTCTTACAGTTAATTCAGCAGAGTCAGCTATAACTTCTCTTGAGATTAATGAAGATTTCATTCCCTCATGTCCCATAGCAATACCGTCTGTAACAGTAATTGTACAAAATTCTCTTGGAGTACCGCCAGAAGCTCTAACACCTTTCTTAACTGATTGAGCCTGTCTCATTAAAGCAATATTGCAAGGAGCAGCTTCATTCCAAGTTGATACAACACCTACAAATGGTTTTGATACATCTTTTTCAGTTTCACCCATAGCATAATAGAATGATCTATGTGGTGCCCTATCTGGACCTATTGATGTATGTCTACTTGGTAGTTTTTTTTTGTTAAATTTTTTCATTATAAGCTTTCAATAGTTAGTGATAATTTTTTTATATCATTTTCTAAATTATTATAATTAGATTTTTCTTGTTCAACAATATCTTTTGGGGCTCTGTCTACGAAACCTTTGTTTGATAATCTCTTCGATATTTTGTCAGCTTCTTCTTTTAATTTGCTTTGTTTTTTTACTAAATTTTCTTTAATTAAAGTTAAATTTACATTTTCATCGAAATAAACCTTATAAATTTCACCTGATATCACCATTGATCCAGATGATTTATTTTGATCATCTTCTAAAAACTCATTAACTCTTCCAAGTTTTTTCAAAACAGTACTATTTTCATTTATAAAGTTCTTAGTTTCTTTAGACAAATTACTAATTGATATTGTTGTAAAAGACCCAGGGCTTACATTTAATTCATTTTTAAATGATCTAATTTCAGAAATAATATCAATAATTTTTTCTACATCTTTTTGAGATTGATCAATATTCGCTTCACCAGATGGCCAATTGTAATGCATTAAAAAATCTTTACCTGAATTATCAAATTTATTTTTTAACCATATTTCCTCTGTCACAAACGGAATAAATGGATGGAGCATCACTAAAATCTGTTTAAAAACATAAGAAGATACTTTTTTAACCTCATTAATATCTTCTTCTTTATTTGAAAATAGTATTGTTTTTGATAGTTCTAAATACCAATCACAATATGAATTCCATGCAAATTTATATGCATTTTTTGCTGCCTCATCAAAACGATAATCTTTAAGATTTTTTTCAATAGTATTTTTAGTTTGTATTAATTCTGAATAGATCCATTTATTAATATTTAAAGATAATTTAGGCACTTCATTTGTTGATGAAAAATCACACTTATTAGTTATTAAAAAATTATTAGCATTCCATAATTTATTTAAAAAATTTCTATAACCCTTAACTCTGTCTTCTGATAATTTTACATCTGTACCTGGTGATGCCATTGACAATAAAGTAAATCTTAATGCATCGGCACTATATTGGTTTATTAAATCTAAAGGATCAATAACATTTCCTTTAGACTTTGACATCTTTTGACCCTTTTCATCTCTAACTAATGCATGAACATAAATATCTTTAAATGGTTCTTTATTTAAAAATTCCATTCCAAACATCATCATTCGAGCAACCCAGAAAAATATAATATCAAAACCAGTTACAAGAACTGTTGTTGGATAAAACTTGTTTAACTCTTCTGTTTTTTCAGGCCATCCTAAAGTTGCAAAAGGCCAAAGCCCTGATGAAAACCAAGTATCTAAAACATCAGGATCTCTATTTAATTCAACATCCTTTTTGTAAAATTCTTTGGCTTGTTTTTTTGCATCATCTTCATTTTCAGCAACAAAGATTTCTTCATCTGGACCATACCAAGCAGGTATTTGATGTCCCCACCAAAGTTGTCTTGAAATACACCAAGGCTCAATATTGTTCATCCATTGAAAGTATGTCTTTGACCAGTTTTCTGGAAAAAAATTTGTTTTTTTATTGTTAACTATCTCTTTAGCTTTGATTGCTAATTTTTCTGCATCCACAAACCATTGATCAGTTAAATAAGGTTCAATAACAGAGTTAGATCTATCTCCATAAGGAACTTTATTGTTAATGTTTTCTTCTTTTACAAAAAAATCTTTTTCTTTTAATTCTTTTAAGATTTTCTTTCTTGCATCAAATCTATTAAGGCCAATATATTCCTTTGGAGCATTTTCATTAATTTTTCCTTCTTCAGTAAATACATTAATTATCTCTAGATTATTCCTAGAACCTACATCATAGTCATTAAAATCATGTGCTGGTGTAATTTTAAGAGCACCTGTCCCTTGTTCGGGATCAGCATAATCATCTTCAATAATCTTAATTTTTCTTCCTACAATTGGAATTGTTACAGTTTTGCCAACAAATGATTTAAATCTTTTGTCAGTTGGGTTTACTGCAATTGCGGTATCACCTAACATTGTTTCAGGTCTAGTTGTAGCAATAGTGATAAATTGATCAGAATTATCTATTGGATATTTAATGTAATAAATCAAAGAATTCATTTCTCTTTGATCAACTTCTAAATCTGAAATTGCAGTTTTAAGAACAGTATCCCAATTTACTAATTTCTTAGCTTTATAAATTAATCCTTTTTTATGAAGATCAACGAAAACTTTAATTACTGATTTTGAGAGATTTTCATCCATTGTAAATGCATTTCTACTCCAATCACATGAACAACCTAATTTTTTTAGTTGGTTTATTATGATATCGCCATACTGATTTTTCCATTCCCAAACTTTTTCAATAAATTTTTCTCTTCCAATATCATTTTTATTTATATTTTCATTTTCTAATTTTCTCTCCACCAAGGCTTGTGTAGCTATACCAGCATGGTCAGTTCCTGGTTGCCATAAAGTTTCATAGTTATTCATTCGGTAATATCTAACTAGTAAATCTTGAATAGAATTATTTAAAGCATGTCCCATATGCAAACTTCCAGTTACATTTGGAGGTGGGATAACTATAGAATATTTTTTTGAATTCTTTTTTGGTTTGAATAAACCATTTTTTTCCCAATAGGAATAAATTCTATCTTCGACATCAGAATGTATATATTTATCACTACTCATGAGAGAATTAGTTTATAATTTAATAATCTAAATTAACAATAATCAAATTAAATCGTTATTTAATAGACTATTGATTTAATTTAATTATAAAGCAATTGTAACTTATTTTGAGTATCATAAGGCAACGTGGCGGAATGGTTACGCAGAGGATTGCAAATCCTTGTACCCCGGTTCGATTCCGGGCGTTGCCTCCACAAAAATGTTCTTGTTTTAATTAGAAAAAAAAGTAAGTTGAAGGTTTTTACATTCCTCGGTAGCTCAGTTGGTAGAGCAGTTGACTGTTAATCAATTGGTCGCAGGTTCGAGTCCTGCCCGAGGAGCCAAAAATTAGACTGCTTTTGAAATTCCTGGATTATTAACCTGAAGAGTTTTGCTAAACTTATTTTTTTGATCAGGTGTCAATTCTGAATATACTTTTGCTAAAAAGTTATAGTTTACATTCATATGACCTTCCTGTGATTTTTCTAAATTCACAAGATATTCTGAAAAATCTTCAAAAAAATAATTTATTGGCACTTTTAAGTAGTTAGATAGTTGAAGTAATCTAATAGAACTTACTCCATTTGTGCCTTTTTCATATTTCTGTATTTGTTGAAAAGTTACGTTGATTGCTTTTGCGACTTTTGTTTGTGTTAAACCTAATGCTAATCTTCTAAGTTTAAGTTTATTGCCTAGATGCTTGTTAAAATTATCTTCCATTAAGACCCCTCTTAATATTTTATATAAATAGAATTCAACCTGTTTTTTAAACCTTCTGCAACAATAAAATTATTTATTTTATTAAAAAAACTTAAATTAAGTACTTGACGTCAAGTAAAAGTTGTATGCAATTTTAGAGTACTTGAGGTGTAAATTGACGCTGATTATAGTATCTGGCTTAAGAAAAGTTTTGTTCTATCGCTCTTTGGATTAGCAAAAAATTCTTTTGTTTCTGCTTTTTCAACAATCATACCCTCATCCATAAATATCATTTGATCCGCAACTTCTTTTGCAAAACCCATTTCATGAGTTACTACTATCATTGTCATACCTTCATTAGCTAAATCAACCATTACATCTAATACTTCTTTAATCATTTCTGGATCAAGAGCTGATGTAGGTTCATCAAATAACATAATTTTTGGTTTCATACATAAAGCTCTAGCAATGGCTACCCTTTGTTGTTGACCACCTGATAATTGACCAGGATATTTCTGTGCTTGATCTAAAATTTGCACTCTTTCTAAGTGTTTTAGGGCAATTTCTTCTGCTTCTTTTTTTGGTAATTTTTTAACCCAAATTGGAGCTAATGTGCAGTTGTCTAAAATTGATAAATGTGGAAATAAATTGAATTGTTGGAATACCATTCCAACTTCTGCTCTAATTTGTTCAATATTTTTTGTATCTTCTGTTAAAGTTGTTCCATCAACTATGATGTCACCTTGTTGATGTTCCTCTAGTCTGTTTATACATCTAATTAATGTAGATTTACCTGATCCAGATGGTCCACAAACAACTATTTTTTGCTGAGAATTTACTTCTAAATTTATGTCTTTTAAAACTTGGAAATCTCCAAACCACTTATTTACATTTTTAATTTGAATAATGCTATCTGACATAAATTATCTTTCCGTTTTATATTTTTTCTCTAAATTATAGCTATATTTACTCATTGCATAACAAATAATCCAGAAAATTATTGCAGCAAATACATAGCCTTCCATTGCAAAACCTAACCATTCTGGATTAGTTTTTGCTAAATTTAACATTCCAACAATTTCTAATAATCCAACAACAAAAATTAATGGAGTATCTTTTACTAAAGCTAAAAAAGTATTAGCGATACCAGGTATTACTAATTTTAAAGCTTGTGGAAGGATTACAAAAATATGCATTTTCCAATAACCCATACCTAAAGATTTTGCAGCTTCATATTGACCTCTTGGTAAAGCTTGAAGACCACCCCTTATAACTTCAGCTACATATGCGGCTTCAAATAATGAAATTGCGATAATTGCTCTTACTAGTTTATCAATAAAGAAATCTTCTGGTAAAAACATTGGGAACATTACTGCTGACATAAATAAAACAGTAATTAACGGAACGCCTCTCCAAAATTCAATAAATCCGACAGAAATATATCTAATAATTGGAAAACTTGATCTTCTACCTAAAGCAAATGCCATTCCAATTGGAAAACAGAAAATTAAACAGAAAAATGATATAATGAAAGTTAAAGATAAACCTCCCCAAGCACCTGTCTCAACCCAATTCAAACCATCTAGCTTTCCTAATTCAATTAATTCCTCATAAAATATGAAATACTTTAAAAGTATATAAAGAGATATTGGAACTAATAAGAAATAGTAAAATTTATATTTACTAGGAATAAAGAAACCAAATATTATTGAAATTATTGCAGCGATTATTCCGTAAGAAAAATCAAAAAATACAGGTCCACCCGAAATAAAGAAAAAGATAAATAAAAAAGCAATAAATGGATAAATTACCACATAATATAAAGTTAGATATTTCTTAAATTTCTCTGTAGCAAAATATCCAACTGAACCAAGTAAAGCTAAAGCTATAAAAGATAAATTTATTCTCCACTGTTCAGCATTAGGGTACATTCCATATAAAAATCTTCTAAACCAAACTTTAATGTAAGTCCAACAAGCACCTGTTCCTGAACAAACATCTTTACTGTCTCCTGCAAAGCTAGCATCTGCAATAAACCAACTAAATATGGGCGGGGTTGATTTAATAATTATAAAGATAATTAATAACGATAAAATTGCATTGAAATTTGTGGTGTTAATATTCTTATTGATCAAATCTAAATATTTAATTCCGCTGTTTTCAATTCTAATAAAATACAAACCGATAAAACCAATAATAAGTGGAAATAAAAAACTTAATGTTGTAGGTAAAAATCCAGTAATATTTGATGCAAAAAACGCATTTAAAAAAACATCTAAAACACCAATAAAAAATAAAGCTGACCCTAAATACAAGAATGTATTCAAGTTTTCTTTATCAGGTTTCATAAAATTTATCTTTGACATTAATTATTTTTCCTTAATAGCAATTTTTTTATTGTACCAATTCATTAAAATAGAGATTGAAATACTTAAACTTAAATAAGTTAACATTGTAATTGAAACTATCTCGATCGCTTTACCAGTTTGCATTAAAGCTGTACCTGCAAAAACTAAAACTAAGTCAGGATATGCAATTGCTGCTGCTAAAGATGAATTTTTAGTTAAATTTAAATATTGATTAGTTGTTGGCGGAATTATAATTCTTAATGCTTGAGGCATAACAACTAATTTTAAAACTTGATTAGGTGTTAAACCAATAGATGCAGCAGCTTCTTTTTGGCCTTTTCCTACACCTTGAATACCAGCTCTAACACATTCAGCGATGAACGTAGCTGTGTAAAGAGATAATGACAATGTGAGAGCAATTAATTCTGGAGGTAAACTTACACCACCTTCATAAATGAATGAAGTGGTTGCTAGTTGTTTTAATTTTGGAATTTCAAATGAAAGACTTACACCTCCAATTAAAAAGCTTAAAAGAGGTAATATCAAAATCAAACCTATAGAAATCCAAAGAACAGGTAATTGTTTTCCTTGAGTTTCTTGAACTTTTTTTGCATGAATTCTTATAACTACAATTGCTATTACAGCAGCAACAATTGAATAAAAGAAAATATTAAAATTTTCCCACACAAAAGCAGGTACGTATAAGCCTTTAATAGTTAAGAAGAAAACCCCAAAAATTGCTTCTGCATCTTGAGGTAAAGGTAGTGCTCTTAATGCAGCAAAATACCAAAAAAATATTTGCAGCAGTAAAGGAATATTTCTAAAAAATTCTACATAAAAAGCTGCAAAATTATTAATTAAATAATTAGGAGATAATCTTGCTACACCAACTATCACTCCCAAAATAGTTGCAAAAATAATTCCTATAACTGAAACTAATATTGTATTTAATAATCCAACTAAATAAGCTCTAAAATATGAGTGAGATCCATCATATTCTATTAATGAGAATTGAACATCAAATGAAGATTCTTGTGATAAAAAACCATAACCAAAATCAATACCTCTATTTTCCATATTGACTTGAGCGTTGTAAGAAAAGAAACCAAAAATTGCTACAACGAACAGAAGAGTAATTAATTGTGGAATGAGATTTTTTAACTTTAAATTCATTAATGGATTTATAAAAAAAAGGGCTAGAAAAATCTAGCCCTTTTTAATTAATTAAATGTGCAATTATCTTGCAGGTGGTACATAAAGAATTCCACCTTTAGTCCATAATTGGTTTGGACCTCTGTCTGGTAAAATTCCTGTGTCAGCTATATTTCTCTTATAACTTTCACCGTAGTTACCTACTTGCTTAATAATTCTTAAGCTCCACTCATTGTCTAGACCAAAAGCAGCACCTAATTCACCTTCAGCACCAACTAATCTTTTAATTGCTGGATTGTCTGAAGTTTTCATAGAATCTGCATTTGCTGAAGTAATTCCATATTCCTCAGCTTCGATCATAGTGTTTAAAGACCATCTTACGATATCTTCCCACACAGCATCACCTTGTCTAACAACTGGACCTAATGGCTCTTTAGAAATTGTTTCTGGTAATACAATGTGCTCATCTGGGTTGCTCATTTTAGTTCTTTGAGCAGCTAATCCAGATTTATCAGTAGTGTAAGTATCACATCTACCTGCATCGTATGCAGCAACAACTTCGTCAGCTTTTTCAAAAGCTACTGGCTCATAAGAAATTCCTTTTGAATTAAAGAAGTCTCTCATGTTTAGCTCTGTAGTAGTACCAATGTTTGTACAAGCAGAGATACCATTTTTGAATTGACTTGTTGAAGTAATTCCTGAGCTTTTTCTAACCATGAAACCTTGACCATCGTAGAAGTTTACACCTACGAAAGTAAGACCAATGTCAGCGTCTCTAGAAAGTGTCCAAGTTGTGTTTCTTGATAAGATATCAATTTCACCAGAAGTTAGAGCTGTAAATCTTTCTTTAGCACTTAGTGGTGTAAATTTTACTTTATTTGCATCACCTAATACTGCAGCAGCTACCGCTCTACATACATCAACGTCTACACCAGTCCAATTTCCTGATGCATCAGCATTAGAAAATCCTGGAAGACCTTGAGATACTCCACATCTTACAAAACCTTTCTTTTGAGTGTTTTTAAGAGTTTTAGATTTTTTAGCAGCCATAGACTCTGTTGTAAAAGTAAACAACACAGCAACCATTGCTACTAAAGAAGTAAATTGTTTTAAGTATTTAAACATTATTCTTCCTTTTGTTTATTTATTTATTTGTTAACAAATAATCCAAATTTTAATTTGAATTCGCAGAATTTAATCATGTTCATAAACACAGCGCAAGAGCAAAAAGGACACTATATACGGTAAAAATTTAATGGCGCGCCCTGAAGGATTCGAACCTACGACCCTCGGTTTAGAAAACCGATGCTCTATCCAGCTGAGCTAAGGGCGCAATTTGAATTAATTTCATCTATATATTACAAAATTAATTTTTAAAAAGATATTTTTTTAAAATTAATAAAATTGTCAATAATTCAATTCTCCCGATAATCATAAATACTATTAAGCAGTATTTGTTGAGAAAATGAAGATTATTGAAATCAAAATCTCCTAATCCGTAAGAAGAAGAATTAACAGTATTCATCAAAGTCAAAACTGATAATTTCATACTTTGCTCAAATTCTATATTAAAAAAACTTAATAATATTGTTAAAGAAAATAAAGATATAATAAAAATTATTATTGATAAAAAATATTTATTTATAACATCAAAGTTAAAATTTATTTTTGAAAAAGCTAATTTGCTCATAAAAATATTTCTTGGTTTACTAAATGAAAGAACCTGATTTAAAGAAAATTTCAGTAAAGTGTAAATTCTTATAAATCTCAGGCCAGAGCTTGTTGAAAAAAAAGACCCTCCTATGATTACCAATATAATATAAATAAAACTTAAATTTAAATTAGGCATATCTGTTGAAAAACCAATATTAGAAATGCTGCTTGATATAGAAAAAAAGATATCAGTAAAATCACTATTAAAACTAAAAAAAATGAAAAAAATTGAAAGTAAGATTATTAAGTAAAAAACTAAATGAAAATCTTCATAAAAAAAATCTTTATTTCTTTCTTTGAAAAAAATTAAATTATAAATAAAGAAAATACTAAAATAAGAAATTAACATTAATAATGAAAAAACTAATTTCTTAATATCTGAATTCAAAATTGTTGATATCTCATTTACCGGTAAAAAACCACCAGATGATATGATTGTCATTGAGAGATTTAAAGAATTAAAAGATCTAATATCGAGTAAATTTAAAATTACAAAAATTACAAAAGTTAAAGATGAGTATAATATAAAAATTTTACTTGTTTGTTTTATTATTTCAGAACTATTAAATGAAAAAAAATTAGTTAATGATTTCTTTAAACTTTCATCATAAATATCGATTAAGAAGATAATTGAAAATAAAAAATAAAAGCCTCCGATCCATTGGATTGATGATCTCCATATAATTAAACTTTGATCGATGTGTTTTATATTTTCAAATGATGAAAATCCCGTTGAAGTAAATCCAGAAACACTCTCAAAAAGAGCATTTATAAAGGTAATGTTATAAATACTAAAATAAAAAGGTATGGATAAAACTAATGGTAGTAAAAAATATCCAAATAAAATTGTTAAAATCTTATCAAAGATATTAGGTTTATTATCTTGAGTTTTAATTTTATAGAAAGTTAAAGAAATAACTAATGAAATTATAAGTGTATAAAAATATGTATCTAAGTTTAAATACAAATTAAAATAGTATGAATAGAGAACATTAAAAAAAGATAATATTGAAACTAAAGCGAAAAATACGCTTAAATACTTAAGTCTTAATTTTAACATTTATTAAATTGAACTAATTCTAAATAAATTTTCTACTAATGAGATTGTTTCTTTTTTTGCTAAAAAAACAACTGTATCATCTTTTTGAAAAACAAAATCTGATCGTGGAATAATAATTTTTCCATCTCTTAAAATTGCTCCAATTCTAATTTCCTCTGGTAAACCTGAATCTTTTAAAGATTTATTTATCAATTCTGAAGTTTCAATAATATCAGCTTCAATTACTTCATATTCTCCATTAAGAATAGTGTAAGCTGTTTCAATTGTTCCTTTATGAACATGTTTTAAAATACTTGATACCGTATTCATTCTTGGATCAATAAAATCATCGATTTTTAAAGATGATTGTAATAATGAATAATTTGGCTTGTTAATTAAAGCCATTGTTCTTTTATCTTCAATGCCTTCATTATCTTTTGCAAATTTTTCAACAAGAACACTAACCATTAAATTATCTTCATCATCATTAGTTAATGCTAAAACTGTTTCAGCTTCCTCTAGATTTGCCTCCGCTAAGACCTCTTCATCTAAACCATTACCGTTAATAACAATTGAGTCGTTTAATTCATTAGCAAGATATTCTGATCTCTCTCTACTTTTTTCAATTATCTTAATTCTAGCAGCATCATATGTTTCTTCTAAATTTTTTGCTAAATTGTAACCAATATTTCCACCACCAATTATTAAAAGTTTTTTTGAAATCTTTTCATTATGACCAAAAGCATCAAGAGTTTCTGACATATGATTTGAATTAATTATTACGTAAATTTTATCTTCATTTTGAATAGTTGCAGTTTTTTTTGGAATTAAAAACTTATCATTTCGAATAATACCAACAATATTAGCTTCCAATTTTGGAAACTTTTTTGTCATATCATTTAATTTTACATCTATTAATGAGCAATCTTTTTTAATCAAAATTTCTAATAATCTAATTTTATTTTCAGCAAATGGAACGCTGTCTAAAGCACCAGGAGCTTCAAGTTTTCTTTGAATAGATTTAGCAATTTCTAATTCAGGCGAAATAATTACATCTATCGGTAAATTTTCTTTATTATAAACTCTTGTAAATTTTGGATTTAAATAATCTTGAGATCTAATTCTTGCAATTTTTTTTGGTACATTAAAAATTGAAAATGCTATTTGGCAAATTAACATGTTTATTTCGTCATTTCTTGTAACTGCAATAATCATGTCAGCCTCAGAGGCGTTAGCTTTTTCAAGAATTGACGGGTAAGTTGCTTTACCAACAATTACTTTTACATCTAAAGTATCATTAATTTTTTGAATATCTTCACTGGAGAGATCAATAACAGTTATTGAATGACCTTGTTCACTAAGTAATTTAGCAATAGTGTAGCCTACTCTACCGGCACCACAAATAATTATATTCATTTTAGTTAAATTCTTTTATCCCTAAACCTTTTAATTTTCTATGTAAGGCACTTCTTTCCATGCCAACAAAGTTTGCAGTTTTAGATATGTTCCCATTAAATTTTTTAAGTTGAATAGATAAATACTCTTTTTCAAATTTTTCTCTAGCTTCTTTTAACGGCACAGATAGGCTGTTTTCTGTGATTTTATCACTTAAATTATCCGATTTAAGTGACTCTTTAATTATATTTGACACTTTATCTTTCGTGTCAGGTTGTAAAATTGCAATTCTTTCAATCAAATTTCTAAGCTCTCTAACATTGCCAGGCCAAGAATGATTTAATAAATAATTATCATCTTCATCTATCTCTAATTCTCTCAAATTATAATTATCAGCAATTTTTTGTGAGAAATATTTAATTAATAATGGAATGTCTGAAATTCTTTGACTTAAAGGTTCTATATTAATTTCAAATACATTTAGTCTATGGTAAAGGTCCTCTCTAAAATTACCTATTTCTATTTCATTTTTTAAATTTTTGTTTGATGCACAAATAATTCTGACATCTACATTAATATCAGAATTTCCATTTATTCTTTTAAACTTTTGGTCAATTAAAACTCTTAATATTTTAGATTGAATATCTAAAGGTATCTCTGATACTTGATCAATAAGTAATGTTCCTTTGTTAGCTTTTTCTAATGCACCATATGAAATAATTCCATTTTCTTTTTCTTCTCCAAATAATTCAAGTTCGTATTTTTGACTATCCAATAATGCACCATTTAAAATAATAAATGGTTTTTTGTTTCTTTTAGATTGTTTGTGAATTTTTCTTGCAATTAACTCTTTGCCTGAACCTGAGGGTCCGTTAATAAACACCCTACTTTCTGTTAATGAAATCTTTTCAATTTGATCCTTGATAGCAACTAAATTTTTACTATTTCCTATTAAGTCATATGAAGAAAATAGTTTTGTTTCATATTCACGGTTTTGTTTTTTAAGGTTATAATTTTCTACAGCTCTATCAACAAAGTTTATTAGTCGTTCTTGATCGAAAGGTTTTTCTATAAATTCAAATGCACCGTGTTTTAAAGACTTTATTGCCATTTCAATATTAGCATGTCCAGAAATCACTATTACAGGAACATCTTTGTTTTTTGTTTTTATATGCGATAATAATTCAATTCCATCATTGTCACCTTTGTCTAATTTCACATCTAGAATTGCAACATCGGGTAACTTTTTATCAATTTCACTCAAGGCTTGGTCGTAGTTAGCAGCAACTCTAGTTTTGTAGCCATGATCAGATATTAGATCTCTTATTATATTTCTTATATCAGCATGATCATCAACAATTAAAATTTCAGCAGTCATTACTTATTAAATCTTATTTCTATTTTTGCTCCATTATCAATTGGAATAAAATCAATTTTACCATTATGGTCATTTATAATTTTGTTTACAATTGACAGACCCAAACCTGTTCCATTTTTTTTCGTCGTAAAATATGGATTTAAAATATCTTTAATATTTGCAGCAAAGATACCAAAACCAATACCACTATCTATCATTGTCACTTTTATATGGTCATCATAATCATTTAAATCAATAGAAATATTTTTATTGAAATCACTTTCTTTTTCAGCTCGTTGATGAATGCTTTCTATCGAATTTTTAATTAAATTAAAAAATACTCTACTCAATTGTTCATTATCACAATTTAAAATAATTTTCTCATTATTAAACATAAAATCAATATTTATCGATTTATCCAACTCATTTAATAATTTTATATTATCTTTGAAAATATTTACTAAATCATTTTCTCTTAAAATAGGTTTGGGCATTCTAGCAAAATCAGAAAATTGATTTACTAATTTTTCTATTTGTTTAATCTGATTATTAATTATTTTTAAATTATCTTTAAAATTCTCTTGATCATTCTGAGGGATTTGATCAGCAAATTTATTTTTAATTCTATCAATTGTTAATTGTATGGGTGTTAGAGGATTTTTAATTTCATGAGCTAATTTTCTTGCTAAATTTCCCCAAGCTTCGTGTCTTTCATTTATTATAAGTTTTTCTTGAGTATCTTTTAATTTATCTATCATTGAATTAAAATTTTTGTTTAACATTTCAAGATCTTTATCTGTTTTTATTTCAGGAACTTTTGAATTCAAATTACCATCACCAATAGCTGTAGATGCTAACATTAAATTATTTATTGATCTAAAAAATCTAGAAGAAAATCTTATTGCAATTGTAATTGATAAAAACAGTAAAAGTGTAACAATAATAAGATAGATAATTGCAAATGATATCTTAATACCTGTGCTTTTTTCCTCGACTGTATAATAAAAATTAATTGCTTCTTGAGACTCCGTTAAATAATTTGAAATATTTTTATCTAAAAATTTTACTACATATAAAAATTTGTTATCGAAATTTTGCAATCTCATAATAGCACCTGATTTATTTTCAAATGCATTTATAATCTTTAAAGGTCTATCATCTGTTAAAACCATCTTTAATGCTTGATCCACTGGAGGAACATAATTTACAAGATTATCTAAAGTGGAGGTAATTAATTTTTTATTCTCATCAATTACATGAATTTCATCAACATCTCTAATTAATCTTTGAGTTTTAAGAAACCTAACAAATTCTTTATTATTGTTAACTAAAAAATTTTTACTCTTATTAGTGTCAAAGGCAATTAATATAATATCACTCTCAATTTTGTTTCTTACCTCCTCAACATAGCTTTTAGCTAATTCATATGAATTATTAACAACAGTTGTAACTTTTTTATCGAAATATTTTTCTAAAGCAAATGAGAATAAAAATAATGAAAATATTGAAATAAGAACTGATGGGATTAGTGTAAATAGTGAAAAATAAGTAATATATTTTTTATTAGAACTAAGTCCGTCTTTATCAATATCATTTCTTATTGATTTTTTTATTTCAAAGAAAATAAACCCAAATAATAAAACCAATAAAACAATATTAGTAATTAAGAGGTATTGTAAATTTTGTTGAGTAAGTTCTAAAAAACTTTTATCAATGAAAGTTAAAAATGTTAAAAATCCTACAAATAAAGTTATTGTAAAAATTATAATGATAAATATGTTTTTTTTAATAAAATCTAGCATTAAATAGTAATAACCATGAGTAATCTTTTTATAATATTAGCATCCGGAAAAAGCAAAAGATTTAAGTCCAAAACTCCTAAACAGTTTAATATTTATAAAAATAAACCAATTTATGCTCATTCATTTGATAAAGCATTAAAATCAAAATTATTTAGTAAAATTATTTTAGTTACAAATGCCCCCAGCAGCATCAAAATAAAGGATAAAAATCTTTTAATTATTAAGGGTGGTAAAGAACGATCAGACTCATCACTTAATGCAATTAAATATGTAAAAAAATATAAACCAAAAAATATTTTAATTCATGATGCAGCAAGACCTGATTTTTCTATTAAGTTGCTAAATGAATTAATCAAAAATCTTAAAAATAATATTGCAGTAATTCCTGCAATGCCTGCAAGTGACTCTTTAAAATACAAAGTTAAAAATGAAATATTTAATTTAAATAGAGATAATTCTTATTTAACTCAAACACCTCAAGCCTTTAGATATAAAAACTTGTATGAACTTGCCATAAAACAAAAAAATAAAATCACCGATGAATCAACTTTATTCATTGATACAGATCAAAAAGTTAAATTCATTAAAGGAGAAAAAAATAATAAAAAAATTACTTTTAAAGAAGATATCAAAACTAATAAAACTTATGTTGGTATCGGATTTGACATTCATCGATTAATAAAAAGAAAAACTTTATATTTAGGAGGTATAAAAATTCCATTCCATTCAGGTCTTCAAGGTCATTCAGACGGAGATGTAATTTTGCATTCTATCATAGATGGAATTTTAGGTGCTCTAAGACAAAAAGATATTGGTACTTATTTTCCAAGTAACAAAAATAAATATAAAAATATTAGATCACCAAAAATGTTAAAACCAATTATTGAAAAATTAAATATATCTAATTTTTATTTTAATAATATTGATATTAATTTGATTTGTGAAAGACCTAAGATATCCGTTTATAGAAATAAAATAATTAAATCACTATCTAAACTGATTGGTATTAACGAAAGCTTAATTAATCTTAAAGGAAAAACTGTAGAAAAACTTGGGTTGATAGGTAAAGAAAAAGCAATTGCCTGTGAAGTTATAGTTTCTATTTCAAAATATGATTAAACAATTTAATTTTCTTTTTGTAACAATGTTAGGTCTTGGAAGAATTAGTTATATTCCTGGAACATTTGGATCTTTAGCAACAGTTATATTGTTGTTTATTTGTTTTCATATTTTAAATATTTCATCCAATGTAGTACTTTTGGTTTTGTTAATAACTTTTGCTTATTCATTTATCGCTATTAAAAATCATACTAAAGATAGTAAAAATAAAGATCCAGGTGAAATAATTATTGATGAGTTTATTGGTCAGGCAATACCTATCTATTTATATGAAATTTCCCATGGAACTGAAAAAACAATAGATCAAGCTATTATCATTTATGCAATTTGTTTTATACTCTTTAGATTTTTTGATATCAAAAAACCTTTTCCGGTAAGTTACTTTGATAAGAAACAGAAAAATAGCTTTGGAGTTGTAATGGATGATGTTTGTGCAGGCTTCTATGTTGTTTTATCATTAATTTGTTTTATGGTGGTTAAAAGCTACATCTAAAATGAAAAATATAGTTAAAAAACTTCAAAAAAAAAACTAAAAATTTCTTTTGCTGAATCTTGCACAGGTGGAATGCTATCATCAACTATCACATCTATTAGTGGAGCATCTAAAGTTTTTAATCTTGCCTTGGTAACCTACTCTAATGATGCAAAAATTAATGTTTTAAAAGTAAATAAAAAGATAATTCAAAAACACGGTGCTGTAAGTGCTGAATGTTGTGAGGCTATGGTAAAATGTTTATCAAAACTTTCTAAAGCTCATATAAACGTGTCCATAACTGGAATTGCTGGACCTAAAGGTGGCACCAAAACAAAACCTGTGGGACTAGTTTTTATAGGAGTTAAAAGATCAAACAAATTATTAATAACTAAAAATATATTTAAGAAAAAAACAAGAAATTCTATTCAAAAAGCAACGGTAAATAGAGCATTAAAGTTAGTTAATTCTTTAATCTAAATTGTTTCTGCTCTTTTTTGGAAAGCATCCGCAATTCTATTTAATCCATATTCAAAAGATTTATCCATTAACATATTTAAAAACTTATTTTTAATTTCAAAATCAACATCAAAATAAACTTCAGTCATGCTGTTTTTTTCAACAAACTTCCAATTATTTTCCAAATGGGTTAATGGGCCTTCAATATTAGTAACATGAATGGTATCAGTTTTTTTATCAAACCTTACATCACTTTTATAGGTATCGTTAAATGGACCTTTTCCAATCGTAAGATCTGCAATAATAAAAGTTTTGTCCCCATCCTCTTTTCTTTCATAAACCTTAGAGCCTAAACAAAAAGGAATGAACTCAGGGTATTTTTCTATATCAAGAACGAATTCAATAAGTTTGTCTTTTTTTTTATCTATTATTCTTTTAACTGATGCCTTAGGCATTAATGACTATTAATTCTATTTTCTTTCAATTGAGCAAAGTCTTCATCTGCATGATAAGAGGATCTTGTCAAAGGAGATGATGATACTAATAAAAATCCTTTTGCTTTAGCAATAGTACCCAAATCATCAAACTCTTTTGGATCGTAATATCTATATAATGGATAATGTTTTGTTGAAGGTTGTAAATATTGACCAATTGTTAAAAAATCAACATCTGCAGTTCTTAAATCATCCATTACTTGTAAAATCTCATCTCTAGTTTCACCAAGGCCAACCATTATTCCCGATTTAGTAAAAATATTTTTATCATGAAGTTTTGCATTTTTTAAAAGTTCTAAAGATGCAAAATATCTAGAACCTGGTCTTACTTTTAAATATAAGCTTGGCACTGTTTCAATATTGTGATTAAAAACATCAGGTTTTGCCTGTAAAACTTTTTTATAAGCATCACCTTTTCTTAAAAAATCAGGTGTTAAAACTTCAATAGTTGTATTTGGGTTCGTTTTTCTAGTTTGGTTAATTACCTCAAAAAAATGATTAGATCCTCCATCATCTAAATCATCACGGTCAACAGATGTAATAACAACGTGTCTTAAATTTAATTTTTTAACTGCTTCTGCAATTTTAATAGGTTCTAATTGATCTAATTTACCAGGCACACCAGTCTTAACATCACAAAAAGCACATGCTCTTGTACAAGTATCTCCCATAATCATAAATGTTGCATGTCTTTTACTCCAACACTCAGTGATATTTGGACAGTTTGCTTCCTGGCAAACAGTTACTAAATTATTATTGTTTACAATTGTTTTTGTTAAAAAAAATTCTTTGCTATTGGATAATTTAGATCTAATCCATTCTGGTTTTTTTTTTATTGGATTAACTGGTTTATTTACTTTTTCTGGGTGTCTAGTTTTCATCTTTAATTATATAAATTTTTTCACCTTTTTTACCAAAAAGAAACTTTTCTCTAATAAGTATTTCAACAAAATCTAAATCAAGATTATCACTTAATAATGAGTTTTTAAAAGTAAAATCTTTAATTTTTTTTGTCAGTAACATTTCCTCTTTTTCTAATTTACTTAATTGATCTTTTTTTTCAAAATACGAAAAAAGACCTCTATCACCAGATAATAAGTTAGTAAAAAAATACAAGATCAAAAAAAATGAGACTATTATGAAGTAATTTTTTTTTAATTTATTAAGCATTAATGAATTTTATTCATTCTTGCTTTTTTTCCAAGTTCTTCTTCAATTCTCAATAATTGGTTATATTTAGCCACTCTTTCAGACCTTGCCAGAGAGCCTGTTTTAATTTGATTAGAATTTGTACCAACTGCCAAATCAGCAATAAATGTATCTTCACTTTCTCCAGATCGATGTGAAATTATTGTTTTAAATCCAATAGTTTGTGCAAATTTTATAACATCTAAAGTTTCAGAAACGGTTCCTATTTGATTTAGTTTAATTAATATTGAATTAGAAGATAAATTCAAAAATCCTTTTTTTAATCTCTCCAAATTTGTAACATATAAATCATCGCCCACTATTTGTACTTTATTAATTGCTTTCATTAATTTATTCCATGCCATCCAATCATTTTCTGAAAATGGATCTTCGATAGATTTAATTTTGTATTTATTAATCATTTTTTTATATTCCATAATCGATTTATCAACTGAAACATATTTTTTTGAGTGAATGGAATATTTTCCTTTTTTAAATAATTCATTTGCAGCAACGTCTAAACAAATTGAAACATCTTTACCATTTTTAAAACCTGATTTTTTTATAGCTAAAACAATTAAATCTAATGCTTGATTATTACTATCAATCATTGGTGCAAATCCACCTTCATCCCCAACAGATGTAGATAAACCCTTTGCTTTAATTAACTTACTTAAGTTTTTAATTACTAAATAACAAATTCTCATTGCGTCTGAAAAAGACTTTGCTTTATCAGGTCTAATCATAAACTCTTGAACTCTAAGACAATTGTTAGCATGTGCTCCTCCATTAATAATATTCATCAATGGATATGGAAGTTGAAAGTTTTTTGATACATAAAAAGATTTATAAAGTGGAATTTTTTTAACTTTTGCTGATAATTTTTTTGCAGCCATCGAAACTGCTAAAATAGCATTAGCACCTAATTTTGTTTTTTGTCTTGTGCCATCTAAGTTAATTAAAACTTCATCAATTCTTTCTTGATCGTGAATACTTTTATTTTTTAAAGCTTTTGATATTTTAGTGTTAACTAAATTCACTGCAGAAAATACACTTTTACCTAAATATCTTTTATTATTGGTATCTCTTTTTTCATATGCTTCATATGTTCCAGTTGAGGCTCCAGATGGACATATTGCTTTTGCACTTTTGTTTTTAACATAAACTTCTGCTTCAACAGTTGGATTTCCTCTACTGTCAAAAACCTGTCTTGCTTTAACTTTAAGAATTTTACTCACTTAATTTTTTATAAGATTATCGATATCACTTAATTGTTTTAGAAGATCTTCTAATTTATCTATTGGAACCATATTAGGTCCATCAGATGGAGCATTGTCCGGGTCTTGATGTGTTTCAATAAAAACACCTGCAACACCAACGGCTACTGCTGCTCTTGCTAAATATTCAACAAATTCTCTTTGACCCCCACTTTTTTCACCTTGTCCACCTGGTTGCTGTACTGAGTGAGTTGCATCAAAAATAACTGGATAACCATTTTTAGCCATTATAGGTAATGATCTCATATCTGATACTAAAGTATTGTAACCAAAGCTCGCTCCTCTTTCAGTTACCAATATTTTATCATTTCCAGACTCAGAAATTTTCTTTGTTACATTCACCATATCCCATGGCGCTAAGAACTGACCTTTTTTAACATTAATTATCTTATTTGTTTTGGCTGCAGCAATTAATAAATCTGTTTGTCTACATAGAAAAGCTGGAATTTGTAAAACATCAACATGTTTTGAAACAATTTCACATTGTTCAGCATTATGAATGTCTGTTAAAATAGGAACATTCAATTCTTTTTTTATTTTATCAAACACAGGAAGTGATGCATCTAATCCCGCTCCCCTTTTTCCTTTCAAGCTTGTTCTATTTGCTTTATCAAATGAAGTTTTGTAAATAAAACCAAGACCAAATTTTGAAGTAATTTCCTTAATTTTTCCTGCCATATCCATTGCATGCTGTTCTGTCTCTAATTGACAAGGACCTGCAATAATACAAATCTTATTGTTGTTAGAAATTTCTATATTTTCACAATTTACTTTAATCGCACTCATCTATGATTTTTTGCTGCTTTGATAAAAGAAGAGAATAAAGGATGTGGGCTCAAAGGTCTAGATTTAAATTCAGGATGAAACTGAACACCTATAAACCAAGGATGATTTTTAAGTTCAATTATCTCTGGAAGCTTCTGATCTGGGGATAAACCTGAAAATATTAATCCTTTGCTCTCAAATTTTTCTTTATATGAAATATCTACTTCGTACCTGTGCCTATGTCTTTCTTTAATTAACCTAGATTTATAAATATCTCTAATTCTAGATTTATCTTTTAAGATTGCATCATAAGAACCAAGTCTCATAGTGCCCCCTAAATCTTTATCTGTTCCTTTAACTTTTTTTCCACTTTTCTCCCATTCATTCATCAAACCAATAATGTGAACACCTCCCTTATCAAACTCAGAAGAAGTTGCTTTCTTAATCTTTAGTTGATTTCTAGCAAACTCTATAATTGCCATTTGCATTCCATAACAAATACCAAGGAATGGGATTTTATTTATTCTTGCATATCTTATAGCTTCAATTTTACCTTCTGTTCCTCTTTTGCCAAATCCACCTGGAATTAAAATTCCTGAAACATTTTTAAGCTTACTTTTTATTTCAGAAACTTTTAATTTCTCAGAGTCTATTCTAATTAAATTTACTTTAAGATTATTAGATATTCCTCCATGAGTAAGTGCTTCATCTAAAGATTTGTATGCATCTTTTAACTCAACGTATTTACCAATAATTGCGATATTAACATGTCTTTTTGTATTAAGAGTAATTTTAGTAATTTTCTTCCAAGGTGTTAAATTATTTGATTTTTTTGACTTTATTTTAAAATAATCCAAAACTTGGATATCTAACTTTTCTTTTGCAAAACTTATTGGTGCTTCATAGATTGTTTTAACATCAACAGTTTCTATTACATTTTTGATATCAACATTACAAAACAAAGATATTTTTTTTCTATGTTCTAATGGTATTGGTCTTTCCGATCTACAAATTATAATATCAGGTTGAATACCAATACTTCTTAACTCTTTAACAGAATGTTGAGTTGGTTTTGTTTTTATTTCATCAGATGCTTTTAAATATGGAACTAAAGTTAGATGAATAAATAAAGCATTTCTTTTTCCAATATCATTTGAAAATTGTCTTATAGCCTCTACAAAAGGAAGACTTTCTATGTCTCCTACTATTCCGCCTATTTCACAAATAACAAAATCTTCTTTAGATGTATCATGTTTTATGAATTCTTTAATTCTATCTGTGATGTGAGGAATAACTTGAACTGTCTTTCCAAGATATTCTCCTTTTCTTTCTTTTCTTAGAACATCACTATAAATTTTTCCTGTTGTAATATTGTCTGTTCTCTTTGCTGTTACACCTGAAAATCTTTCGTAATGACCAAGATCTAAATCTGTTTCAGCTCCATCATCAGTTACAAAAACTTCTCCATGTTGAAATGGGCTCATAGTTCCTGGATCCACATTTAAATAAGGATCTAATTTTCTTAAACGAACTTTGTAACCTCTTGATTGTAATAAATATGCTAGGGATGCAGAGGAGAGACCTTTACCAAGGGAAGATACCACGCCGCCAGTGACAAAGATATATCGCGCCATGGAATTATCTTATAGACCTTAAAAATGAAAATGAAAAGGATTAATTATTCTCAGGAATTGCTGGAGTATCTTCACTTTGTTCTTCAACAGTATCTAAAACTGAGCCTGTAGGCGTTAATTCTCCTCTAGAAACTATTGTAAGTGCAAGACTGCAAATGATAAATAAAGTAGCAACAACTGCTGTTGCTTTTGTCATGAAATTACCTGCTGATCTTGAAAACATAAAATTTTCTTGAGAAACACCAATACCAAGAGCTCCGCCTTCAGATTTTTGAATTAAAACTAGTAAAACTAGAATTAGAGCAAAGATGATATTTAATACTAATAATATGTTTTCCATGTGGGGTTAATTATATGTTTTTTTTATTATATCAATAAATTTTTTTGAATTTTGAGAAGCACCGCCCACTAAAAAACCATCAATATTATGAATAGTTTTTAATTCATTAATATTTTTATCATTTACAGATCCACCATATAGAATTTTTAGATTTTGTTTAAATCTACTTTTAATGAAATCTATTGCATTTAATAAATCATTTGATTTAGGTATCATGCCACTTCCAATTGCCCATACTGGTTCGTAAGCAATTATAATATTATTATTTAATTTAATTCCCTTAAGACCAAGTTTAATTTGTTTAGATAAAACTGATTTAGTTTTTTTATTTCTTTTATCTTTAATTTTTTCTCCAATACAAAAAATTACTTTTAATTTGTTTTTTAATGCTGTTTTAATTTTTTGATTAATAAGCTTGTCACTTTCTCCATTTTCACGGTTCTCGGAGTGACCTAAAATTACATACTTTGCACCTACACCTTTTACCATCTTGGCGTTTACTGAACCTGTCTCAGCTCCAAAATTATCTTGATGATGACAGTTTTGCGCACCTACTTCAATTTTTGTATTTTTTACCATTTGGGCCATTGGGCAGATTAGAGTTGTAGGTGGTAGATAAATTATCTTAAATTTTGAGGATTTAAATTTTTTACTAAAACTAATAACTTTGTTTACTAGTTTTAGAGATTTAAAATCACCAAACATTTTCCAATTAGCTACAAAATACATATATTTATTTGTCATTATGAAAAATTTAATCTATAGCTTTGTTTTTTATAGATCAATAAATATATAAAGACATGATAGGAAGTTTAAGAAATTTTGCCAAAACTAAATTAGCTGGGGTATTAGTTTTTATTATTATCATTCCATTTGTATTTTGGGGAATGGGCAGCATGTTTAATAGTGGTAACACTAATAATATTGCAAAGATTAATAAAACAAATGTTTCAACGCAGGATTTTATTGATTATTTAAACTCTTCAGGAGTATCTAGAAAAACTATTCAAGAAAGAATGAACCAAGGAGTAATTGAAGAATTACTATCTACATTGGTATCAACAACTTTATTAGATCTTGAAATTAAAGATTTTGACATAATTGTTTCAGAAAAAACGCTTACAAGAAAAATTAAAAATAACAAAACTTTTTTAGATGAAAATGGTTCTTTTCAAAGAACAGAATATGAAAAGTTTTTATTAACTAACAACATGACTGCTCCGGGTTTTGAGATTGCATTAAGAGATAGAGAAAAACAAAAACACCTATTTGACTACATTGGTGCTGGTACAATCACGCCAAAATTTTTAATTGATAAAAATTTTAAAGAACAAAATAACAAATTAACAGTTAAGTTTTTTCCATTAAAAACACTTTATAAAACTGAGGCTGAAGTTACAAAAGAAGAGATCGAAAATTTTGTAGAAAAAAATAAAGATCAATTAAAAAAAGAACATATTGATTTTAGTTATGTATTAATCAATCCTAAAAATTTAGTTGGAGTTGATGAATTTAATCAAGCTTTTTTTGACAAGATTGACTTAATTGAAAATGAAATATCAAAAAATGTAACTTTCAATTCTATAATTGCAGATTTAGAGTTGCAAACTACTTCGGTAAAAGATTTTTCACTTACTGAAAATAGAAAAGAAATTGAAGACAAAATTTTTAACGCAAAATCTGATGCAACTGGCTTAATAGAAAACAATAACGACTATATTTTTTACAATATAGAAAATATCACTTCAAAATCACCTGATTTAAATAATGAGCAATCTTATTCAGAAATGCAGAAGCTAGTATTTGAAAAAAATAAGTTTGATTTCAATAGAAAAATTTTAGAAGAGATAAATGATAAATCATTTGATCAAGCTAAATTTGATGAGT
Organism: alpha proteobacterium HIMB5; assembly: GCA_000299095.1. Lineage (NCBI taxonomy): Bacteria > Pseudomonadati > Pseudomonadota > Alphaproteobacteria > Candidatus Pelagibacterales > Candidatus Pelagibacteraceae > alpha proteobacterium HIMB5. The sequence goes on along the minus strand of CP003809.1, from coordinate 533,054 downwards.
TAGGTAATAGTTTAATAGAGAGTGTTACTCTTAATTCAGTTAAAGATAATAAAAAATTTAATATTAATTCAGTAAGAGTTTTATACTCCCTTCCAATTGGATCTTTTACTTTGGTAAATGATGATAAGAATAATATTTATCTATCTAAAAATGAAAGCCTTTCAGATGAGATAATAGATTATGAAAGCCCTGAATATAAATCTTTTGTAACCACTCAATTATCTAATGATAGAAAAAATATCTTACAATCTTATGATACTTTCTTGAACAATAAATACACTGTAGATATTAATCAAAAGACTTTGGAAAGAGTTAAAAATTATTTCAAATGATAATTAACCGAAGCTTCAAGGATTTTAAGTTTCGACACAGAAGCAAAAAAAATCAAGTTATTTTTACTTCAAAAAATGTCAAAGATGACAAAGTTATTTTAAATCTAATTAATAATTTTCTTAAAGAAAAAAATAGTTTTATTTTCGAGTCTGTTGAAAAAGGTAAAATAAGAGGACGGTATACAATATTTGGAAAAAATCCTGATAAAATTTGGGAGTTCAATGGCAATCATTCTTACCTGATTAAAGATAATAAAAAAACAAAACTTAAAGGTAAACCAAACAAGATATTAGAAAATATTATTGAGGAATTTAAATTTGAAACACCTAAAAACCTTCCTCCAATATGTTCATTAATATCTGGATATTTTTCATACGATTCAATCAGATACATTGAACGTATTCCAGATAAATGTAAGAACGATTTAAACTTACCAGATGTAAGATTGTTAAGACCTAGAACGTTAATCATACATGACAACCTTAAGAAAAAAATTCATTATGTTATTAATGTTTTTAAAGATGAAAAAATTTCAAATTATCAAAAAAAATTTGATGAAATTAAATCTCAATTAGATCAAATTATTTATCAATCTTCTATTTCAATTGAACAAGTTTCAAATATTAAATCAAATCAAGTTGTTAAAGTAAAATCCAATACTCCTAAAAAACGTTTTTTAAGTATGGTTAATAAAGCAAAAGAATACATTAAAATTGGTGACATTTTTCAAGTAGTCTTAAGCCAAAGATTTGAAGCAAACCTTACAAAAAAACCATTAGAAATTTATAAGAAATTAAGAATAACAAACCCTTCTCCATTTATGTTTTATTTTAACTTTAGTGACTTTCAAATTATTGGAGCAAGTCCTGAAATCTTAGTTAGGTTAAGAGATGGAAATATAACAGTCAGACCCATAGCAGGAACTAGACCAAGAGGTAAAACTGTTAAAGAGGATAAGTTTTTTGAAAAGGATCTATTAAAAGATAAAAAAGAATTATCTGAACATTTAATGTTATTAGATTTGGGTAGAAATGATGCGGGTAAAGTTTCAAAAATTAACACAGTTAAGGTTACAGAAAGCTTTATTATAGAAAGATACTCTCATGTTATGCACATAGTATCTAATGTAATTGGTAAATATGATAAAAAATTCTCAAAATTTAAATCTCTTTTAGCTGGTTTTCCTGCTGGAACTGTTTCAGGTGCTCCAAAAATAAGAGCTATGGAGATTATAGATGAATTAGAGACCACTAAAAGAAAAGTATACGCTGGTGGTATAGGATATTTTTCTGCTAATGGTGAATTTGATACTTGCATCGCATTAAGAACAGCTGTTGCTAAAAAGAATAAATTTTATGTTCAAGCAGGCGCTGGAATAGTTGCTGATAGTAAACCAATTAAAGAATATGAAGAAACAGTAAATAAAGCTAAAGCTTTAATAAACGCATTAAGATAATGAAGATATTATTAATAGATAATTACGATAGTTTTACATTTAATCTCTATCATTATCTTTCATCACTTAAGACAAAGGTAGATGTTATTAGAAATGATGAAATTACATCTAAAGAAATATTAAAAAAACGTTATCAAAAAATTGTAATATCTCCAGGTCCAGGTAATCCTAATCAGGCAGGAAATTGTTTAAGAATAGTAAAAGATCTAAAGGAAAAATTACCAATATTTGGTGTTTGTTTAGGACACCAAACCATAGGACAAGCTTTTGGAAGTAAGATTGTTCAGGCTAAAAAATTAATGCATGGAAAAACAAGTAAAATCATATCAAAAAAGACAGGTATTTTTAAAAATATTCCTAATAAGTTTGAAGCTACTAGGTATCATAGTTTAATAATTGACAAAAAAAATATGAGCAAAGATTTAGTAATTACAGCTGAAACAGACGATGGAATAATCATGGGAATTCAACACAAAAAGTACAATATTCACGGTGTACAATTCCATCCTGAAAGTATTAAAACTAATGTTGGAATGAAAATATTAAAAAACTTTATAAATTATAAAAACCAATGAAAGAATTTTTAGAAAAAATTAAACAGAGACAAAATCTTACTTTTGAAGAAAGTAAATCAGTATTTAATATACTAATGTCTGGTAATGCAAAAGATGAAGAAATTTATGATTTTTTAACATTATTATCTGAGAAAGGTGAAACTGCAGATGAAATAGCTGGAGGTGTATTTGTTTTAAGAGAAAAATCTAAAAGAGTGAATGTTGAAAATTGTGTAGATACATGTGGAACAGGTGGAGATGGAATGAATACTTTAAATATTTCAACTGCATCAGCTTTATTATTAGCAAACATGGGTATTAAAGTTGCAAAACATGGTAACAAAGCTGTTTCTTCTAAATGTGGATCTGGTGATGTCCTTGAAGAATTAAAAATAAGAATTGATTTAGAGCCTAATGAAATAGAAAATTCAATTAATAACAATAATTTTGGTTTTATGTTTGCACCAAACTATCATAGTGCAATGAAATACGTTGGGCCAACAAGAAAAAAAATAGGAAAAAGGACTATCTTTAATATGATTGGACCTTTAAGTAGCCCTGCTCTAGTTCAAAGACAAGTAGTTGGTGTATTTGATAAAAAACTATTAGAAATATTTGCAAATGGTTTAAAAAATTTAGGAATTACGTTTGCTTGGATTGTAAACAGTGAAGATGGATTAGATGAAATATCCCCATATGCTCCAACAAATGTTGTGCAACTTAAAAATGGTGAAATAACAAAAATTACAATAGATCCAAAAGAAATTGGTGTCAATGCAGATAAATTTGAAAACCTAGTTGGTGATGATGCTAAATTTAATTCAAAAAAAATAATAGATATATTTCAAGGTGAGGATAATGACTTTTCAAAAGCAGTATGTTTAAATGCAGCAGCTGGATTGCTGGTGAGTGAAAAATTTTCTAATTTTAATGACGCTTATAAGAGTGCTCGAGAACATATCCTATCTAAAAAAGCTTTTGATCATTTAAAAAAGATACAAAATGTCTGAAAACATACTGGAAAAAATTATCTCTAAAAAAATTAAGAGGGTTGATGAAATAAAGAAAACTACAAAAATTGAAGACCTTACAAAAATTATTGAACAAAATAAAAGCTATATTGATTTTAAAGAAAAAATAAAATCAAATATCCAAGAAAATAAAACATCACTTATTGCTGAAATTAAAAAAGCAAGCCCATCAGCTGGTGTAATTATTGATGATTATAATCCTGTTGATATTGCTAAAATCTATTATGAAAAGAAAGCAACTTGTTTATCTGTTTTAACTGAGGAAGAATTTTTTTTAGGAAATTTAATTCATATCAGTAAAATTAAAGATAACTTTAATTTACCAATTCTTTGTAAAGATTTTTTCATCGATAAATTTCAAATACCACTTGCAAAAAGCTATGGTTCTGATGCTATTTTAATCATACTTGCTGGTGTTAGTGATGATTTAGCTTATGACTTATATGAAGAAGCTTTAAGATATAACATGTCTGTGATTGTTGAGGTTCATACAGTTGAAGAAGCAAAAAAAGCATTACATTTTAAAGAAGCTTTAATTGGAATTAATAATAGAAACTTAAAAACTTTAAAAACAGACATAAATACAACCTATGCTATTCATGATGTGCTTAAAGATCATAAAGAACCTTTGATCTCAGAGAGCGGAATTAAAACAAAAGATGAAGTTTTAGATCTTGAAGATAAAACAAAGATTAAAACTTTTTTAATTGGTGAATCACTTTTGAAAGATTTGGAAAAAAATTCTATTTTTTCAATTTTGTAGTTAAATATATCCCAATTTTACTCACTTTTTTCACTATTGAGAATTATAAAGAACTTTTATAGAACATTATTTGTACGATATTTGTTCTTATGCTGACAAAAAAACAAAAAAACCTACTACTATTTATCAACAAGAAGTTGAGAAGTTCAGGCGTTTCGCCTTCTTACGAAGAAATGAAACAATCTCTCAACCTAAAGTCGAAATCTGGAATACATAGATTAATTAGCGCTCTAGAAGAAAGAGGATTTATTAAAAGACTTGCTCATAAAGCAAGAGCATTAGAAGTTGTAAAACTTCCAGAAACTGCATCTGCAAACGATATTTATAACAGTTTTTCGCCTAGTGTAATCAAAGGTGGTTTAGATGAAGAAATAGTTAAATCTGATGATGTAGAAGTTCCAATATTAGGTAAAATTGCTGCTGGTACTCCAGTGGAAGCTATTCAAAATGAAGTTTCAAGAATTCCATTACCAAATAATTTAGAAAAAAATGGTGATTATTTTGGACTTAAAGTTCAAGGTGACTCGATGATTGAAGCTGGTATCAATGAGGGTGATACGGTAATTATTAGAAGAACAGACACTGCTGATAATGGTAAAATAGTTGTTGCTTTAATTGATGATCATGAAGCAATGTTAAAAAGAATTAGAAGAAAAGGAAAAGTTGTAGCTTTAGAAAGTGCAAATAGAAATTACGAAACAAAGATTTTTGGTCCAGATAGAGTAAAAGTCCAAGGTGTACTGGTATCTTTATATAGAAACTTCTAAAAAAATAGTCTAAACACATTTAATGTTAAAAGTAGCAACAAGATTTGCTCCATCCCCTACTGGACCTTTACATATTGGTGGTGTGAGAACAGCTTTATTTAATTGGTTATATTCAAAAAACCAAGGTGGAAAATTTTATTTAAGAATTGAAGATACAGATAAAGAAAGATCAAAAGAAGAATTTAAAAATCAAATTATAAGTTCCCTTAAATGGATAGGTGTAGAACATGATGGTGATGAATATATTCAATCTAAACAGATTAATAATCACATTGAAATAGCTAACGAACTTTTAAAAAAAGGTTTTGCATATAAATGCTATTGCTCTAATGAAGAAATAGAAGAACAAAAAGAAAGAGCAAGACAAAAAAAAATTCCTTATATTTATAATAGAAAATGGAGAGAATTAGATGAGAAGGATGCTCCTAAAGATATAAAACCAGTTATAAGATTTAAAAGCAAAATTGAAGGTACGTCAATTCTTAAAGATTTAGTTCAAGGAAATGTTGAAATAGAAAATAATACTATTGAAGATTTTGTTATTTTAAGAAATGATGGCACACCTACTTATAATCTATCTGCTACAGTGGATGATCATAATATGAAAATGACACATATTATTAGAGGTGATGATCATAAAATAAATACATTTAAACAAATACAAATATATCTAGCTATGAATTGGGATGTTCCTCAATTTGCACATATACCATTGATACACACTATTGATGGAAAAAAACTATCAAAAAGAGATAATGCTTCAACGTTAGATGATTATTCTAAAATCGGAATTATTCCAGATGCTTTAAGAAACTACTTACTAAGATTAGGCTGGTCTTATAAAGATAAGGAAATATTTACGAAAGAAGAAAGTATTAAATATTTTAACTTTGAAGGAATAGGTAAATCTCCATCAAAACTTGATATGAGTAGAATTTTGTCGATGAATGAACACTATATTAAAACACTTGATGAAAATTTCTTATATGAAAATTTAATTAACTATTGTGAAGAATATAAAGAAAAAATTCCTGAAGAAAAAAAAGACAATATTAAATCATCTCTATCTTTTTTGAAAAATAAAGCCAAAACGTTAGAAGATATATTCAACAATTTAAAATATATAATTATTAATAAAGTTTCGATAGCTCAAGAAGATCTAAAAATTTTAGATGAAACAGCAAAAAAAATAATTAAAGAATTTAGCAATAAAATTGAAAATTTAAGTGAATTTGAAAGAGATAAACTTGAACCAATAGTTAATAACTTAATAGCTAATCACAACACTAATTTTAAAGGTGTGGGTCAGCCACTAAGACTTGTTCTTACAGGTTCAAAATTTGGTCCTGGTATATATGATATATTATTATCACTTGGAAAAGCTGAGGTTTTAAAGAGATTATCAAACAAGATAACTTAAGACTACTTTAGCAGCCTCGTCAGCACTGGAAGTTTTAGATTTTATTTCATCCAAAGTTTTTTGACATTGTTCGATTTGTTCTTTCATCAAATCTGGATTTTTTAAAAGATAAGTAACTGATTTATAAATTTCATCAGGATTACACTCTTTTTGAATTAGTTCAGGAATAATTTCTCTATCATTGATAATATTAATGATATTTGCAAATCTGATTTTCACTAAAAATTTTACAATCATAAAATTTATAAAGTTCATTTTATAAATAATGATAGATGGAATTTTATGACTACAAATTTCTAATGATATAGTTCCAGATTTACTTATTGCAAAAATTGATTTAGATAAAATTTGGTCTTTTATTTTATCATCAGAGATAATATCAATATTTTCAATATTATATTTAGAAATAAAATTTATAATAAAATCTTTTTTTTCTAAAGTTGAATGAAATATAAATTGTAAATTTTTAAATCTATTTGATATTAATTTTATAGATTTGATTAATACAGGTAATAATAGCTTTAATTCTGATAATCTACTACCAGGAAAAACTGAAATAATTTTTTTACTAGTATCAATTAAATTTGAAATATCTGTTTTTTGAAAATTTTGTTTTTCAACTAATGGATGACCTACAAAAGTATTATTAATATTTTCTTTATCAAAATATTTTTTTTCAAAATTAAATAACAGTAATATATGATCTAAAAAGTTTTTAAATTTCTTTACTCTACCTTCTCTCCATACCCAAACTTGTGGTGCAACATAATGTATTGTTTTAATTTCAGGATTAATTTTTTTAATTTTTTCTGCAACGCGTAATGTAAAATCAGGGCTATCAACACTGAATAAAATATCTGGATTAAATTTTATAATTTCATCTACTGTATAATCAATTTTTTTTTTAATTTTAAATAAGTTTAAAATTACACTGGTAAAACCAATGTAAGTTATTTCTTTAAGGTTAAAAATAGATCTTATACCAAGTGAGTTTAAATAATTTCCTCCTACTGAAAGATATTCAATATCATCATTTTTTTCTTTTATTTTAGAAATAACTTTTGAAGCTAATTTGTCTCCTGAAGTTTCCCCAGTTAGTATAAATATTTTTTTCATATGACTTTTAGAAAAATTTTATTTTTATTTGCAAAATTTACACAATTTTTTTTATCTATTAATATATTTGCGTTAGATTTTAGAATTATTCCTTTTATAAAGAATTTTTTACAATCTTTTAAAGTGTCTATTCCTATAGTTGGCAAATCAATTCTCAAATCTTGTTTTCTTTTAGGAAATTTAATCAAAAGATTTTCTAGATTTTTGTTTTTTTTAATAGAATATATTAATTTTTTAGTCCCACCTCTTCCTTCTTTGTAAACTTTGTTGTTTTTATCAATTACTAATCCTTGAATATGATCTAAAGAATTTTGTTTATTTAAAATTTTAACTCCATGTTTAATTGAGTTTAAATTTTCTTTTGTAGGTTTTGTTTTTGTATAGACACCTTTTTTTAAAGTAAGTTCAGGGTTGAAATGGTTTGATTTTAAGACTTTAATTTTTTCTTTAAATAATATTTGAATAATTTCTTTTAAAATGGCTGCATCACCTTTTTTTGCAGCCTTAATTATTTTTGGAATATAATAAATCCCTTTTAAATCTAACTGTAATGATGAAAAATTTGGTTTTTTAACTTTCCCAGCAAAAATTATTTTTTTGCACTTATAAGATTTAATTATTTCTATTATTTTTCCAAATTGACCAAGTGAAACATAATTTACATTCTTTTCTTTATTAAAAATTTTATTAGTGGAAAGATCAATTATAAAATAATTAAGCTTTAGTTTTTTTATTTTTTTTAGAATTTCTTTTGGAAATTGAGTTTCTCCAAATATTAAGCCTAACATTATTTACTAAATGGTGAACAAATTGGTCTTTTTTTATCCTTATTTATAAAATCAACTACATCCTTAACTAGTTCATTGTTTTGAAATGATCCATTAAGTTTTGATAAATTTTCAGAAAGTTTATCCGTTTTAAATATCTCTTTATAAGCCTCACTTAATTCAAGAATATCCTTGTTAGAAATATTTTTTCTTCTTAAACCAATTAAATTTAAGCCCTGTAAGTGGTTTCTATTACCAATGGATAAACCGTATGGAATTACATCATTTAACACTCCTGTCATTCCTCCAATCATTGCCATTTTTCCAATTCTTGTAAACTGTTGCACAGCCGAATTGCCACCTATAACTACATGATCACCTACTTCCGCATGTCCTCCGATTGGTACATTATTAGCTAAGATTACATTATTTCCAATAAGACAATCATGAGCGATATGAGAAGAAATCATAAATAGGCAATTATCACCTATAATTGTTTTGCCTCCACCTCCAGCTGTGCCTGGGTGGATGGTAACATATTCTCTTATTCTATTATTTTTTCCAATAACTAATTCGGTTTTTTCTCCATTATATTTTAGATCTTGAGGACTATTTCCAATCGAACAAAATGGATAAAAAGTATTACCTTCTCCAACTTTAGTATTTCCAGAAATATTTACGTGAGAATATAATTTATTATTATCCGATATTTGTACTCCAGAACCAATTACGCAATAAGGACCGATTTCAACATTATTTCCTATTTTTGCATTTGAATCTATGATTGCAGTTTGGTGTATCATTTTTTTCCTTTTAAAAAATTTCTTAAATTAGTTGCTGGATAACCCATAATTCTCGAATTATCTGGAATATCATTTATTACTCCACTACCACCACCGATATGAACATTATTTCCAATTTTAAGGTGACCAGATATTCCAGCTTGACCACCAATCATAATATTATCTCCTAATGTGGAACTTCCTGCAAAACCAACTTGACCAGCAATAATGCAATTATTCCCAATTTTATTATTGTGAGCAATATGTACTTGATTATCTATGTAAGTATTTTTTCCTATAATTGTATTTGACATAGATCCTCTATCTATTGTTGCGCCACAACCTATTTCACAATTATCTTCAATTATTACGATTCCAATATGTGGGTACCTAATATTATTTTCTTTATTCGGAAAAAAACCAAAACCTTTTTTTCCAATAATAGCACCATCTAAAATACTAACATTATTTTTTACCAAAGAATTTCTTAGAATTACATTTGAACCAATTGAACAATTATCGCCGATAATTACATTACTTTCAATTATTGAATTGTGTCCTATTTTGCAATTTTTACCTATATTAACATTTTTTCCAATATAAACATTTTTTCCAAATTTAACTTTTTCTTTATGATCTGTATTTTCAATATCAAAAACTTCATTATCAAAATCATCTGTTACTGATGACGGGTAAAATTTTTTAGTTATGTTGGCAATACAAAGTAAAACATTTTCAACAATTATAGGTTTACAAGAAGAAGGCAAATAAGTAACTAAATTATCTAATGTCACACAATAAGATGCTTTTGTTTTAGAAGCTAATTCAGCATAATTTTTATTGTGAAAAAAAGTTAGATCTGTTTCAGTAGATGCAACTAAGTCTTTAACATCATGAATTTCATTATCATTATCTTCATTCGATACTAATGAAATAGATTTTAAAATTTCACTAATTTTAAATGGTCCGTGATTTACAAAAAAAGGATTTGTCATTTAATTCTGTTTATCAAATAACAAAAGATAGTCTTATCAAGAAATATTACTAATTATTTTCGGTCAACAATTGTAGCAGACCATTGAGCGTCAGCCATTTTTTTTCCATCAACAAAAGCTTCACCTTTATATTTCCAAACTCTACCATGGGATCTAATTGCTTCAATATTTAACTCAAGTCTACAATCTGGAATGACTGGATTTCTAAATCTCGCTTTTTCAACACTCATAAGAAAAACTAATTTATTTTCATATTCTTTTTTATCAATACCAGCAGCTGTTAAAGCGGCCGCAGCTTGTCCAAAAGCTTCAACAATTAACACACCTGGCATTACTGGGTTTCCAGGAAAATGCCCCTGAACATAAAAACCATCTTTTCTAACATTCATAATTGCTGTTGCAGAATGCAATTTCTTTATATTTATTAACTCATCAATTAATAACATTGGTTCACGATGGGGTAATAAATCAATTATTTGATTTTTAGATAATCTAGACATGTATTAATTTAAACTTTTAACATTTTTGTTGAATATTTCCATTATATCGTCTGTTATATCTAAGGTTGACTTACCTAAAACAATATCACTTTTTCTTAAGATTAACGATATAGAATTATTTTCCGCATATTTAAATAAAATTGGATTTAGTTTTTTTAATAATTCATTGGTTTGTTTAACTTTTGAAAGTCTAAATTTTTCAGTAAAGGAAATTCTTTTCTTTTGAAAATCATTTATTTCAATTCTTAATTCTCTAGTTTTTTTGGTTAATTCTTCTTCAGACAAAATATTTTTTTGTTTGAGAATATTATTTTCTTTTTCTTTAAGATTTTTCTCTAATAATAAAAATTTATCGTTTTCTTTATTAAACTCATCATTAAAATTTTTTTCAACTTTTTTACCTAATTCTGAATTAAAAACAATTTTATCTATATCAACAAATGCTATCTTTTCTTGTGATAAAGAAAGATTTGTAAATATTAAAAAAAAAAATAATGATGAAATAACTATTCTATACATATTTAAAATGTTGTACCTAAATTAAACTGAAATCTTTCAGTTTTGTCTGAATTTGCTTTATTAAGATCTTGAGCTAGAGAAAAATTTAGTGGGCCAATAGGAGTAAACCAATCAACAGTTAGACCTGTAGATGCTCTAACCTCATTACTATCGTCAACTGTATCTGAATAATCAATTCCCCACAAATTAGCTGCATCGATAAAATATTTTACATCAATATTTTCTAACGTATCTAAAATACCCGGAATTGTTGTGTCAAAATTTACAGCTGCTGCATAATTTCCTCCTACATAATCTTTTCCATCTTTTGGTCCTATTTGTCTTGACTTAAAACCTTTAAGCTTGTTTCTTGGAAGATAAAAACGGTTTGTTATTCTTACATCATCATTTGTGATTGAATTTACATGTTTGCCAAAAAAATTAATGCTGGTTACCATGTTATTAGAAAATCTATGCCATTTTTTAAAATCATAAGAATTACTAAATGAATATTCATCAGAATATAAAGGTAAGGTTTGTCTAAATGTGCTTCTAAACCCATCAAAAGTTTGATACCTTTGGTTTCTCATATCATAATCTAAACTATAAGAAAATTTTGACTCTAGATATGAGCCTGATTGTTTTTTTAAATTCGAACTTGCTTTAGAACTTGTTGTTAAATCCTCATAATAATTTGAAATTGTAGGGGTAAAGTAGATGTTTTCAAATTGTTCAAACCCTGAACCAAAAGAAAAACCAGTTTTGTGGGTTTCATATCCATTTTCAGTCATTTTATCAATAACAGTACTCTCAAAAACAGTAGATAAAGATTTATTTGTATAATTAAAATTAGGATTATTTACTGAAAACTTACCAGTAATCGAGTCGTCCGTAATTCTTAGAGAGCTTCCTAACTTTATTCCTTTTCCTAAAAAATTATTCTCTGATACTGAAAAACCAACTGTGCCTCCATCAGAACCTGCACCAGCACCTACAGAAATTTCACCTGTTGGCTTCTCCTCAACTGTTATGTCTAATATTTTAGTATTAAATTCTGATCCTTCTCTAATTTCAGAGTTAACTTCTTTAAATAATCCAGAAGCTCTCAGATTATTCATTGATTTAGCGCTTAAAAGTTCATTATAAGGGTCACCTTCATCTATTTCTAATTTAGATCTTATAACGTTTTCAAAGGTAATGTTGTTACCAAATACATTTATTCTTTCTACATAAAATTTTTCACTTTCTTTAATATTAATTATTAAATCTATTTTATTTTTATCAACAACTATTTCTTGTAAATCAGCGTTAATAAAGTCATATTGTCTTGATAAGGAAATTTTATCAATTTCATTTATTGTCTTAGTTATCTTATTTAAAGAATAAAATTCATTTACCATTTTATCTAAAGAATTTTGTACTGCTAAAAAATTTTCTTTATTGTAATCTAAAGGTAAATTCAATTTTACACTATTTACATAAAATTTTTCACCTGCATCTATTTTAAATTTAAGTTTGAAAGTTTTGTCGTCTTTAAATTTAACAGAGGCAGATTCAATTTTAACATCAAAATAACCCTCATTTAAATAATAATTTTTTAGAAGTCTTTTATCTCTCTTAATTGTATTCTCATTTACGTATTTTTTATTTGTTATAAATTTCCAAAATTTGCTCTCCTCAGAAATTATTATATTTCTTAAAATTCTATCTTTTATTTTTTTATCACCAACAAATTCAATTTTTGAAATTTTAGACTTATCACCTAAATTTATTTCAAAAACTAAATCGACTGTATTATTATCATTGTCTATAGTTTTCGAATTTACTTCTGCCAAATAATAACCAATATAATTTAATGAAGTTTTAATTCTTGTTAAATCTTGTTTTACTTTATCAATCAAAAAAGGAGCTTTATCTTTAGAATATAGATTTTCCAAAACAGACTCTTTAATTCTATTAGATTTTACTCCTTTGATTATAACTGATTGAATTAATTTATTTTCTTCAACATTAATAATTAAAATGTCATTATTAATGGTAAAATTAATCGTATTAAAAAAATTAGTATTATATAAATTTTTGATTATGTTGTTTAAATCAGACTCTGTATAATTTTTGCCAAGCTCTATATCTCCATATGTAATAATTGTTTCTTTGGAAATTCTATCGTTGTTTTTAATCTCAACCTTGTTAATTTCAATCGACTTAACTTGAAAAGAATATAAAATTAAAAACAATACTAAGGTAAATAGTTTTTTCATAATTAAATTCTGGATCTTACACTTAAAGATTGTGTTTTCAATCTTACTTTATGACTAATATCTGTTATTTGACTTATATTTTTTGGCCTAATTGATTTAAGTATATTAAATTCTTTTAAATTAAGAATGGTATTTAATTTTTCATAAATTTCATAAAAAGAAATTTTTTTCTTTAGAAATAAATCTACTAATGTGTCATTAGCTGTTATTAGAACTGTATCAAAAAGAGAATCGTTATCTATTATTTGATTTAATATTTTGTTGATAGGAAATCTTTTAAAATCAATATTTTGAAAGTTTAATTTATTCAATTTATTAAGATTAATTTTTTCAAATTTGAAATTATGATTAACATTATATAAAGAATTATATATTGGTATTTGCATTGAAGTAGGATGAGTTAAAAATTTTGTTACACCATTCTTAAATTCTACAATTGCATGTACATATGATGAAGGTTCAATAATAATCTTAAAATTTGATTTTTTTATATCAAATATTTTTATGGCTTCTATTAATTCAAAAACTTTGTTCATTAATGTAGCAGAGTCTATAGAAATTTTTTTACCCATTTTCCATGTTGGATGTTTAATTGCATTTTTTGGATTTGTTTTTTTAATTAATTTTAAATTATGATTTAAAAAAGGTCCACCAGATGCAGTAATGAATATTTTTTTTATATCCGATTTATTTTCATTTTTAATCAGATCATGTATTGAAAAATGTTCTGAGTCTACAGGAATAAAAATTGCTTTATGTTTTGCAAGTTCTTTTCTTAATAATGACCAACCACAAATAATTGATTCTTTATTAGCGATAGCAATTTTTTTTGTCATTTTAATAATTTCTATTGTCGGTATCAAGCCATCTAAACCGCTGATTGATGACATTGTGTAATCTAATTTTTTCTTTTTATTTTTTTTAAAATATTCATTTACATTTTGAAATATTTTTATTTTTTTTTTTAAAAAAAGTTTTATTATTTAGGAAACTTTGTTTGTTATGAATTATTAAATTCTTTACTTGAAATCTTTTTGCTTGTTTATAAATTTTTATTATATTTTTATTGGTTGATAATAATTCTACGGTAAAATTTTTTTTATCTTTAGCTATTATTTTGAGAGTATTTTCACCTATGGAACCTGTCGAACCTAAAATTGCAATTTTTTTTTTCATTAATAAAAATAATTAATTAAAATAATACCACTTGGTAAAGCAAATAAAATTCCATCTATTCTATCTAATACACCTCCATGACCAGGCAATAAATCTCCAGTATCTTTAATTTTAGCTTTTCTTTTTAAGAATGAAATGAACAAATCTCCTATTTGACAAATAAATGAAATTAATATTGTTAATAAAAATATAGTTTTAAAATCTACAAAGCTTATTGTGTAGCTATAAATAACACAAAAAATGATTGATAATATAAATGAACCAATCATACCTGAATATGTTTTGTTTGGACTAATTTTAGTTAATTTTTTTCCTTTAAAAAACTTTCCAAAAATAAAACCACCTATGTCAGAAAGAATACATATTGATATTACAAAAATTAAATTCCAACTTATGTTTGGTTGGTTTTGTAAAAATTCATCTACAATAACTTTCATAAAAAATAAAAGGTAAATGAAAATAAAAAATTTAGATAAATTTTTAAAAAAAATATTCGTATTTTTTTTATATATGTTTTCTAAAATGTTATTAAATTCTAACCATGAAACCACAAAGATTAAAAGTAATACTGAAATCAAAACAACAGAATATTTAAACATTAATGCTAACAAAACAATTAGAGCAACTGATGTGAAAATTCTTAAATTTAATTCTTTTATCATTAAATATTACCAAAATTTCTCTTCAATTTTCTAAAATTGTTCAAAATTTTCTTGTAGTCATACTCTGTAAAATCTGGCCATAATTTTTTCTCAAAAAAAATTTCAGTATAAGCAATTTGCCATAATAAAAAATTACTTAATCTTTTTGTATTTCCTGTTCTGATCAATAATTCTGGATCAGGTATATTTGTTGTATAAAGATTGTTCTTTATATTATTTTCATTAATTTTAGATTTTTTTTTTATCATTTTTTTAAAAGCATTAATTAACTCATTTTTTGAACCATAATTTAAAGCAAGATTTATTTGCATAATATTATTTTTAGAGGTTTTAGATTCTGTTTTATTTAATAAATATTTTATTTTTTTTGAAAATGCTTTTTTTTCACCAATAATTTTTAATTTTATCTTATTTTTTTCTAAAATCTTAATTTTATTTTCTAAAAAATTTTCTAATAATTGAAATAAAAACTGTATTTCCTTCTTTGGTCTTTTCCAATTTTCAGTAGAAAATGTGTAAAGAGTTAAATATTTGATTTTTTGTTTAACTGATTCTGTAATAATTTTTTCTACAGTTTTTAAACCAGCTTTATGACCTGCGTTTCTACTATTTTTGTTTTTAAGACCCCATCTACCATTCCCATCCATAATAATGGCAACATGATTAATTGGGTTCATATTGTCATTATTTCTTTTTCTTTAGAAGAGACTTTTTCATCAACAACTTTTATGTGATTATCAGTTATTGTTTGAATATTTTTTTCATTAGATTTTTCCTCGTCTTCACTAATTTCTTTTGACTTTAAAAGTTTTTTTAATTCCTCATTAGCTTCTCTACGAATATTTCTTATAGAAACTTTGCATTTTTCACCCATTGATTTAATCATTCTTTTTAACTCTGTTCTTCTTTCTTCATTAAGTTCTGGGATTGGTAATCTTACCAATTGACCATCAATTTGAGGATTTAAACCTAATTCTGATTTTTTTATTGCTGAATCAACTAATGGTACATTATTTACATCCCAAACCTGAATATTAATCATTCTTGGTTCAGGTGTAGTAATACTTGCTAGTTGGTTTATTGGCATTTGTTGACCATACACATCAACTTTAACAAGATCTAACATTGAGGCATTTGCCCTACCAGTTCTTAAAGACGCAAGTTCTTTCACAAAAACATCTATAGTTTTATCCATTTTAGAACTGTAAGATTTTTCCTCAAACATTATTCACCAATTTTTATTCTTGAAAATTCTTTTATTTTCAAATCAGCAATACCTAATTCCTTAATTACATCTTGAACTTTTTTCTTTGGTTCCATAACCCAAGCTTGAGTTAATAATGAATTTTCCTCTTTAAATTTATTCATTTTTCCAATGCTAATTTTTTTGGCTATTTCTTCTGGTTTGCCTGAATTTTTTAATTCTTCAGTAACTAACTCTTGTTCTTTATCAATTATAGATTGATCTAATGAACTAGAATCTAATGCTAATGGATTTGATGCTGCAATATGCATTGATAATTGTTTTCCAAATGTTTTTAAAGCTTCTGATTTGTTTGATGTTTCTAAAGAAACTAATACTGCTAACTTTGATAAATTATCTTTAACAACTGTATGTAGATAATGAAAATTAGTTGATCCACTATTATTGATAGTTTTTACTTTTCCGATAGTGATTTTTTCACCAATTTTAGCAACTAACGCAACTAGATTGTCTGAAACTGTTTGACCATTTTTCATTTTAGATGAATTTAAATCATCTATATTTGAATTTTTGTCATTGTTCATCTCACTTAATTCTTTTACGAAATTTATAAAATCATCGTTTTTTGCAACAAAGTCAGTTTCACAATTAACTTCTATTGCTGATATTTTGTTTTCATCACCAGAAACTGCAACAACACCTTCTTTTGCATCTCTAGACATTTTCTTTGAAGCTTTAGAAATTCCTTTAACCCTTAAAATTTCAACAGCTTTATCTAAATCACCACCAGACTCTTTAATTGCTAAATTACAATCTTTAAATCCGGCACCAGTTGCTTCTCTTAGTTTTTTTACTTTTTCTATATCACTCATGTTAATTTAAGGTTTCCTTTTTATCTTTTGCAAACTTTTCGTTAAGCTTTTCTCTATCTAACTCTTGTAAAGTTTTTTCATTATTTTTTGTTTCTGCTTTGGGTTTTTCTTGTGCAGGTATTGAAGATTTTGCGTTATTAATTGTTTCTTTAATTAAATTACAATAAAGATCAATTGATCTTCTAGCATCATCATTGCCTGGGATTGGAAAATCAATTCCATCAGGATTTGAATTACTATCTAATATCGCAATAATTGGAATTCCTAATTTAACTGACTCTTGAATTGCTAAAGACTCATAATTTGTATCGATTATAAATACAAGATCAGGAACTTTCTTCATTTCTGCGATCCCACCTAATGATCTTTGTAATTTATCTTTCATTACACTCATTTTAAGTAATTCTTTTTTCGTAAATCCTCTGTTTTCAGAAGTTAGGTCTGTTTCTAATTTTTTTAATTTTTTAATTGAATTTGATATAGTGCCCCAGTTGGTTAGCATTCCGCCCAACCATCTATAATTTACAAAATATTGATCTGTTTCTTTGGCTACTTCTGCAATTGCTTCTGAAGCTTGTTTTTTTGTTGAAACGAATAAAATTTTTCCATTATTTGCTATTGTTGAATAAACTTTTTCTAAAGCAACTTTTGTAAGTTCTAATGTTTGGGTAAGATCAATGATGTGTATTGAATCTCTTTTTCCAAAAATATATTTTTTCATTTTAGGATTCCATCTTAAAGTCTTATGACCTAAGTGAACTCCAGCTTCTAATAATTGTTGAATTGATAAGTTAGGTATTTTCATATTTATTCCCGGTTAAGCCACCACAGTAATTTCCATTTAAGGACCGGAGGTATAAAACCAAATACTGTGTGCGTATTGTTAATTTAGATCTCTAATACAATAAATTATTTAATAAACAAGTAATTTTTAATTGATTTCTGTTTGAATTTGCTGATTTTTAATCAAATTTAAAGTTTTACGATCAAGGTTCCTTGGATTTTCAAGTTTAAAGAACATTTTTTTTTCACCATTATCAAATTCTATATTTACGTTTGTTTTCCCATTTTCTGCCAATAAATTTGAAATTTTCTCAAGTTGATTTGGTGATGTAATTTTAAATAAAACCTCTGAAATGGGCTTATTTATCAGATCTTTTAGTGATGCAATTTTTTGTACATTAATACGTTTTGTCTTGTTTTCATCATTAGAAATTGTTTTTACTAGCGTAAGTAATAGTGAACTTCCCTCTTTTAAAATTTCTCTATTCAATTCTAAAGTATCTGAAAAAATAAATAATTCAAACACACTATTTAAATCAGTTAATTTTATTACACCATAAGGTGTACCTTTAGCTGTTTTTCTTTCAGTAAGTTTTAATAGTGTCGCTGAAATATTAGATTCTTTTGATAAATCATTATTTGAAAATTCTTGATAATCAATAATGTTATAATCTTCAAATGTATCCTTAAATTGATTTAAAGGATGATCAGAAATAAAAAAACCAACAGCTTCAAATTCTTTTGAAAGTCGTTCTTCAAATTTCCAATCATCAATTTTTAAAATTATTTCTTCATCATTTTTTGACAATTCGTCTCCAAATAAGTCTATTTGATTAGCAATCTTATTTTCATGTAAATTTTTTGATTTAAGTATCAAATTTGGAATTGAATTAAATATCGCTTGTCTATTATTATTTAAACTATCAAAGGCACCTGCTTTAACAAGTCCTTCAAGTTGTAATTTATTTATATCTTTTGGATCTACTCTATTTACAAAATCATTTATGGAAACAAACTTACCATTTAATTCTCTTTCCTTTACAATATTTGATATTGCTTCATATCCAACAGCTTTTATTGATCCTAATGCATAATAAAATTTACCATCAATAGTTCTAAAATCAGCGAAGCACTCATTTATATCTGGACGAATAATTTCAACTTTAAGCCTTCTTAGTTCTTCATAGAATTCACTTAATTTGTTTTGGTTAGATAAATCCATTGTCATTGATGCAGCAATAAATTCTTTTGGAAAATATGTTTTTAAATATGCTGTTTGATAAGAAATAATTGCATAAGCTGCTGCATGACTTTTATTGAATCCATATTCAGCGAATGGTTCAATTTTTAGAAATATTCCAGCGGCAACATCTTTGCTAATTCCATTATTGACAGCTCCATTAATAAAGTTTTGTTTTTGTTTTTCTAATTCTGCTCTTTTCTTTTTACCCATTGCTCTTCTTAAAATATCTGCTTGTCCAGCAGTAAAACCTGATAATTTTTGAGCAATTTGCATTACTTGTTCTTGATAGATGATAACACCATATGTTGGTTTCAAAATATCTTCTAATAATGGGTGTAAGTAATCTGGTGTCTGTCTTCCATGCTTACAATCGTTATAAGTCGGTATGTTGTTCATTGGACCAGGCCTATAAAGAGCAACAAGCGCAATGATATCTTCAATATGATTTGGTTTCATTTGTAAAAGAGCTTCACGCATTCCAGCACTTTCAATCTGGAATAATCCAACAGTTTTGCCTGAAGACAATAAATCAAATACTTTTTGATCATCATATTTAATTTGATTAATACTGAAATTCTCATCAATTTTTTTAATGAGTTTTTGTGTATTGTTTATTACTGTAAGTGTCTTTAAACCTAAAAAGTCAAACTTAACCAAACCTGCATTTTCTGCAGAATACATGTCAAACTGTGTTGATGGTAAAAGTAAGTCTGCTGAACTATCTTTATATAATGGAACTACATCAGTAAGTTTTCTATCAGCTATTACAACACCAGCGGCATGTGTTGCTACATTTCTATTTAATCCTTCAATTTGCAGAGAAATTTCTGCTAATTTTTTTACTCTTGGGTCTTCTTTAATCATTTTTTGCAATCTTGGTTCTCCAGCTATACATTCGGATAAAGTTTGTGGTCTAGATGGATCAAATGGTATCATTTTTGAGATACTATCTACAAAACCATAAGGTAAACCAAGAACACGACCAACATCTCTTATTGCCATTCTTGCCTTAAGTTTACCGAATGTGATTATATGTGCTACGCTGTTCTGATATTTTTCAGTAAGATATTTGAACACTAAGTCTCTTTTTTCCTCACAAAAATCTATATCAAAATCAGGCATTGAGATTCTATCCGGATTTAAAAATCTCTCAAAAATTAAATTAAACTTAATAGGATCAACATCTGTTATTGAGAGACACCAGGCTACTAGTGAACCAGCACCTGAGCCCCTACCTGGACCAACTGGTATATCATTTTTTTTTGCCCATTTGATATAATCAGAGACGATTAAAAAATAACTAGAGTATTTCATTTCAATGATAATCCTTAATTCATGATCTAGTCTATCTTTATAATTAATATATCTTTCATCTTTATTTAACTCATTTTCATTTTTCAAAAAAACTTTTTTAAATTTACTTTTTAAACCTTCAATAGAGTCTTTTTTTAATATTTCATCAGCACTACCATCTTTTTTAGAACTAATATCAGGTAATATTGGTTTTGATGAGGAGGGTTTAAAATTACATCTTAAAGGAAAATTATAATTATTTTCTAACGCTTCAGGTAAGTCAGAAAATAATTCTGACATTTCATTATCATTTTTTAAATAATGTTGATTTGAAAATTTAATTCTATTTTTTTCATTAACATAAGTTTTATTTCCAATACAAATTAAAGCATCATGTGCTTCATGCATATTTTTATCAATATAGAAAACTTCATGAGTGGCAATAATTGCAATTTCTTCTTTTAATGATTGATTAAGATTAAATTTTTCAAATCCTTTTTCATTTTCATCTCCATGTCTTTGTATTTCAATATAAAATCTATCTTTAAAATTTTTTTTTAGTAATTTATATAAATTTGAGATTTCAGAAAACTTACCTTTGTCAAAAAGTTTACCAAATAATCCATTTATAGAACCAGAGAATATTGCTACACCTTCATTATTTTCTAATAAATCATCGAAGTTAATATGAGGTTCGGACAAGTTATCATTTTCAAGAAATGATTTAGATGAAAGATAAATAATTCTTTTGTAACCTTCTTCGTTCATAGCAAATAGAGGAAGCAATCCGAAAGTATCATCATATTTTATAAAAATTTGTGTACTTAGAATTGGTTGCGTACCTACTTTAGAAACTTTTTCAGAAAATTCTAAAGCTCCACATAAATTTGAAGTATCACTTAAACCTAAGGATTTAATTTTGTTATCTTTGCAAATCTTATCAATGTCATCAATCTTTACTGCGCCTTCACAAATTGAATATTGAGAATGTATTTTTAAATGATTAAAATTTTGTAATTTAATTTCTGGCATTAATGGTTCTTATATTACCATTAACCATTTCCAAGATGCAATCTGACTTATTTGCAAAATATCTATTGTGAGTTGCAAAAATTATAATTCTTTCTTTTGTTATTTGTTTAGCAAGTAACGAAAAAATTTCTTTAGCAGTGTTTGAATCTAAACTTCCAGTAGGTTCATCAGCTAAAATAATCTTTGGTTTGTTGATTAAAGCTCTAGCTATTGCAACTCGTTGCATCTCACCACCTGATAATTCTGATGGATAATGATTTATTCTATTAGATAGACCAACTTCATTAATTATTTTTTTTGCATTACCTTTTGCATCAAATTTATTTTCACCACTTGCTAGATTTGCAAGATATACATTTTCTAATGAGGTAAAATCACTTAAGAGATTATTTTGTTGATAAATAATACCTATGTTTTCAGCTCTAAAAATATCATTTGTATTTTTATCATTATAATCAATGATAGTGTTATTGAATTTTAATATTCCATTATTAGGTCTATCAATCATAGATATAATATTTAGTAATGTTGATTTTCCTGATCCAGAAGGACCCATGAGAGAATAAATCTTACCTGCTTTAAATTTGTAAGATAATTTTTTTAACACTGAAATCTTTTTATTCATTGAAAAACTTTTTGTGATATCTTTTAGCTCAACAATATTATTCATATTTTAATGATTTGATTGGATCTAATTTTGCAGCTTTCAAAGCTGGAAAAATGGATACGATTATAGTTATTAATATCGAACATAGTGCAATAAGAATAATTGATGAAATATTAATTTCCGAAGGCATTTTACTTAAGAAATAAATTTCTTCTGGAAAAAGGCTGATATTAAATGTGGTACTTAAGAATTGTCTTAAATTTTCAACATATAATGAAAAAGTAACTCCAAGAAAAATTCCAAATATTGTAGCAGATGTGCCTATTAATATCCCAACTAGGAAAAAAATTTTAACAATTGATTTATTTTGAACACCTATTGATTTTAAAATACCTATGTCTTTTGTTTTATTTTTAACAAGAATTGTTAAACCAGAAATTATATTAAAAGCAGCAACAATAATAATTAATGAAAGAATAATAAACATTACGTTTCTTTCAACTTTTAGTGCTGAAAATAAAGAACTATTCATATCAGCCCAACTATAGACAAACTCATCTTCAAAGATTCTTTGTGTAATTTCTTTTTGATTTTCAATATTTTGAGGATCTTTTAAAAATAATTCTAAATTTCTATCATCAGAAGAATAATTGAAAAATTCTTCTAAACTATTCAAATTTATAAATGCAACATTATTATCAAAATCTGCTAAGCCACTATCAAAAATTGAAGTTATAATAAAGCTTTTTTGTCTAGGCAAACTTCCAATTATTGTGTCTAACGAAGATGGAGACATAAGCACTACATTATCTCCAATTTCAAGATCTAATGAAAAACTCAGTTCTTTTCCTATTGAGATAGTATCTTTTTCTAAACTATTTTTAATGCCATTAAAATTTTCATTATTAATTATTTCAAGTTTTTCAAAATCTAATTTCGAATAACCTCTTAGTAAAATTCCTTTTGTAGTATCATTTTTTAAAATGACAGCTTCACCAGAATTGCTCTCTAGAGAATAATTCAAATTATTTAAAATTTTTTCATTTTTTAACTTATTTACGTCAATTTTTTTTGAGTACGGTTTAATTGTTAAATGAGAATTAAAGCCAATAATTTTATTAACTAATTCTGTTCTAAATCCATTCATTACAGACATCACAATTATAAGAACTGCTACACCAAGACCAATACCAATAAATGAAAAAATAGAAATTACATTTAAGAAACCATCTTTTTTTCTGGATCTTAAAAACCTTAAAGTTACTTCTTTTTCTAATTGAGAAATCAATTTTTATTTTTTTCTTCTGATATAATCTTGATAATATCTGATACAGATATATTTTGTGTTTCTTTTCCAATTTCCTTAAATTCAAAAAGATTTCCATCAGATTTCTTGCCAATTATTATTTGATAAGGAGATCCAATTAAATTCATTTTTTTAATTTTAGAAGATAAATTTTCATCAGTATCATCAATAATTACATCAATATTTTGTTTGTTTAATTCAGCCATTAAATTGTTAGCTTTTTCTAAACTTGATGAGTCATTTTTATTCATCATTGGAATTATTGCTGCATCATATGGAGCTACTGATAATGGCCATTTCATAACCTCATTTTTATCATCGAATTTTGCTTCGATTATGGCACCTACAAGTCTTGAAACACCTATTCCATATGAGCCCATTTTTACAAAATCTTTTTTTCCACCAGGTAAATCAACTGAAGCACCCATAGGTTTTGAATATTTATCACCAAAATAAAATATATGACCAACCTCAATACCTTTGGTAATTAGCCTATTTTCCTCTGTAACTTTCTTTTCAAATTCTTCTTTATTAAATTTCTCATCAGTAACAGCATAAAATTGTTCATATTTTTTTCTTAATTCAATTAATGAATCTTTATTTATTGGGGTACCCTCTCCACTTAGTTCAAAAATTCTTTTATCTGTAAAAATTTTACTTTCTCCCGTGTCAGCTAAAATAATAAATTCGTGTGAAAGATTACCACCAATTGGCCCTGTATCAGCTGCCATTGGAATAGCCGTTAAATCAAGTCTTTTAAAAGTTTTTAGATAAGATAGAAAAAATTTATTGTATGAAAAAAATGCTTCATCATCACTTATGTCAAAAGAATAAGCATCTTTCATATAAAATTCACGACCTCTCATAATTCCAAACCTTGGTCTTATCTCGTCTCTAAATTTCCATTGTATATGATAAAGTAATTGTGGCAGTGATTTATAAGATTTTACTGAAGCTCGAAATATTTCTGTAACTAATTCTTCATTAGTTGGGCCATACAACATTTCTCTTCCTTGTCTGTCCTTTATTCTTAACATTTCTTCACCATAATCCTCATAACGTCCACTTTCTTTCCATATCTCGCTAGATTGAATTGTGGGCATTAATATTTCTTGAACGCCAATTCTATTTTGTTCTTCTCTTACTATTTGTTCAATTTTTTTCATTACTTTGAAGCCTAAAGGCAACCAAGAATAAATACCTGCTGATGATTGTTTGATCATCCCAACTCTTAACATTAGTTGATGTGATTTAATTTTAGCTTCTGATGGATTATTTTTTAATATTGGAATGAATGATTTTGAAATATACATTTTAGCTTATCATATTCCTTAAATTTAAATATTCAAACCTCATTAACACATAAAGAATTCCAAAAATAACTGATGTAATTAATGTACAAAGAAAAAATTTTTTTAACATCTTTGGATTTTGAGGTGATCCAGGGTCTTCACCATCCACTTCAATAGGTTTATTTCTGTCTACATCAATTGGTAATATTGAAAAAAAAACAATCCACCAAATAATTACATATAAAATTGCTAGACCAGTTACGCTCATTAAATTTTAACTATATTAATATTTGTATATGGTTTTTTACCAGTTTTCTCTTTCGAAAATTTTCTGCAAACAATTTTAAGAGCATCAATCAAATTGTGTTCTTGTTGTTTACTTCCTAATTTGAAAGTTCTGGTAGTTCTTTCTATTTCATCTTCCATACCATATACAAATTCCTCTTTTTCAAAAATTGGAAGACCTTTAAAAGAAACTATAGGATTATTATGTATATTTCCTTTAGGAGTAACCATAATTGTAATTTCTAAGTATCCATTTGCACTTAAATTTTTTCTTTCTTTAATTGATTGACTGTCTTCTTCAACACTTACAGATCCATCAAGATATAATCTACCACTTGGTGCTTTATCATAAACTTCTGGTTTATCTCCTGGAGCTAATTTTACTATATCACCATTCTCGACCTGAACAGGATATGGGACCTGCATTTCTTTTGCGAAATTAATATGTTCAATCATATGTCTATGTTCTCCATGTACAGGAATAACACACTTTGGTTTTACCCAATCATACATATCCTTTAAGTCTTCTCGATTTGGATGACCTGATACATGTATAAATTCACTTTCCTCCGAAATAACCTCAATACCATCTTTAACCAATTGATTATGAAGTTTATAAAGTTTCTTTTCATTTCCAGGAATAATTTTTGATGAAAATATCACAGCATCTCCTTTTTCAATAAAAACGTCAGGATGAGTGTAACTTGAGATTCTCATCATAGCACCCATGGGTTCTCCTTGGCTACCTGTGCAAAGATAAACCATTTTTTCTCTAGAAATATTTTTTGCTTCTCTTGGATCAATTGGTTCAATTGTATTTTTTAAATATCCACATTGTTTTGCCGCTTTATAAATTCTGTGCATTGATCTACCAACTAAAGAAATTTGTCTTCCAGTTTTTTCTGCACAATAAAAAGCTGTTTCCATTCTAGCAACGTTAGAAGCGAAAGACGTTATGATTATTCTTTTTTTTAATCTGTTCATTATATTCAACATATTTTTTCTAACATCTGCTTCAGATCCTGATCTTCCAGCGCTAAAAACATTTGTTGAATCACAAATCATTGCAAGAACACCCTCATCACCTATTTCTTTCAATCTTTTGGAATTTATATTGTCACCAATTAAAGGATTAGGATCAACTTTCCAATCTCCTGTATGTAAAACTACACCAGCTGGTGTTTTTATCTTAAGTCCATTAGGCTCTAAAATTGAGTGAGTCAAAGTAATATACTCAACCTCAAAAGGGTTCAAATCAACTTTCCCATTTAATTCTACAATCTGTAAGTCGTTTGTAATATCAATATGTTTTTCTCTAAATTTTTCTCTTATTAAAACAGCTGTAAATGGAGTCGCGTAGATTTTACAGTTTAGTTTTGGCCACAAATGCGCAACTGCACCGATATGATCTTCATGTGCATGAGTTAAAACAATCCCCAAGAGATTTTCTTTTCTTTCTTGAATAAATCCTGGGTCAGGATAAATTAAGTCAACACCTGGTATAGTATCATCTGCAAACGTTACCCCAATGTCTACCATGATCCATTTATGATTGCCTGGCTGACCATAACCAAATAAGTTCATGTTCATACCTATTTCACCAGAGCCACCTAAAGGGCAAAATAAAAATTCGTCTTTCATTTATTTTATTAACTTTGAAGATTTAATAAGGCCATTAATTGTAATATTAGTGTCTTGTTTTACTTTAGTTTTAATTGAATCTTTATATAATTCAGAAAATCCACCAGTTAATATAATTTGAAAAGACTTTCTGGTTTCCTTCTTAATTAAATTTATCACATTGTCAATTAATCCAGCATATCCCCAAAAAAAACCTGATCTTACAGCTGAAATAGTGTCTTTACCAATTACATTAGAAATTTTTGTTAAATTTATTTTTGGAATTAAAGATGCTTTATCAGAAAGAGTTTTAAGCGATAATTCAATTCCAGGTGAAATGATTCCACCTTTATAATTATTACCGATTAATACATCAAATGTAGTTGCTGTGCCAAAATCTAAAATTATAAAATTCTTTTTTTTATCAACAAGGCTAATTGCATTAGCTAATCTATCTGATCCTACTTGTTTATAATTGACATCAATTTTTAAGAAAAATTTTAAATTTAATTCCTTTAATTCATAGCATCTTGTTTTAGTTTTTTTTGAAATAAATTTCTTCAACTCTTTATATGTTTCAGGAACTACACTACAGAAAAGAATTTTTTTAATTTTATTGAAATCAATATGCTTAAAAAAGGAATTCAATTCTCCTCTTTTAAATTTTTTACTGGATATAATAACTTTCTTAATTATCTTAAGGTTATCGTTTATTAAGCAAATTTTTGTATCTGTATTTCCTATATCACCTAGTAATAACATTTTATGACTTATAGTACTTTGATAAAAATTTCTCAAAAGTTATTTTTAATTGGTTTTGAAACATTTTTTTATTAATTTTATGCTTTGTTAACTCTAATAAATTAGTTGTGGGATAATTCTTAATTTTTGGGCTTTTAATTAAATTTAATCCTATTCCTACAATCAAATAATTTTGATCTAGTTTTTCAATTTTTTCTTGTAAAATTCCACATATCTTTTTTTTTTCGATTAATAAATCATTTGGTAATTTAAATGATATTTTTTTCTTGTAGTACTTAGATATGACATTCTTTACTAATAAACAATTTATTTTAGTTAATTTGTTTAAAGTAAAATTTATCTTTTCAAGTTTGTAAAATATAGTTAAAAAAATATTTCCCTTATATGAAATCCACTTTCTTCCATATTGTCCTTTTCCTTTTTTTTGTATTTCTGTAATGATTATACCAAAATCAGTATTAGATTTTTTTAATATTCTTATTGCCGTTTGGTTAGTGCTATTAACTTTTACAAAATTAAATTGTTTTAGTTTCATTAAATAATATTAATTCTTGAAACTACATCAATTATTTGACTTGGGAAGATGAAGTAAATCAAAATCAATATTGTTGAAACTGTAAGAGAAAATTTTAACCAAAAGCTATGATCTGAGTCATATTTTTCTTTTTCTTGATCAAAGTAAATTATTTTTATTATTCTCAAATAATAAAATGCTGCAATTACAGTCG
This sequence comes from alpha proteobacterium HIMB5, assembly GCA_000299095.1. Classification (NCBI taxonomy): domain Bacteria; kingdom Pseudomonadati; phylum Pseudomonadota; class Alphaproteobacteria; order Candidatus Pelagibacterales; family Candidatus Pelagibacteraceae; species alpha proteobacterium HIMB5. Next base: position 504,946 of record CP003809.1, on the reverse strand, counting down.
ATAACAAACCTACTATAGCTAAAAAATACATTGATTGTTCAATCACTGCCATGAACACATAAAATTTAGCAAAGAAACCTGCTAATGGTGGTATACCTGCTAGTGAAAATAGTATCACTAATAATGATAAAGATAATATTGGATGATTTTTAGATAAGCCTGACAGATCATCTAATGTTTCATAATATTGATCATTTCTTTTTAACATTAAAAGACAAGAGAAAAGTCCCAAGTTCATTACAAAATAAATTGTTATATATATTACTGAACTTTGTATTCCTTCATTGGTACCAGTTGTTAATCCAGCTAATGCATAACCAATATGACTAATTGAACTATAAGCTATTAGTCGTTTAATATTTTTTTGTCCAATAGCTGCTACTGCTCCAAAGACCATTGAAGCAATTGAAAGGAAGATTAATATCATTTGCCATTGATCGATCAGATTAATAAATGGCACATAAAGAAATCTAATAAATAAAGTTAATGCTGCAATTTTAGGAACAATTGTAAAAAATAAGGTTACTGATGTTGGAGAACCCTCATAAACATCAGGTGCCCACATATGAAATGGTACTGCTGAAATTTTAAATGCAAGTCCAACTAAAATAAACACAATACCAAAGGTGAGAACATATTGGTCTGAGTCTAAGTTGTTAGCAATTATCTCAAAATTTGTTGATCCAGAAAAACCATAAATTAATGAACAGCCATATAATAAAAGACCTGAAGATAATGCGCTTAAAACAAAATATTTCAAACCTGCTTCAGAAGATTTTACTTCATCTCTGTTAAATGATGAAAGGACATATAATGATAATGATTGAAGCTCTAAACCAATATAAAATACAATTAAATCGTTCGAACTAATCATAACCATCATTCCTAAAACGGCACAAATTACTAATATTGGGTATTCAATCTTTAATATTTTAAAAGTTTTCAAATAATTTGAAGAAACAATTAGAGCCATTAATGCAGCAATAATTGTTATAAACTTCATAAATGATGCTAAGTAATCAATCACAACACTTCCATTGAACAACAATGTATTTTCAATAGTTAAGGTTTCGTTAAAAATGATACCACCAGTAATTAGTAATATTATTAATGAAAAGTTATGAATAAGTTTTGAGCTGTCTTTTTTAAATACCCCTAAAATCAATAAAAACATTATAGCTAAGGATATAAATATTTCAGGTAATACTAAATTTAAGTTTTCCATACTAATTTATATTTAAGTTATACATATCTATTAAATTTTTAACAGAAACCTCAATGGTGTTCATTAAAGGTTCTGGATAAAAACCAAAAAATAAAGTTGGTATTGCTAAAGATATTAAAATTACAATTTCTGATTTATTCAAATCTGTTAGTTTTTTTAATTCTTCATTAATTAATTTTCCAAAAACTACTCTTTTATATAACCAAAGCATATAAGCAGCCCCTAAAATTACACCCAAGCTAGCTAAAACAGCCACTAAGAAATTATCTTTAAACGCACCCATTAAAATCAAAAATTCTCCAATGAATCCACTTGTACCTGGTAAACCTAAAGCAGCTAAAGTGAAAATCATAAATAATACCGCATATTTAGGAACTATAGTTACAATACCTCCATAAGTGCTTATTAACCTTGAGTGCATTCTGTCATAAACAACTCCCACACATAAAAAGAGTGCAGCAGAAACTAATCCATGACTTATCATTTGAATGATACTTCCTTCAATTCCTTGCTGTTGTATTGTGAATATTCCTAAAGTTACAAAACCCATATGAGCGACTGAGGAATATGCTATAAGTTTTTTCATATCTTCTTGCATTAGTGCAATTAATGATGTGAATATGATTGCTATAATACTTAAAGTATAGATTAATGGTGTAAATGTTTCTGAAGCTTCAGGAAATAAACCTAGAGAAAATCTAATAAAGCCATATCCAGCCATTTTCAAAAGGATAGCTGCTAGTAAAACAGAGCCAGCTGTTGGAGCTTCAACATGAGCATCTGGAAGCCATGTATGAACTGGCCACATTGGAGTTTTAACCGCAAATGAACTGAAAAATGCTAACCATAATAAATTTTGATATTTAACATCAATGCCTAGTTCATACAGTTTAACTACATCTGTTGTTCCGTTTATCCAATAAATTGAAATTATTGCAACCAACATTAAGACAGAGCCTAAAAGTGTGTACAAGAAAAACTTAAATGCTGAATATACTCTTCTCGGTCCACCCCATATTCCAATGATTAAAAACATAGGAATTAATCCTGCCTCAAAGAATAGATAAAAAATAACTAAGTCTAATGCACAAAAAACACCTATCATAAAACTTTCCATGATGAGAATTGCTATTAAAAAATCTCTAAGTCTATTTTTGACTGTATTATTTACTGAAAGAATACAAAGTGGGGTAATAAAAGTTGTTAAAACAATGAATAATATTGAAATTCCATCAATACCTACTTTATAATTAATAAAACCTTTAATCCATTGTCTATCTTCTACAAATTGAAAATCAGATGTTGTTGGATCAAATTGATACCATAGATAAATTGAAATTAAAAAATTAACTATTGATGTAAATAAAGCTACATATTTTATTGTTTGATTATTGTTCGGTTTATCTTTTGAAAAAAATAAAAATAGTGAACCAATTGTTGGTAATAAAATTAATGATGAAAGGATAGGAAAGTTCATTTTTTATTTTACAATCAATAAAGTTAATAAAGCTGAAAAACCTAATAACATTACAAATGCATACTGATATATGAATCCACTTTGAAATTTATTGGCTTTTTGTGAAAATCTTTTAATTAATAAGGAAATGCCATCAGGGCCAAAACCATCAATTATTTTAACATCACAAAATTTCCAAAGAAAAGATCCTATTTTTTTTGAAGATTTGATAAACAGAATTTCATATAATTCATCAAAATACCATTTGTTCTTTAAAAATTTATATAATGGCTGATTAACTTTTACTATACCGTCAACTATCTCTTTATTCTTAACAAATAAATAATACGAGATAGGTATTGATAAAGTTACTAAAATCGGTGTTAATAATAAAAACCATGTTGGTGGATGTTCTGAACTTAAGGGTTCTAAAAAAAATACAGAATTTTTCCAAAAACTATCAATACCATTACCAACAAATAAATCTTTAAATAGCATACCCGCAAAAATTGCCCCTATAGATAAAACAACTAAGGGTATCAACATCACTAAAGGAGACTCGTGTGTCTCTGAAATTTTCATTTTCTTATTGTTGTATTCACCATGAAAGGTTTTAAAAATTAATCTCCATGAATAAATTGAAGTTAAAAAAGCTGTAAAAATTCCTATTCCAGCAGCATAGTAACCAACAGTATTATCCCTCAGATAAGCAAATTCAATAATTGCATCTTTTGAATAAAAACCAGACAAGAAAGGGAAACCTGTTAATGCAAGAGTACCAATGATCATCATTGCATAAGTGTAAGGCAAGTGTTTCCATACACCGCCCATTTCATTTATATCCTGCTCATCTTTAAATGCATGAATTACTGAGCCAGATCCTAAAAATAACAGGGCCTTAAAAAAAGCGTGAGTAAATAAATGAAACATTGCAATATTATAAGCTCCAACACCTGTTGCAAAAAACATATATCCAAGTTGGCTACAAGTTGAATAAGCAATAATTTTTTTTATGTCTGTTTGAACAATAGCTACTGATGCTGCAAAAAGAGCTGTTGTCATTCCTACTATGGTAATCAAATTTAATGCTAATTCTGAAAATTCATAAATAGGTGAGCATCTTACTACTAAAAAAACTCCTGCAGTTACCATGGTTGCTGCATGAATTAAAGCTGAAACGGGTGTTGGTCCTTCCATTGCATCTGGTAACCAAGTATGTAATAATATTTGTGCAGACTTACCCATCGCACCTATAAATAAAAGTAAACAAATTAAATTGATTGCACTGATATCAAATCCTAAGAAGTTTAAATTTTTTTCTGTAATTGTGGGAATTTGTTCAAAAACTTCTGAATAATTTACAGTTCCAAATAAATAGAAAACTAAAAATATTCCTAAGGCAAAACCAAAATCACCTACTCTATTAACAACAAATGCTTTTATTGCTGCAGCATTGGCAGACTCTTTTTTAAACCAAAAACCAATTAAAAAATAAGAACATAAACCAACTCCTTCCCAACCAAAAAACAATTGAATAAAATTGTCGGAAGTTACAAGCATCAACATGGCAAATGTAAATAAAGATAAGTAAGCCATAAATCTTGGTTTATGTGGATCATGAGACATGTATCCAATTGAGTAAACATGAACCAAGGCTGATACAGAAGTTACAACAACTAGCATTACTGCTGAAAGTGGATCTATATTCATTGACCAATTTACATTTAACTCTCCAGAATTAATCCAAGTAGCGATAACAAAATTTTCTTGGAAACCATTTACCATTACTTGATAAAACACATAAATAGAAAACAATGCTGAAATTGATACTAATAAACTTGTTACAATTTCTGAATTTCTATCGCCTATAAATCTTCCAAAAAATCCTGAAATAATTGATGCAATTAAAGGAAGAAATATTATTGCTAATTCCATTTTATTATCCTTTTAATTTATCAATTTCTTCAACTCTAATTGTTCCAGAGTTTCTATAGTAAACAACAATAATTGCTAAACCAATTGCAGCTTCTGCAGCAGCAACTGTTAAAATAAAAAGTGTAAAGACCTGACCAGCAATATCATTTAAAAAAATTGAAAAAGACACTAAATTAATATTTACTGCTAATAGAATTAGCTCAATACTCATTAGTATTACTATAATGTTCTTTCTATTAAGAAAAATTCCAATTACACCAATTGAAAAAATTACAGCTCCAAGAGTTAAATAATGTCCTAGACCTATCTCAGCCATCTATTTTGACTCCTTTATTAGACTCTACTTCAACAACATCAACACCTTCAGATCTTTCTCTTGATATTTGTTTAAAATAACTTTGTTTTTTAACACCTGATCTTTGTCTAAATGTAAGCACAATGGCCCCTACCATTGCAACAAGTAGTATCATTCCACTTAATTGGAATATGTGAATATAATCTGTATACAGCACAGCTCCTAATGAATGAGTATTACTTACATCTTGAGAAACTGAAATATTGCTTATTTCTAATAGGTCAGGTTTATATTTCCATCCACCAATAACTATGATTAACTCAAAAAATATAACTGTGCTAATAATCAATCCGATAGGTATATGACCTGAGTTTTCTTGAGAGGCAAACCATTGATTTTTCTGTTGTGCAACATTAAGCATCATCACAACAAATAAAAATAGTACGGCTACAGCTCCTACATAAACAATAAGCATTATCATGCCTAAAAATTCTGCACCAATCATAATAAATAGACAAGAAATACTAATAAAATCTAAGATTAAAAAAAAAACTGAGTGAACTGTATTTTTAGACACAGTTACCATTATTGCTGAAACAACTGCAATTATTGAAAATATATAAAAAAATATCGTGTGAGCTAACATTTTATCTATATGGATTATCTGCTTTTATGTTTGCAGCTAAAACATTCTCCCATCTGTCTCCATTTTCTAAAAGCTTTTCTTTAGTGTAATAGAGTTCCTCTCTAGTTTCTGTTGAAAATTCAAAATTTGGACCCTGAACGATAGCATCAACGGGACATGCTTCTTCACATAAACCACAGTAAATACATTTCATCATATCTATATCATACCTTGTGGTTTTTCTGCTTCCATCTTCTCTTTGAGCGGACTCAATGGTAATTGCTTGAGCAGGACACACAGCTTCACATAATTTGCAAGCAATGCATCTTTCTTCTCCATTAGGATATCTTCTTAAAGCGTGCTCACCTCTGAATCTTGGGCTAATTTTTCCTTTTTCAAATGGATAGTTAATAGTTTTTTTGGAAGAGAATAATTCTTTAATAGCAATCAATAATCCAGATATAAAATCTATCATGAATATTGTTTTAAAAAATCTAGATAACTTCATAATTAATTTGTTGGTAAAAGGTTAAAATAAAATAAAAAACTTGCTGTTAATACAACGTATATTAAGGACAATGGTAAAAATATTTTCCATCCTAATCTCATTAATTGATCATATCTATATCTAGGAACAATTGCTTTTACCAAAGCAAACAATATGAATAATAATAAAATTTTCAATATTAACCAAATTGCACCTGGAACTAAATTAAATGGGTAAATTTCAATAGGAGAAAGCCAACCACCTAAAAATAAAATTGAACCTAATGCACACATTAACAATATGTTAGCGTACTCACCCAACCAAAACATTGCATACATCATTCCTGAATACTCTGTTTGATAGCCAGCAACTAATTCTGCCTCAGCCTCAGGTAGATCAAATGGAGGTCTATTAGTTTCTGCAAGTGCTGAAATAAAAAAAATCACAAACATTGGAAATAATGGGATAACAAACCACATATTTTGTTGTGCGATGACAATATCATTCAAGTTTAATGAACCAACACAAAGTAATACATTTATGATAATTACTCCTATAGAAACTTCATAGGAAACCATTTGAGCTGCAGATCTAATTGAACCTAAAAAAGGATATTTTGAATTTGAAGCCCAGCCACCCATAATTATTCCATAAACACCTAATGAAGAAACTGCAAAAATATAAAGAATGCCAACATTGATATCTGCTAATACTTGACTTTCGCTGAAAGGAATAACGGCCCAAGCAATTAATGCTAATGTCATAGTTACAATTGGAGCTAAAATAAAAATAATTTTATTTGAACTTGCAGGAATTATAATTTCTTTAAAAATGTATTTAAGCGCATCAGCTAAAGATTGAAGCAAGCCAAACGGTCCCACAACATTTGGTCCTCTTCTCTTTTGAACAAAAGCCCAAACCCTTCTATCGAGCCAAACAATCATTGCAACTGAAACTAATACTGGAACCAATAAAAATAGAATTTTATAAACTTCATTAAATAAAACATTAAAATATTCCATTTTTTATCCTTCAGTCCCTGTTTTTTTAATTTCTATTTTAGAATTGTTACACTCAACCATAGTTTTTGATGATCTAGCAATCACATTTGAGAAATAATAATCTTTTACTTTTATATTAATTTTTTCATCAACAAAGTTATTTACTGAAATTTCAGAAGTTTTGTTTTTTTCATTTTTAAGTTTTAAATAATTAAGCATGCTGCTTTCTAATTCATCTTTATCGTTAAAAAGCTTACGATTATTCACTTGCTCAGCTAAATTATTTATAATTTCCCAATCTTCCTTTGATTGATTAGGTGGATAGGAAGCTTTATATGCTTTTTGTAATCTACCTTCTAAATTTGTAAAATAACCTGATTGTTCTGTGTAAGCTGAACCTGGTAAAATTACATCTGCTATCTCAGCACCTTTGTCTCCATGACTTCCAATATAAACAACAAACTCATTTGTTTTATTGAAACTTAAGTTATCTTGTCCAACAAGAAATACAATTTCGTACTGATTGTTATTTAAATTATCTAAAATATTATTTTTAAAATATCCCTTTTCTAAATTAATTAAATCTAAATCAAGATTACCAACTGTTGAGGCATCACATGTTAGAATATTAAATGAATTCCAATTATCGTTGATTTTATTATTATCTGTTAAAAATTTTTGTAATGAAGTTACTACATATTCAGAAGACTCAGATTTTAATAATGACTCTCCAATTATAATTAATGGATTTTGAGCATCTTTAATTAATTTTGAAACATCATGATTATCTTCAATAATATTTTTGATTGTTGACGTTTTTCCATCTAATTGAGTATAAGGATAAGTTAAATCTCCAACATCATTTAAAGATATAATTTTAGTATTATTATTTAAAAAGGCTTTTCTAATTCTTGCATTGACTATTGTTGCTTCAAATCTTGGATTTGCTCCAACTAAAAATATTAAATCTGACTCCTCTATTCCATTGATTGTTGAATTAAATATATAATTTTTTCTATCAGAATTATTTATATATTTATCTTCTGATCTTGTTTCGTAAGCTTTAGTTTCCAAAACTCTGTCAAAGAATTCTTTAAATATAAACGATGTTTCCATGTTTGTTAGATCACCTACAAAACCACAAACGTTTTCTTTTGGAGTATTTTTAAGTTTATTTACAACTATTTCGTTTACTTCATTCCAATTACTCTCTTCAAATTTTCCATTTCTTTTTACATAAGGTTTGTCTAATCTTTGGTTTAATAAACCATCACATGCATATCTTGTTTTATCTGAAATCCATTCCTCATTAATATCTTCATTAATTATTGGTAAAACTCTTTTTACTTCCCACCCATAAGTGTCTACTCTAATATTGCTTCCTACTGCATCCATTACATCTATAGTTTCAGTTTTTTTAAGTTCCCAAGGTCTAGCTTCAAATACATAAGGTTTAGAAGTAAGTGCTCCAACCGGACATAAGTCTACAACATTTGCTGATAATTCTGATTGCATTGATTGTTCTAAGTATGTTGTTATTTGCATGTCTTCTCCTCTACCTATTGCTCCAATTTCAGGGACGCCAGCAATTTCAGTTGCAAATCTCACACATCTTGTACAATGTATGCATCTTGTCATTTGAGTTTTGATCAGAGGACCCATGTTTTTATCTGGCACTGATCTTTTATTTTCTTTAAATCTAGATTTATCAACACCGTAGAACATTGATTGATCTTGTAGATCGCATTCACCACCTTGATCACACACTGGACAGTCAAGTGGATGATTAACTAACAAAAATTCCATAACCCCTTTTCTTGCTTTTTCAACTTTAGGAGTATTTGTTTTTATATTCATTCCTTCCGCTGCAGGCATTGCACATGATGCAATAGGTTTAGGAGATTTTTCCATTTCAACCAAACACATTCTGCAATTTCCAGCTATAGAAAGTTTTTCGTGATAACAAAATCTTGGAATTTCTACACCTGCTTTTTCACAAGCTTGAAGAACCGTTAAACCCTCTTCAACTTCAACTTCAATGTCATTAACTTTTAATTTAGGCATTTTTTTTATCCAATAAATGTTGATCAACTAAATATGGTATATCCTTGTTCTCTCTAATAATTGGATCAAACTTATTTCGTTTCTCAACTTCTTTTTTAAAGTGTCTTAATAGTCCTTGCACTGGCCAAGACGATCCTTCTCCAAAAGCACAAATAGTATGACCTTCTATTTGTTTTGTAACATCCATTAACATGTCAACCTCATCTCTAGATGCTTCTCCTTTAGCCATTCTTTCAAGCATTCTCCACATCCATCCAGAACCTTCTCTGCAAGGAGTGCATTGACCGCAACTTTCATGTTTATAAAATCTAGCAATTCTTGCCATACATTTAATTATGTCTTGATCATTATTAATAACAACAATACCTGCTGTACCTAATCCACTCTTTTCAGCCATTAATGAATCAAAATCCATTGTGATTGTGTCACAAATATTTTTTGGCAATAAAGGCATTGATGAACCACCAGGAATTACGGCTTGTAGATTGTCCCATCCACCAATAACTCCACCTGCATGTGTTTCTATTAACTCTTTCAGTGAAATACCCATTTCTTCTTCAACATTACATGGGTTGTTCACATTACCTGATATACAAAATATTTTAGTACCAGTGTTTTTAGGTTTTCCTATATTTGCAAACCATTTTCCACCTCTTCTTAAAATTGTTGGAACAACTGCTATGGTTTCTACGTTATTTATAATTGTTGGACATCCGTACAATCCAATTAAAGCTGGAAACGGGGGTTTTAATCTTGGTTGACCTTTTTTACCTTCTAAACTTTCTAGTAATGCTGTTTCCTCACCACAGATATAAGCGCCTGCGCCATAATGAATAAAAATATCAAAATCCCATCCAGTGCCACTTGCATTTTTTCCTATAACTTTATTTTCATATGCTTCATCAATAGCTTTTTGTAATTTTTGTCCTTCATTATAATACTCGCCTCTAATATATACATAACAAGCGTGAGCATTAACTGCAAAGGATGCTATTAAACATCCTTCAATTAATTTATGAGGTTCGAACCTTAAAATATCTCTATCTTTACAAGTTCCAGGTTCAGACTCATCTGCATTTATAACCAGATAGTGTGGTCTTGAACCAACTTCTTTTGGTGCAAAAGACCATTTTAATCCCGTAGGAAATCCTGCTCCACCTCTTCCTCTTAATTCTGAAGATTTAATTTCTTCTATTATCCATTCTCTTCCTTTAGCACAAATTTCTTTAGTATTTGACCAATCACCTCTTTTTAAAGCTGATTGATAATCTGCACCGCTATCATTATATAAATTTTTAAATATTCTATCTTCGTCTCTAAGCATTTTTTACATCCAATAAAGTTTTTCTATTATTTTCAGGTTCTGAATTTAATCTTCCTCTAAATGAACCATGTTTAGGTGTTTTGCCTGCTATTACATCATCTAAAATTTTTAGAGCTTTTTCTTTATCTAAATCTTCATAGTAATTCTCATTTATTTGCATCATAGGAGCATTTATACAAGCTCCTAAACATTCTACTTCCATCCATGAACAATTTTTATCTTTAACAAATTCGTTTTCATTTTTTGAAATTTTTTCTTTGCAAGCTTCTACAATTTTGTAAGCACCTCTAATCATGCAAGGTGTTGTAGTACATACTTGCACAAAATGTTTACCAACAGGTGAAAGATTATACATTGTATAAAATGTTGCTACCTCATAAACTTTTACATAAGGCATATCTAAAAGTTTACCGATATACTTCATTGCTGATAAAGGGATCCAATTATCATGTTGTTTTTGAGCTATGTAAAGTAAAGCCATTACTGCACTTTGTTGTTTTCCATTTGGATACTTAGAAATTATCTTATTTACTTCATCAAGACTTTCTTTTGTAAATTCAAAGTTTTCTGGTTGGTCTTTCGATATTCTTCTTAATGTCATCTATCTACCTCTCCAAATACGATATCAAGTGAACCAAGGATTGCAGGAACATCAGCCAGCATGTGTCCTCTAATTAAATAATCCATTGATTGAAGATGAGAAAAGCCTGGTGCTCTTATTTTACATTTATATGGTTTATTCGATCCGTCAGAAATTAAGTAAACACCAAACTCACCCTTTGGAGCTTCTACCGCAGTATAAATTTCATCTTTTGGGACACGATAACCTTCGGTGAATAGTTTAAAATGATGAATTAAAGCTTCCATCGATTGCTTTAAATCTTTTTTCGATGGAGGGCTTATTTTTCCATCTAAAGATTTTATTGGTCCTTTTTCCATTTTTGCTAAGCATTGCTTTATTATTGATATACTCTCTTTCATTTCTTCAATTCTACATAAATACCTGTCGTAGCAATCTCCATTTTTACCTACAGGTATTTTGAACTCTAATTGATCGTAACAGTCATAAGGTTGAGATTTTCTTAAATCCCAAGGAATACCAGAGCCTCTAATCATAACTCCTGTAAATGAATGGTCTAAAGCATCTTCCTTTGTAACTACACCAATATCAACATTTCTTTGTTTGAAAATTCTATTGTCAGTAAGTAAATTCTCAAGATCATTAATTACTTTTGGAAAAGTCTCACAAAACTTAGCGATATCATTTTCTAATCCTCTTGGTAAATCTTGATGTACTCCACCAGCTCTAAAATAATTTGCATGCAATCTCGAACCTGATGCTCTTTCATAAAAAGTCATTAAAGTTTCTCTTTCTTCAAATCCCCATAATGAAGGTGTTAGTGCACCAACGTCTAAAGCTTGAGTAGTAACATTTAAAATATGACTTAATATTCTTCCAATTTCACAAAATATAACCCTAATAAACTGAGCTCTAATAGGAACCTCTATTTCTAAAATTTTTTCAATCGCTAATGCAAAAGCATGTTCTTGATTCATTGGAGCAACATAATCAAGCCGGTCAAAATATGGTACGGCCTGCATATAAGTTTTATTTTCAATTAATTTTTCAGTTCCTCTATGTAGTAAACCAATGTGGGGATCAGCTTTTTCTACAACTTCACCATCTAATTCTAAAATCAATCTTAAAACACCGTGTGCTGCTGGGTGTTGAGGGCCAAAATTTAAATTTAAATTCTTAATTTTTTTTGTCATTTTTTTCAGTTATTTCTTTAATATATTTTGTTCCGTCCCATGGACTTTGATAATCAAAATTTCTAAAATTTTGTTCTAATTTAACTGGTTCTGTAACTACCTTTTTTTCATCTTCGCTATATCTCACCTCTGTGTGACCAGTTAATGGAAAATCTTTCCTTAATGGGTGTCCTTCAAAACCATAATCTGTAAGTATTCTTCTAAGATCTGGATGATCTTTAAAATCAACACCATACATATCAAAAACTTCTCTCTCCATCCAATTTGCTGATGGAAAAACTGAAGTTAAAGATGGAATTACTTCATTATCATTTATTAGGTAGCTTAAAACTATTCTTTGATTAAATTCATGACTCAAGAATAAATAAACAACTTTAAATCTTTTAGAACTTTCAGGATAATCAACAACAGTTATATCGATTAATTGTCTAAATTTAGTGTCTTTGTTTGTTTTAAGAAATAAAACTACATCTAGTAAATCTTCTTTATCAATTTCAATGTAAATTTGATTATGTTTAATATTTGTTGAATTAATTTTTGTAGTTAATTCCGAATTAATTTTTTTTTCTAAATCTTCTGTATTTAACATTATCTTGTGAATGAACCTTTATTTCTAATTTTTTTTTGTAGTTGCATTACGCCATATAACAAAGCTTCAGCTGAAGGAGGACACCCTGGCACATACACGTCCACAGGTACAATTCTATCACATCCTCTAACAACAGAATAGGAGTAGTGATAATAACCACCACCATTTGCGCAACTTCCCATAGATATTACATATCTAGGTTCTGGCATTTGATCATAAACTTTCCTTAAAGCTGGTGCCATTTTGTTTGTAAGTGTACCAGCAACTATCATTACATCTGATTGTCTGGGTGAACCTCTTGGAGCAGCTCCAAATCTTTCCAAATCATATCTTGGCATTGCAGTTTGCATCATTTCAACTGCACAACATGCAAGACCAAATGTCATCCAATGAAGTGATCCTGATCTAGACCAATTAATTAAGTTATCTAAAGATGTTGTAATAAAACCGTTTTTTCCAAAATCTTCAGCTAATTGTTTAAATTCTTCAGGTACTTGATCTAACTTATTATTCATATTCTATTCCCAGTCTAATGCACCTTTTTTCCACTCATAAATGAAACCAATTGTAAGGATAAATAAAAAAATCATCATCGACGTAAAACCTAAAATCCCAATGCTTCCAAGTGATACTGCCCAAGGAAATAAAAAAGCAATCTCTAAATCAAATATAATAAAGAGTATAGCAACTAAATAAAATCTCACATCAAATTCCATTCTAGAGTCTTCAAATGGTTCAAATCCACACTCATATGCTGATAGTTTTTCAGGATCTGGATTTTTAGGTGAAAGCACAAAATTAACCAAAACAAATGCACAACTTAAACCAAGTGCAATTATTAAAAATAATATTATTGGTAAATAATCTTTTAAAAATTCGGATAACATTGAAATCTATATATCATTTTTTTTTAGTTGATGAAGTGTAGATAGGTCACATTATTAGTAACAGTGAATAACAATTTGATGTTATTTTATATGTTTTTTCAGGAATAAAGTGGCGGGAGTGAAGGGACTCGAACCCTCGACCTATCGCGTGACAGGCGATCGCTCTAACCAACTGAGCTACACCCCCACTTTTAATGTTTTTGGTGGGCAGTAAAGGACTCGAACCTTTGACCCCCTCGGTGTAAACGAGATGCTCTACCAACTGAGCTAACCGCCCAAAAACCAGCTACTAATACATCAACGATTAGAAAATGTAAATTAATTATTATTGAATACTTGCTTGTGATTTATCATCTTTCTTAGATAAATCTACCTCTACCCACTCAGTTTTTTTCAGTTCTTTTGTAAGAGCAATTTTTAATACATCATCAGCATATTCAACAGGAGTGATCTTAATTTCATCAATAATTTTTTTAGGCATATCAACTAAATCTTTTTCATTCTCTTTAGGAATTAATACTTCTTTAATACCAGCTCTATGAGCTGCTAGTAATTTTTCTTTTAATCCTCCAATTGCTAATACTTGGCCCGTTAGAGTAACTTCGCCAGTCATTGCTACATCTCTTCTTACAGGGATGTTAGTAATTGAGGAGACAATTGAGGTTACCATCCCAATACCAGCTGAGGGGCCATCTTTTGGAGTTGCTCCTTCGGGTACATGGATATGAAAATCTTTTTTCTCAAATATAGGTGGAATAATTCCGTATTGTAAACATTTTGATCTTACAAATGATTTTGCTGCTTTAACTGACTCTTGCATTACATCACCAAGCTTACCAGTAATTTGCATTCTTCCTTTACCTGGCATAGTCACTGTTTCAATCTTTAAAATTTCACCACCATACTCTGTCCAAGCAAGTCCTGTAACAATTCCTATTCTATCTTGTGATTCTAATTCACCAAATTTGTACTTAGCTACTCCAAGAAAATCTGAGAGATTTTTGTTATTTATTGTCACTTGTTTCTCTTCACCAGCAACAACCTTTTTTACAACTTTTCTAGCTAATTTTGATATTTCTCTTTCTAAATTTCTAACACCGGACTCTTTAGTGTATCCTCTAATGACTTCTTTTATTAAGTCATCTTCTAATTTCATTTCATTTTCTTTAACACCATTGTCTTTAATTTGTTTAGGAAGAAGATATTTGTTAGCGATACTGATTTTTTCATCTTCTGTGTATCCGGCCAATCTAATCACTTCCATTCTATCTAATAATGGTGGAAGAATGTTTAATGTATTTGCTGTAGTAACAAACATTACATCTGATAAATCATAATCAACCTCTAAATAATGATCATTGAAAGTAACATTTTGTTCTGGGTCTAATGCCTCAAGTAACGCTGAAGAAGGATCACCTCTGTAATCATTTCCAATTTTATCTATCTCATCTAACAAGATTAAAGGATTTTTTGTACCAGCTTTTTTCATCATCTGAATAATTTTTCCTGGTAATGATCCAATGTAAGTTCTTCTATGACCTCTTATCTCTGCTTCGTCTCTCATACCACCAACTGATATTCTCACAAACTCTCTATTAGTAGCTTTAGCTATAGATTTGCCCAAAGAAGTTTTACCTACTCCTGGAGGGCCAACCAAACATAAAATTGGACCTTTAATTTTTTCCATTCTTTTTTGAACAGCAAGAAACTCAACAATTCTTTCTTTAATTTTTTCTAATCCGTAATGGTCTTTATCTAAAATATCTAAAGCTTTAGCTAAATCTATATCTACTTCACTTTTTTTATGCCAAGGTAATTCGGTCATCCAATCTAAATAGTTTCTAACAACTGTGGCCTCTGCTGACATAGGACTCATATTTTTTAATTTCTTAAGTTCTTGAAGACATTTCTTTTCAACTTCTTTTGGCATTTTTGCTTTTAGAATAGCTTTATTCAAACTTGTGCTCTCATCTTTACCATCTTCAATCTCACCTAGTTCTTTTTGAATAGCTTTTAATTGTTCATTTAAATAGTATTCTCTTTGAGTTTTCTCCATTTGAGTTTTAACTCTTCCTCTAATTCTTTTTTCAACTCCAATAATACTTGTTTCATTTTCCATGATCTTAATGATTGCATTTAATCTCTTCTTAATATCTACCGTTTCAAAAATCTGTTGTTTCTCTGAGATTGTAGCTGTTAAATGAGAAGCAATATTATCAGCAATCTGAGATGGGTCTTTTAATTGTTTTATAGTGTTTATTGTTTCATTAGAAATCTTTTTATTTATAGATGTAAGTTTTTCTAATCTTCTCACTGCTGTAACAGCTAAAGGATATAAATCCTCATTTTTCTCATTAACATCACTAAAGTGAGAATAATCACAAGTGATAAATTTTTCATTATCTTTAAAATCTAAAATTTTTACTCTTTTGATACCCTCAACTAAAACTTTTACTGTTCCATCAGGAAGTTTAAGTAATTGAAGAATATTTCCTTCGCAACCATACATAAAAATATCAGTTTTTTTAGGGTCATCAATTTCTGAATTTTTCTGTGTAACTAAAATAATCTTTTTATCTTTTTTCATTACCTCATTAAGTGCCGAAATAGACTTGTCTCTTCCGACAAATAACGGAATAACCATACTCGGAAACACAACGATGTCTCTTAATGGTAATAATGGTAATGAATGCTTTACTTCCATACTACAAATATGGAGATTAAATTTTAATTTGCAATAGGTTTTTGTTAGTTATTAAGATTAAGCCGCTGAAGTTTTGCCAGATTTTGACTTTGATTCACCTTTTGAATGGACAATAATAGGTTGAGATTGTCCTTTTGCTGCGCCAGAATCAACTATCACTTCCTCAACATTATCCATACTTGGAAGATCATACATAGTTTTCAATAAAATATTTTCCAAAATCGAACGTAAACCTCTTGCGCCTGTTTTTTTTCTTATAGCCTTTAGAGCTATTTCCTTAAGTGCATTATCTTTAAATATAAGTTTTGCACCATCTAATTTAAATAATTCCTGATATTGTTTTGTAAGTGAGTTTTTTGGTTCTTGTAAAATTTTAATTAGAGATTTTTCATCTAAGTCTTCTAAAGTTGCAATCATAGGCAGTCTTCCAATAAATTCTGGTATCAAACCATATTTTAGCAAATCTTCAGGTTCTAAAGTTTTCATCCACTCACCAGTTTTCTTATCTTGAGTATTTTTAACATCTGCACCAAATCCTATCGAAGTACCTTTATCTCTTTGTGAAATAATCTTATCTAAACCTGCAAAAGCTCCACCACAAATAAATAATATATTTGTTGTGTCTACTTGTAAAAATTCTTGCTGGGGATGTTTTCTTCCACCTTGAGGAGGAACACTAGCAACAGTTCCTTCCATAATTTTTAATAATGCTTGCTGAACTCCTTCACCTGATACATCTCTTGTAATTGATGGGTTTTCAGATTTTCTGCTAATCTTATCTACTTCATCAATATAAACAATTCCTCTCTGAGCTTTTTCTACATTATAATCTGCTGCTTGTAGTAATTTTAAAATAATATTTTCAACATCTTCACCAACATATCCTGCTTCAGTTAAAGTTGTTGCATCTGCCATTGTAAATGGGACATCTAAAATTCTTGCTAAAGTTTGTGCAAGTAATGTTTTTCCACATCCAGTAGGGCCAACTAACAATATATTTGACTTTGAAAGCTCAACATTTTTACTTGTTTTACTCTCGTAGTTTAATCTTTTATAATGATTGTGCACTGCTACAGATAAAACTTTTTTAGCATGTGCTTGGCCAATTACATAGTCATCTAAAACCGTACAAATCTCTTTTGGCGAAGGTAAACCATCTTGATGTTTTACAAATGTATCTTTACTTTCCTCTTTAATAATATCCATACATAACTCAACACATTCATCACAAATGAAAACTGTTGGGCCAGCAATTAATTTTCTTACCTCATGTTGGCTCTTGCCGCAAAAAGAGCAATAAAGAATATTTTTGTTATTTGTGTTCATAAATTTTTTAACGAATCAATAATAATACTTTATTACAAATGACTCTCTTAGATCAAGTTCTATTGATGGTTGACTCAATATATTGTGTATTAAGATCTTTTTTCAACAACTTCGTCTATTAAACCAAATTGTTTTGCCGCATCTGCGGTCATAAAGTTATCTCTTTCTAAAGCAGATTTAATTTCATCCACAGATTTACCAGTGTGTTTAGAATAAATTTCGTTTAATCTTTTTTTAAGAGATAAAACTTCATTGGCATGAATTTCGATATCTGTTGCTTGACCTTGAAAACCAGCAGAAGGTTGATGCACCATAACTCTAGAATTAGGAAGTGAAAATCTTTTACCTTTGCTACCCGCTGCCAACAAAAAAGATCCCATTGATGCAGCTTGACCAATACATAATGTAGAAATTTCAGGTTTAATATATTGCATCGTATCGTAAATTCCTAAACCTGCAGTAACCAAACCGCCAGGGCTATTAATATAAAGATAAATCTCTTTCTTTGGATCTTCTGCTTCTAAAAATAATAATTGAGCAGTAACTAATGACGCAACATTATCATTAATTTGGCCTGTTAAGAAAATAATTCTTTCCTTAAGAAGTCTTGAATAAATATCATAAGCACGCTCACCTTTACTAGATTGCTCCACAACCATTGGAACTAATGTATTCATATGTTCAGATAAATTTGTTGTCATAAGTCGATTCTCTTTAACTTATACAACTTGTGCTTACTTTTTGCTAACTTTTTTTGTTTTTGGCTTCGCTTTAGTTGTTTTTGCTGGTGCTTTCTTAGCCGGAGCTTTCTTTGCCGATGCTTTCTTTGCTGGAGCTTTTTTCTCTGATGATGCTTTTGGTTTTTCTTCTTTTGCTGAAGAAGATGTTTCAGCTTTTTGACTTTCTTTTAATATTTTTTCAGCTTCCTCTTTACTTACCTCTTTTTTATTAGCTTTAGCTTTTTCTTTTATTAGTGAAATAATTTTTTCTTCGTAAACAGTACCTCTTAAACTTGAAATTGCAGATGGGTTTTTTTGATAAAAATCCATGACCATTTTTTCCTGACCTGGCATCATTCTTACTTGTTTTTGAACCTCGGCTTGCAACTCTTGTTCTGTAACTTTTACTTGATTTTTTTCACCAAACTCATTTAAGATTAACCCAACCTTAATTCTTTTTTTTGCAATATCTTCAAAATTCTTTTTACTTTTTTTTGCATCTTCTTCTGACATACCTTGTGATAAAATTTTTACTTCTTCTTCAATTAAATTTTCTGGAATTTCATCAACTTTAAATTTTTCAATTTCTTTTAAAATTTGATTCTTTGATAATCTTTCTAAAGAATTTTTATATTCATCATTAATTTGTTTTGTAATTAATGTTTTCAAATCCACTAAATCTTTTGCACCTAAATTTTTTGCAAATTCATCATTAATTTCTACTGGTTCAGGTTTTTTAACTGCAGTAATTTTACATATAAATTTAGCTGTTTTATTAATTAGATCTTTTTCTGGAAAATTTTCAGGCAAAACAGCTTCGACTGTTTTTTCATCATCCTTCTTAACTCCAGTTAACTGTTTATCAAATCCTTTTAAAAATAAATCTTTACCAAGAGTTAATTGTGTATTTTTACCTTCACTGCCTTTAAATTCTTTTCCATCTACTGTTGCTTTGTAATCAAAAACAACAAGATCACCATCTTTTGATTTAACATCTTTATCTACATCTTTAAAATTTGGTTGATTTTTAGCTATCTCTTTAATTCTATTGTCACTTTCTTTTTCATCAATTTTAACACTGTATTCATCAAATTTTATATTCTCTATATTTTTAACTTCTACTTTTGGAAGTTCTGTTACTGAAATTATATATTCAAGCTCTTTGTCTTCACCGTAAGTCTTTAAGTCTAATTTTGGTTGACCAGCTGGTTTAATTTTATTTTCTTCTAAAGCTTTTGTTGATGTATCTTTTAAAACTTTGTCTAAAACTTCACCAAATATTGCTTTACCAAATTGTCTTTTTAAAATTTCTTTTGGAACTTTACCTGGTCTAAATCCTTTTAAATTTACTGTACCTTTAATTTCTTCATACTTTTCATCCATGTATCCATCCATTGTCTTTTTATCGACGAATACCTTGATATCTTTATTAAGGCCTTTTTTATTTTCTACAGTAACTTTCATAATTTTAAGTGGTAGGGCGAAAAGGACTCGAACCTTCACATGTTGCCATATTGGTTCCTAAGACCAACGCGTCTACCAATTCCGCCATCGCCCCACAAATTAAGTGGGTTTATATATTATTGAAACTATTTGTCCAATGACAATTCTAATGAAAAACGTTATTTTTTTTATATAAATATCAACTATATTTATTAATTATGATTATCTCACCATGCATAAGTATATGTCGAACTGACCCGAAAACAGGTTATTGTTATGGATGTGGTAGAAGCAATGATGAAAAAAAAATTTGGAAAGCAGAAGACACGACTGACGATTGGAAAGACAATAATATTAAAGAAATAAGATCAAGATTGACTGGTTGGCAACTTGAAAGTTTCAATGAATCATATGAATACAAAATTCAAAATGGTATATCTTTATTTAAAAAAAAATTACTAAATGAATAAATCTACAATCTTAATAATTGTTTATATAGCAGGATTAGTGTTTGGTGCATTAGTGCTAGATTTATGGAGCGCAAATACAAGTCCAAAGGCTTTAATAGGTATTATATGGACTGCTTTTCTATTAGTTGGTTTGTTCTTAGTTGAAAAAGATGAGAGACAATAAGTTTTTCATCTACTTATCTTTTATCACACTTTTTATATCTAAAGTGAGTATAGCAAATTCTGAAATTATTGAATTAAGTTCATGTGATAACTTTAAAGATGGTTTTTTAAAAAATGAATATATTCTTGATTTAGAGAAACTCACTATGACAAGAAATTATGTATTTAACGAAAAAACTTATCAAAGATATAGAATAACCGATTTAAGCACAAAGAAGAAAAATACTATAGAGAGCTTTATATATATTGAAGGAGAAAATATATTAACTGATAGAATGGGTTATCCTCAATTTTTTACACAATTATTATTTAAAAAAGATAGCAAAGATATATTCATAAAAACTGTAATTAATAATGAAGAAGGTATTACAAAAATATCTTCTTGTAAAAATTTAGAGAGATATAAAAAAGAAAGCTAATTCTTTTTTTTATTTTTGGAAAATTTTGATTTCTTTGAATTAAATCTACTATTTGTAATATTGCTTCTATGTTTTGCGTAGGCTTGTTTTTGCGCTTGTTTCATTGCACGTTTTGAAGACATAATCTTAGTAATTTATTTTAATACTTCCTACTTTATTAAAATTTTTATCAGAAACAACAATTTCTCCTGAAGAAGGTGCATAACCTAAAGCTTCGGTTATCACTACATAATGTGTTACTAAAACTAGATTTTTATTTCCATCCCAATTTTTAATATAACTTTTTAGATCTTTCATTTGTGGTTCACGGTTATGGGCAAATTTAGAACTAAAAAAAGAATTTAAAAAATTTACTGTTTTATAATCTTTAAAAGCAAGTTTGGCTGTATCTTTACATCTGCACCAATTACTGGAAAGTACCTCATCAATCGGTATTTCATTAGATAAAAAAAAGTTTCCAATTTTTACTGATTGTTTTCTACCGTCATCATTTAGATTTCTTTGGGTATCACAATTATTAATATTAAAATTTTCTGGATCTCCCCCGCCAGGAGCATAAGCATGTCTTATAAAAATTAGATTTCCACCTTTTTGTAAAATATTTATAGTTTGATCTTTTTCATTTGCTTTTATTGAATTAGTAAAAGATAAAATAATTAATAATGTAAAATAAAAAATTCTCATTAATGAGCATTAAATTTAAAAATCTTAATAAAACAATAATTAAATGTAAAAAATGCCCACGACTAAATAAATTTATTAAAAAAATTGCTAAAGAAAAAAGACCTCAAAATATTAATGAGAAATATTGGGGTAAACCTGTTGCAGGTTTTGGCGAAGAGAATTCAAAACTAATGATTTTAGGTTTAGCCCCTGCTGCTCATGGTGGCACAAGAACAGGAAGAGCATTTACAGGAGATAAATCAGGAGATGTATTATTTGAGTGTCTTTACGATGCTAGAATTTCAAATCAAAATTATTCAAAAAATTTAAATGATGGATTAAAATTAAAATATACTTATGTGACAAATGTTTTGAAATGTGTGCCTCCTGAAGATAAACCCAAAATCAATGAACTCACAAATTGCTCTAACTATTTCAATTCAGAAATTGAAAATCTTAAAGCATTAAAAGTGATTGTAGCACTTGGGAAAGTTGCTTTTGATAATTGTGTTAAAATTTATAAAAAAAAGTTTGATCAAATAAA
Organism: alpha proteobacterium HIMB5; assembly: GCA_000299095.1. Lineage (NCBI taxonomy): Bacteria > Pseudomonadati > Pseudomonadota > Alphaproteobacteria > Candidatus Pelagibacterales > Candidatus Pelagibacteraceae > alpha proteobacterium HIMB5. The sequence continues at coordinate 482,835 of CP003809.1, read as the reverse complement.
AAATTTTAAATTTAAACACGGTAAAAAATATTTATTACCAGATGATAGAATTATTATTGCTTGTTATCACCCAAGTCCAAGAAATATAAATACAAAAGTTGTCACAAGAAAAATGATTACTAATTTATTTGTTGAAGCTAAAAAAATTGCTAAGTTTTGATGCTGTCACAAAAATATGGTTTAAATTGTGAATAAATTTCATCTGGAATTTTAACAGGTTTTCCATTTTCATTTACAAAAACCAAATGTATTTGCGCCTCAACAATTATTTCCTCATCTCTTGAAATAAACTGGTTCATAAAAAAAGAGGTTTTTGTAATTGATTTGACAAAAGATCTAATCTTTAACTCGTCTTCAAGATTTGCAGGTTTTTTATAATCAATATTGCACGATTTAACGATTATTAAAGAATTAAATTTTTCCTTAATTTTTTTATTACTATAACCAATAGAAAATAATGCTTCAGTTCTAGCTCGTTCTAAAAATTTTAAATAATTTGCATAATAAACTACCCCACCTGAGTCGGTGTCTTCATAATAAACTTTTATTTTATGAAAAAAATTTTCGTGCATATTTTATTATATCAAAAAATTAAACAAATTATACAAAGTAAGATATAGTCTCAGGTATGAATGTATTTGTAGTTTGGTTAATTTTGGTCATTGCATGGAATTTTGGATATCCAAATGCTACACCATCGGAGGATGTTATAATTGCTGTATTATTATCTTTCTTTTCAATTATATTAAAAAAAAAGTTTAAGATGTAGATTACTCTGCTGAGAAAAAAATATTCTGGTAATAAGCAATTGAGTTCAATTTAGAATTATCTGTGTCAGCCATTAAAGCTACACCATCTAAGTTTTTAAGATCTAAATCATGTAATTGTTTAAATAACTCCTTTACATTTACTTTTGCACTGACCCATTCATTTAAATTTTCTTTTGTTGATGATAGGACATAGTCAATTGACTTACTAAAATATGGGCTTGGCCAAGATTTATTGACATCCTCATTACTAGAAAATACAAGATTTATAGCTCTATTAGATAAAGGTGTAGCACCAGTTTTTTTTACAACAAACATTCTGGCTGCAAAATCATGGCCTTTTTTACTTCTTTCATCTATCCCAGATAAATCTTTTTCAACTTTCCAAGTTATGTTTAAAAATGGGGTCTTTTCTAGATCTATTTTAATTTCTTTTCCTATTCCTGATCCACCATTTGAAGATACTGCTTTAAGAAAATTTCCATTTTCATTATTGCCAACAGAAAAAATAGTCTTGTTTTTTGCTCCTCTAACCTTTTTTTCTTCAAGATTAGATAGTTCATTCTCTGTAAATTCAAAAACTTTTACAACCTCTCCATAAGATTGAGAGGACAGAATAAACAGACTAAAGACTAATAATATTTTTTTGAACATGAGATGCTTATATTTAAAATTTATTTTATTTCAACATTTAGACATAATTTAAACATCCAATCTTCAATATTTTTTTCTAGGTATGGAATGTGAGAACAATTTCAATTTTTATTCTTTTAATTTACTGGTCAGTAATTCTTTTTGCACCTGTGGTGTCTAAAGATTTTAAATTAAGTAGAGCTAAATATAGTAAAAATGAAACTTATTTTTCTAAGGTAACAGAATAATTTTAGGTGCAACACATGTGCCATCATGGATCTGTTTAAACGCATCTCCACCATTTTTTAAGTCTCTAAATTCAATCCAATTTAATGGTCCAATCTCTTTTTTTGATAAAATTGATAATGTTTGCTCAAAATCTTTGTTTGTATAACAATAAGTACCAATAACAGTTACTTCTTGGAGTGTCATTTTTCTAAAGTTAAAAGCACCAGCTGGTTGAGTAAGTCCTATATGAATAATTGAGCCACCTGGCTTCACCACTTCAATTGCTTGTTGTCTTGATATTTCTAGGCCTACTGTATCAAATACGATATCGAAGCTATTGCTTTGAATTTCTTTATGGTTAGGAGCAACAAATTTTGCATCTAAATACTTTGAACACTCATCTAATCTAAGCTTATTAGGGTCAGATAAAGTAATATTTTTGTTACCTTTAATTTTTGAGAGTATCAATCCACAAAGTAATCCAATAGCACCCCCACCTTGAATTAAAGTACGACACTCAGATAATGGTTTTTTTAATGATTGTTCACCAATCAACACAGCATGTAATGAAACGGCTGTAGGTTCTGCAATAGGCGCATCATTTTTATCTAAACCATCGGGAATTTCATAGATATTTTTATCAGGTGTTGAAACATATTCAGCAAACACCCCTTGTCTTTCTATAGGTTTGCTCATGCCCAAAATCATTCTCTCTGGACACAAATGTTCTCTCCCTGATGTACAGTACTCACATTTACCACAAGTAATTAGAGGATTTAATACAACATCTTTGCCCTTGTATTTTCCATTTTGAACTTCACCACTTACTTCATGACCAAGTATTAATGGTGGAATTCTTCTTTCATCGTGACCGTGATAAGCATGCATATCAGATCCACAAATACCTGAGGCATGCACTTTTAAAATACTTTCCCCGTCAACTTCAATTGGATTTTGTTCTTCACGGTAAACTAGTTCTTGAGTTCCTGTGTAAACTAATGCTTTCATATTATTTTTTTGCTAATAGATAATAGGTTAAAGAAGTTATAAATGCACCAATTATCCATGAAAAAGATTGAAGATACATCAAGTTATAATTCCAAATAGTTGATGCGGCAAATACAAAACCTAAAATTAAACAATAAATTGCTTTAAGATGCCAACCGTTAGAATAATAATAAGTAGAATTTTTTTCTATTGAATAAATATCCTTACTTACAAGTTCCTTATTTTTAATAAGATAATAATCAGTGATCATTAAACCAAATAATGGACCAAAAAAAGATCCAAAAGTATCAACAAAAGCTAAAATCCCTATTTGACTAAAAAGAGGTAGCCATAATATACCAATTAATAAACCTAAAACTGAAATTACATAACTTGAGCTTTGTAAATTTAATTTTTTTGGTAAAAAATTAATTAATGTAAATTGGCAAGGGATAAAATTTGCAACTAGATTTGTAGATGCGGAAGCAAATATTATGAATAATAAGGCTATAACCGTTAATTGAATATTATTAAATTTACCAATTATATCTGTTGGATTAGTAAGTATCTTAACGATACTATTTGCATCATCTTTAAGAAAAATATCTGATCCAATAGTTATAAAAACAGCAAAAAAAGAAAATATAACCAAATTGATTAAAATTGATAAGTTTCCTCTACTCAATTCTTTTTCATTTTTTACATATTTTGAAAAATCACCAAAACTCAATATCACGATTGAAAAGTAAGCAAAAACTGTTCCAGCGACTGTTAGTAAAGGAATTGTATTTTGACTTGATAAAAAACCTCTAAAATTTAAGCTCTCTAAAAAAACATTCAGTGTCAGTTTTATATCGCTTAAAAAAATAATTAAGAAAAATAATATTAAGCCAGAATAAACAGTTATAGCTGAAAGTTTTATTATTTTTTTACTATATACGACACCATATCTAAAAAAATATGTCTGCAAAATAATTGTAATAATAATTGAAAACCAATCAATTATATTAAGACCAGAAAGAAAAATCAAAAATATATCTTTATTCAAAAACTCATTATCAATTGAAAAAAACAATATTCTTATCAAGTAGCTAAAAGTTTTAGACAAAAAATATGTTTGTATACCAAACATAAAAATTCCAACTAAAAATCTTAAAGCACCAAAATATTTAGCTCCTCGAAAACCAAGTGATGTTCTTAAAAGCACAACAAAAGGAATTCCATGAATTTGAGAAGGCTTACCTATCAAATTACAAAAAAACCAAACTAATATTGAACCAAAAATAGATCCCAAGAAAACAACAGTAGTATTTAGTTGGTATATTAAATAGAGAGATGCGATTAACGAGAAACCTATTACACTTTGTATATTTACTCCCCAGTAGCAAAAAAGGTCCTTCCAATTCCAAGATTTATCACTTGGATTTGTTGCTACAAGTTCCCAATTAATTAGTTCATTTTTTTCTGAATTCGCCACAACTATTTATTAATCTAAATTTTATGACGCGTAAAGGACACTTGGAAGCCAAAGTGCAATTTTTGGAAACATTATGATTAAAATTAATCCAATTACCTGAATTACCATGAATTGCATCATTCCATAATAAATATCTTTTAGGTCCCATTCGGGTACTACTCCTTTTAGGAAATATGCAGACAAAGCAACTGGAGGTGAGAGCCAGGCGGTTTGCAAATTGACGGCGACTAATATAGCAAACCATGTAAGGTTAAACCCTAAAGCTTCAATTAAAGGTAAAATAATTGGAACTATAATCATGACAATTGGAACCCATTCTAATGGCCATCCTAATAAAAAAATTACAGCCATAACTATTGCTAAAATTAAATATTTATTCATTTCAAGACCTAATAAAAAGTCAGTAAGCAACATCGGAGTTCCTAATCTTGAAAAAACTGCACCAAAAAAGTTTGAAGCTGCAACTAAAACCATGATTAAAGCTGAAATTTCTAAAGTCTTTACTAGTGAGTCTTGAAGTTTTTTTAATGTTAATTTTCTATATGCTATTGCTAACAATAATGATCCCATTGCACCACAACCTGCTGCCACTGTTGGTGTTGCAAAACCAAATAAAATACTTCCAAGTGCAGCAAAAACTAACGCAGCTGGTGGAACAAGTCCTAAGAAAAATTCTATCCAAACATGTTTCATGCTAGTTGCTCTTAATTCTGGTGGTAACACTGGACCTAATTTTGGATTAATAATACATCTGACTGTTGTATATCCTGCATAAAGTACGGCAAGTAATACTCCTGGTAAAATTGCTGCTGCAAATAAATCAGTAACTGGGATTTCCATTATTGGCCCCATTACTACAAGCATAATGCTTGGTGGAATTAAAATTCCTAAAGTTCCACCCGCTGTAATAGTACCTGCAGCTAGTCTAACATCGTATCCAGATCTATTCATGGATTTAGCAGCCATAATTCCAAGAATAGTTACTGATGCCCCTACTATTCCAGTAGCAGCTGCAAAAATTACAGATACAAATAAAACAGCGTAATAAAGAGATCCTCTTACTTTTGCTAAAATTAATTGAAATGCTGAAAACAATCTTTCCATCAATCCACACTGCTCCATCATAATACCCATAAAGACAAAGAGCGGGACGGCGGCCAAGGTTTGTTCTGTCATGACCATAGAAAACTGTAAGGTCATTAAATAAAATACTAATTTTCCAAAACCTAGATATCCAAATACAAATCCTAAAAATATAAGTGTAAATGAAATTGGGAATCCTACAAATATAGAAAATAACATTACACCAATTAGTATAAAACCAAGTATGGCTGGATCTATAAATTCTGCTAACATCTATTCTTCATCTCCTGGCCATTTACCTTTTGTAGAAGCCCAATAACTTTTTAAAATCTCAGAAACACCTTGAACTAATAAAAATAATATTCCAAACCATAGACAAGCTTTTATTGGCCACATTAGCGGCATCCAAGCAGTATCCATTCCTCTTTCACTTCTCATGATAGATTCTTGAACGAAGCCTGTTGTCATATAAAGAAAGACAATCAATCCTGGAAAGTAAAACAATAAATATAACCAAAAGTCTATTAAACCTTGTGTTTTTGTTTTAAAATTTCTGTATAAAAAATCAGCTCTGATATGAACTCCTTTTGAAAGAGCATATCCTGCGCCTAACATAAATAAAGCTCCATACATAAATCTACTCATATCATAAGCCCACATAGTTGGAGCGTTAAAAAGTTTTCTTGCTAGAACTTCATAAACCATTGCAAAAATTAATGGCATTGTTATCCAGCAAACTATGTTTCCAATAATCTTATTTATTTTATCAATATTTACGATTGTTGATGCCATCCAACCTGGCATATCACTTGGCATTTTTCCAGAACCACCTCGCCTTTCAGCGATCATTTCATCAGTTATATCTAATTTATTTGGTTCCTCAGCCATAAGAATTCTATAAAAAAAACCAGAGCAGGTTTAAACCCGCTCCAGTTATTAATTATTATTATCTAAATACTACTTAAGAGTAGCAGCGTGAGCCATTCCTAGTTTCGCATTAGACATTTGAGATCCAGACCAGAAAGGTACTGCTATATCAGCAAATGCTTTTTGAGAGTCCCATACTTTTTTGAAGAAAGGATTCTTCGCAGCATTTGTTTCTAAACTTTTCTTAGCAGCAGCCATATATGCTGGGAAATAGTCAGCTGGAGTGTCTTGTAAAATTACACCATGCTTAGTTGTTAACTCAGCAAGAGCTTTTCCATTTTCATATATTCTGTAACTCATTGATTTTGATAAAGAAGCGTTTGCAGCAACTTCTAAAGCTTTCTTCTCAATAGCAGACATTTTCTTATATTTGCTACCATTTAAATAGAAGTCAGCATTTACTACTACTTGGTGAAGACCTTGTAAGTAGTAATTTTTTAGAACTTTGTGTAAACCGAAAACCATGTCAGGCTTTGGACAACACCATTCAGCTGCATCAATTGTTCCTGCTTCAAGAGCTGGTAGAATATCTCCACCACCCATTGCAACAGATGCTACACCGATATCTTTATAAGTTTGACCAGGAATTCCCGGAGGAGTTCTGAACTTATATTTTCTAAAGTCAGCCATGCTATTAATCGGCTCTTTGAACCAACCTAAAGCTTCTGGACCAACTGGTTGTAACATGAAACCTTTGATGTCTCTTCCCATCTCACTCCATAATTGGTCGTAAAGTTCTTTACCACCACCATATTGGAACCAAGATAAGAACGCGATGTTGTCAATACCAACACCTGCACCTGCTACTGGCGAACCAAATAACATTGCAGCTGGGTGATCACCTGACCAATAGTGAGTCCATGCGAAACCACAATCGATCAAACCTTTGTCAACAGCGTCTAGAGTTTCTTTTACACCAACAACTGCTCCCGCTGGCATAATTTCAAACTTAAGTGAACCTTGAGTTAGTTCAGTAACTGTGTCAGTAAAATCTTTTAACATTTTTACTTCATCAGCTTTTGCACTAATTACAGTTTGGCACTTAAGAGTTTGTGCAGAATTCGCTCCTGTAACTGTCATAACAGTTAAAAGAAGAGTTCCTACAACTAATGATATGATTTTTTTCATATTTATTTTTCCCCTTTAAGTTTTTATATATAAAGTCGGTACCCTCTCAAAAATAGATTAAGACTACAAGTGTTAAATCAGCACAAACTAAAGATTAAAAAGATTCTAATGTAGAAATTTAATTATTTATCACTATAAGTGTTCGTTCAATGGACACTTTTGACTATATCATTCTTGGAGCAGGATCAGCAGGATGTGTTCTTGCTAACAGATTGTCTGAAAACCCAAATAACAAAGTTTTATTAATTGAAGCTGGTGGAAAAGATACATACCCATGGATCCATATTCCTGTTGGTTATTATAAAACCATGCACAATCCCAAAACAGATTGGTGCTACAAAACAGAACCTGATGAAACAATGGAAGGTGTTTCTATTCCCTATCCTAGAGGTAAAACATTGGGCGGCAGTTCATCAATAAATGGTTTACTTTACATTAGAGGTCAAGAAGAAGACTACAATGTTTGGAGACAATTAGGGAACGCTGGCTGGGGTTGGAATGATGTACTACCCTATTTTATTAAAGCAGAAAATCAAGAGCGTGGTAAAAATGAATTTCACGGTGTTGGAGGACCTTTGTCAGTCTCTGATATTAGAGTTAAACTTCCTATCTTAGATGTATTCAGAAATGCTGCTAAAGAAGCTGGTATACCAAGTGTTAAAGATTTTAATACTGGAGACAATTTTGGTTGTGGGTACTTTCAGGTTACTGAAAAAAATGGATTAAGATGTAGTACGGCTGTTGGGTATTTGAACCCTGTTAAACATAGAAAAAATTTAAAAATTGAAACTAATTGTCATGTAGAAAAAATAAATTTTGAGGGAAAAAAAGCTACAAGTGTTTCATATTGGAAAAAAAATAAATCATTCAATGTAAAATCTAATAAAGAAATAATTCTAAGTGCTGGATCTATTGGCTCAACTCAATTATTACAAGTTTCAGGAATTGGTGAGGCATCTAAATTAAAACAGCTTGGTATTGATGTTATTAATGATTTGGTAGGTGTAGGTAAAAATCTTCAAGATCATTTAATGTTTAGGCCAGTTTATAGAGTTAAAAATATTAAAACATTAAATAAAAAAATTAATAGTATTTTTGGTAAATTAATGATCGGAATGGAATATGTGTTTTTGAGAAAAGGTCCAATGACAATGGGTGCCAGTCAACTTTGTGCTTTTGCAAAAAGTGATAGCTCAAGAGCTACTCCAAATTTACAGTTTCATGTTCAACCAGTAAGTATGGATAAACTTGGTGCATCAGATCTTCATGATTTTGATGCTTTTACTCCAACCGTTGCAAATATTAGACCTACAAGCAGAGGTGAGATAAATATTTTAAGTAAAGATAGTAGAGAGTATCCAAAAATAAAGATGAATTACTTATCTACAGATGATGACAGAAAAGTTGCAGCAGATGGATTAAGGCTTGCAAGAAAAATTGTAATGGAAACTGAAGAATTTAAACAATATGAGCCAGAGGAACATAGACCAGGAATACATATAAAAGACGATGAAGAGCTTGTGAAAGCATCAAGTCATTTTGCTCAAACTATTTTCCACCCAGTTGGCACGTGCAAAATGGGTAATGATGAAAACTCTGTTGTTAATAATCAACTTAAAGTTCATGGAGTTGAAAATTTGAGAGTAATTGATGCATCTATAATGCCAAACATTACATCTGGAAATACAAACGCACCAACTATAATGATTGCAGAAAAAGGTGCTGATATGATACTAGGTAAATAATGTTAGCAGAATTTTTTTCACCAGAGCAAATTGCAATTTTAAGTCAAATTATCTTCATTGATTTAGTTTTAGCTGGAGATAATGCAATTATTATTGGAATGGTTGCATCTAAATTTCCACCAGATCAAAGAAAGAAAGTAATTTTTTGGGGTATAGGTGGTGCTGTAATTTTAAGAATTATCTTAACTCTCTTAACTGCTTACTTACTGCAAATAACAGGATTAAGATTAATCGGAGGATTACTTTTACTTTATATAGTTTACAAACTTTATGTTGATGTAATTAAAGGCGCAGAACAAGAAGAAGATATTAAAGTAGATAACTCAAGTTTTTTAAAAGCTATTTGGACTGTTTTACTCGCAGATTTTACAATGAGTTTAGATAATGTTTTGGGTGTGGCTGGTGCTGCAGGTGATCATTATGGTTTACTAATTTTTGGTTTAGCTTTGTCGATAGTTTTAATGGCAACGGCTGCAAATTTAATATCTGGTTGGATTAAAAAATATAAATGGATTGCTTGGGCTGGTTTATTTGCAATTTTAGTTGTTGCAGTTCAACTAATCTATACAGATATTAGAATAATATTTAATGTTTAAAAAAATTAATCTTAAAGGAAAAACAGCAATGGTTACTGGTGCTGGAAAAGGTATTGGTAAAGCTTGTGCAATAGCATTAGCAGAAGCTGAAGCAAGAGTAGTAATTATCAGCAGAACTCTTTCTGATTTGATCAAAGTTGAAAAAGAAATAAAAAAAACTAAAGGATCGTGCTTAAAATTTGAGTGCGATGTAACTGATTTAAATAAATTTAAAAATATTTTAAATAAGATAAATAAATTAGATATTTTAGTTAACAATGCTGGAAATAATAGACCAGAGCATTTCACTAAAATCAAAAAAGAAAATATGGAGTATTTAGTCGAACTAAATATGAAAGCTGCATTTAATGTTGCTCAACTTTGTTCAAAAAAAATGGTTCAATTAAAAAGTAGAAAAAAATTCGGAGGATCAATAATAAACATGTCATCTCAACTTGGTAGAGTTGGGGCACCTATAAGAAGTGTATATAACATGACTAAATTTGGTCTAGAAGGTTTAACTAGAGGAATGGCTTTAGAGCTTGGAAAATATAACATCAGAGTGAATAGTGTTTGCCCTACTTTTGTAGAAACACCCATGGTTAAAGCATTTTTTAAAGACAAAAAATTTAAAGCGCAGATGATTAAAAATATTCCTCTTGGAAGAGTGGCTCAAGAAAATGATGTATCAACCGCTGTAGCTTTTTTGGCAGCAGACAGTTCTAATTCAATTACAGGCACTTCTTTAATGGTTGATGGAGGTTGGACTGCACAATAATGGGTAAATTTCTTAAAGATATCAATCTCAAAAACAAAGTAGCTGTCGTAACTGGTGCCACAAAAGGAATTGGAAGAGCAACAGCGATTGCATTACATCAAGTTGGTGCAAACATTATAGCAATTGGAAGAAATCAAAGTGAATTAAATACTTTAAAAAAAAAATTAAAAACAAAAATTAAGATATTTTCTTGTGATGTTAATGATTATGAAAAAATCAAAAAAATTATTTACGGATTAAATAGAGTTGATATTTTAGTCAATAATGCAGGAACTAATCTTCCAGAACCTTTCTTGAATGTAAAAAAATCATCATTAGAAACATTATTAAATGTTAATACAAAATCAGCATTTAATATGGCTAAACTCTGTACAGATAAGATGCTTAAAATGAGAAATAGAAAAAAAATTGGTGGAAGTATTATTCATACATCATCAATGTTTGGATTGGTTGGCGGACCTAACAGAACAGTTTATAGTATGACTAAATTTGGTTTAGAAGGTTTAACTAAAGGTATGTCTATTGACTTAGCTTCATCCAACATTAGAGTAAATAGTGTCTGCCCTACTTTTGTAGCAACTCCTAGAGCAAAAAAATATTTAGCGAATAAATCTTTCAAAAAATATGCATTATCAAATATCCCATTGGGGAGAATTGCAACCGAAAGTGATGTTGCAACTGCTATTACTTTTTTAGCGTCTGACGCTGCATCAATGATTACAGGAACTTCAATAATTATAGATGGGGGATGGACAGCAAAATAAATGAAAAAAATATTATTCATTATATTTTTATTTTACACTATTCCTTCATATTCAATTGAGTTTAATGGTAAATTTATTCAAGGTCACTTTATAACAGGAAAAACAGAGCCTGGTTCTAAAATTATAGTAGGAAAAAAAGAAGTTAAAGTTTCAAAGGATGGTTTTTTTGTTTTTGGATTAGATAGAGATAGAAAAAATGATGTTTTAATCACAAAAATTTCAAACGGAAAAAAAGAAAAGATAATTAAAAAAGTTTTTAAGAGAAAATATAACATTCAAAGAATAGATGGTTTGCCAGAAAATAAGGTAACCCCTCCAGAGTCAGTTTATAAAAGAATAAAATCTGAAAATAATAAAATTGGTGAAGCAAGGGCAATTAATTCAAATTTAACATTTTTTAAAGATCAGTTTATTATGCCGGTTGAGGGAATAATTAGTGGCGTTTATGGAAGTCAAAGAATATTAAATGGAAAACCTAAATGGCCTCATTATGGTATTGATATTGCAGCAAAAAAAGGGACAAAAATAAAATCTTCTGCATCTGGAATTGTTACGATGGCAGAACCAGATTTATATTATACCGGTGGAACTATTATCATGGATCATGGTCATGGCATTTCAACTATATACTCTCATTTAGAAACATTGAATGTAAGTGTTGGCGACAAAATTAATCAAGGTGATATTATTGGAACAGTTGGATCAACTGGAAGATCAACAGGTCCTCATTTAGATTTTAGAATAAATTGGTTCCAAACAAGACTTGATCCAATGTCAGTAATAAATTAAAAAAATAAATATGAAAACACTAATAGAAAAAACTTCAGACAAGTTAGTTAATGCTTTTATAAAGAATAAAATAATTGCACCTTTGCCAATAAAATTTACGAAAAAATTAAAAGACGCAGAAAAATTTAGAAGATTATGTGAGAGTAAAGTTAAAGATCCAATAATAGGTTTTAAAGCTGCAGGCACTGGTTTTCCTTTAATGAAAAAATTTAGAGAAAAAGAGCCTTTTTATGCGTCAATATTTAAGAAAAATTTTGATAAATCAGGAAAGAAAATTAAAATTAATACTTCTACTTTAGGCATAGAACTTGAGGTTTGTTACTTAGTAAAAAAAGAATTTTTTAAATCTAAAGGTAAAATTACAATGAAAAATATCTCAAAATACATTTCTCATATGGCTCCATGCATTGAAGTGATTGGTTATAGACAAAGAAAAAAAGGTGTAACTGGATTTGGAGATTTGTGTAGTGATTTTGGAGCGAATGTTAAATTTTTAATTGGAAAAAAACTTAAATATAAAAAAATTAATATTGAAAATTTAAAAACCAACATCCAAAACAAAAAAATCAATCAATCAGTAGATGGAAATACTAATACTGTTTATATAAATCCACTTAACTCATTAAGATTTGTTCTTAATAAGCTTAAAAAGGATAAAATAAATTTAGATAAAAACTTTTATGTTTTTACAGGATCAACAGTTGGAGTTGTGCCAATTTTGAGCAAAGGTTTATACAAAGGGAAAATAGACAAACTAGGTTCAGTTAAAACAATCATAAATTAAACTTCTGATGTTGCCCTAATTCTTTCATAGAATAGTCTAGCTTTCACACCTAGGCTTAAAAAAGGTTCAGGTGGTAACCATGTTGGTTTATTTCTTAATTCAATAGTTTCAATTTCTTTAGTGTTTTCTCCAACTGCTTTAAGTGCAATTTGTTCTCCAAATAATGTTCCAACACCTATCCCAGAACCATTATAACAACCACTAACAAAAATATTATTATCTATTCTTTCGAATATCTGAGAACTATTTCTTGTTCTTGAAACTATTCCTGACCAAGAAGATTGAATAATATCGTCTGGAAGTTGAGGAAATCTTTTTTTTATTCCAAGTTTTTGTTTTAAAGATCTTTGACTCAAAATTGATTGAGGCATTTTCATTGGATTATGCAACTCTGCTGTATTTCTAATTAATATTCTTCTGTCATTTGTCATTCTAATTGTAGCACCCATCGGTCTGACAGGAAGAACGCCCCATTCTTTTGGTTTTCCTAAAATTTCATATTCATTATCAGTTAATGATCTTGTCATACTTGCTGTAAGAGTAATTGGAAAATTATAGTTTTTTTTAATACCTAGTGATCTTAAAAAACCATTAGTTGCAAAAATTATATTTTTTGTTTTGATGGTACTATTTTTAATTTTGCAATTTATAAAATCTTTTTCTTTAGACCATGCCAGCAATGCAGAATTTTCATATAATTCAACATTTTTAGGTAATGTATCGACCATTGCTCTTACAAGTTTTCCAGGATGTAATAATATACCACCCTTGGTATACAAACCTACATTGTAAAAATTTGTTCCTAATCTATTGGTTAATTGTTTATTGTTAAGAATATCATGCTCATATCCTAGTTTTTCTAAAGTATTTGAAAAATTATTTAATATAGTTAGATCCTCTTTTCTTGAAGATGCAAAAAATTTTCCACACTCATTCCAATCACAATCAACTTGATACTCTTTGATAAAATTTTTGACAGCTTTAATTCCTAAATTATATATATCCGCTTTTTTTTTATAACTTTGTAACTCTTTATTAGAAGTGAAACCATCATTTAAAGTTGTATCAACTAAATAACCCGAATTTCTTCCACTTGCTCCCTCTCCTGCTAGCTGAGCATCTATAATTATAATTTTTTCATTTGGAAAGATTTCACCTAATTTTCTTGCTGCTGAAAGTCCAGTAAAACCAGCACCAACAATAAGCCAATAAGTGCTTAAATTATTAGATAGAGAATTGACATTATGTCTTGGGGTTAGGTCATTTATCCAAGAACAATTATAATCATTTTTTAGTAACATTAAAAACTAATCATTCAAAAAAATATCAATACTTAAAGATATGTCTTCAACAATTTTTTTAACTCCAGCTTGGGCTAAATGATGACCATCTGAATAAAAAATATCTTTATCATCATGTGTATAGCAAATATTTTTTTCTAAATTACATAATCTTTTTTCAGGGATAACCTTAATCAGATTTTTGTGAGATAATTTATCTAAAGAATTAATTATTTTTTCATTCTCCTTATAGTGTTCATTTAAATCAAATGTTAAAGGATTGTTAATTAAATATTTTGAGGCATTGTAGGTTGTTTTAGGTATATCGTTCATTAATCTTTTGATTACATGAAATTTTGGTCCCGGTATTGGATAAACTAAGATTACTTTCAAATCATTATCTAGCATTTTTTTAATAGAATTTACATATGATTCCAGTGGTTTGATTTTTAAACTGGTTTCGTATTTCCAGTCTTGATCTTGTTCGTTAAAATGTTTACTCAAATTTCCACCCAAAATTACTATTGAACCTGGCTTACTATAAATAGTGTTATCAATTAGTTTTTTACTATCTTCAGTACAATTTTTTATTTCTTTTTTATCAATTTTATTTATTTTTTTAAAATTTGGTAAATAAATACACGTTCCTCTGTTCATTGTTGTGTAATTAAGCTTCTTAGAAACTACTTTTTTGTAAAGATTTTCGCTCAGTACTTCCATATGAGAGTCACCAATTAGGAAAACGTTAGTTTTTGAGCTTAAATCATAATTACAAAAATCTTTAGTTCTATCAAAACATCTTCCTTTATTATCTTTCATATTATCTTCAAGCAAAACTCTTTGAGTATTCTTTAAGAACACATGTATTCTATTTTCAAAACCATTAGTTTTTTTTGAAATAAAATTTAAAATTATGAATATACTAGACAGTAAAACAATTAAAATTGAAAAAAAATTAAAATTTTGTTTTATTCTTCTAAAAGGTTTTTCAATAATCAAATAAGATAAAATACTTAAGACTACTGTTAATCCAACTAACTCTAATTTGTCAAAGTCACTTAAGTTTTTACCTCGATTCCTTGCAAATGCTAGAATAGGAAAGTGCCATAAATACAATGAATATGAAATCAAACCAATTTTGACCATAATGAAATTTGATAACATTTTTTTTAATAAACTATTTGCATCTGTAGATCCAATTACAAGAACTGTACCTAAAACTGGAAGTAAAGTGTAAAATGAGGGATGAATAGTTCCATTATCAAAATATAAAAAAGATAAAAAAATTAAAATAATTCCTAATATAAAAGAATAGCTATTATTAATTAGTTTTGGTTTTTTATTATTTAATTCAAAATAGGCAATTAGCGACCCTGCTGTAAATTCCCAAATTCTTGATAAAGTTGAAAAAAAACTAAATACTGAATTCTGAGTTGTTGAAAAAAAAGATATAAATAAACCAAAAATAAATAAGATTATGAACAATCCAAAAAAATTTTTATTTAGATATTTCAAAACAAAAATTAGTAAAATTGGAAAAAAAATATAGAATTGTTCTTCTACAGCTAATGACCAAGTATGTAGTAATGGTTTTAAAAGACTACTATCACTGTTATATTCCAGTCCTTCAAAATAAAAAAAATAATTTGAAAAAAAAAATATTGAAGCAAGAATTGATTTTGAATATTGAATAAAAGAATTTGGTGTAAGATAATTCCAAGCAAATAAAACTGATATTAAAATCATTCCAAACAGTGCAGGCAAAATTCTTTTTGCTCTCCTTTTGTAAAAATCTAATATTGAAAAAGAATTAGTCTCTTCAATTTCTTTTAAAATTAATAAGGTTATTAAATAACCAGATATTACAAAAAAAATATCAACTCCTATAAACCCGCCTGAAAAAATTTTAATTTCATCAAATCCAATTTTTAAGTGGTAAGTAATCACAGCAATAACAGATATTGCTCTCAATCCATCGATTTCTGGTCTATAATTTAACTTAATCATTAAATTATTATAAATTATCTTTTTTTATTTTTTTTATTAGAAATGAAAAACCACAGGCAAATAAAAAAGATAAAAATATTAAAATAGGTGCGAAATATCTTGTTCCTCCGTACCAACTTTGAACTATAGAAAAATAAATAATTGATAAACTTAAAAATAATAAAAAATTGTTATTTTTTTTATCTTTAAACATAACAACAAAACCTAAAATACAAAAAAAATAGATAAAAATAGAATAAAATATTCTGGGTGTTATCCATTTATTATGAGCTTCACTTCCATAAAAATGACCATTATCATAATTCCATCTGTGAAAATAAAATACGTGGGTTAAAGGATCAATAATATAAAAATGTAAAGATTTTTCAGTTATTGCTTTAAATGAATTAATTGGATTCTTAATCAAAATTTTTAATGCTTCATTTTTTTGATAATTATAAAATAATAATCTATCGCTCTCCAAATTTAAATTAATTTTATTATCATTTGCCCAATCATGTTTTTTTTTACTGAGTTTTTTAGCTGCCTCATCTATTGAAATCTTTAAATTCTTAGATTCAATAACTGGTGCTAAATAAATATAAAAACCATCTTTTGCTTGAGTTGAAGTTGAATAAAAAATATTAGTTCTAACGTAATTATGATATCCAACAAATAAATGAATTAAAATGTAACCTATAGAAACAAAAAAAACAGATTTTAAAAAAAACTTTTTTTTATTGAAATAAAAATAAATAAATAAAGGAAATATATAAAAAATTGCTACACTTCTTTGCAAATATAGTACACCTAAAATCAAACCAATAATAAATAAAAATTTAAATGAATAATTGTTTTTTAATATTAGAATAATAAATAACAAGAGTAACGAAAAAAAAATAGACTCACTCCAGTAAGATGAATGATACATAAATATTGTTGGTTCTATACCTAAGAAAAAAATGCAAATTTGAGATGTTAATTTTGAAAAATAAATTATCATTGTTTTATACAAGAAAAATAACAAAGAGTAAAAAATGATTGACTGAAAAAATAAGAAAATAATTTTTTTTCCTCCTATAATAACTTTGTTATTATTATCTATAAGTTTTTCTGATGCCAAAAAAGAGTACAAAGCGAACAATCTTGAAGGTAAATATGGTCTTCTATATTCTTCTCCTGTTTCAAAATAGTTTTTTCCATTTAATAAATCTTGAGTTAAGTCGTTACCTTCTCTCCAAAAATAATCAATATCACCATTAATTAATTGATGACGAGGTGTTAATTTTTTTGAATTTGAGAATTTATCAAAATTTTTATATTGATAAAAATTATTACAAATTGACATTAAAAAAATAAATAAAAAGACAGTATAAAATATTCCATCTCCAATTTTTTTTTTTAAATTATTTGTCATTATTTATGTTTCGGAAAATATTAAAACTTTTACTTGTAGCATAAAGCACAGCTAAATTTATAAAGAATAAAGTAGAATTAAAATCTGAGAAAAAAGACCCACTTGGTAAAATAGGTGTAAATACTGGTATTAAAAAAGCCAAACATCCTACTCCTATATAATTTTTTTCTGAGATAACTTTTTTAATCATTCTAAAAATTAAACTAAAATAAATAGATAGGATTATTATTGAACCTAAAAATCCATGCTCACTTAATAGCTCAAAATATATTTGATGTGGATGTGTCATGCATACATAGTCATTTAGTCGTTTATGAATGTTTAAATCATATTTATTATTATTACAGGACTCAATTCTGTAATTTTTATTTCCAACTCCAAAGTATGGATAGTTTTTGAATACCTCAAAACCAGATCTATATAATTTAGCGTATAAATTACCACTTGGATTGTCCCACGGTTTGCCATGAACAAATGATGAATTAAACGTTTTTGCAGAATGTTGAATTGAGTAAAACATTCTACCTTTTAAGTATTCATCATTTTTAACAGTAAAATAGATAACAAATATAAAAGTTAAAAATAAAACTATTTTTCTTTTTAATGTAATTTGATCAAATAAAATAAAAAAAATAATTAAACTTAGTATAAATTTAATTGTATTTGATCTTTCACCAGTTGCAATTACTGCAAAAAAGGCAACTGATATTAAAAAAATGACAATTATATACTT
Organism: alpha proteobacterium HIMB5; assembly: GCA_000299095.1. Classification (NCBI taxonomy): domain Bacteria; kingdom Pseudomonadati; phylum Pseudomonadota; class Alphaproteobacteria; order Candidatus Pelagibacterales; family Candidatus Pelagibacteraceae; species alpha proteobacterium HIMB5. The sequence goes on along the minus strand of CP003809.1, from coordinate 464,754 downwards.
ATACTTTTTTAATTTTTCATTATCATTCATCAAAAAATAACCAGATAATAAAAAAGTAAATGAATAAATGAATCCACCAGGAATTGCCTCATCTTTAAAAAAACTTACTATTCTATTATTTAAAGAATTGTAGCCTAATATATTAGATCCTGTATATCTTTCAAAAATAATATCAACTATTACAAAAATAATTATTAGAAACCAAAAAAAAATACATTTTGGAATTTTCTACTATGAAAGAAATAATTTATCCCTATAAAAAAAATTATTAATCTTATAAAGCCAAAATTTCTATAAAAACTTAAATTGTGATCTAAAGAATTAAATGTATTAAAAATAAAATATATATATAAAAAAAATAATAATTTTATTGATGTAGTATTTAAACATCTAAGCTCTTTTTTAAAAATTATTAGAATTAAAAAAGAAATATCAAATAATAAAATATTTGATAATGAAATTGCTGGACCTATTAAAAATGAAATTGGTAAAAAAGATAATAAAACAAAAAAATAATAGTATAAAATATTTTTATACATACATTTTTAATTTGATCTTTTCAAAGATTTTTGCAACTCCAAAACCAAAAAAAAATGAAATATATATTAAGACTGGAGCTAGATAGCTTGATTGTTTGTGCCAGACAGTAGGTAATGAGAAATATAAAATTGAACAAATTAAAATGAAAATTATTTTTTTTTCTTTATTTATCATTAAATCTAATAAACCAATTATACTAATAATATAAACAATAATTGAATAAGCTATTTTTAAAATTTTTTCATTTTGAAATTCTAAAGATTGATAAAACTTTCCTTTATATTTTATATTATTTTCAAATAAATAATGTAATTCATTAGGTTTTAATAGAGCATAATGTAAAATAGAATAACCATATTCTTTTAATGATGCTAAAGGGTAATCAATAATTAGATTTAAACTTTCTTCAAAATTTTGATCGGCTATTTTTAATCTATCTTCAATATTTATTTCATTTTCAGAATTTAAATTATTATTATAAACAAAGTTATTTAATTTATCATGTCTGGTCTCAAATTTTGAGACAAAGTCACGATCTTTATGATATTTAATTATTTTTGGAATAAAGTATCCATACATATCTTCCTTAGCTAAAATAGGTATGAAATAAAATTTTCCATCTCTATTGTAATTGCAAAAGCCTAAATATATGTGTGTAATAGAATAAATTGTGAGTAATATCAAAATATTTATAATAAACTTTTTTTTAAAAAAAAGATAAAAATATAAAACAACAAAAACAAAATAATATATTGATAAAGTTCGCTGAAGATACATCAAGCTCAATAATACTCCAATAAAAATAATTTCTTTATATGATGAGTCTTTGTTGTATCCTATTAAAATTGACAATGTAATTATTTGAATACTAAAAAAAATAGACTCTGAATATAATACTCTGTTCCATTGGTTAATGGTTGGTTCAAAACTCAGGAACAATAATATTGAATAAATTGCAAAAATATTTTGATCAGAATATTTATTGTGTAATGTTTTATATAAGTAAAATAGAGAAAAAAAATATAAGATATTTTGTATAATTATTAATCCTAACTTACCATTATTAGTTTTAAATACCTTTTCTTTCGTTAAATTGTCTTGAATTATGATTTCTTCATTAATTAAATAATAATATAAATAAACTAATCTTGATGGCAAATATTTAAACTCATACTTATTTCCTGAAGCAAAAAAACTTTTTATAACAATGTCTTCTTTAATTTTGTTAGCCTCATACCAAAAAGTAGGTGTGCCACCCTCTTTTTTAAAAAAATATGTGTTAGTTAAATTTTCATTAACATTTTTTAAAACATCATATCTTTCAATGTAATTGTAAGCTGTTAAACAAGAATAAATTAATCCAAAAAAAATTATTAAAAATGCATAAATAGTATAAAACCGATTTTTCATCATATAAAAATTTAAAATTAAATTATTTTCTTAATATTTTTTTTACAAGATTTTTTAATGAAAATTCTCTAGATTTAATTTTTTTTGAAATATTTAAATTTAAGTCACTTTTTTTTCTTATTTTGCAAACTCCTGAATGTGCAAAATTAAACTCTAAAGTTATATTGTTCATATTAGAGTTAAATATTTCAATTAGTTTATAAAATGTTTCTTTGTTGTTAATTTCAATGAAAAAATTATCTCTTGCACCATTTAATGTGTAATATAACCAGCTTATATCATCTATAATAATTAACCCATTTTTTTTTAACCTTGGATAATAATGATATAAAATTTTTTCAACATGTTTTGGTTTATGTAAAGTATCAATAAGAATTACGTCTACCTTTTCTGGTATGTTTTTTTCTATCATTGGAAAATTATCATCTCTTGATTGTATAAAATTCCAATTTGGATCATCAAAACTTTTTGAAAAGTCTACTACATCAACTGAAAATAATTTTCCATTATTAATCTTACATACATCTAAAAATATTGATGTTGAAAAACCAGCATGAACTCCGAATTCTAAAATATTTGGATTTTCTATCTCCAATAAATCTTCATAGATATAATCAAAAAATTTCTCTTTAAAATGACTGTCCTCTTCCCATAATTTTTTTAAATTTTTATTTTCAATTCTCGATAAAAATTTTTCAAAATATTCTTTTTTTTTATTTAAATTACTCATCTAATCTTTAATCAATCTAAAAAAAACTTTTAATACTTCACCACTATCAGAGGAAATATATATAGTGCCATCTTTTTCATAAAATAATTGTCCGTTTTTTTGCTTTGCAATATGTCTCAATCTTTGACCAAAATCAATTTTTTCAATACCAATTACTCTAGACAAATTTTTATCTAATAAAAAAATTACTAATGATTGATCTCTTAATGATGTTGCCAATAAACAACCATTTCTCTCAAAATATTCTATCATTTGTGGCGTGCAATTTGTTAGATCTGAAATCCCAATTGAAGGTGTAAATTGAAATAAAGGTTCTTTAAACCCATAATTTGAATGACTTAATTTATAACTAGCAATTGAAATCTCCTCATATTTTGTACCATAGGAAGATAGTGGCCAGCCATAATTTTTATTTTCACTAATTAAGTTTAATTCATCACCACCTTTAGGACCATGTTCTGTACTAAAAATTATATCATTAATTTTTGCTAAACCTTGAGGATTTCTATGACCTTTGGTAAATATTTTAATTCCTATCTCTTTTTCTTCATTAAGATAATTTTTTAAATTAAATTTATTTATTTGAATAATTTTTCCGTAAAAAGAATCATTATTTTGAGCTAAATTTCTTATAGATTGTGTATTATTTGTTGGAGTCCCTATAGAAATAAAAATATCGTTTTTAAAATGAATGCTCGCCCCACCAATAGCATCATAGTGAATACCTTGAACATCAGGTAAACAATCTAAGTTTAATATTTCTTTTTTCCTATCTAAATTAAAAATTGAAACGTTTTGACAGCCAATTTTTTTTGATGCCATTAAAATATAGGTTTCATCATTTATAAAAAAAACACCTCTAATTCCACCTTGGGAATTATGAGGGTCATAAAAATTTGGAAGTTCATATTGATCAATATTTTGATTATTAATTATAAAGCCATCCCTAGTAAACAATTCTAAGTAAGTTTTTTCATTTTTTTTTGATCCATAAAGTGCTGCAGATTTATGTTGGGAATTTTGACTTTGATCAATATTTTTATTAAATCCTGAAAATTCTTTAACATTAGTTACAACTAATTCAAAAGAATTTGCATATACACTCTCTTCTTTATTTTCCTCAGTGGTATTTATTTGAATAGTTGGTCTAATTACATTCTCTTTTACAAATAACTTTAAAATTCCTTGTGGCACAAGAATTATTTGTAGAACTTGATTTTGAAATTTAAAACCTATGAATACAGAAACAATAAAAAAAAATACATAAAATAGAAGTTTTTTAATCATTCATAAATCTATATAATTTTATACCAAAGTCTTTGTTTTTTTAAATAAAATCTTAATTAATAACAATAAACTTAAACAATAATCTCTATATTGATAAATGAGAAAATTTCTACAATAAAAACACAGTTAAAAATACAACTCTTAAATTTAATTTTAACTTAATGTTATATTATCCGTTTAAATATTTTTGAGGTCTCATATCACTTTTATTTATACCAGCAACTCTAACTGGCTTTTTCATAGCATCTCTTCTAAACGGCTCACCTAATTCTTGATTTAAAATTACCTCAATAAAAGTGGTTATTCCTTTTTTTTGATCTTCACATGATTGCTTGATCGCGTTAGTAGTTTCTTCCATAGTTCTTACGGTTACACCTTTAAGACCACAAGCATCTGCTACTTTTGCGTAACTTAACTCTGGATCTAACTCTGTTCCAACAAAATTATTATCAAACCAAAGAGTTGTGTTTCTTTTTTCTGCACCCCATTGATAATTTCTAAAAATAACCATCGTGATTGATGGCCATTCTTCTCTCGCACATGAACTCATTTCATTCATACTAATTCCAAATGCTCCATCTCCTGCAAAACCAATTACTGGAGTATCTGGACATCCAATTTTTGCTCCTAAGATTGATGGGAAACCATAGCCACAAGGACCAAATAAACCTGGTGCTAAATATTTTCTACCTTTTTCAAAAGTTGGATAAGCATTTCCAATTGCACAATTGTTTCCAATATCACTTGAAATAATAACATCATCAGGCATACCAGCTTGAATTGCTCTCCAAGCTTGTCTTGGTGACATTCTATCAGCATCTCTTTCTCTTGCTTCTTTATTCCAAACTGTACCTTCATCATCTTCTTCATGATCTAAACTTGAAAGTTTTTGTAACCATGCAGATTTTGTTTGATGAATTAAATCTTTTCTCGTTTGTCTATCAGTGTCACCAGCACTTGATGAGAGTTTAGCTAAAATTTGTTCTGCAACTAATTTTGCATCACCACTAATACCAACAGTCACTTTTTTTGTTAAACCAATTCTATCTGGGTTGATATCTACTTGAATGATATTTGCATTCTTCGGCCAATAATCAATTCCATAACCTGGTAAAGTTGAAAATGGATTTAATCTTGTACCAAGTGCTAAAACTACATCAGCTTTTGATATTAATTCCATAGCAGCTTTTGAACCATTGTATCCCAAAGGACCTACTGCTAACGGATGGCTACCTGGAAAACTATCATTATGTTGATAACCAGAACAAACAGGGGCGTCTAATTTTTCAGCTAAGTTTTTAGTAGCTTCGATTGCTCCTCCAATTACAACACCAGCACCAGAAAGTATAACTGGAAATTTTGCGTTTGATAATAAGTTGGCAGCTTTATTTATAGCTTCAGATCCACCACCTTGTCTTTCTAATCTTACAATTGGTGGAAGATCAATATCAATAACTTGTGTCCAATAATCTCTTGGAACATTGATTTGAGCAGGAGCAGATCCTCTAATCGCTTTTTCAATTACTCTATTAAGTACTTCTGCCATTCTTGATGGATCTCTTACTTCTTCTTGATAACAAACCATATCTTTAAATAAATTCATTTGTTCAACTTCTTGGAAACCACCTTGGCCCATAGTTTTGTTTGCAGCTTGAGGTGTTACTAATAAAAGAGGTGTATGATTCCAATAAGCAGTTTTTATTGGTGTTACTAAACCAGTAATTCCGGGGCCATTTTGTGCAATGACCATTGACATTTTTCCTGTTGCTCTTGTGTAACCATCAGCAATTAATCCGCCATTAGTTTCATGAGCAACATCCCAAAACGTTATACCTGCATCAGGAAATATATCTGAGATTGGCATGAATGCTGATCCGATAATACCAAAAGCATGTTCAATACCATGCATTTGTAAAACTTTTACAAAAGCTTCTTCAGTTGTCATTTTAGTCATAATTTAGTGTAACCTCTCTTTAAATTTAATCTCTTTTTTAAAAACTGTTTGTTAATTTTCGCGATTAATATATAAGAATTTGGAAAATTCAAACAAACAATTCGACACAATATATATGGCTACAGATATCATAATTCACGATGAAAAAGACAACGTAGGAGTAGTTGTTACTGAAAAAATAACTCCAAAACAAGATTGTTCTTGCTGGATAATGGAAAATGACAGCACAGTAAACATACAATCAGTAGACGAAATACCTTTAGGTCACAAAATTGCAATGACTGACCTGAATGAAGGTGACACGATTCTTAAATACGGTCATGATATTGGTAAAGTAGTTAAATCAATCAAAAAAGGTGAGCACGTTCACGTTCACAATGTAAAAACAAAGAAGTGGTAGTAATATGGAAATTCCAAAGAGTTTTTTAGGTTATAAAAGAGAGAACGGCAGAGCCGGAACAAGAAATCACGTAATAATTTTACCTGTAGATGATATTTCAAATGCATGTGCAGAAGCTGTAGCAAATAATATTAAAGGAACAATTGCATTGCCTCACTCTTACGGAAGATTGCAATTCGGTGCTGATTTAGAATTACATTTTAGGACAATGATAGGAACAGGAAGTAATCCTAATGTTGCTGCAGTTATTGTAATTGGTATCGAACCTAAATGGACAAAAAAAATTGTTGATGGAATTGCAAAAACTGGAAAGCCAGTTGAGGGATTTCATATTGAAAGAACTGGTGATATTGGAACTGTAATGAAAGCTTCAAAAAAAGCTCAAGAATTTGTTATGTGGGCTTCTGAAAAGCAAAGAGAAGAATGTCCAATAAGTGATTTATGGATTTCGGTTAAATGTGGTGAATCTGATACTACATCTGGTTTAGCAGCAAATCCTACGGTTGGTAATTTAATGGATAAGCTAGAACCTTTAGGAGTTCATTTATGTTTTGGTGAAACTTCTGAGTTAACTGGGGCAGAAAAAGTTTGTGCTACAAGAGGTGCAACAAAAGAGGCTTCAGATAAGTTTATGAAAACTTGGAGTGCATACAATGATTTCATTTTAAAAGAAGCAACAGATGATCTTTCTGAAAGTCAACCCACAGCTGGAAATATTGCTGGTGGCTTAACTACAATTGAAGAAAAAGCTTTTGGAAATTTTCAAAAAATTGGATCAAGAAAATTTGTTGATGTTTTAGAACCAGCGGAAGAACCAAAGAAAGGTAAAGGCTTATATTTTATGGATACATCTTCAGCAGCAGCTGAATGTGTAACTCTTCAAGCAGCAGCTGGATTTAATATACATTTGTTTCCAACTGGACAAGGCAATATTGTTGGAAATCCAATTGAACCAGTTGTGAAATTAACAGCCAATCCATTAACTGTAAAAGGCATGGGTGAACATATTGATTGTGACGTTTCAAAAATCCTATCTAGGGAAATGAACATGTCAGAAGCAGGAGATAAGTTGATAGAAACAACTCTAAGAGTTGCAAATGGAAGATTAACTTGTGCTGAAGCTTTAGGTCATAGAGAGTTTGTTATGACTAAACTTTACAGAAGTGCATAATTATCATTAAGGTAAAATGTCTATAAAGAAAAAGTTGGTAGTCATACCAGGGATCATACTTGCCTTTATTTTATACTCTCTTTCTCAAGGAATAAATAATGTAATAGGAATCGAGTTATTAGGTTACAACAAAAGTCCAATATCCACTGCGATGTTTGCTATTCTAATTGGAATGATACTTGGAAACATTTTCAAAATCAGAAAATTGTTTTTAATCGGTTTAGATTTTACTCAGAAAAATATTTTAAAACTAGGAATTATCTGTTTAGGTATACATTTGAAGCCTTTTGAATTCTTAAAATTTGGAACTATAGCAATTCCACTAATCATAATCTGTATTATAAGTGTTTTAGTAGTAATAAAACTTGTCATAAAACAATTAAAAATCCCTACAAGGATGGCTTATTTAATTTCTATTGGATCTACAGTTTGTGGAACAACCGCAATAATGGCAACTGCTCCTGTAATAAAAGCTAATAAAAGTGAAGTATCTTATGCAATCGCAAACATGACTTTGTTTGGTATTTTTTCAATGCTTGTTTATCCTTATTTTGCAAATTTTTACTTTGATGCGGAGCCTCTTTTAGTTGGACTTTTCCTTGGTACTTCAATCCATGAAACATCTCAAGTGGCAGCTGCAGGATTAATTTATGAACAGCAATTTAATAGTCCAGAAACACTAAATATAGCAACTGTAACAAAATTAATAAGAAATACATTTTTAGTAATTATGATACCTTTATTTGCGTTCCTATATAACAGGGGAAATGTTGTTAAGAAAAATTATTCATTAGTAAGTATTTTCCCATACTTTGTTTTAGGATTTATAGGAATGATAATAGTTAGAAATTTAGGTGATTATTATTTTATAGAAAGCAATAATCAAGTTTGGACTGATGCTATTTCAGTAATAAAAGCCTCCTCAAAAGTATTTCTTACAATGGCAATGGCTGCAATTGGATTGTCTACCAATTTTAGAGATATAAAATCTATGGGCTATAAACCTTTTGTTGTAGGTTTAATTGGAATGACTACAGTTGGTGTAGTAAGTATTTTTTGTATAGGAATATTTACTGAGATTTTTACTTATTAGCAGGAACTGCTAATTTTTTTCTAAGGTTAGAAAAAAATCTTCTAATAAATGCTGCAGCTACACCTAAAAAAATAGCAAACATAATTGTAAACAAACTATAAAATAAAGGCATCTCTTGTGAAAATTTTTGAATAAACACTGAAAAGAAGTTTAAATCATTATCTAAAACTTTAACTATTTCTGTTTCAACCTTTTCAGCAAAAAAAGTATCGTATGCCATTGCAATTCCAACTAACAATAATAAAATTGCTAACAAAGCTCTTAATCCACTACTATTAATTTTTTCTCCAAGTTTTTGACCTACCTGCACACCAATGATTGACCCCGTAACTAGCATTAAAACTAAAATCAAATCAATTGAACCATAGTTAAAGGCGTGTAAGAAAGTAACAATCACGCTCACAAAAATTGTAACAAATAAAGAAGTCCCAGGAACTAACTTGGTTGGCATACCAATGATATAAATCATTGCAGGAACTAAAATAAAAGCACCTCCAATTCCCATTATCGCAGCAATAAATCCAACAAACAATCCGATAATAATTGGTGTAAAAGCACTTTCATATAATTTTGATTTTGGAAATCGCAATCTAAAAGGAAGACCATGTATCCAATAATGAACATGTAATTTTTTTTTAACTAAAACATTTCTTCTCTGTTTATCTATTTCACCAAGGCTCTCAACCAACATTAAAGAACCAATTATTGCTAATATGTACATATAAGCTAGAGCAATAACTACATCAATTTTTCCCATATCTTGAAAGTATGAAAAAGTATAAATTCCTAACAAAGTACCAATAGCACCACCTGCAACTATCATTAAACCCATTTTATAATCTAATGTGTTTTTTAAGTAATGAGTTGTGGAGCCTGAGACTGAAGTGGCCAAAATATTATTTGCTTCATTTGCAACTGCATAAGCAGGAGGTACACCTAAAAAAATTAAAAAAGGTGTCATTAAAAAACCGCCACCAACACCAAACAAACCTGATAAGACACCTACAATTGCACTGAGAAGGAGTATTTCAATAGCATTAATGTTAACTTCCGCTATTGGTAAATATACTTCCATAGATAATGATTATTTAATATTTTACTTAATTAAAAGCAAGGAAAGTTCCAACTAAAATAACACTCCAATAAGCTGTTAAACTGACTACTATTCCAAATTTAACTAAGCTAAGTTTTAAAAACTTTATTTTGTTTGATATTTTAGGGTAAAGGAAATTCATATATTTACTGCTCAATAACATTGGTTGGAAATTTGTCAATTTATTTATTAAATTAACAAAACTTTTCTTAATATATAGTCGCGCCGAAAATCTTAACTTCATCATCTTCAACGCCTAGAACTAATCTTCCTAAAAACTCACCCGGGAGTTCTTTGTTTGTCTGTTTAATCAACACCGTAATATGATCTCCTCTTCTAAGAGTTCCAAAAGGATTGTAGGTTTCATGAAGGTTGGTTATTACCTTATTATTAGCCCATTGCTTTCCTAGCTCAACTTCATTTGCTCCAAATAACATTTGAGTAGAAAAATCTCTTGTAAAACCACCATAATCCTTAAGATTTGAGGATTTAACTAGATTTTCCCAAAAAGGCTTTGCGATAGCAAAGATCTCTTCATCAGATTTATTGAGTAAATCCTTCAACTTATTTCCTTCTAATATTTATTTAAGAAGCTTTCTTTTCCTCTTTTTCGTCTACAATGTGGTAAACAGGTACTTTTTCCATCGTAAACTTACCAGTTTTTGGATCTCTTCTTGAAACTGTTAGGCAATGCCAGTTTTCATCATCAAGTTTCATGTGATCACCTCTGTAATAATAACCTGGCCAACGAGTTTCTTCTCTAAACAAAGTATGTTCTGTAACACACTGAGAAGTTAAAGCTCTATGTTTAAGTTCCCATGCTCTCATTAACTGGTGATAATCCTCAGCACCAACGTTTTCTAGATCCTCTTGAAGCCATTCAAGTAATTCAAGTCCTCTCTTCAGCATATTTCCATTAGTCATGTAGTTTGAAGTTATTCCTCCAACATACTCATCCATGATCTTTTGGAGTCTTTGTAAACCTTGAATTGGTGAAATATAGCTAGGAGAAACAGTTCCTCCTGTAATTTCGTTTCTTCCGATTGTGTAATTATCTAAAGGTTTATAAACTTTAGTTTTAAACTCTTCACATTGTTTGTCTGAAACTTTGATACCATCAGCTTTCTTATCTTCAATGTATTTCACAGCTGCTTTTGCTGCTAATCTACCTTCAGTAAATGATCCTGATGAAAATTTGTGTGCACTTCCACCAACAGTATCACCAGCACCAAATAAGCCATCAATAGTCAGCATTCTGTTGTATCCCCAGAAATATTCAGGTGGCGACAAATCTTCTGGTCCACTTACCCAAGCTCCAGAACATGTTGCGTGTGAACCCATTACATATGGCTCAGATGTCGTTAATTCTGGATTAGTATATTTTGGATCAATATTTTGTGAAGCCCATACAACTGCTTGACCAACTGTCATTCCTAAGAAATTTTCCCATCCAACAGTTTCTAAATGTGGATCTTGAAAAGCTTCTTTTGTTACCATGTGGATTGGTCCGCCGCCAGCTGCAACTTCTTGAATGAATGCATGATTTCTCAAACAAGTAGGAGTTGGATGGTGATCGATATACTCTCCAACTAGCTCTTTAGTTTGATCATACCATTTCTTCTCATAATTCTCACCATTTGCGTTTTGTGTATATGTTTTTAAATGTAAGAAATAAGCACCAACTGGTCCATAACCATCTTTGAATCTACAAAGAACAATTCTATTTTCCATTTGAGTCATTTTTGCACCAGCTGCAATTGGTAATGCATATGCAGAACCATTACTCCAAGGTGCATACCAAGTTCTACCCATTCCTTCACCAACAGCTCTAGGTTTAAAGATATGTGAAGCTCCACCTGCTGCAACAATTACAGCTTTAGCTCTAAACACGTGAAAATCACCTGTTCTCATGTTAAAGCCAACTGCTCCGCCAATTCTATTTTCTTGAGATTCATCCATTAATAAATGAGTGATCATTATTCTGTTATAAATTTTATCAGCAGATTTCTTTGCGGCTTCAGCTACAATTGGTTTGTAACTTTCACCGTGGATCATGATCTGCCATTTACCTTCTCTTAAATATCTACCTGTCTTTTCATTTTTCATCATAGGTAAACCCCATTCATCAAACATATGAACTGTTGAGTCTACGTGACGAGCCATGTCATAACCTAAATCTTCTCTTACCATTCCCATCAAATCATTTCTTGCATATCTAACGTGATCTTCAGGTTGGTTCTCACCCCACTGCATTCCCATATAGCAGTTAATAGCGTAAAGACCTTGAGCAACAGCTCCACTTCTGTCAATATTTGCTTTCTCAACGCAAACAATTTTCATATCTCTTCCCCAGTGTCTTGCTTCAAAAGTTGCACCTGTCCCGGCCATACCTCCACCGACAACTAAAATATCACATTCTTCGTAATGAGTTTTATGTTTAGCCATTAGTAATAAACTCCTTTTTTAAAAGACTCTTTTGGAACTGATGGAAGTTCACCGCCAGTATTTAATCCTTCCGGTTCTCTATAAAGTCTTTGTGAATTTATTTCTCCTTGATTTGGCTTGTCACCATCAGCAAGTTTTGGAATAAACTCACCCCAAGGTTTTGTTGTAATTGGAGATACAAAGTTTTTCTCTGTACCATTTCTAAATTTTATTTTCCAAGAGATAGTTCCTTTTTCTTCTTCTCTTCTTACCCTAACACTATGACCCATTGGAGCAAAATCAGCATAACCTCTTACATCAATTGCATGGTTAGGACATGCTTTAACACAAGAATAACATTCCCAGCAAAAATTTGGTTCAATGTTTTTTGCTCTTCTTATATTTTCATCAATGTGCATTATATCTGATGGACAGATATCTACGCAATGACCGCAGCCATCACATCTAGTCATATATACGAAAGTTGACATTTATTTTTTCTCCTTTTTAAATAATCTCATGATTAATAATGTTTTGGTTCTTCTCTTTTAATTCCTAAACCAAACTGTTCAGGTGCATCAGCCGGTGGAGGAAGATTGTCTCTTGATCCATCTGCTTCAGCAAGATTTTTTTGAATAGCTGCTCCAGGTTTATAAAACATGTGAGCAAACTTAGACCAGTAAACTCCACCGAATAACACTATGTTAGCAACTACAAATAAAGCTAAAAATAAGTAGCTCAAACCCATTTGACTTGAATATTGAAAATATGACCATGCTAAACCAAATGTTGAGCAAGCTAAAAGAGCTAATACAAATAAGTCAGCTTTTATAATTCTATACCAAGGAAAAGCTTCTGCAGATACATCTACTCTTAAAAAAAACCAAAACCAAAATCCACCTAGGCAAGTAAGTATAGCTCCAACATGCCATAAAGTTGACCAAACTGTAGTTGACGATCCCTCGCTAGTATAACAAAAAACTAAGACAGCAGATGAAACCCAAAACAAAATAGTTCCATACATACCTAATACATGCGCTAGTCTTCTTTTACCCATTCCTAATTCAGATGTTGTGCCAATATCTACAACTGTAGTTTTTGCAATAATTGCAGCTTTCTCTCCTGCACTTAATTCTTTAGTAGCAGATAATTTTGCTTTTTTTGCATTGTTTAAAAAATAAGTAACATTTTTATGATGTATCATTTGAATGATAGTTCCAGCAGCTATCAAAACTACCATTGAAATAATAAATGATTGCATAGCATAAGGTGAAACAACTTCGGCTAAGTTTAGAAAAGGATTATTTTGTAACATAGTTTTTAAATTTTGATTAGTTTCAAGCTTTTCTAGAATAGTTTGAATAGGACTTCAATAAGTAAGAATTGGTCAATTTGTCTTTATTAATAGTCTAATTTTCTCTTTTATAGTGCTGTTTTTTTGGAATTACCGATCTTACTCCTCCTTGAGGGTTTTCGACATCTCCCTCTCTTCTTGGAATCAGATGGATATGACAATGCATGATTGATTGACCAGACATTTTTCCAGCATTGGTTCCAATATTAAAAGCTTTAACCGTTTTATCTTTAGCTAAAATTTCATTTTTAATTTTTGTAATTAAATCATTACAAGCCAAAAATTCCTCATCACTCATTTCAAAATAATCTTTTACATGTCTTTTTGGAATAATAAGACAATGGAAATCTGAAACTGGGTATGAGTCATAACTTGCGTATGCAAATTCATTTTCTGCAGCAATACCACTTTCTTTAGCATTACAAAATAAGCAAGGATTATTGGGATCTCTGATCATTAATATTTTTTACATTGGTTAATTGCTTTTAAATATGTGGATGAAAATAATTTGTAATATTTCATACTTTTTCTAGACCAGCTATAACCTTTAATTTTTTTAACTGAGGCAACTCCTTTTCCAGATCCAATTAATAATATTTCATCAAATTTGGACAATGTATTAATTTTAATATCTGTAAAATAAAATTTTTTAAATTTATTTTTAAAAAATTTAAATGTTATTCCTTTATAATAATTATTTTTTGGGAAAAAAATCTTATTATTTTTTATAAACACTAAATTTGAAGTTCCGGTTTCAAAAACTTTATTATTTACACATAAGCCTATATCATTTTTTGAATTATCTAATTTTGAAAGATGTTTTAAAATTTGTTTATATTTTAAATTTTTATATTCAGGTCTAACTCTTTTAAGATTTATCAGATTTAAAGTAAAATCTAATTTTGGTTTTATTCTTTTTCTTATTGATACAGATAATGTCTTTTTGTTTATTGCTACTCTTAATAAATGATTGTATTTAATTTTAGGATTAATTATTTTCTTTAAAATTTTTAAAATATTCAATTTTAAATCTGTTTTATATACTTTAAAAACTTTTGTGGATTTTATTAAATTGCTAATATGTTGATCAAAAAATAAAATTTTTTGTGGTTTGTCAAATAACCACATCGTTGTGAATACACCATGATCACCCCAAAGATCATTAAATTTAATTTCTTTATAATCTTTAAGTCGATAAGATTTTTTTAATAAGTAAGTTACCATTTATTGTTAAAAAAGATTCTGGATGAAACTGAAAGCCATAGATTTTTTCTTTGTTATTTTCAATTGCCATCGCAACATTTGAATTAGCACATCTCATTGTTATGTCAAAATTTTTTGCTCTAAAAGGTTCTTTTAATTTTAATGAATGATACCTGCCAACTACAAAATTCGTATTTTTCTTGAATAAAGAATTTTTAGATACAACTTTAATTTTTGATTGATAACCATGATATATCTTATTTTGTTCAATGATTTTTCCACCTTCGCAATAAAGTATCTGCTGAAAACCTAAGCAAATTCCAATAATTTTTTTTTTATTTTTAAATCTTTTATAAATTTTTGAAGTAGTTTTATAATCTTTTGGAGAACCTGGACCTGGAGAAAAAATAATAGTCGAAGCTTTGTTTAACTTATCTTCTTTAATTTCTGAATAGTCATCACATTCTACTTTGTCAAATAGAGAAAATTGATGAACAACATTGAATGTAAAAGAGTCTTTATGATCAATTATATAAATCATTTAAATAAATCTAATAGAGCTTTAGCTTTAATAAAGTTTTCATTAAACTCATTTTTAGCTTTGCTGTCTACAACAACACCAGATGCAACTGAAATTTCTGATATACTTTTGTAATACAATAAAGACCTGATTATTATATTAAATCTCATATCTCCATTAAACTTTATAAAACCAAAACTGCCTGTATAAATATTTCTATTTTCTCTTTCCTGATTGTTTAATAAGTTTAAGGTGCTAATTTTTGGACAACCAATTACAGATCCACCTGGCATCATTGATTTAATTATATCAATAATTTTTATTTTTTTTCTTAATCTGCCAACAATCAAAGTTACGTAGTGAAATAGATCTTTATATTCTTCAATTTTTTTTTCTTTTTTGATTTTGACTGTTCCAGGCACACAAATTCTTGATAAATCATTTCTTTCCATATCAACAATCATATTGTGCTCTTTAGATTCTTTAATATTTTTTCTAAAATATTTTAGAGCTTTTGATTTATTCAATTTCTTGTTTTTTTTCAGCGTTCCAGCTATAGGTTTAGTTGAAATATGATCTCCTTTTTTGTCTATCAAATTTTCAGGAGAACAGCTTATTATTGAATAATTCTTATCTTTAATAAAAAAAGATTCTGGTGCTAGATTAGTTTTACATAATTTAGAAAATAAATCTAATGGATCAATAATTGATTTATTTTTATACTTTGTGCAAATTTTAATTTGATAAGTATCACCACTTTTGATTTTCTTCTTAAATTTTTCAAATATTTTTGTGTAATGATTGAGTGATAAATTTATTTTAAATTTCGAATATATTTTTTTTTCTTTTCATTTTTATAATCAATATATTTCAAATTTTGTACTTTTTCTGGTTTATAAAAAATCCCTTTTGGAAAATTGATACTTTTTTGTTTTGGAAGTTTAATGCCGATTAAATTATTTAATATTTCATAACCAAAAAAACCTACAAACAAATCTGTTTCTTTGAAATTTGATTTCTTTTTTTTTATATTATTTAAAAAACTTTTAATATTTTTATTATTTAAAATAATTTTTTTTGAAAATTGAGTATATAATTTAAAACCTGCATTAGTCTTATAAAGTATAAACGGTTGCTCAGATTTAATTAGATTTTCAAGTGTTTTCAATTTATTCTGTTCTTAATCTTAAAACTGCTTGTTCTTTAATTGGTAAATGAATTATTGCAGCAAAAACAGATAGTGCAATTGCTAAATACCACGCATAATCATAGGAACCATAAGTATCATAAAATAATCCACCTAAGTATGCACCAAAAAAAGATCCGATTTGATGACTTAGAAATACTAAACCATAAAGCAATCCTAAATATCTAGTTCCAAAAATATGGGCAACAATTCCACTAGTTGCTGGCACAGTTGAAAGCCATAGAAATCCAAAGCTAGCTCCAAATATAAAAGCATTTAA
This sequence comes from alpha proteobacterium HIMB5, assembly GCA_000299095.1. Lineage (NCBI taxonomy): Bacteria > Pseudomonadati > Pseudomonadota > Alphaproteobacteria > Candidatus Pelagibacterales > Candidatus Pelagibacteraceae > alpha proteobacterium HIMB5. Next base: position 448,109 of record CP003809.1, on the reverse strand, counting down.
GTTGCTAGGTGGTAAAAATATAAAGAAAATTATTGAAATTCCTCTTAAGAAGTAAATTGCACTTAGGATAATTTTTTTACTCATTTTTGTAGATAAGTATCCACTCAATAAAGATCCAAAAATATTAAATAAACCAATTAAAGATAAAATTGCTGCAGCTGTCCAATCCTCCAACCCTCTATCAATAACATATTTAGGAACATGGGTTCCAACTAAAGTTATATGAAAACCACAAACAAAAAATCCTGAAACTAATAAAATATAACTCTTAGTACCAAAAGCTTCTTTTAAAGCTTCAATAACTGTTTGGTCACTTGTTTTCTCAGGTGTCTCATTTAAAGATGGCGACCTTACAAAATAAGACACAATCAATCCAAAAATTAAAAAAAACATAAAAACGCTCAAGGTTTGTTCCCATCCATTAGCTTTTAAAGAATAGTTTGTATATAAAGGTGAAGCAAAATAACCTAAAGAACCAACGGCTGTTACAAAACTCATTGCAATAGTTCTATTTGATAAAGGAAAATGTTTCCCAACTATTGCCATTGGAATACTAATTGCTGTCCCCCCAAGACCAATTCCAACTAATAATCCCAAATCTAATTGAAAAAATAATCCTGTATTAGGACCATTATATAAAAAATAAATTCCTAAAATATAAAAAATAAAAGCTAAGCTAATTGCTTTATGGCCACCATACTTATCTGCAATTGCTCCAAAGATAGGGCCTGTTAAACCCCACATTAACATTTGTATTCCTACAGCTAATCCAGAATTAGTAATTGAAATTCCAAGATCTTTCTTGAAATCCATAAAAAATAATCCAAATGTTTGTCTTACACCAAGTGAAATGAAAACAACTGTGCAAGCAGCAATTAAAGTTATTATTGCTGTACGTGATTGAAAAAATTTGTTTTGTGTCATTTTAAATGCTTGAGTGCTTGTTTTAAATCTGCAATCAAGTCATTTGGATCTTCTAAACCGATATGTAATCTTACAAGATGTTCGTTTTTAGCTAACTTAAGAAAATTTCTTTTGCCCTGCTCTCTTACATCTTGATATAAAGCCAAACTTTCAAAACCACCCCAGCTATATCCGTAACCAAATAATTTTAATGAGTTTACAAATTTGACCACTGAGTTTTTACTCTTAGACTTTATACGAAGTCCCATTAAACCAGAAGCTCCTGAATAATATTTTTTCCACATTCGAAAATTAACAGAATCTTTTTTGTATGGATAAAGTAATTTGAAATTTTTATATTTAGATAAAAACTCAGAAACTTTTTTAGCATTTTCTCTATGTCTGTCTAATCTAACATCTAAAGTTCTAAGTCCTCTTGTTATCAAATAAGCATCATCAGGACTCATTCTCATTCCACAAACTTTATCTGTTTTTTGAATTTGTTTAAAAACTTTTTTATTAACTGCTAATGATCCTCCCATAACATCCGAGTGACCTGAATAATATTTGGTTGCTGAAACAATTGCCATATCAAAACCAAGTTTGATTGGTTTTAAAAAATAAGGAGTTCCCCATGTGTTATCTATTGCTGTTAAAATTTTATTCTTTTTTGCAATTGAAATTATTTTTCCAAGATCCTGAAAATCAAAAGTATTACTTCCAGGATTTTCAACAAAAATTAATTTTGTTTTTTTTGATATATTTTTTTCTAAAGTTTTTAAATCACTAGGATTATAAAATGTAGATTTAATATTAAATTCTTTTAAAAAATCTTGCGTAAGAAGCCTTGTGGGACTGTAAACTGGATCTGCTACTAATATTTCATCTCCTGGTCTTACCACACTAAATATTGATAAAAATACTGCACCAAAACCTGTTGGTGTTAAAAAAACATGATAACTTTCCTCAAGCTTAGATAAAATTTTTTGTAAAATATGCGTAGTAGATGTTCCCTGCCTTCCATAATCAAAATGTCCGCCAGTAGGATTTTTGGCTGCTTTTGATTGAGTTTTCCTTATATCTTGCATCGATTTAAAGATAATAGTTGATGCTCTTACTACAGGTGGATTAACAGACTGATTATGAAAATCTTTAGCAGTATGCTTTAAAAAAGTTTTAAAAGAATCGCTCATAAAAAAATTGAATAGTTAATCGGACAATGCTATATCCCGCGAATAATTTCAATTAAATTATAAATAAAAGGAAAAAATGGGTTATCCAAAAAAGCATAGAGGCCGAAGGAAAATGGGCTCTAAAAAAAGAAGAGCAAGAAAGAAAAATAAGAAAAAATAATCTTATAAATGGTTGAGATAAACAAAGTAAGATCCTTAAGTATTTGGATTTTTATTGTTCCTTTTGTTGCTGTAAATACCTGCTTAATATTAATTACTCAATTTCACGGTCTTTTTCCTAATCAAGAAGATATAATACACTGGACATTTCCGTATATAGATGGTGGCGCATCTATCAGCAGAACTGCAAGAGTATTTCCCACATATCTAGTATTTAAACCAGCTATGTTTTTAACATCATTTCTCTTAATTAAATATTGGTTCTTTAATAGAGACATTATTTTGCAATTAAATGGTGGTCACAAACATATTAAGAAAATTGTTAATTTTGGAGTGGCATCAGCAATAGCATTAACTCTACATTCAATTTTTTTAGGAGTGAAGTTTGATTACGATTTATACAAATTATTTAGAAGAGTTGTTATGCTTCTGTTTATTATCTTTGAAATAGTTGCTCAAGTTTATCTTGTGATAATACTTTATTCTTTTAGAGACAAATTAGTAACCTATATAAATCCTAGAATATTAAAGATGAAAATTATACTTGTTTCAGTTTTAGTTGTAGTGGCTTTGATCAGTATTCCAATAATAAGTTTGCCTGGTAATGATTTTATGGGATTTAATTTAAAATTTTTTAAACACGCCCTTGAATGGGATTATTTTATTGGAGTAATTAGTTTTTATTTACTGACTTTTTTTATGTGGAAAAAAATTAACTCTTAATCCAACCACCACCTAAAATTTTCTCTCCAAAACTGTCTTTTGAATAAAATACACATGCTTGGCCAGGGGCAATACCATACTCATCTTCTAATAAATTTACTTTAGCTTCATTATTATTTATGTCTACTTTTGCTTTAAGTAATTTTCCAGTTGATCTTACTTTAACAAATATCTCATTATCAAAATCTTTGTCATTATTTGTTAATAAATTTACCTCTTTTAAATTAATTTCTTTTTTAATAAGATTTTCTTTTGTGCCTACAATTATTTCATTTTTATTGGCATCAATTTTAATTACATATAATGGATCTTTATCAGCAATTTTAATTCCTTTACGCTGACCAATAGTATAATTGATAATTCCATCATGAACTCCAATTACTTCTCCACTTAAATTTTTAATATTTCCTTTTTTAAATGAGTCTGGTTTAAATTTTTGTATTACAGATGCATAATCTCCATTAGGCACAAAGCAAATATCTTGACTATCTGGTTTATCAGCTACATTTAAATCTAAATCTTTAGCAATTTTTCTTGTTTCATCTTTTAACATTCCGCCTAAAGGGAATCTTAAATAATCAAGTTGTTCTCTGGTTGTATTAAACAAAAAATAACTCTGATCTCGATTACTATCTTTCCCCCTATACATGTGATTAATACCATTCTCTGTGATGCTCTTAACGTAATGACCTGTTATTAAAGCATCTGCCTTTAAACTTTTAGCTTCTTCAAATAAATCAGTAAACTTTACAGTTTGATTACATTGAACACATGGTATTGGAGTTTCCCCGTTTAGATAGCTTTCTACAAAATTATCTATAACACCTTCTTTAAATTTGTTTTGATAATATAAAATTCTATGTTCTATACTTAATTTGTCAGCAACTCTTTTTGCATCCATTATATCTTGACCAGCACAACATTGTTTTGATTGAGTAGTTTGTTGAGTGTCATTATATAATTTTAAAGTAATACCTATAACTTTATAACCTTCATTTTTCATCATAGCTGCAACAGTTGAAGAGTCTACTCCACCTGACATTGCAACAACTACAAGAGTATCTTCTGGTTTTTTATTGAAACCTAATGAGTTTAATTTGGTCATAATTTAATGTTATTTATTTACATATTGAATATAAGTAAATCAAATGATTTTAGATTATGAACCAGGAGATAGAGTAATAAATCCCAATAAAAAAGACTGGGGTATAGGTCAAGTGCAATCAATTATTGATTTTAAAGTTACAATAAATTTTGAAAACGCTGGGAAAAAAGTAATTAATGCAAAAGAGATTAAAATAGAAAAACTAAAAAAATGAATATTGAAGAAGCAAAAAAAATTACAAAGTCATTAATTGATACATTTTATGCTGCGGGCGATCTTGCATTATCAATAAGGGAAAAAGGTCTTAAAAAAGAAATTAAATCTGACAACACACCTGTTACAAATGGAGATATTGAGGTAAATAAAGTTTTAACTAAAAAGATTAAAGAAATAACACCAAATATCCCTATAGTATCTGAAGAAAATTCCGAAAATAAAGAAAACAAAAGTTTAAAAGATTTTTGGTTAATTGATCCAATAGACGGAACAAGAGATTATCTAAATAATAGAGATGAGTTTACTTTAAATGCAAGTCTAATAATTAATAACAAGCCTTTAATAGGCTTAATCAATGCGCCTGCAAAAAAAAGAATGTTTTATGCATATGCAAAATCTCATTCTTACGAAGTAACTAATGGACAAGAAATTTCATTGTCTTCAAAAATTAAATCTAATGATGAAATTACTGCCGTAAGTTATTCCAAAGAATTAAAACCAGAAATTTTTGAAATTCACAAAAGATATAAAGTTTCTTCTCATCAAAAAATGAAAAGTTCTTTAAAATTTTGTGTGATTGCTGCTGGTGAATTTGATTTATACGTGGCAGAACCAAGAGCGTGTGAATGGGATATTGCAGCAGGTCACGCTCTAATAATTCATTCAGGGGGATCAATCACTGATTTTGCTAACAATGAAATAATTTATGGTAAAAAAGACTTCAAAAATACAAGTATAATTGTAAAAAATAAAAACTTAAACAATGGATGAACAATTAAGAATCATATTAATTATTATTGTTTCAGTATCAATATTTGGTTTATTGGTTTTTGTTTTTGTTAGAAATTATATTAAAAATAAGATTGATTATTTGGTTGAGGAGGAAAAAAAAAATAAATCAAAGTAGATTAATTATTTTTTTGTATTCTTCTTCGCTCATATCCATTACTTTTTTTGAAGTCTCAAAATCAAAACCATTCCTCGCTAATAAAGAAATATCCTTTTTATAAAATAAAGGCCTATTATCCTGTACTCTTGCTGGTCCAATTCTTTTTTTTTTACAAATTTTTATTGCAGAGAAAAAATCTTGATCTGAATTTTGGTCATTAATTTGATCTACTGTATTATTGATATAATTCTCATCAATACCTTTTCCTAACAAATAACTTCTAATTTTATTTATTGAGCTTCCTCTACTAATCATACTTCTTGCTTTACTTTCTGAATAAAATTTATCGTTAATAAATTTACTTTTTTCTAAATCTGATAAAACAATCTCAATTAACTTATTTACGTCTTGTTTTTTGACATTGGGCACTGATGTCTTTAAATATTTCTTTAAAAGGTAAGTTTTTAATTGTTGTTTAGAAGGTGCATACTTTTCAATATAAGCAAAAGCAAAATTTCGCATTTCCTCTACCGTTACTTTAAGAGTTTTTTTTCTATTTCTTATAGGAATCATTGATAGATTTAATATAATATAATTTTAAATGATCGAGCAAATTTATAATTTTTTTACAATTGAAATGCTATATTTGTGGGTCAATTGTGGAGTATTACCTTTTTGGTTAATTCTAATATTTTTTCCACAATCACATTTATGTAAATATTTTGTAACTTCTATTTTTCCAATTATTCTTTTGGGAGGAGCGTATATTTTTATGCTCTATCAATCATATATCGATGTATATGATTTTGATAAAAATTTTACGTTATATCTTGGCATTGCTGAGTTATCTGAATTATTTTCTGATACCACTTTTTTAATGATGTTTTGGATACATTTTGTTGCAATTAATTTATTTGTTGGAGGATGGATTTTAAAAGACTCTCAAAAATTTGGAGTTAATAGATATCTTTTAGGAGTTCCATTAATAATCACTTATTTAATTGGTCCTCTAGGTCTATTCATATATTGGTTTATCAGATTATTTTACGCAAAAAGAATAAGTCTATATGACTAAAAAAATAGAATTTTATTTTGATTTTGTTAGTCCTTATACTTATTTAGCTCATAAAAAAATCATCAATTTAAATCAAAGAAATAGCTTTATTTATAAACCCATTTTACTTGGAGGGTTACATAATTTAGGTGGAATTACAGCTCCTGCTTTTAATGAAAGAAAAATGAAAAATATGAGAGAAGATTGCATTTTAATTGCAAAAAAAAATGAAATTCCTTTCATTTGGAATGAAAAGTTCCCGATTAATTCTTTATATTTAATGAGGGGTTATCTTTGTATTGAAGAAGAGAAAAAAGATAAATTTATTGATATTTGTTTTGATGCTTACTGGAAAAATAATTTAGATATATCAGAAGAAAAAATCCTAAAACAAATTTTAACTAATTGTGAAATAGATGAAAATATATTTAAACAAAATATAAAAGATCAAAAAATAAAAGATGAGCTAAAAAATTTAACAAGTCATGCCTTTGATAATAATGTTTTTGGAGCTCCAACTTTTGTAATTAATAATAAATTATTTTGGGGTCAAGATAGACTTGATTATGCTCTAGATGAATTAAATAGTTAAACGATTTTAAATTTACTTTGTTTAAGAGCGGCAAATCCACCATCAATATGTGAAACTTTTTCAAAACCCATCTCTTGTAAAGTTTTAGCTGCTAATGCTGATCTTAATCCACCTGCGCAAAATAAAACCATTTCTTTATTCATATCAAGTTTGCCATCTTTAAAATAAACGCTATCAGGATCTAACCAAAACTCTAACATCCCTCTTGGAATATGATTTGAATTTTCAACTCTTCCTTCTTTATCAAGTTCTCTAATATCTCTTATATCAATTAGATTACATTCATTTTTAGATGATTTTTCAAAAGCTTCATCTGTTGAAATAGTTTTAATTTGATCTAATGCTTCGGTAACTAGTGTTGTAGATGATTTAATTGCCATAATATTGTAAACATATCTATATAATATTTAAAAAAAATCTATGAAAAAATTATTCATTAAACTATGTAAATTATTAGGATATGAAATAATTGATCAAAATAACTTTTTTTCTCCAACACTTAATAAAGAATTAAACGAAAACTTATCTTCTATAAACGAAAAATCTATTATCCTTCCATTAGGTGAGGTAAAAATTACAAGAACTGTAAAATCTTTATTAATAGTTTTTAGAACAAATACTGAAATAGAAATTTGGGATCAAAATAAAAAGAGATTATTTGAAAAGCCAAAAATTGAATATTCGCTTAGATCTTTAAATTCATTAATTAAATCAATTAATTATTGTAAATCAAAATATCCAAATATTAAGATAAAGCTTCTTATCGTTGATGATAATTCAAAAAATGAAAATTTAGAAAAATTAAAAAAATTTATAAATGAAGATGTAGAATTAGTTAACTTAAACATAATTGATTTTAAAAATAAAATTAAGCCACAAACAAATGAAGAAACAATTGGAAATTTAGCGAGCTTATATAAGAGTTTTGAATTAGGTAAAGAACGATGTGAAGATTTAGTATTATTTGTAGAAGATGATTATTTGCATTTTGAACCAATGCTTGAAGAAATGATTGCTTCTTATGAGAGAATATCTTCACAATTAAATAAAGATATTTTTATGTGCCCAGCAGATTACCCTTATCTTTATATGGATAATGTCAAAACTAACATTTTAATTGGTAATAAAAGACATTGGAGAACAATAGACAAAACCTTGTGCACATTTTTAACATCTAAAAGTTTGTTAAATCAGTACTGGGATAATTTTAAGAAAACATGCGAAGATAGACATGATCCTTTTGAAAAATACTTAAATGAAATTTACAATCAAGAAATTTGTATTTCACCTATTAAAAGTTTGTCACTACATTTAACAAATGTTAATTCAAGTTATGGTCTTTCGCCTTTTATTAATTACAAGAAACTATGGGATGAAAGCGAAGTTTAATGATTAAAGAAAATACCAAAGCACCTGATTTTGCATTGCCATCAACTAATGGTGAAAACCAAAAATTAAAAGATTTATTGGGCAAATACGTTGTTATTTACTTTTATCCTAAAGATGACACTCCTGGATGCACGATAGAGACAAATGATTTTAATAAACTATTACCTAAATTTAAGAAACTGAATTGTGAAATTTTTGGCATCTCAAAAGATACTATTAAAAGCCATGATAAATTCAGAGAAAAATTCAAAATAAAATTTGATCTTTTATCTGATGAAGAAATAAAAGTTTTAAAAAAATATAAAGTTTGGGGTAAGAAAAAGTTTATGGGAAGAGAGTTTATGGGAATTATTCGCTCAACTATTTTAATAGATAAAAAAGGAAAAATTATAAAAGTTTGGGACAACGTTAAAGTTAAAGATCACGCAAAAGAAGTTTTTGAAACTTTAAAATCATTAAGATAAAAAAAAGGCCCCGAAGGGCCTTTTCATCATTAACTAAAAGAGAGAGATGTTAATTCTTTTTAAAAGGAGCTCTTCGATGAGTAGATCTAGAGAGCCGAAGAGCTCCTTTATTACATGTAATTAGTCACGTATCGCGTAAGCTATTACACCTGTTTCTGTTACGTCTGTACCTTTCGTTTCACCTTCTTTACTTAATCTTAGACCAATTGTTCCTTTCATTATTGACCAAATTATGTAAGCAACGATAAATACAAATGCATTCACGGATACAACACCAATTAACTGTGCGCTAAAAGATGCGTCTGCATTTGTAGCTGGAACAATTAACGTTCCCCAGATACCTGCAAACAAGTGTGCTGGTACAGCACCTACTACATCATCAATTTTCATCTGTAATAAGAACTTAGTACCGTAAACAACTATAATACCACCAACTGCACCAATTAAAATTGCTGCTAATGGTGATGGTGCTAAAGGTTCTGCTGTAATTGCAACTAAACCACCAATACATCCATTTAACATTTGGATTACATCTGTTTTACCAATAAATAATCTTGTAACAACAGCTGCTGCCATTACACCACCAGCTCCTGCTAAGAATGTGTTTAAAAAGATTGTTGATACTGCAATTGCATCGTCTGCTGTACCCATAGCTAATTGTGAACCACCGTTGAAACCAAACCAACCTAACCATAGTACAAATACACCAAGTGTTACTAATGGAATAGATGAAGCTGCAAATGGTTTAATAGGTGTTGCTTCACCAGACTTAGTAAATCTTCCAAGTCTTGGTCCAATTATAATTGCACCTGCTAAAGCTGCTGCTCCACCAGTTGAGTGTACTAAAGTGGATCCAGCAAAATCAGAAAAGCCAAGTGTAGCTAACCAGCCTCCACCCCACTGCCAACCCATTACGATTGGATATAAAATTCCAGATAAAATTGCTGCAAATAAGAAGAACGGCCATAATTTAATTCTTTCAGCCATTGCTCCTGATACAATTGAAACTGTAGTTGCACAGAATACCATTTGAAAATACCAATCTGATCCATCTGAATAACCTGTATCTATAGCACTAGAGTCTGACCATGGTATAAATTTACCAATGTAACCACCCTCTGGTATTCCATATGCTAGGTTATATCCAAAAAGCCAGAACATTATTCCAGCAATTGAAAATAATCCGATGTTTTTTGCACAAATCACCGAGACACTTTTTGAAGTTACCATTCCAGATTCTAACATTGCAAAACCTGCTGCCATGAACATGACTAGGAAACCACAAATTAAAAATAGTAGAGTATTAAATATAAACCCAACTTCAGCAGACACTGTTGTTTCTGCCATTCCCGCACTACTCATGTTTAATAACAAAATTAAACTAATAAGCGGTGCGCTTATTTTTTTTATTAATTTAGTCATAAGACCTCCCTTGTTTAAAAAGTAGTCTTATATTTTGATTAATTATTTTAACTAACGTTTATACTGAAAAAGGGGTATGCAGTTTTTGCATATAGAAACAGCCTTAACACGTTTTTCGTATTAAGGCTGTTTAATAATTTATCTGTTAAAAGCTTCTTTTAAAGATTTAGCAGGTAAGAACTTAACCTTTTGTGATGCAGCAATTTGAATTTGCTCACCAGTTCTAGGATTTCTACCAATTCTTGCTTTTCTTTTTGCTACTTTGTAAGTACCAAAACCAGCGATTTTAACGCTATCATCATTTTTAAGAGCGTCCAAAATAGTGTTGGTAATTGTATCAAAAGTTCTTTCAGCATCTGCTTTGCTTAAATTTAGCGAGCCTGAAAGCTTTGCTACTAGTTGTTTTTTATTCATTTTAGCTCCGGTTTTATTAGGTTATTTACTATCATTGTTAAAAGCATTGATAAATCAAGGCTTTTTTTAGTAGCTGTTAACAAGTGATATACTATATCTTGTTAAAACTTAAATAAGTGTTGATTTTATTGAATTTTTTAACTTTTAATGAAATTAATTTATCCAAATAAACCGAGGTCTTTTAGATCATTGAAGGTTGTAAAAAACATTAAAGATAACAACAAAAATAATCCGATTCGAAAAAAACCTTCTTGTGTTTTTTGACTTAGTGGACGTCCTAATAATGCTTCAAAAGTATAAAACATTAAATGTCCGCCATCCAACATAGGTATTGGAAAAAGATTTATTAAACCTAGACTTATTGAAATATAAGCCATCATACTAATAAAAGCTATCGCACCAAATGTTGCTACCTGACCGGAAATTTTTGCAATTCTAATTGGTCCACCTAGTTGAGAAGTATCCGCCTTTCCCATTATCATTCCACCTAAGTATTTAAGTGAAGAAATACTGACATAATACACTTCATGAGCAGCATGATATATTGCTTGAGCAGGGCCTAATTTTACATGGTTAATTTCATCATTATAAGCACCAAGTTTAATGCCAACCATTCTTTTATTGATTTTATTTCCAAGATTATCCTCACTCATAACCATATTAGGTTTAATTTTAAGGATTAATTCATCATAGTTTCTCTTTACTTTAAAATCGATAAAGTCACTTGTGGACATTGTTATATATTTAGATACATCCATTAAACTTTTAACTTCATTCCCATCAATTTCTAGAATGATATCTTTTTCTTTTAACCCTCCGACCATTGCAGGGCTATCTTTTTGAACTTCATTAATTACTGCAGGAGTAAAGTCTTTACCAACAAATGTATAAATTGAAAAAAATATTACTATTGCTAATAGAAAATTAGCTAATGGGCCTCCGAAAACAATAAGTGCTCTTTGATATAAAGGTTTTAGTATGAATAATTTTTCTCTTTCTTCTTCATTATATTTTTCTAAAATTTCTTTATGATCTGCTTGAGAGTATACATTTCTATCACCGAAAAACTTAACATAGCCACCTAAAGGAATAGCACAAACTTTCCATCTAGTCCCAGATTTATCATTCCAGCCAAATAGTTCTTTACCAAAACCTATTGAAAAATCTGTTACTCCTACACCATATCTTTTAGCGAAATAGTAATGACCATATTCATGGATAAATACCACAACCAATATTAATATTAAAAATGGAACGATATAGCTTAGCAACATATAATTAATATATTAATAAATTTGATTTAAACAACTATTCAAAAAGTAACAATAATAGTACTTTTTGTATTAAATTTTAATTATATTTAAAAAATTTTATTATTTTGTTAAAATAAATTATGCCATCATTTGATGTAATAAGTAAAATTAATTATCAAGAGTTTGATAATGCTCTTGCAAATTGTTTAAGAGAAATTAGCAATCGTTATGATTTTAAAGGTCTTACAATTACAATTGAAAGAAAGGATAAAAATATCACAACAATTGCGCCTGATGAGTTAAAATTAAAACAAGTTAACGAATTATTACAAACACATCTTGTAAGAAGAAAAGTTGATCCAAGAGTTATAGAAATTAAAAATTCTGAAGGGGCTTCAGGTGGTTCTATTAGACAAGTAAGTGAATTAAAAGAGGGTATCAGTCAAGAAAATGCAAAAAAAATTATTGCTGATATCAAAAAACTAAAACTTAAAATTCAAATAAAAATTCAGGGTGATGAATTAAGAGTAGATGGTAAAAAGAAAGACGATCTTCAAGAAGCTATGGGTGCAATTAAAGGAATTGATATTGGTTTACCGATCGATTTTATAAACCTTAGAGATTAGTCACTCATCAGAAATATATTCTACATCTTTAAATTTATTTGTCGGAAATACCCAATAAAAACCTAAAACTTCCTTACCATTGTTTTGTAATGCATGTTTTGCATTTCCTGCAATATAAACTACATCACCTTTTTTAATTTCCTCTAATTCTCCAGATTTATTTAAAGTTCCACTGCCATTAGTTACGACATAAATTTCATCTGGTGCATGATGATGTAAAGTTAAATTTCCACCTGGCTCTATTTCAGCAAAACCGCAAGATAAACCTTTGCTGCCATTATAATCTTCATCAATTAAAAATTTCCATCTAACCCCTGGATACTTTTCGCTAGTAGTCCAATCTTGGTCTGAGACAGAATTCATGTTTTTAATAAATATCATATGACAAAAGATTATATTTATTTTTATTCAAAACCAATAAATACTATTCAAGACTTTCAAATTTATGAAAAAACAGAGAAGAAAAGAATGGCACGAGTATGTAAGCACAGATACCCATATAACTGAATTTAAGTTAATTGATTTTCCAACATTTAAACTAAAGCATGAAGAAGTAACAATTAATGATGTCCCTGACCCAAAAGACTGCTTAATTGAAAAAATAAATCACTTTGCATTAACTTTTAATGCCTATGAAGACAATCAAATTGAAAAAGAATTCAATTCAAATGAAGGTAATTTTTATGATCAATATTTTAATGAAGGCAAATTCAAAGACTCTCTTAAATATCTAAGAGCAATATTATTTTACACTCAAAGAGGTGAGCATATGTCTGGCCCATCTGTCGATTATGATCAAAGAATGAGGCAAATTATAAAAGATATTAGAAATTTACTAATTAAATAAAATAATGAAAATTATAAAAATCTCTCTGATATTATTTTTTGCTTCTATGATCAATACTTATGCAGATGATATTTATTTGTCCTGTGAAAGCAAAACTAAATTAAGAACTAGCTTCATAATTAATGATAAAAAAAAATTACTTATTCTTGATGGTGTTAAGAGAGAAATTGTTGAATGGAAAAAAGAATTCATTACATTTTGGAAAAGTGAAACAATCAAAGAAATTAGTGAACCACGTAACTTTAAGCCAGATACTTTAGATAGAATTTCAGGTTCATATGGAAGTTATAATTGCAAGGTAGTAGAAAAAACGTTGTTTTAATATGAAGAATTTTTGGATTAAATTTTCTGTTTGGTTAGTTCAAGGTGGTGTAACTAGTATGACTCTTAAATTAATAGGAATATTTATCTTAATTTCATTTATATTTTAATCTCACCTAATGAAATAAGCTATTGTTAGAATAATCAAAACTATAATTGACCAAATTGATAAATTTTTTAAAAAAGTTTTTAATTTAGAATTAGATTGAAGAAAAGCTGGAAGTACTAAGATTAATACTCCAATCATGTATAAAACTGGAATAACTTTATCCATAACTAACTATTTATTTTTAAAAGAAAAATATAATGAAAATCCAATTAAACCAATTATTACTAATCCAACAAATATTCTCAAATATCCATTTAAAATTAAATCAAATAACTCTGTCATAAAATTTTAATTTATTTTATCTAAAGTATCTTTTAACTTTTCCTTAATATTATCAATAGAATTTGATTTTTTTGTTTTTTTTACATTAATAGGTTTTGAGCATGTTTGTTCTATTGACCATTTCGCAACTACTTGATCATTTAATTCATAGATTTTTTCAATTTGCTTATTATATTCTGCTTCGCTCACTTTTTTTTCTTTACTTCTTTTTATTAACTTATCAGTATCTTTTTGCACTTTAATCCAAACTGGATCTTTATCTAAACCTTCTTCACTAAGTGCCATTAAAATAATTTCTTTAGTATCTTTGTTAGTACTTGCACCAACTTCATAAATATTATCTTTAATTTTCATTTGAGATCTATTGATATACAATTCGTTATTTTTAACTCCAATACTTTTGTCATCCCATTTGTTAGAAGTGTATTTAACATTGGTATTATTTATCTTAGCTAGAGCAATCATCTTTTTTTCGTTGTTTACATACCAAACAGAAGATTTAACACTTTTGTTACCCCCTCCTAATTCCTCTGAATACTTACAATTTAATTTATAAATTTCAGCAAATGAATTTGATGAGCTAAAAAATAAAATAATGAATAATGATTTTAGTAATTTCATTATTTTAATGAGCCTTCTAAAACATATTTAAGAATTCTTACTGCTTGTTCTTGATTTGAACAAACTGCAGCTGCAGCAGCATCAACTTCTTTAAGAGCATGTTGATGGTCATCATTTTGAATTACGATAATTGATTTATTTAAAGCAGCAGCATAACCTGCATCAAATGCAGCATTCCATTGCTTATATTTTTCACCAAATTTAACAATGATTACATCACAGTCGTTAATAGATTTCTTAGTTCTTATAGAATTAATATTGGCCCCTTTTCTATCTTTCCAAAAGTTTTTCTCTTCTGGTCCTAATATTTCAACACCACAATCATCTGAAGAAGGGTGATCAGTGACAGGTGAAGTAAATTCAATCTGTAAATTTTGTTTATTACAATTACCAATAATCTCTTCTCTCCAGTTAGTGTGAATTTCACCAGCTAAATAAACTTTTAACATTGATACCCCTTATTAAATTAATTAAAATTGATTAGAAATTTTTCAATTACTTTTACTGCTATTTGCATATCTTTTTCAATTGTAAATTCTTTTGGATTATGACTAAGACCTTTTTGACTTCTAACAAAAAGCATTGAGATAGGACATAAATCAGACATTGCTGATGCATCGTGTGTTGCACCTGACATCAAAACAAAAGGATTTAGTTTTAAATTCTGAAAAGATTTTTTAAGTTTACTCATCATTTTTTTGTCACAACTAACAGCACTTTGATCGTAAGTTTTGTTTAAATTAAATTTAAGACCTCTTTTTTTACAAATTAACCCAATTTTTTTTGAAATATCTTTTTCTACTTTTTTTCTTTTTTTATCATCGACACTTCTACATTCTACAAATGATAAAGATTTTGCTGGAATAGCATTTACACTATTTGGTTTATTCTCAATTGAAGCCATCGTTGCTAAAAAATTTTTATTTTTTTTAGCTAAATTTTCTACTGCATTTATAACTTCTGCAGTTGCTGCTAATGAATCTTTTCTTAGATGCATTGGAGTAGTGCCTGCATGAGAGGCATAACCTTCGATTTCAAGTTTAAATCTAGATATTCCAGAAATACCATTCACTATTCCAACTGCTAAGTTTTTACTTTCTAGAACTGGTCCTTGCTCTATATGAACTTCAAAGAAACCTAATAAATCTTTTTTATTTCGTTTTAACGAATTAATTTTTAATGGATTACATCCAAAACTTTTTAAAGCTTGTTCAATAGAAATATTATTTTTGTCTTTAAGTTTTAAATCTTTTTTATTAAATGTTCCTGCTAATGATCTTGGACCCATCAAAGCAGTTGGAAACCTTACACCTTCCTCATCTGCAAAAGCTAAAATTTCTACATTATAAGGAAGAATAATTTTTTTTTTCTTTAATTCTTTTAAAGCTAAAATTGGAAGTATCACGCCCATGATACCATCATATTTTCCAGAATTATAACCACTATCTTGGTGTGAACCTATCAATAATGTTTTAGCATTTTTTTTAGGACTGACGTATTTACCAATTAAAGTTCCAGCTGCATCTAGGCTAATTTTTAAACCAGCTTCACTCATCCATTGCTTTAAAAGATTGTTTGCAGATTTATGTTCTTTAGTAAAAGGTAGTCTCGTTACCCCTTCTGCAGGTTTTGAGCATTTTGAAATTTTTTCAATATAATTTTGTATAATCATTATTTAGTTGGAAGTTTTTTTATCCACTCTTTATATTTAGTTTTATTAGTCATTTTTAGAATTTTTTCTAGTTTTACTAATGGATTTGTATCATGATCCACTCTTATATTTAATGGTGGATTGTTTTTTTTAAAGACTAGTAATGCAGCAGACATCAATCCTCTTTTGTCGCTACCAAACTTTTTGCCTATTTTAAGAGCTTTAAGCAATGTTTTTGCTAAAGGTTCATTTTTAAACTTAAAATTATCTACAATTTTATTGATCACTTTATCGTTGGACAACATGTTTCCACTCACAACCAAATTTGGTAAAACTATATGGCTGCAATAATTTATATTTTTATTTCCTGTAAATGAAAAACCTTTGCCTGATAAGTTTAAACAAGTAACTTGTCTGTAATGTTTTTGCTTATCATTTTTGATGACTTTATTTGTTGCTATTATGGGTGAATATTTATCTAAGTTATTTAAAATTTTTTCTCCCCAAATAGTGCTTGGGTAAAAACCTTGTGATGCAGTAACACCTTTTTTTATATCTCCTCTTAAAACCCAACCTCCTACACAAAGATTTCCTGTAGCAGCAGCTCCTCCTATTTCACCCGTTTTTGAATTTCTAGCTAAAATTGAAAATGTCATAAAATAAATAGCCTACTACAAAATTGCATATTTTTACTATTTTTTTTATTTAGAAAAAACTGAAATGAACAAATGATCGGGTTGAATTCAAAATTATCAATTGTTAGGCTTCATTTTAAATAAATATAACGATGGAGAGCAAATGTTTGAAAATTTAAAAAAGTTAAGAACATTTTTTATAAGTCTTCTATCATTAGTTTTCATTACTGGTTTTACAGTTTCATCTAACGCCAAAGTATTGGTAGTAGGTCAAATAGCTGAACCAAAATCTTTAGATCCAAGCACAGTTACAGCTGTAAATGACTTTAGAATAGTAATGAATATCTATGATGGACTTGTAAGATATACAGACGGAAAATTAGAAGTCGAACCAGCTTTAGCAAAAAGTTGGAACATTAGTAGTGACGGAACAGTTTATACATTTAATTTAAGATCAGGAATTAAGTTTCATGATGGATCAGATTTCAATGCTGATGCAGTGAAGTTTAATTTTGATAGAATGTTAAACAAAGATCATCCTTATCATAATACAGGACCTTTCCCGCTATCTTTCTTTTTTTCAGCAATCAAATCAGTTGATGTAGTAAATACTAATACTGTTAAGTTTACATTGAATGAGCCTTATGCTCCTTTTTTATCTAACTTAGCATATCCAACAGGTTTAATTGTTTCACCAGCAGGTGTTAAAAAACACGGAAAAGATTTTGGAAGAAATCCTTCTGGTACTGGTGCATTCAAATTTAAAGAATGGAAATCAAATGAAAGAGTTGTTGTAGATAAAAACTCTGGTTACTGGGATGGAAAAGCTGGAACAGATGCAGTTGTTTTTAGACCTATAACTGATGCTAACACTAGAGTTGCTGAGATGCTTTCAGGCGGAATTGACATGATGGTTGAAGTTCCTCCTGCATCATTAAGTAAATTTAGTGGTAGTAAATTTAGTGTAGTTGAACAAGCAGGGCCTCACGTTTGGTTCTTGATTTTAAATGCAAAAGAAGGACCTTTTGCTGATAAAAAAGTAAGACAAGCTGCGAACTATGCTATTAACAAACAAGCAATTGTAAATGACGTGTTAGAAGGAACAGCTGCGATAGCTGCTGGACCAACACCTCCAGCATTTGCATGGGCTTATAACAATAGTTTACAACCGTATCCTTATGATCCTGCTAAAGCAAAAGCTTTAATTAAAGAAGCAGGAGTAGAAGGTGCAAAACTTACTTTCTATGTTACTGAAGGTGGTTCTGGAATGTTAGATCCTGTTGCAATGGGAACTGCAATACAGGCAGATCTTAAAGCTGTAGGTTTTGATGTTGAAATCAAAACTTTTGAATGGAACTCATTCCTAGGTGAAGTAAACCCAGGTTTAGAAGGAAAAGCAGACATGGCAGAGATGGCATGGATGACAAACGATCCTGATACACTTCCTTTCTTAGCGCTAAGAACGGAATCTTGGCCTGATAAAGGAGGATTTAACTCTGGATATTACTCAAACCCTAAAGTTGATGAGCTTTTAAATAAAGCAAGATCATCAACTGACCAAGCAGAAAGAGCAAAATTGTATAAAGAGATGCAAGAAATTGTTCAAGAAGATGCTCCGTGGGTATTTGTTGCTAACTGGAAACAAAACGCAGTTACTAGCAGCAAAGTGAGTAACTTCTCACTTCAACCTTCATTCTTACTTTTATTAAAAGACGTTAAGAAAAACTAAAAAAAGTTAAGAATTATAATAGTTGCCCTAGGCTTAAAAAAGCCTAGGGTATTATTATGAATTATCTCGTTCAAAGATTACTATCTGCAATTCCTGTTCTTTTAGGTATTACGATTATAGTTTTTTTTATTATTTCTCTCATTCCAGGAGATCCAGCAACTGCAATACTTGGTTCTTACGCAACACCAGAAAATGTAAAATTACTTAATGAGCAACTTGGATTAGATAAGGGTTTGGTCCAAAGATACTTTATTTGGCTTGGTAACTTGGTTCAAGGTGATCTTGGAAGATCATTTGCTTTAAATCGTCCAGTATTAGATGAAATTTTAGAAAGATTTAATGCTACATTAATTTTATCAGGAACCGCTTTTATTTTATGTTCTGTTGTTGGAGTTTTAATTGGAACAATCTCTGCATTTAAACAATACACCATTACGGATAAAATAATCACTTTTACTGTTTTAACTGGAATTTCGTTACCGTCATTTTTTTTAGGAATGATGATGATTTTGTTATTTGCAGTAAATTTACAATGGCTCCCAGTATCAGGAATGTATGCAATTTATGGTGGTGGAGATTTTTTAGATTTAATACATCATTTAATTATGCCTGCAATTGCACTTGCATTGGTTGCAACTGGAGTAGTTGCAAGAATAACAAGAAACTCTGTTTTAGAAATACTTAGACAAGACTATATTAGAACAGCAAGAGCTAAAGGAGTTAGAGAAGGAAATGTACTTTTTAAACACGTTTTAAGAATTGCAATAGTCACTATTCTTCCAATTTTAGGTTTGCAAGCTGGATTTGTTTTATCTGGATCTGTTTTTATTGAAATTGTTTTTCAGTGGCCTGGTGTTGGAAGAATGTTGGTAGATGCAATTTTAAAAAGAGATATTTTGCTTGTTCAGGGTGGTGTCATGTTTGTTGCTGCTTGCTATGTATTATTCAATATCGCAGTTGATTTGTTACAAAGATATTTAGATCCAAGGATTAAATGATTAATTTTTTAAAATTAATTTCAAGAAACAAACTTGCTTTATTTGGTGGAATTTTATTAATTATAATTTTTATAGTTTCATTTTTAAGTCCTTTATTGCCATTAAAAGATCCTGATGTCATTAAAACTAGTGACAGATTTCTTTTACCTTTTTCAGAAGGATACTTACTTGGTACAGATCACTTAGGTAGAGATATGTTATCAAGATTATTATGGGGAACTAGATTAAGTTTATTGGTTGGAATATCAGCAGCTTTAATTTCAGCAACTATTGGATCGATACTTGGAACTATTGCTGGGTTTTATGGAAACAAAACTGACAACGTTATTATGCGTGTCATAGATGTCTTAATGGCATTTCCTTATATTTTGTTAGCTCTTGCAATAGTTGCAGTTTTAGGCCCTGGTCTTTTTAATGCAATGATAGCAGTTGCTTTAGTTAACATTCCTTTTTTTGCAAGAAACATCAGAGGTGTCACTGTTACTATTGCTAACAAAGAGTTCATTGATGCTGCAAGATTATCTGGAATGAGTAATTTTAAAATTATTATTTATGAAATTTTTCCAAATATTCTTCCGGTAATAGTTGTTACAATTTCAACGACAGTTGGCTGGATGATACTAGAAACAGCTGGATTATCATTTTTAGGTTTAGGTTCACAACCTCCACAGGCTGATTTAGGTTCGATGCTTGGAGAAGGAAGAAGTTCGTTAATTGTTAATCCTCATACTTCATATGTGCCAGGAGCTATGATTTTCTTAATTGTTATTGGTGTTAATTTATTTGGTGATGGTATTAGAGATGCGTTAGATCCAAGATTAAGCAAAGGAGAATTAGTCAAACCTCAGCCTGTTACACAAGTTAAATTAAATAAAAATGTTGAAAATAACAGCAATTCTTTTTTATCAGTACAGAATTTAACTACGGCTTTTGAATTTGATAACAAATTACACCTAGCATCTAAGGATATTTCATTTGATATAAAAAAAGGTGAATGTTTAGGATTAATTGGTGAAAGTGGTTCTGGAAAATCTGTAACTGCATTATCAATTACTTGTCTTGTTGCCTCTCCTCCAGGTGTGATTGTTGATGGATCAGTAAAATTTCAGGGTGATGATATTTTAAAAATGAATTATGAGCAAATTAGAGAGTTAAGAGGAAATAAAATTTCATATATTTTTCAAGACCCTCTTTCTACCCTACATCCCTTAATTAAAATTGGAAAACAGCTTGAAGAAGCATTTATTGAACACAATCATCAAAAAAATAAAGAAGCTACATTAAAAGGTAAAGAATTATTAAAGTTAGTTCAAATTCCTAATATTGAAAATGTATGGAATTCATATCCTCATGAATTATCAGGTGGAATGAGACAAAGAGTTTCTATTGCAATGGCGTTAACGAATGATCCAGAATTAATTATTGCAGATGAACCAACAACTGCATTAGATGTAACGGTTCAAGCTCAAATTTTATCATTATTAGATACTTTAAGAAAAAAGAGAGGATTATCTGTTTTATTCATTTCTCATGATTTTGGGGTTGTTTCACAAATTTGTGATCGAGTAATTGTAATGTATGGAGGTCAAATTGTTGAGGAAGGTAAAACTGAAAATATAATGAAGAAGCCAAGACATCCTTATACAAATCAGTTGATGGAGTGTGTTCCTCATATTGGGTTTGGTAAAAGAAAACTTCCAACGATATTAGGTAGCCCTCCATCAATTACATATAAGAAAGAAATTGGATGTTCATTTGCTAGTCGGTGCTTAATTAAAAAAGATAACTGCCTGGATGAGGATATCAAAATAGTTCAGAAAGGAGACAGTGAGGTTAGGTGTTTATATCCTCATGAATAATACGATGGACATTTTATCTGCAAATAATCTCTCAAAGTTTTATTCAAAAAATAAAGGTTTATTTAATAAGCAATCAATAAATTTAAGAGCCGTAAACAATATTAACATTAATTTAAAATCAAAAGAGTCACTTGGAATAGTTGGTGAATCTGGTTGTGGTAAATCAACATTAGCGAAAATGTTAGCAGGATTAATTACACCCTCTTCAGGTGAAATTAAGATACAAGACAAAGATATAAATAATTATGAAAAGTATGAACTACCAAATCATATTCAATATATGTTCCAAGACCCAATCAGTAGTCTCAATCCAAGAAAAACAATCTATCAATCTTTAGCAGTACCTTTAAAATATCTTAGAAATCTCGATGAAAAAGAAATTGAAAAAGAGATTAAAAACATAATTAAAGAAGTTAATTTAAAAGAAGAATTTTTAAATCGTTTCCCACACGAATTTTCAGGGGGGCAAGCTCAAAGAATTGGTATTGCAAGAGTATTGCTCTCTAAAGCAAAAATTATAATTCTAGACGAACCAGTTTCTGCTCTGGACGTTTCGGTTCAATCGCAAATATTAAATTTATTAAACGACTTACAGAAAAAATTTGAATTGTCTTATATTGTAATTAGTCATGATCTTGCAGTGATAGAAGCTATATGTGACAGGGTAATGGTTATGTATTTTGGAGATATAGTTGAAAAATCTAATGCTGAGGAATTATTTCAAAAACCTTTTCATCCATACACAAACTTACTTTTGAAAAGTATACCTAAAACCAATCAAAAAATTGAAATTCAAAGTTTAATTGAGACAGAGCTACCTGATCCAATCAATCCTCCTAAAGGATGCTCGTTCTATTCTAGATGTGAGAATAAAAATGAAAAATGCAAAGATTTTAATCCAGAAGAAACCATCAAATACAGTAGAAAATTTAAATGTTTTTTCCCAAACATTTAATCCTTATTAGAATTTAATAACTATTATTAATAATATTGATATTGTTAATAAACAGTATAAGCACCTCCCTCAATTACTATTATATGAATAATTTCAATGAACTCCCTTTAGAAAATCAGTTAAAGAACTCACTTAAATTTGCAGATTTTAAAACGCCCACACCTATTCAAAGTCAATCCATTCCAATTAGTTTAACGGGTAAAGATATTTTAGGAACTGCTCAAACAGGAACTGGAAAAACTTTAGCGTTTACCATTCCTATGATTAATAAATTAATAAAAGATAAAAATGCGATGGCATTAATTATTTGCCCAACAAGAGAACTTGCATCACAAGTTATGCAAACAGTTACAAAACTTAATACTAAAGAGATTAATATCAATTCAGCTCTCCTAATAGGTGGTGAGAGTATGCAAAAACAACTAAGGCAACTTACTAAAAGAACAAGAATAATTGTTGGAACACCTGGAAGAATTAATGATCACATAGAAAGAAAATCATTAAAACTTTATAAAGTCACATATCTAGTTTTAGATGAAACAGATCGAATGTTGGATATGGGTTTTACTCCTCAAATAGAATTGATTTTAAGACATATTCCAAAAAGTCATCAAACATTATTATTTTCTGCAACATTACCGGATGATATTTTAAAAATTTCAGAAAAATATTTAAAAAACCCTGAAAGAGTATCTGTTGGATCAGTTTCAACTCCAATTGAAAAAATTAAACAAAAAACTTTTCAAATCACGCCAGATAAAAAATATCACGAACTTATTAATCAATTAGTTGAAAGATCAGGTTCAATATTAGTTTTTGTAAAAACAAAACATGGTGCTGATAAAATTGTTAAAAGATTAAAATATGATGGTCATTCAGCTGATGCCATTCATGGAAATTTAAGACAGAGTAAAAGAGATCGAGTTATAAGAGGGTTTAGATCGGGTAAAAGTAGAATTTTAGTTGCAACAGATGTTGCCGCACGTGGTTTGGATATTCCATTAATTCAGCATGTAATAAATTATGATCTTCCACAAGTTCCTGAGGATTATATTCACAGAATTGGAAGAACTGGAAGAGCTGGGAAAGAAGGATCTGCCATGACTTTTCTAACTAATCATGATTATAGTATGTGGAGATCCATTCAAAAATTAATTGATCCTGATTTTAAATTAAAAGAACAAGTAAAGAACCCATCATATAAAAAGAATAAAAAATTCAAAGGCAAATTCAAAAAAAATAAAAATAAAAAGAAATTTAAGTCAAAAGATAATCGTGATCAAAAAGATAAAAAATTTAAATTTAAAAAGAAATTTAAAAATAGAAAAAGACCTAAAAACTTTACTTTCAAAAATAAGAGAAATAAAAAAAAGAGATAAATTATTCTGTAGTTTTATATTTACTATTATTAATTATAAATACGAATAGAATAGGTAAGATTAAAGTTAGTAAAGTTACAACAATTAACAAAATTCCAAGTTCAGAATAATCAGCTGTTGTTTGAATTTCACCTGTTACTTTATCTTTTACTTCTCGAGTGACTGTAAAGATTTCATTTAAATATTTAGTCCCTAATGCACTTGCTGATAAAGCAAGGTTAGTAAAAGAAGCAAATACTGCAAAGAAAGTTGCTTTTAAATGAGCTGGTGCATTTTTAGCAATCCAAGCAAGTAATGGGATCATTGATATTTGACCAAGTGGAGATTCTAAAGCAGTATTAATTATTGCAATAAATTTAGCATCAACAACACCTCCCGTTAATGATGCTGTCCAATTATGAAATCCATAATACATTCCAACACTTGGTAAAAATAAAATTGCACCTGCAATACTTAAAATAACTATAATTCTTGCAATTGAATTATTAGCCATAAACGGTCTTAATAAAACAATCCCAGCTAATGTTAATATTGATGCAAGTAATGATAAAACTGAGAAAAATTGCTCATTAAATTTTAAAACATCAATTTCAAACCAAGTAAGACCAGGTCCAGGTCCTGGCATTGCTCTAAATACAAAAATGATAACTGCTGTTCCAACAATTGTTAATCTTAATTCTTCTGGTAACTCTTTGATAAGTTTAAACATCAAAAACAAGATGATCACTACAGAGCCAATGAAAACAATTTCTTGTGCAAAAGGAACTTTAAAAGATCCAACAGATAAAGTAAAAATCACAAAAATTAAACTTCCACCTAAAATCCACCAATTAACTTTTGTTTTTTCTTCTCCTCTCTCTTCTTTAAATTCTAATCCTTTTGAACTTAGCTCTTTAATTTTTTGAGCTCTTAGATAATTAGCTAAAATAACTCCAAAGATAGAGACAATTGGAATGATTAAAGCGTAAATATAAACAGATCCATACAAATCTATTTTTTGATCAAGCTCTAAGTTTTCAACATTTCTAAATAAAATTACATTAATAAAAGCAACCAATACTGTTCCACCAATTATTGCAAATCTTCCAAGTGTTTGCATTGTTGTATGCATTACTTTTATTTGATCTTTTGAGTAATCATTTCCTTGTTCATCAGATAATGGAACTGCTTCAACTGTCATTGCATCTGCTACAACATCTTGAACAACGTAACCAACTGGAGCAAGGATCACACTGATTACAAACCAGTTTTCAACTTTAAGATAAGCTGACATATGTTCTGTATGAACAATTAATCCATACATGATCAATAAACTAAGAGCGATCAATGAAGCTCCAAAGTAAACCATATAATTTTTTTTCTTCCAGATAAGATCAACTAAATGACCTAATGGCATTTTAAGAGCCCAAGGTATTCCGGCCCAAAAACCAAGTCCTGCAAGAAAGGCTGCTGATAAATTTAAATAATCTTTTACAAAAAATGTTCCAACAATACCCGTTAATCCTGAAATACCAGCAGCCATATAAACCATTAATGGTGGTAAGTAAGTCCACTTAAACTGACGACCTAAATCAAGAAAAGTTCTATCAAAGAATGAAAATATTTTATTCATGATTAAACTTTTTGAATCAGAGAGATACTATTATTGGTAGGTTTATTTACATCTTTAGATATTTGATAAAATTCTAAATCAGGTTTATTGCATTCTTTTAAAAAAGAAGAGCCAGTTAATTCTAAATTTAAATATCTGTTTACATCTGTTTCATTTAAAATAACTGGTTGTCTATGATGAATTTCTTGAACATTTGGTTTTGCTTCCTCTGTAATTAAACAAAACTCATCATTTTCATATATTCCTGCAATAAAGATTGTTTTTTTATCATTTCTCATAAAATAAAAAGGAGTTTTTTCTTTCTCTTCCCTTTTCCATTCATAAAAACCATCTGCAACTGCAACACATCTATGAAGTTGAATTAATTTTTTAAATGAAACCTTTTCATCAATGGTCTCAAGCCTTGCATTTGTTAAAGCTTTAAAATCTTTTTGCTTAGCCCAGCTTGGAACTATCCCCCATTTTAAGTTTTCTAAAGTATTACCATTTTTATATTTTTTTATTACTGGAAGTTTTTGATAAGGATGAGCATTGTAATTCTCACTATTTTCAACCTGAATTGCAGATTTTACTAACTTTTCAGTTTTAACAACAGGATTGGTAATAACGTATCTTCCACACATATATTAAATGTAAGTATTTCTAAGATAAATTTAAACTGTTTATTTTGTTTGATCTTTAACCCATTTTTGAAATGCTTTGTGAGTATCTGATATAGGAAAGGCTGTAATAGCTGGACATTCATAGGAATGATTAGCTTTTATAAAGTTTATAGCTTTTTTTACTCTTGATTTTGTGGTTTTTATAATCATTGAGCATTCTTTATCTGTATAGGTTTTATTTTTCCAAATATATGTAGAATAAATTGTTGGAATAATATTTGCACAAGCTGCAAGTTTATTCTTAACTAGTTTAGATGCTAATAACTTTGCACTTTTTATATTTTTAAATGTTGAATAAATAAAATAGATTTTCATCTAAATATTATTATTAGTAACTTCACATTTATAAAAAGAAATTTCTTTTTCCTTTTCTTTTTCCTCTGCATCTATATTTCTTGTGATCTCGTGAATAAACTCACCTGTTTTTTTAGTAAATACTGCACTCTCAGAATATTTAGTCTCGTCATCAAATGCTCTTATTAAAATAATATCTTTATTTACAATTTTTAATTCAAGATCAGTCTTAGTTATAAATTTTGAAAGGTTTTTAACTTTTAAAGTATCTGGTTTTTTTGAAGTAAATCTTAATTTTTTAAGATCTTTTCTTTTAATTTGATCAGGTAACAATGTTTCATAATTATATTCTGAATTATTAATAATTATCTTTTCAAATTTGCAATTCATTTGAATATCAACATCAAATGCTATGTTTGTATTGCTTGCATATGAAATTGATGAACTAAATAAAAAGAAAATAAAAAGAATTTTTTTCATTCAATAATGTTAACTAAAATAATTAATAACTTACAACTTCATTTAAAGTTGGAACTGAATTAGCCGCACCTAATCTTGTAGTTGATATACCCGCAACTTTATTTGCAAAAATTATTGCATCTTTAATATTGGTATCATTTGCTAATGAAAAAGCTAACGCACCATTAAAAACATCACCAGCACCCGTTGTATCAATTACTTTTTCTTTTAGATTATGTGATTGAACAAAAAAGTTTTGTTCATTATTTGCAAAATAAGCACCCTTTTCTCCTAATGTTATAATTATATTTTTAACGCCTTTATCCAAAAATTTACTTGCAGCATTTTTGATATCATCATCGCTACTTAGTTTTTGATTTAGATAAAATTCAGCTTCTGTTTCATTAGGAGTAAAGTAATCAATAAATTTAAAATCACTTTCAACAATTTCCCTTGCAGGAGCAGGATTTAAAATTGTAATACAATCATTTTCTTTTGCTAATTTTAAAGCAGTTATAGTTACATCATGAGGAGTTTCTAATTGAGTTAAAAATACTTTTGAATTTTTAATTGTTTCTAAATTTTTGTTGATATCTTGATCTGTGATTTTACCTGAAGCGCCTGCTATAACATTGATTGCATTATTTCCTTGCTTATCAACCATAATGCCTGCAACACCAGTTGGATAATTGTTATCAATTGATACTGAGTCGGTCTTAACATTGGCCTCTTTATAAATATTTAAAGCCATCTCTCCATAACTGTCTTTTCCAATTTTAGTAATAAAATCAACGTTGCCCCCTAACTTTGCAATAGTGATTGCTTGATTAGAGCCCTTTCCACCTGGTCCAACTTTATAATCGTTTCCTAGTACTGATTGACCTTTTGAAGGTATTTCTTTTCCAAAAAAAACAAGGTCTGCAACGAAGATACCAAGGACCGAAATTGAACTCATGATTAATCTTAAACTAAAGAGTAATTAAAAAAAACTTTTAAAATTTTAATGAATTTGATAAGAATCTGGTAGCGCTGATTTAAAACAAATTGCTGGCGCTTAAAAAAATACGCTAAAGCGACATTCTCAAAAAATTGCCGCTGAAGTTATAAGAAAGGATAAATGTATATGTCTAATAAATTAGTAGATCGTTTAAACAAAGGACCTGTTATTTGTGCTGAAGGTTTTTTATTTGAGATTGAAAGAAGAGGTTATATGGCCTCTGGAGAATTTGTGCCGATGGTATCTTTAGATCATCCACATGTTCTTGAAAATCTTCATAGAGAATTTCAACACGCTGGTTCTGATGTAGTGGAGGCTTTTACTTACAATGGTCACAGAGAAAAAATGAGAGTGATCGGTAAAGAAGAGTTACTTGAACCATTAAACAGATCAGCTTTAAAAATTGCAAAAAAAGTTGCAATGGACACACCTGAAGGAATGGCTCCTAACTTAATGGCCGGAAACATTTCAAACTCAAATATTTGGAAAGAAGACGATAAACAAGCTCAGTTAGAAGTTGAGAAAATGTTTTCTGAAATGATTGGTTGGGCAGTTGATGAAGGTGCTGATATGTTAATTGGTGAAACTTTTTATTATGCAGAAGAAGCCTTTAAAGCTTTAGAGATAATGAAAAAGTCAGGTCTTCCAACAGTTCTTACTATTTCTCCAATGGGCGAAAATAAAATGAGAGATGGAATGTCAGTTGTTGATACTTGTAAAGAATTGGAGCAACGTGGTGCTGATGTAGTTGGTCTAAATTGTTTTAGAGGACCAGAAACGATGATGCCTTACTTAAAAGAAGTAAGAGCAGCAGTTAAATGCCATGTAGGAGCACTACCTATTCCTTATAGAACAAGCGATGCTCACCCTACTTTTTTCAATCTTCCGGATTATGATAACTGCAAATGTCCTTCTCCACATGGAAGAACATTTCCAACTGCACTAGATCCAATGTTCTGTAATAGATACGAAATAGGTCAGTTTGCAAAAGATGCTTATGATATGAAGATAAATTATCTTGGTGTTTGTTGTGGTGCCAATCCTATGTTAATCAGAGAAACAGCTGAAGCAGTTGGATTAAAAGTTCCTGCAAGTAAATACAGAGAGAATATGAAAAATCATTTCATGTATGGAAAAAATAAAAGAATTCCAAAACACATGACTGATTACGGAAATAAAGCTTAAAAATATTTTATGTTAAGCGTAGCTAAAATTGGTTACGCTTAGCAATTATAATTTCTTTTGATTAATCACAACATCAACTAAGACAGCTATCAATAAGTTCAACATTGTAATTCCACATATAATAATAAAACTAAAGAAATATATCCAAGCCCACCAGTATATATCTTGTAGAGGTAACATTACTTGTTCCCAGCTAGAAAGCGTTAAAACTTGAAACAAAGTAATCATTGAAACACCAAGATCACTCCAACGTTCTGGAATATCTTCACTAAATAAAATTGATCCAATAGTTGCGTATATATAGAGAATTATAAATAGAAGAAGAGACACATAAAACACTCGTTTTACTGAATTAAGTAACGCCTCAATTATCTTTTTGAGTTCTGGTATAACTGAAATAATTCTCAAAACTCTAAACACTCTAAGTAATCTTAAAAGTAAAAAGCTAGAATTATTAGGGATTGGAATAAGTGAAATTAATACAATTGTAGAGTCGAATATATTCCATCCACTTTTAAAAAAATCTTTTTTATTAGGTTCACCAATAAATCTAATAATAATTTCTATGACAAAGAAAACTGTAATTGAATAATCAAGGTAGTTTATTAATTTTTTAGTTAAATCACTTAAATCATAAGTGTTAACTCCTATTGTAATTGCATTTAAAATAATAATTGAAATTACAACAAATTGAAAAATTCTACTTTCTTTGATTTTATATAAAGCTCCATTCATAATTATTTAATATTATTGATAATACTTTTTTGCAAAGTTTTACTCATCATCACTGTACCATCTTTATTAGGATGAATGCCATCTTGTTGGTTTAATTTTGGATTTAAAGCAATTCCCTCAAGTAAAAATGGAATTAAAGGTAAATTATGTTTTTTTGCTAAATTTGGATAAATTTGATCAAAACTATTCTTATAAGTTTCACCGTGAGTTGTTGGGGCAATCATTCCTGCTATAATTACTTTTATTTTTTTGTTTTTTGCAATTTGAATAATTTGATCAAGATTTTGTTGTGTTTCGTTAGGTTGAATACCTCTAAGCATATCGTTTGCACCAAGTCCTAAAATCATAAGATCAATTCCTGGTTCTGATAAACTCCATTCTGCTCTATTTAAACCTCCAGAAGATGTGCTGCCAGATACACTTCCATTAATAATTTCAATTTCAAAGCCTTGTTGTTTCAAATTATTTTCTAAAACTAATGATAAATGGTGTTCTTTAGGTAAACCGTATCCTGCCATTAAACTATCACCAAATAAAATAATTTTTTCTATTGCAGATACCTTAAAGGTCAGTAAAGAAAGTATCAGTAAATTATAAATAAAAAATTTTTTCATGAGCACACTTCTTAAATTAAAAAAAGTAAATCTCAAATACCAAACAGGTAAAGATAGCATTAATGTGCTTAAAAATATTGATCTTACAACTAAGAAAAAGGAAACTATTTCAATAGTTGGTGAAAGTGGATCAGGGAAAACAAGTTTAATTATGCTTATTGGTGGTCTTGAAAAAGCAACATCAGGCAAAATATTCTTTCAAGATCAAGAAATTACTAAATTAAATGAAGATGAGGTATCCGAAATAAGAAAGAAGCATATTGGAATAATTTTTCAGTCATTTTATTTAATCCCTAATTATACAGCTGTAGAAAATGTAGCTTTAACCTTAGAGTTAAATAAATTTAATAATCCTGAAAAAGAGGCAAAAAAATTATTAGATAGATTTGGTTTAAGTCATAGATTTAGCAATCTACCTAGCCAATTATCTGGTGGAGAACAACAAAGAGTGGCTATTGCAAGAGCAATTGCAATGAAACCTGAGTTAATTTTAGCAGATGAACCAACGGGTAACTTAGATACTGAAAACTCATTAATGATTTCAGATATTTTATTCAAATATGTTAAAGAAGAAGGCTCTTCTTTAATCATGGTAACACATGACCCTAAACTTGCTAATAAAGCAAAAAGAAAAATCAAAATTCAAGATGGAAAGATCAAATAATTCATCTGAATTTAATCTAATTTTTAAGTATGCTTTAAAAGATTTAAGCAGAAATTATAAAAAAATATCTAGTATTATCATTACACTTTTCATTAGTTTATTTATTCTAAGTGCAATCTTTACAATTGAAGACAGTTTAAAAAAAGAATTGAATGATAATGCTAAAGCGTTATTAGGTGGAGATATTGAAATTGATTATAATCGTAATCAAGGAAATCTTGAATTAGTTAGAAAAGTAAAAGATTTTGCAACTGTCTCTCAAATGATTGAGTTTTCTACAATGATCTCAACAATTGATAGAGAAAAAAATAAATCTTTATTTACTAGAATAAAAACAGTTGATGAAAAATATCCTTTATATGGTGAAGTTTTATATGAGCCAGCAGGTGCATATGAGAGAATGCAGACTGAACCAAATACAATTTTAATTAATGAAAGTTTATCAAAAAATTTAGATCTAAAGATAAATGAAAAGATAAAAGTACAAGATCAATTATTCACAATTATTGGAATAGTAAAATCGGTTCCTGATGTAAGTGGCTTTGTTGCATTTGGTGATTGGGCATTAGCAGGAAAGCAAACTTTAGAGATTTTAAAACTGAATGGAATTGGAAGCTTTCTCAACTATGAATATAAAGTTAAATTTAATGAAGGAGATAATATAGATCAACTTGAGAAAAGAATTGAGACAATCTTTAAAGATGATGAAAAAGTAAAACTTCGTTATCCAGAAAATTCTGCAAGTGGATTAAAAAGAATTATTAATAATTTTTCTCAGTTCTTATCTTTAGTTTCAATTAGCGCAATGTTAATTGCTGGTATTGGAATAGCAAATACTCTTCTTTCATTTATAAATCAAAACAACATGTCTATAGCTGTTAGAAAAGCAGTTGGTTTTTATTCATCAAATATTAAAACTTTATATTATCTTCAATTACTTATTTTATTATTTGTAATTACCGTTTTTGCTTATGGATTTAGTTTTTTTATAGTCCCTATAGTTGATCATTATTTATCAGAAGGTTTAGGTTTAAATGTAAAACCAATTTTCTCTATCATAAATTTTATAAAAATATTTTTAGTTGGGTTATTAGTATTGATTATATTTTCTATCCCAACCATAAGTTCAATTGATCAAGTAAAAGCATCAAATCTGTTTAGAAATGTTTTTCAAAATTTACAATTTTATTATTCGAAAAAGTCAGTTGCTTTAAGTTTTATGTTGCTATCTATTTTGGTATTAATTTTTACTGTTGGTTCAGAGAGGCCGTCTTATAGCCTAGGATATTTTGGAGCATTTTTCGTGTGCTTACTAGTTTTCTTTCTATTATCTAAATTAATCATTTTCTTTTTGAAAAAACTAAAAGGGAAATCAAATATTTCATTAAAAGTATCAATTAAAAACATTACTCATTCAAAAAGTATTACACCTATTACAATCATGTCTCTTGGATTAGGGGTGACTTTGTTATTAACACTAGCTTTAGTTGGAACAAACTTTAAAAGAGAAATAGCTAAGTCTATACCTGATATTGCTCCTGATTATTTCTTTGTAGGTATTCAAAAAGGTGAAAAAGAGAAATTTGAAAATGGTATTTTAAATATGGATCCAACTGCCAATATTGAAATTGTACCAATGGTTTCTTCAGGAATTTCAAAGATAAATGGAATAAATCCAAGTACTTATATTACTCCAGATAATGATAGTCATTGGGTAATTGAAAGTGAGAGAAGATCATCATGGAAAGATAATATTCCAGAAGATAATCCTTTAACTGCTGGTGAATGGTGGGATTTATCAAAACCAGATGAACTTCAGATATCTTTAGATGCAAAAGTTGCTAAAGATTTCAATATTAAGCTTGGAGATGTTTTTACTTTAAATATCTATGGAAGAGAAATTGATGGAACAGTAGTTAATTTTAGAGCGGTTGATTACAGGGATCTAAGTATTAATTTTGCAATGTTATTCAATCCTCAATTTGCAAACAACATTCCTCATGAGTATTTAGCTACAGCCAAATTTAATGATGTAAATAAATTTGATGAAACAAACATGCTTGAGGTTTTACCTAGCTTATCAATGATAAAAATTGCAGATTACCTAAATAAAGTAACTGCTGTATTAAATAAAGTATTCATTGCTGTAACATTGATATCTGCTGTAACAATTGTAATTGGGCTAATAGTGATCTCGAGTGCAATCATGGTGCAAGGAAAAGTAAAAGAATATCAAAATTTAGTATTTAAAATTTTAGGTTTTTCAAAAAAAGAAGTGGTGCTTTCATCATTAATTGAATTTTTAATCATATTTAAATCAGTAATATTAATAGCTATATTTTTTGCAGTCATAGGTTCAAAATTTATAATGGAAAAAATATTTGAACTTGTTTGGCAGTTTGATTTTAAGGTTTTAATTTATCTTGGTTTTTCAATTGGATCAGTAACATTATTGCTAATCCTACTTACAAACTTAAAATATTTAAGTCCTAAAGTTTACCCAATGATAAGAAATCAATAGTTATTTAAACTTTTGAACTTTTTTATCTAAACCCATTAAATTGAAATCAACTTTTAATTTTGGAAATTTTTTCTTTAAAATTTTTTTTAATGATTGAAAGGAAGTTTTATGAATATGACTTTCATTTGCTAAAGAAAATTCTTTTTTACCATTAGCAATTTTTGCTGCCCCACAATCTCTATGGTTTATCACAATTAATTTTTCAATTTTATGAAGCTCTATAGATGTAGCTAAATTTTCAATAAAAGCTACATGCCATTTTTTAAATTTTTTGTGAGTAACCCCTACTGCAGCACCAGCAATAGTGAAGGCGCTATATTTTCCTTTTAAACCCTTTTTATTTAAATAATTAAAAACTAATGGCTGAAACCTAGGATCCATACAAGATAGCACCATTGCTTTAAATTTTTTACTCATATGTAAGTAATTTATACATATTTAATCAATTTATTTAATATTAATTTAATAATTAATGATTAGAATCTAATTATGGAAAAATTAAAAAACTGGATGATTGATAGTGCTAACATCTTATTTGATGATAGCAAAAATGATTTAAGATCTTTACCAAGATCGGTTAGATTACAAATATTATTAGTTTTAAGTTTTATTTGGACAACAGTTTTTAGTCTTTATATTTTCTCTTACACAACTTTTGCTTTTGGATGGGCAGGTCTTTTTATTGCTCACATTGGTTTAATATTTGCAGTTTATATGACTTTCAAACAGTTCCATCGTGCTGAAGCTCAATCAGCTAGTGTATTCAAAGCAAAAAATTACGATCCATTTAAAATAATGATAATTGTTTTTGTAATTGTCTTCATATTTGTATTTTCAAAGGGTATCGAGGTTTTAAACAACACTAATTCATATACAATTAAATATGATGGTCCTGATAAAACAGCAGAAGAAAAATGGTTGCCATTTACCCAAAAGAAAAAGGATAAATGAAAGATTTAATTAAGAATTTACAGCTTGGATTATTAGTCGTTATTTTAATAAGTACTGTAATTGCAGTATTTCTTGAAATTTCAAATATGTATCAATTGAAAGATATTACTCTTGCAGATCTATTATTGATGTTTCTATATCTAGAAGTTTTGGCAATGGTAAGAGTTTTTTGGGAACAGCAATCAATTAGTATTACTTTACCTTTATTAATTGCAATAACAGCCTTATCTAGATTTATTATACTTCAGGGAAAAGAAATGGACCCTTCATCATTAATGTATGAAGCAGGAGCTATTTTATTAATAGCAATTGCAATTGTAGTAATGAGATTTAGACATAGTTCAAAACTAGGATTAAGTAAAAAAAAATAACTAATTAGCTTGAAGCTATTTTCTTTTTTGGGTCGTAAAATGGTTTTTCAACAACAGTAGTTTTAAAATTCTTATCTCCAATTTTTACATCTAGTTCTGTACCAATTTCTGAATATTCTATATTAACCATAGCTAATGCAATGTTCTTTTTTAATCTTGGTGAATAAACAGCTGAGGTAACTTTACCAATCTGTTTATTATCTTTAAATATTTTCCAAAAAGTAGTGTTAGGTCCTTTTAAAGGTTCACATTCAATTATAATCCCAATTTGTTTTCTTTTTATTCCGTCTTGTTTTATTTTTTTTAAAGCATCCTTACCAATATAATTTACGTCCGTATCAAAACTTACTAATCGATCTAATCCAACCTCAAATGGGTTAGTATAAATATCTGCATCAGCATGATAAGAAAGCATAGCGCCCTCTATTCTTCTAATTGATGATGTGTGGCCTGGTTTAAGATTATAATTTTTTCCAGCTTCCATAATTTTTTCCCATAAATTATCACCTTTTGAACCATCTCTTAAATAAATTTCATATCCAAGTTCACTTGACCAACCAGTTCTTGATACAATCAAAGGTATTCCATCTAAATCATATTCTCTTAACCAATAATATTTTAAATCATTAATATTATCACCAAATAACGTTTGCATTATTTTACCTGAGTTTGGTCCTTGAAGCTGTAAAGGTGAAACATCAGGTTCAGAAATTTTAACATCTAATCCTGAATTAATAGCAACACCTTGTGCCCATAATAAAATATCGCTATCTCCTAAAGATAACCAAAAATGATTTTCTGCTAATCTCAAAAGTACGGGATCGTTTAAAATTCCACCCTCATGATTAGTAATTAAAACATATTTACATTGTCCAACAGATAATTTGGTGAGATCTCTTGGTGTAAGTAATTGAATAAATTTGAATGCATCTGGACCAGTTATCTCCACTTGTCTTTCAACTGCAACATCACATAAAATTGCATCATTAATTAAGTTCCAAAAATTTTCTTCAGGGCTACCAAAATCTCTTGGTATGTACATATGGTTATAAACTGAAAAATCTTTTGCTCCCCATCTAACTGTTGCATCAAAGTATGGAGATTTTCTTATTTGAGTACCAAAACCAAATTCTTTTTTATTCATTAGAATGTCTAGCTATTTTAAATATTAAAAGATACAAATTAATTGCTAAATAAATACCCGCTTACAATTGATGCTAGTGCCCCTATGTGAACAACCATAATTGCTTTATCTTTCCACATAAAACCTACAGCAAACCAAAGAAAAATTCCTACTACAAAGAAGCCAACGTTAATTGGATATAAACCTAAACCTGTAAGACCATATCCAATTAGTTGGATAACTGTAGCAATCCATTTTACGATATCTACAGTTTTAATTTTTTTTAACAATTAAAACTTCTTAAGTGTAACAACACCATCTGCAGCTGTTCTTACTTGTTCATCAACTTTTACAATTTTACCAGTTGTAAAACCAACACCTTCAACAACATTTTTAAAATCAGCTTCTGTTAAATTAGTTGTGCCCTCAAAACTTACTACAGCAACATTCTCTGGCCATGAAACATCAACAGTTGCTTTAGTTCCAGCTTTTTCAGTTAAAGCAGCTTCAACTTTTTTCTGACATTCCATGCAAACCATACCATTAACAACTCCAATTAAAGCCTGCTCAGCCTTTAAAGATGTTTGGATCATAAAAAATGTTAATACTGTTAAAAATAGTTTTAAAATCTTGTTCATAAATCTCCTTTTTTTAGTGGCTTTATAGATACTTTTTTCTAATAATTGAAATCAAAAAAAGCCTTATTTTTCAGTTAATTTAGGTGAAAAAGCTTTCTTCCAAGAGGACTAATTGGTTCTTGAGGAATCAGTTTCTTTCCTAGCTTTTCTTCAGTAATTTTAAGTAGTTTCTTTGCTAAACCTTTTTTTCTAAATATTGGATTAACAAAGATATATTCAACTTCTCCTTTGTCATCAAATCTTATGAAGCCTAAAGTGGTGTTTTCATTTTTAAATGTAATAACTCCATCAGTTTCAACTGTTTGATAATTTAATTGGTCTAAGTTCATAGACCATAAATAGTGTTAATTTATGAGATTAAAAGAGACAAAAAAGCTTAATTTTAAAAGTAAAGTAGAGCTAAAATAATGCCAATAATTATAAGGAAAATAGTAATAGCTATATAATTAATTTTAATATTAAATTTCCTATAGATAAACTCATTTATCTTCTCCCAAAATAAAACAATTAAAAAGACTATTACAGCTGGAATTATAAATTTAATCATTATCGTTCACGTAAATTGATACACCTCTTGTATTTATATCGACATCAAATTTTTTATGTAAAGGTGGAAACGCTCTTTGAGAACAATCTAATCTATCACAAGTTCTACAAGAAACTCCTATTGGAATTTCTGTTGACTTATCATTAACATTTGCATTTTCTGTATATACAAAATCTTTTGCATACTTTGCATCACAACCTAGGCCTATTGATAAAATACTTCTTGCTTGACCAAATCTTCCAACACCCTTTTCTACTGTTCTGGCAATACAAACATATTTTTCTCCATTCGTCATTTTACTAACTGCAGCTTGAATAACACCTGGCCTTGTAAAAGCTGAATACACATTCCATCTTGGACAGGCTCCTCCATATCTTGGAATTTCAATTCCTGATAATGAAAATCTCTTTGAAATATTTCCTGCCATATCAACTCTTAACATGTGGAATGGAATTCCTGGTAATTTTGGATCTTGTAGGCAAGTAACTCTATGTGCTACTTGTTCAAATGATGTTGCAAAGGTATTTTGCAACAACTCTAAATCATATTTTAATTTTTTACATTCTGAATGGAATAATTTGTAAGGCATTAAAATTGCAGCACCACAATAATTTAATAAAGCTACTTTTGATAATCTTTTAGACTCTTCACTTGGAAATTTAAATTTAGATAAATATTCATCAATTTCTTTACTTGCACCTTCTTGTGCTATTTGAGCTGCAGCATGTAATTTTTTAGTTTCTAATGAACTATAGTCACTAAGTAATAATTCTTTTTTATTTTTTAAATAAATTTTTGAAAAAGGTTTGTCCTCTGTTGGTATTACATCTTTAACAGTTATTGAATATTCTTTTTTTAAATAATCACATAAAGAAATATATCTAGTTCTATTATTCTTTTGAACTTTAGCAAAAACTTTATTTGCAAATTCTTCTAATTTTGGAAAATAATTTTTATTATCCTGAATAAAATCTGAAATAACTTCTCCTGGAAAAGAGTTTTTTCTATTATCTACAATTTTTCCAGATATCTTTTCTATTTTATTAATTAATTCATGATCTTTCTTTTTTAAAATATCACCAAGTCTTACAATTGCTTTTCCGATTTTTGGATTTGTGCTTACTAAATCTTTTACTTCAGGTCCTAAAATATCTAAATCTTCAAACAAACTATCATCTAAAATTTCTGAAACTGTGTTTTGTAAATTAACGTCTGCTTTAGATGTTAGATCAGATAATTGAATATTTAGAATCTCACAAACTTTTAATAGCAAATCCCCATCAATTTTTCTTTTTCCACTTTCAATTAAATTTAAATAACTTGGTGAAATATCTAAATCTTCAGCTAATTTGTTAGCTTGTAATCCCATTTGTCTTCTAAAAGACTTGATTTTTGGCCCTATTTTTAAATCAAATTGACTCATTTTTACTATTTGTAAATTTTGTAAATTTATTTTTACAAAATTTTTTGCTGATTTACAAGGGTTTTTGTTGATTTATCTTCAATTTGTAAATTTTGTAAATTATAAGTTCCATATGAGCACAAAATTAAATAACAACGAAAATTCGAACCAAATCGTTAAAGCAGAAGAGCATACTCATCACCAAAGCAAAGGTATCTACATGAGAGATGATCATTGCGATTGGGGTTCAAGTGGAATTAACGACCTCACTAGCAAAGATCAAGAAGCTAAGTAATCGTAATCTCCCCTTTAAGTAATTTTCAAAAACAATTTTTTTAAACAACTAACAGATAGGATAGCCCTAATGAGTGCAGAAAATATATCATACGATCTAAAAAGATTTGCCGGTATACAAAGAGATTATACACCTGAAGAAGTTGAAAGACTAAGAGGTTCAATTAAAATTGAATACTCAATGTGTAAACATCAGTCTCAAAAGTTATGGAATTTATTAAACTCTGAGCCTTATGTTAATACTTTAGGATCATTATCTGGAAATCATGCAGTTCAGCATGCAAAAGCAGGGCTAAAAGCAATTTATTTAAGTGGATGGCAGGTAGCTGCAGATGCAAATAGTGCTGGTGAAATGTACCCTGATCAATCTTTATATCCTTATGACAGTGCTCCAAAATTAGTAGAGTCTATGAACAATGCTCTAATTAGAGCAGACCAAATCCAACATATGGAAATTCAAGACGGTGACATGAAAAAAGAAAATAAAGTTGATTACATGTTACCAATTATTGCAGATGGTGAAGCCGGATTTGGTGGACCTTTAAACGTATTCGAGCTTGCTAAAAAATTTATTAAAGCAGGTGCTGCAGGCGTTCACTTTGAAGATCAGTTAGCTAGTGAAAAGAAATGTGGTCACATGGGTGGTAAAGTATTAGTGCCAACAGGAACAATGGTTAAAAATTTAAAAGCTGCAAGATTAGCTGCTGATATTGCTGATGTACCATTGATCATATTAGCAAGAACAGATGCAAATGCTGCAAAATTAATTACAAATGATCATGATGCAAATGATAAACCATTCTTAACTGGTGAAAGATCTCCAGAAGGTTTTTATTATGTAAAACATGGTATTGATCAAGCTATATCAAGAGGTCTTGCTTATGCACCTTTTGCAGATTTAATATGGTGTGAAACAGCAACTCCTAATCTTGAAGAAGCTAAAAAATTTGCAGATGCAATTCATGCAAAATATCCTGGAAAATTACTAGCATATAACTGCTCTCCATCATTTAATTGGAAAAAACATTTATCTGATGCAGAGATTGCTACATTCCAACAAGAAATTGGTAAAATGGGATACAAATTCCAGTTTATTACTCTTGCAGGATTTCATACTCAAAACATTGCAATATTTGAACTAGCAGAAAAATATAAAACTGAAGGTATGACTGCTTACTCTAGAATTCAACAACAGGAATTTGCTAGAGAAAAAGATGGTTATACAAGTGTTAAACATCAAAGAGAAGTTGGTACATCATATTTCGATGCAGTTTCAAATACGATCAGTAGCGGACAAAGTTCAACAACAGCGATGTCAGGATCTACTGAAGAAGAACAGTTTTAAAAACTTAACTTTCCCCTTTCGAAGTTTTTAAAGGCCCAAATAATTTGGGCCTTTTTTTTATTTTTCAGCTAAAATATTTTCATCATCTAGTCTGGTTAATTTATAACCATTAGATTTTAATTTGGTTTCAATTTCTTTGAGTTTTTCTCCTTCCTTAAAAGTGCCATCAAAGTGTTTTGATTCAAAGAAAACCTTATTAATATTTAACTTTTTAAAATCAATATCGCTTAGAATATTATATTCCGCACCTTCGACATCTAATTGTAATTTATCAATTGAACTAATAGTATATTTTTCAGCTAAACTTTCAAAAGTTATGAATTCAATATTGATTGTTTGTATGTCATCCTCAGTGACTTTAAATCTTTTGTTTTTATGATCTAAAATATGTTGTTTGTTAAAGGATCCAATTCCACTAGCCCAATGTTTACCTAATTTATGGATAGAGTCTTTTTTAACGAAATAAAAATTTCTTAATTCATTTTTATTATTTATTGCATTAGTGCAAATTTCAATATTTGTGTAATTAGAATATTCTTCCTTTAATATTTCAAAGTTATAGGGGACTGGTTCAACAAGTAATATGTTTTTGTCTATTATTTGTCTAATTTCATCTTTTAAATGAATGCCAAAGTGAGCACCAATTATTACTAAGTCGTAATGTTTCAAAAAATTAACTAAATGCTTCTGCCCAAGTACCTTGTGTAGATGCTTTAGAATATTCTGTTGCACGTCCTTCAAAGAAATTCATGTGCTCTACTGCATTTAACATTGTATCCAACCAACCAAGAGGATTTTTTTCAACTTTATAAATCGCCTCTAAACCTAGTTGGTGTAATCTTCTATTAGCAATAAATCTAATATAATTCTTAACATCTTGAGCAGTTAATCCTTCCATTGGACCCATTTGGAAAGCTAAATCAATAAAAGCATCTTCATGATGAACTATTGTTCTGCATGCCTCATAGATTTCTTTCTTTAATTGTGGTGTCCATGTTTCAGGATTTTCTTTAATGAAATCTTTGAATAATCTGATCATCGAATTACAGTGGAGAGTTTCATCTCTAACAGACCAAGTAACAATCTGACCCATACCTTTCATTTTGTTGTGTCTTGGAAAATTTAAAAGGATTGCAAAGCTTGCAAACAACTGTAGACCTTCAGTAAAAGCACTAAACACAGCTATTGTTTTTGCAATATCGTGATTTGATTTAACATCAAAGCCCTGCATATAATCATATTTATCTTTCATCTCTTTATATTTCATGAAAGCTGAATATTCAGACTCTGGCATGCCAATGGTATCTAATAAATGAGAATAAGC
The DNA here is from genome assembly GCA_000299095.1 of alpha proteobacterium HIMB5. NCBI lineage: Bacteria > Pseudomonadati > Pseudomonadota > Alphaproteobacteria > Candidatus Pelagibacterales > Candidatus Pelagibacteraceae > alpha proteobacterium HIMB5. Next base: position 406,583 of record CP003809.1, on the reverse strand, counting down.
TGCAATGTGAACTGTTTCCATTGAAGCAAAAGCAGACATCATCATTAAAACCTCAGTTGGTTTAAATACATTCATATAATGTCTGATATAACAGTTACTTACTTCAACATCAGCTTGGGTAAAAAATCTAAAAATCTGAGTAAGTAAATTTTTTTCAGATGGGCTTAAATTTTTTTGCCAGTCTCTTACGTCATCTCCAAGAGGTACTTCTTCTGGTAACCAATGAATTCTTTGTTGTGTTAACCAAGCATCATAGCACCATGGATATCTAAATGGTTTGTAAACAGGATTTCCTACTAGTAATCCGTTATTATTTTTTGTTGTTTCTGTATTCTTGATATTTTCTGCTACTGACATGATAAACACTCCTCGTATTCTGGTTCGCTACTTGTTGATTTATTTTTATAAACATTAGCAAGAACGTCCGTAGATTTTGCATCATTAACGTTCTCTGCTCTTTGAATTGATTTTGATCTGCAATAATAAAGGCTTTTTAAACCTTTTTTCCAAGCATCAAAATGTATTTTGTGAAGCTCTCTCTTATGAACATCTGCAGGTAAAAATAAATTTACCGATTGTGCTTGAGATATATAAGGAGTTCTATCTCCACTTAATTCTATAATCCATTTTTGGTTCAATTCAAAAGCTGTTTTAAAAACATCTTTTTCTAATTCAGTTAAAAAATCTAAATGTGAAACTGAGCCTTGGTTTGTTGTAATACTTGACCAAGTTTCTTCATCATTTTTTCCATGACTTTCTAAAATTTCTTCTAAGTATCTATTTCTAACATTAAATGAACCAGACAATGTTTTGTGTGTATAACTATTAGCAGCGATAGGTTCTACTCCTGGAGATGCGCCACCACATATAATAGAAATTGATGCTGTTGGAGCTATTGCAGTTTTATTTGAAAATCTTTCTTGATAACCATACTCAGCTGCATCAGGACAAGCACCTCTTTCTTCAGCTAAATCTTTAGAAGCTTGATCAACTTGATCGCTAATATGTTTAAATATTTTTTTATTCCATGACTTTGCCATTACCGACTCTAATGGAATTCTTTTTTGTTGTAAAAATGAGTGAAAGCCCATTACACCTAAACCAACACTTCTTTCTCTTTCAGCTGAATATTTTGCATCTTTAAATTGATCTGGGGCTTTATTTATAAAATCACTTAAAACATTGTCTAAAAATCTCATGACATCAGGAATCATATCTTTATCATCCTTCCACTCATCGTATTTTTCTAAGTTTAAAGATGATAAACAACATACAGCTGTTCTATCATTTCCATCTTTATCAATTCCAGTAGGTAAAGTAATCTCACTACATAAGTTTGAAGTTTTAACTGTTAAGTTAGCTAACTTATGATGTTGTGGAATTTGTCTGTTAACTGTATCGATATAAATAATATAAGGTTCACCTGTTTCTATTCTTGCTGTTAACAATCTAATCCAAAGATTTCTTGCTGATATAGTTTGTTGTATTGAACCATCAGCTGGACTTTTTAGTGCCCACTGATCATCTGTTTCAACAGCTCTCATAAAAGCGTCTGATATAAGAACACCATGATGTAAGTTTAAAGCTTTTCTATTTGGATCACCACCAGTTGGTCTTCTCATTTCTATAAACTCTTCTATTTCAGGATGATCTATTGGCAGATAACATGCAGCTGACCCTCTTCTAAGAGAACCTTGGCTGATTGCCATTGTTAATGAGTCCATTACTTTGATAAAAGGAATAATTCCTGAAGTCTTTCCTACTCTTCCAATTTTTTCTCCAATTGATCTAAGGTTACCCCAATAACTTCCAATACCACCACCCTTAGCAGCTAACCAAACGTTCTCACTCCATAAATCTAAAATTCCACCTAAACTATCTGAAGCTTCATTTAAGAAACATGAAATTGGTAAACCTCTTTTCGTACCACCGTTTGATAAAACAGGAGTTGCTGGCATAAACCAAAGATTGCTAATGTAGTTATAAATTCTTTGAGCATGTAAATTATCATCTGCATATGTGCTTGCTACTCTTGCAAACAAATCTTGAAAAGACTCATTCTGACCTAAATATCTATCTAGCAATGTAGCCTTACCAAAATCAGTTAAATTGCTATCTCTAGATCTATCAATCTTAATGATAATTCCTTTATCATTTTGAAATAACTCAGTTTGATTGTTTAATGAAAAAAGATCTGGTCTTTTAGCCTCTGTTGAATCTTTAACCTCTGGGGTATATTCAGCGACAGCTTTCTTGATTGCTAATGACAATATTTTGTTCATAAAATCTAACTTTTTTTAGTATTTTGGTTAAAACAACTATATGTTGTATGCACAAATCAGTAATACACTATATGCCTATTAATACAACAGAACATATATAGAACAATGAAAAAAAAGATCAATAAAATTATTGAAAAAAATGTAAGTAATTAACAGATGAATCACAATATAAAAATCGACCCCTATGGCTTTAGAGAATATGACGCACGATGGCTCTATGAAAAAGACATCAATAAAGATGGAATCATAAATTTAGGAAAAGGTTTAGGTACTCAAATAAGGCAACATACAAAAAAAGAAAATCCAAGAATTATAGTTGGGCATGATTACAGGTCTTATAGTGAAGAAATTAAATCAGCTTTAAAGGAAGGTTTGATTTCTACTGGATGCAATATTGAAGATGTTGGTTTGTCTTTATCACCAATGGTTTATTTTGCTCAATTTAATTTAAACTCTGATGCTGTTGCAATGGTGACTGCGAGCCATAATGAAAATGGTTGGACAGGTGTAAAAATGGGAATTCAAAAAGGATTAACACATGCACCAGATGAAATGAAAGAATTGAAAGAAATTACTCTTAATGAAAAATTTCTGACTGGAAATGGAAATGAGAAACAAATTAAAGATTTTGATAAAATTTATAAACAGGATTTAATTGAAAAAAATAAAATAGAAAAAAAGATTAAAGCTGTTGTTGCATGTGGAAATGGCACAGCTGGAGTTTTTGCTCCTGATATATTAAGAGGAATTGGTTGTGAAGTAATAGAACTTGACTGTGAATTAGACTGGACTTTTCCAAAATACAATCCTAATCCAGAGGATTTAGAAATGTTACATGCAATAGCAAAAGCAGTTAAAGATAATAATGCAGATATTGGTTTTGGTTTTGATGGAGATGGAGATAGAGTTGGTGTAATAGATGATAAAGGTAATGAGATTTTTTCAGATAAAATTGGATTACTAATTGCAAGAAATTTAGCTTCTAATTATGAAAATTCTAAATTTGTAGTTGATGTAAAATCAACTGGTCTTTATTCAACAGATAATGTTTTAAGAGAAAATAACTGCGAAACAATATATTGGAAAACAGGACATTCGCATATTAAAAGAAAAGTAAACCACGAAAAAGCACTTGCAGGATTTGAAAAAAGTGGTCATTTCTTTTTTAATCAACCATTAGGATATGGATATGATGATGGAATAAATTCTGCAATCCAAGTTTGTCATTTATTAAATAATCAAAATAAAAAGATGAGTGAAATTATAAGTGAATTACCAAACACTTATCAAACTCCCACTATGGCGCCTTATTGTAAAGATGAGGAAAAATATAATGTAGTTGAAGAATTGGTTAAAGAAGTTCAAAAGATAAAAGACGACAAAAAACTTATTGATGGACAGAATATAAGTGAAGTATTAACAGTTAATGGTGTAAGATTTTCTTTTACTGATGGATCTTGGGGTTTAATCAGAGCTTCATCAAATAAACCCTCATTAGTTGTGGTAACTGAAAGTCCAACCTCTGACGATAGAAAGAAAAAAATATTTGATTTTATTGATGATCTACTTCAGAAAACTGGCAAAATAGGTGAATACGATCAAAAAATTTAATTTTTTAAACTAATCAGACTTAATATCTTTTGCATCTTCAGAAGTTGAATTTTTTACTTTATCGTAACTTTCATCACTATAAAATTTCCTAATTAATTCCTCCTCTTTTTTTCGTTGTTCTTCATCGAATTTTCTTTCCCATTCTTTAATTCTTCTATTTTCTTCTTCTATTCTTTTCTCTTCAGCAATTTTTTCTTGATAAGCTCTTTCTCTTTCTTCTTCAATTCTCTTTTGTCTTTCTTCCTCTAATCTAATTTCTTTTTCTTTTTCTCTTCTTTCATTTTCTCTAGCAATCTTTTCTCTTTCTTCTTCTTTAAGTTTTTCTTCTTTTAATCTTAGTTCCTCTTCTTTAGCTCTTTGTTCAGCTTGTTCTTTTAAAATTTGTCTTTCTATCTCTTGTTGACGTTCAATCTCTAAATTTCTTAATCGTTCCTCAGTTTCTTTAAGTTTTTCTTGTTCATATTTTAATTTTCTTGCAGCCTCTCTTAATCTTTGTTCTTCTTCTAATCTTTTTTGTCTTTCAATATCTTTAAGTCTTAGTTTTTCTTGTCTTTCTTTTTCTCTTTCATTTCTTATTCTTTGTGCCTCTAATTCTTTCTGTTTTATTTGTTCCTCTTTAATTTTTATTTTTTCTTCTCTTACTCTCTGTCTTTCAAGCATTTTTATTCTTTGATCTTCTTCTCTAAGAATTCTTGCTTCTTCTCTTAATTTTTTAGCTTCTTCATCTTTGATTTTCTTTTGTTCAATTTTAATTCTCTGAGCTTCATTTTTTCTCCTCTTTTCTTCGTTTTTTCTTTCTTGTCTCTCATTTTCAATTATGAGTTTCTTTTGGAGTAATAATTTTCTTTTTTCCTCTTTAATTTCATCTTGTTTTGCCTTTTTTTCTAATTTCTTTTCAAGAGCTAAATCTTTTTTCTTTTGTTTTGCTAAATCTTTTTCATATTTAGCTTTTTGTTTTGCTTTTTTTTTTTTGTAATCACTTAAGAAATTAAAAATTGAATCCTTTGTTTTTGATATAGGATCCTGAAAAATTATATTTTTCTTTTTTGACATCTAAAAAAATTAACAAAACTGAGAAATTTATAGAAGAATGAGTGTGTCTGTTTTGGGCTTAATAACTTTAAAATACAACTAACAAGTGTTCACAAAACTGTAAAGAATCATTTATTGTTTAAATTGTGAGGTGATGGAGGGAGACTGAAGTCACCTCTTTTTTTTTAAGAAGGCTTCTCTTATTTTCTTTATATTGAAATCTAATTCTTTTTTTTTGTAATTTTTTGATTTAGCGACCCAAACAGGTAATGGCCAAGTTGTATCTGTTTTTTTTCTAGCAATTATATGGATATGTAATTGGGGTACAATATTACCTATTTTTTCAACATTTAATCGAGATGTTTTAAAAACTTTCTTCATAATATTACTACAAAAAACAATCTCTTCCATTAATTGATTACGATCATTTTTTTTAAGATCTGTGATATCAGTAATACTTTTTCTTTTTGGAATTATGATAATCCAGGGAAAGTTTGAATTATCAATCATTCTAATTGAGCAAAGTTTTAAATCATAAATATAATGTGACGATTTAAGGAAGTTTTTATTAACTTTGTTAACCATTCTATAATTTAAAATATTCGTATAAAAACTTTGATGCTATTACCAATAAAAAAATACCAAAAAATTTACTAATTTTATTTTTATCAATTTCATGAACAGTTTTAGCTCCTATTCGTGCCATAAAAGTTGTAATTGGAATAAAGATTAAAAAAGCAGGTACATTCAAAAATCCAATACTTAATGGTAAATTTGTCTTTAAATAACTTCCAGATATAAGAAATCCTCCCGCACCAAATAAAGCTATCAAAAATCCAATTGCTGCCGCACTGCCTATTGCTTTATTGATCGAATAACCAAAAAATTTCAAAATTGGAACATTCATAATTGCTCCTCCTATACCCATTGGAGCGGATAAAAAACCAACTATAAAGCCAAATATTATTTTTAAACTTAATTTAATTTCTTTAATTACACTTTGCTCTTTCTCTTTAAGAAGAAGTAAATAAAAGCTTAGTAAAAATATAATTACTGAAAAAAATAAAACTAAAGCCTTAGTTTTTAAAGATGCAGCAAATATAGTTCCAGCAACTACTCCTGATACAACAAATAAACCATAGCTTCTAACTATTTCAAAATCTACAGCCTTAAATTTATGATGAGTCATAACGGATACAGTAGATGTTGGTATTATTATTGCAAAAGATGTGCCTACCGCAAGATGCATAACATATCGTGGATCAACTCCTAATTGATTAAAAATATAGTAAAGAAAAGGAACTGTAATTAAACCACCACCAATTCCAAACAAACCTGCAACAAAACCTACTGGTATGGCAGTTAAAGCCATTAGTAAAATTACATAAGAATATTCGTATGATATAATTGAACTAAGCAGAAGTACCTACGCTACGATCAAAATTATTAAATTTTACTTTATCCATTATATGATCAATTTTTTTTACATCTGCATCACGTACACACATATTTTCACTTAAATACCTTTTCCAGAAACTTGCACCTGACTGACCATGAAATAATCCTAAAGTATGTCTCATTATTTGATTTAGTCTTGTCCCCTTTTTTAATTCAGATTTTACATAAGGAATAAGTTGTTCAATAACATCTTGTCTACTTGGTACATTTTCATTATCAAATATTTCTCTTTCAATATCAGCTAACAAGTAAGGCGTATGATAAGCTGCTCTTCCAATCATAACCCCATCTGTTTTATCTAAATGAGGTTTAATTTCTTCAACAGAAGTAATACCCCCGTTAATTATAATATCATCATCAGGAAAATCTTGTTTTAATTTATAAACATAATCATATTTTAAAGGTGGAATATTTAAGTTTTGTTTTGGAGTAAACTTTCCTAACATTGCTTTTCTTGCATGAATTATAAAAGTCTTAATACCAACTTTTTTTAATATTGAGATGAAATTATGAAAGTTTTCATAATCTTCAACATTATCATAGCCAATTCTTGTTTTGATCGTGACTGGTAGTTTGGTAACAGCTTTCATTTCAGCTAGACAATCTGCAACTAAATTTGGCTCCTTCATTAAACAAGCTCCAAATTTATTTTTTTCTACTTTTCTGCTTGGACATCCTAAATTTAAATTAATTTCATCATAACCAAAATCTTCACCAATTTTAGTAGCTGATGCTAATAATTTAGGAGATGAGCCGCCCAATTGTAATGCAACAGGTTTTTCTTCAATATTAAATTCTAAAAGTTTTTTTTTATCTCCTCTATTGATTGCCTCATCGACAACCATCTCAGTATATAAAAGTGTATTTTTTGAAATTAATCTTAAAAAATATCGTTCATGACGATCTGTACAATCCATCATAGGAGCAACTGAAACTTTCCTATTCATAACAATGATTTTATATTATTTTATTAAGAGTTTGAAGCGTCAGTATCTTCAGTGTTTTCATCAGCAACTTGTTCTTCACTAGCTGTCACATCTTCTAAAGAAACTTCGGATTGTTCAGATGATATCTCTTGATCTGCAGCTTCTTCTGCAACTGGAGTTTCAACTTCTGGAGTAGCTGTTTGTGATAGTTCAGCTAGATCTTCTTTTGATACTTGAATTTTTTCAGGAGTTTTCCTAGCTCTTTTAGATGGCAAAATAGGTGCACCACTTTTTGAAATTTCACCTTTATATAAGCTTTCAAAATCATCACCAATTTCTTCATCATCCTCGGAACCATCGTCAACTTGTTCTACGTGTTTTCTTAATTTATAAATTGCTGCTTCTGATAAGTCAGGAACTTTTACTGTTTCTTCTGCAATTTCTCTAAGTGCAATAACTGTATTTTTATCGTTATCTCTATCTAATGTTGGTTCAATTCCTGAACTTAATTGAGCAGCTCTTTCTTTTGCTACCAAAACCAATTCATAGGGACTTTCAACTTTATCGATACAATCTTCTACTGTTACTCTTGCCATGCGCAGTATCTACACATGGAAAGCTAAAAAAGCAAGGATAAATTCTACAAATATTGAGGATTTATCTTATGTTTTGTCATCAAAAGTAAGAAAATTGATAAACTTATAAATGTAGCACTTACTAAAGCTATTTGTTCTATTGAAAAATCTATATCAATTAAAAAACCAAATAAAGCAGTTCCAAATGCTGTTGAAAATACCATCAATGCTGTTGTCAAAGCTTTTATAGAACCAATATGTTTTACACCATAAACTTCAGCCCAGGTTGCTGAACCTAAAACATTTGCAAGTCCATTCGATATCCCAATTAAACCCAAAAAAATAAAAGCTGAGTAAGATTGATCAAAAAACATTATAATTATTGTTGCAATTAATAACGGTATATTCATATAAATGAGTAATTTTCGAGCAGTAAATTTATCAATCAAAAAGCCTGTAATTAAAAGAGTTGCAACTGATAAAATTGAATAAACCATAAATGATTGAGCAATTACAAATTCACCCCACCCTTTAGATTCAATTATAAATGATTGATAAACAAAAACTCCTGTTGCAATCCATGGCATTGCTAACATGTTCATGCAGATTATATAAAATCTATAATCTTTGATTACTTCAATTCTTTTCCATTCTTTAATATTTTTTACTTCTTCTTTGTTTTCATTTAATGGTTCTCTTGATTCAAAATTAAGGTTCTTTACTAAAAAATAGGAAATTACAGGTAAAAAAATTAAAATAGAAATTGAAATTATAATCCAAATATTTTGCCAAGCATAAATGGATAAAAGGTAAACAATTAATACAGGCATAATAAATTCTGCTGTTGATAAACCAAACCAACCTATACTTAATGCTTTGCCTCTAGACTTTGTAAAGTATCTTGAAATTGTTGTAGTAGCAGTATGTGACATCATTCCTTGACCTGAAAATCTCATTAAAAAAATTGCAAAAAATAAAAATGTTATTGAAGAAATTTTTGAAAATAAAAAAGAAGAAAAAGAAAGTAATAAAATTACAAAAAGAGCAAATTTAAAAATATTTATATCATCAATTTTTTTTCCAACCCAAATTAAAATAAAACTGCTTAATAAAGTGGCAGTTGCATAAATTGATCCGAATTGTCCATGTGAAATTGAAAGAGTTTCTCTAATACTTGAATTAAATAAACCTAAAAAAAAACTCTGTCCAAAACTAGAAAAAAATGTAAAAATAAATCCAAATATAATTACTTTTAAACTTAAACTTTTAAACATAGAAAAAAAATTATGACTTGTAATGTTGCTTTCATAGGTCTTGGGGTAATGGGCTACCCAATGGCTGGTTATATATCAAAAGCCGGACACAATGTAACTGTTTTTAACAGAACAACAGCAAAAGCTGAAAAATGGGTTAACGAATATAAAGGTAAAATGGCAGAAACACCTGCTGAGGCTGCTAAGGATGCTGAATATATTTTTACATGTGTTGGAAATGATAACGATTTAAGAGAAGTTACATTTGGAGATAAAGGAGCATTTAGAACTATTCAAAAAGGGGCAATCTATATTGATAACACAACTGCATCAGCAACAATTGCAAAAGAAATTCATGATTATGCAAAAAAAAATAGTTTTGGTTCATTAGATGCACCCGTTTCTGGTGGTCAAGCTGGAGCTGAAAATGGTTCTTTGACAGTTATGATTGGTGGAGATCAAGCTGACTTTGATAAAGCGAAAGATAAAATTGATTGCTACAGTAAAAAAATGAAATTACTTGGAAGTGCTGGAAGCGGACAACTTGCAAAGATGGTAAATCAAATTTGTATAGCAGGACTAGTTCAAGGGTTGTCTGAAGGAATTAATTTTGGGATGAAAGCAGGTCTTAATATGGAAGATGTAATTGAAGTTATTTCAAAAGGTGCTGCTCAATCTTGGCAAATGGAAAATAGATACAAAACTATGATTGACGATAAATTTGATTTTGGTTTTGCAGTTGATTGGATGAGAAAAGATCTAAAAATTGCTATGGAAGAAGCAAATAACAATGGATCATCATTACCTGTCACTGAACTTGTTGATAAATACTATGCAGAAGTTCAAGAACTTGGTGGAAATAGATGGGATACATCAAGTTTGATTAAAAGATTTAGAAAGTAAAATCGTATGCAACCAGCATACTATGAAAATTTTGAAGAAATTCAAAAAAAGTACTGGTCAATGCTAGATGATGCTGTAACAAATAGATCATCTCCATTTAGAATTCCTGTTTTCATATGTGCACATCATGATGAAGTTGATGGTAGAATAGTTGTTTTAAGAAAATCTGATAGATCTAATAATTTATTACAATTCCATACTGATTTAAGGTCCTCTAAAGTAGAGATCTTAAAAAAAAATAATAAAGCTTCACTTCTTTTTTATGACAAAGAAGAAAAAATTCAACTTAGAGTAAAAGTAGATTGTGAAATAAATAATCAAAATTCAACAACAGAAGAATCTTGGAAAAAAACTCAACACATAAGTAGAAGATGTTATTTAACTGATAATCCACCAGGAACTTCCTCAGAAAATCCAACTTCAGGAATGATATCAAAATTAGAAGATTTCGATTATACAATGGAACAAAGTGAAGAAGGTTATAAAAATTTTACTGTGATAAAATGTAAAATTAAATCTGTTGAATGGTTATATCTTGCAGCTAAAGGTCATCGAAGAGCAAAATTTAATTTACAAAATAATAAAAATTTTTGGTTAGTGCCGTAAATTAATTAGATTTATTTTTATTTAATAAGAATTTAGACAATCTATGACTTAAAACCATTATTGTCCAAGTTGGATTAGTAAATCCGTTTATACTAAAAACACTAGAACCTGAAACATAAATATTGTCATAATTGAATAATTTTAAGTTATTGTCTACACAACCGTTTATATTATCTTTGCCAATATGTGTTGTGCAGCTAGGATGTAACCCAACAAATATCTTTTTTTTATCAAAAAGATATTCTTTATTTGTTTTCACAAGTTTTCCATTTTCACCTACAAGCTCATTTATCAATTTTTCATAATTTAATTGTTCTTCTTTATTAATATTCCAATTTATATTAAGTTTTTTTAATCCAAAACTATCAATTTTATTATGATTAATTTCTAAATTGTTATGGGTATTTTTTTTTTGTGAAAAAAAAAATTCAAATGAATATTTACCCTTTATATTTAATATTGATAATATTTTTGAAAATACTTTGTAAGAAAATGAATAATATTTTATTAAAATTTTTAAAACGTATTTAGAGATTGATGATCTAGATTTTATAAATATTCTCTTTAATATTCTTGCAGGATCTGGTAAAAAGTCAAAGTTAACTCCAGCAAAATATTCATCGTCTTTTATATATAAATTTTGCTCAAGATTATTATCGTTATCATTAATAAAATATTTTCCAAAATACGAATAAGATTTTAAATTTTCTTTTTTTATCTCAGCTAGATTGATATGGGCATGATCGCATAAATTTTTGCCAATTAAATTATCATCATTATAAATTAAATTTTTTATAATCGCTGGATTACCTAATCCACCAGCACAAAAAATAATATCTTTATTAATATTAATATCTTTTTTTTCATTATAGTCTTTAAAGAAAACTTTTGCTGAAATAATTTTATTATTTTTAATATTAAGTCCTATTGGACTACTATTAGAAAAAACTTGAATATTTGATTTATCTTTAATTTTCAAAAAATCGAAAATATTGCCAAACTTCTTTACTCTTTTTGATTGAGAGTAGTTTAGCTTATTTTTTTTGATTATTTTACTTATTTCATCATGGTTAATTTTAAATTTTTTTGCCAACTCTTTGGAGTTTTCAATTAATTCATTATAGCCAAATCCCCAATCCCCACTTTTAAACTCATCTTCGGAAATCAAATAAACTTTATTATTCCATAAAGCGCTATTTCCTCCAAGTTGATTACTAAATAATGGTGTGTAATAATCTGGGCAATTTTCAATATATGGTGAAAATATAAATGAATTTTTATCTGTTTTTTTTAGGTTATTAGCTCTATCTAATAAAATAACTTTTGATCCATTATCAGCTAAATTACATGATAGCACTGATCCAGCTGGTCCAGTACCAATAATTAAATAATCACAATCCAATGCCATAATTTCTAATTTTAAATTTTATTTCAAATATTTCTTCCAATTATCTTGATAATGTTTTGTATTATCAAATACTGCTTTCTTTTCTTCCTCAGTAACAACTCTTACAACTTTACCGGGCGAACCAATTACTAAAGAGTTATCTGGTATCTCTTTACTTTCGGTAATTAAAGTTTTTGCTCCTATAATACAATTTTTTCCAATTTTAGCTTTGTTAAGAATTACAGCTCCAATACCAATTAAACTATTATCTCCAATTGTGCATCCGTGAAGCATAACCATATGTCCAATAGTTACATCTTTTCCAACTTTTAAAGGACAACCAGGATCCGTATGAAGAACGCTTCCATCTTGTACATTTGAACCCTCGCCTATGAATATATTTTCAATATCTCCTCTTAAAACTGCATTAAACCAAATACTTGAATTTTTTTCTAATGTAACGTCACCAATAATAGTTGCATTAGGTGCAACCCAATTTTCACCTGAACTTTTTGGTTTTTTATCTTTTAAATCGTAAAACATAATTTATATATTAGTACATCATGCCCATACAAACTCCAATATGTGATTTTGGTCAAAAGGCTCACCACTTTGAACTAAAATCTACTGAGAATAAAATTTTATCACTGAATGATGTCAAAGGTGAAAATGGAACTTTGATAATGTTTATTTGTAACCACTGTCCGTATGTTAAAGCAATTACAAAAGATATAGTAGAAGATTGTATTGAATTAAAAAAAATTGGAATTAACTCAGTTGCAATTTGTGCAAATGATCCAATTAATTATCCTGAAGATTCATTTGAAAATATGATTAAATTTGCTGAAAAAAACAATTTTTCCTTTCCTTATTTAGTTGATGAAACTCAAGAAATTGCAAAAACTTACGATGCTGTGTGCACTCCAGATTTTTTTGGCTACAATAAAAATTTAGAACTGCAATACAGAGGTAGAATGAGAGAACTTAAAAACTTAATTCCAGTTAGAAGTGGTGAAAGTGATCTTTTAAGGGCAATGAAACAAATAGCTGAAACTGGTAAAGGACCAGAGGATCAAGTTCCAAGCGCTGGTTGTAGTATTAAGTGGAAAAATAATTAATGTATTTGATTGTCACAAGATCATTCCCTCCTGAATTAGGTGGTATGCAAAGTTTGATGTGGGGTCTTGCACGTGAAATGTCAAAAAATTTCATGATTAAGGTATTTGCTGATTATAATGAAGGACATAAAGATTTTGATGAACAAGCTAATTTTTCAATTGAAAGAGTTGGGGGAATAAAGTTATTAAGAAAAATCAGAAAATCTCAGTTAATCGATGAATTTACTAAAGAAAACAAAGTAAAAGGTATAATTGCTGATCACTGGAAAAGTTTAGAGCCACTAAAATCTAAGAATAAAAAATATTGTTTAATTCATGGAAAAGAAATTAATCATCCTAAAGGAAGTAGTTTAAATAAAAGAGTTTTAAATGTTTTAAATAATATTGAAAAAGTCATTGCAAACTCTCAATATACTAAAAATCTAGCAGTTGAACTTGGGGTATTGGAAGAAAAAATAATAGTAATTAATCCAGGTGTAGATCCAGCAAAAAGTTTGGATAAAAAGTCATTATCTAAAGTTGAAAGTTTATTAAAAATAAAAAAACCAAGATTAATTACAGTCTCTAGATTCGATAAAAGAAAAAATCATGACAAAGTAATAATGTCACTTAGAAATTTAAAACAAATCTATCCTGATATTGTTTACATATGTATTGGATATGGGGATGAAGAAGAAAATATTAAAAGTTTAGTAAAAGAACTTGATCTCGAATCTCAAGTTATGTTTTTCAAAGATATTAGTGATGATTTAAAAAATGCTTTAATAGCAAGTTCAAATATTTTTGTAATGCCATCTGTAATTCATAAAAAATCTGTTGAAGGCTTTGGTATTGCCTACGTAGAAGCTGCTCAATATGGAATTCCATCAATTGGAGGTAAAGATGGAGGTGCTGCAGATGCAATAGAAAATGAGAAAACAGGATTAATTTGTGATGGCAATAATTTAGACGAAATATATTCATCTTTATCTTCAATGCTTAATAGTAATAGATATACGGAGTATGGACAAAATGCTAAATCAAATTCAGAAAAATTTCTTTGGTCAAATATAATTGAAGAATATAAAAAAATATTAAACTAAGAATTTTTCTAATCTTTCAAAAACTCTTTCTGCACTTAGTTTGTTCAAATCTTCAACTTGAATTGGTTTAAAGTTTTCTCTTTCAATACTTACTTTATATGCGGTTGTATGTTTACCAAATAAAGTTAAGCCTTTAGCGCCAACGTGTGCTGCAATATGAGCTGGTCCTGTGTCGTTTGCAATAACAAAAGAACTTTTTTGAATAAGTGTTGTAAGCTGAGAAATATTTAAAGCTTTATCATTGTCTAATATTGAAATTGCTTTTAAGTTTTTTGCATCATCTATTTCGTTTGGTCCTGGAACTGTAATAATTTTGTATTCTTCATTAAATTTTTTTAAAATTAAATCAGTAAGCTCATCATAATAAGGCCATTTCTTCAATGTTAAATGAGGTGAGCAAAAAGGAAATAAAAGAATATATTTTTTTAAATTATATTTTTTTAATATTTCATCAATATTTGAACAAGCCCATTTAAAATCTGGTTTTAATGTATTATTAGTTTTTAAATTTGAAGTTTTTAATTGATGATCAAACCTCTCTAAAACTGAAATTTTGTCGAACTCCTCCTTATTTTTATCATCTGGTAAAGTTGTAATTGAACTAGACCAAATTTCACTTGTGGCTTTTGGAAACAAAATATTTTTATAAAAACTTGTTCTTGATGAATTTTGAAGATCAAAAACTTTTATAAAATTGTGTTTTTTTAATTCTTTCATTAATGAATATAAATAAAAAATATTCATTCTTGATAATCTCTTGTCCAAAATTACTTCATGTATATGAGGGTTTTTTCTAAATAATTCAAAATATGGCTTTGTAGTTAACAAAAAAATCTTATCATTTTGATGATTTTCAAAAATATCTTGAATAGCACCGCTTGCTTGAGCTATATCTCCAAGTGATCCGTGTTTGATAATTAAGATATTAGACATTATAAACAATCTAACACACAATTAGATATTATGAATAAAATTATAGTTGAAGTTTCAGTTGGTGAACTTTTAGACAAAATTTCTATTTTGGAAATAAAACAGGAAAAAATAAAAGACCAAGAGAAACTAGAATTTATAAATTTGGAGCATAGAATTTTAAAAGAACAATTAAACCAAAACGTAAAGGTTGATGAAAAGCTTGAAAATTTATTTCAATCTTTGAAAGATATAAACTCAAAATTATGGGTAATAGAGGATGATAAGAGACAGTGTGAAAAGGATAAGGATTTTGGTGAAAAATTTATTAAACTTTCGAGAGATGTTCACTTTTTAAATGATGATAGAGCTAAAATTAAATTAGAAATGAACAATTATACTGGTTCAAAAATAAAAGAAATTAAGGAATACACTAATTACTAAAAACCTTTGGAAACCAATCCACTCTCATTTTATCTCCATTTTTTAAATTTATATTATCAAAAGGTGGGGATGTCGGTCCTCCTCTATTAACATAAGTCACATCATCTCCGATAAACCGCATGGAGAAAGCTCTACGCTTTTGTGAGCTATTATTTCCGGTTGAGCCATGCACAGTTTTAAAATTAAACAATACTGCATCACCTAATTTTAAGTCAGGAATAAATATATTTTTTTCAAATTCTTCTTTTGGTGGGAGGTTTGTGAATGAACTATCATCTTGATACCAAGATTGATTATTAGACCACTTAGTTGGTTTTAAAAGTTTTTCCCATTTATGAGATCCTAAAATTAATTTAAGATTATTCTCTTTGCTTACTTCATCTAATGGAATCCAAAAACTTCCTGTGTCATTTCCATTAACACAATAATATGGCATATCTTGATGCCAAGGTGTTTCTTTACTCGTTCCAGGTTCTTTTATAAAAAGATGATCATGAAAGATTTGTATTGATTTTGAATAAGTTGCCTCAGCAACTATTTGAGCAGCTATAGAATTGTACATGCAATCTTTAAACTCTTCTACTCTTTCCCAATTACAATAATCTTCAAAAAATCTTCCATTATTTTTACTTACGTTTTCTCTTCCGTGTTTACTTGGATTATCTAATACTGTTTGAAATCCATTTCTTAATGGCTCAATCCAATCTTTAAATATATTTTTTATAACTATTGCACCATTTTTTTGGTAATCATCAATCTGCTGTTGAGATAAGTGCATATTATTTTTGGAAACTGTATTTTTTTTCTAAAAATTTAATTAAATTGTGAATTATAAAAGTCATGAAGAGATAAATACTTCCAGCTAATATAAATACTTCAACAGGCTTAAAGGTTGTTGATATAATGTGTTTTGCTACACCTGTTAAATCCATAATAGTGACAGTACTTGCAAGAGATGTTCCTTTAAGCATTAAAATTATTTCATTTCCGTAAGCAGGGAGTGATTGTCGTATAGCAATTGGAATTTGAATTTTATAAAAAATTATTTTATTTGATATTCCTAAACTTTTTCCGGCTTCAATTACTCCGGGTTTAATTGTTTGAAAAGCTGATCTTAGTATTTCAGATGTATAGGCACCTGTGTTTAATGCAAAAGCAATTATTGCACACCAAAAAGGTTCTTTTAGAATAACCCATAAAAAAGTTGATCTAATAAACTCAATTTGACCAAGTCCAAAATAAATTATGTAAATTTGAACTAGTAATGGAGTTCCTCTAAATAAATATGAATATCCATATGCAAATTTATTAATAAAAATATTTTTATTTAATCTCAAGACTGCAAAAAATAATCCTATCAATAATCCGATAGCCAATGAAAATGCCAAAAGCTTAACTGTTATTACAGCTGCACCTAACATTTTTGGAAAACTAGAGATAATTAATTCAAAATTCATTAATAACCCCTACTGTATTTTAGTTCTAATCTATTTATTAGTTTCATGCTGATGAATGTTAAAAACAAATATAAAAGAGCTGCTACTGAATAAAAGAATAATGGATCTCTTGTTGATCCTGCTGCAACATAAGACTGTCTCATAATTTCAACCAAACCTGTTACTGAAATTAATGATGTGTCTTTTAATGTTATTTGCCAAACATTACTTAAATTTGGAATTGCTAGCCTTAACATTTGAGGCATGATAATTTTATAAAATTGACCAAATCTACTTATTCCTAAAACTTTTGCAGCTTCAAACTGACCTTTATCGATTGATTGAATAGCGCCCCTAAAAACTTCGGTAGAATATGCACCTGAAATAATTCCTATTGCTAAAGAACCAGTGATAAACGCATTGATCTCAATATATTCAAAATAACCAAAAATAGATGCAACATACATAATTGCACTACTTCCACCAAAAAAGAAAAGGTAAATTACTAATAATTCAGGAACACCCCTGATTACTGTTGTATAAAAATTTCCAATTAAATTTAATGATTTATGTTTTGATAATTTTAAGGGTGTAAAAATTGCTGCAAAAAAAAAACCAATTACCATTGCTGTTATTGAAACAGCAATAGTCATCAAGGTTGCATAAAATAACTCGTCACCCCATCCTGTTTTTCCAAAAGCAAGAATTTCCATATCGAAAGGGCGGTTAATTAAATAACCGCCTTTTCAAAAAGATTGTTACATAGAAGCGTCAAAACCAAAATGTTTGATTGCAAGTCTGCTAATTACTCCATCTTTTCTTGCTTGATCAATAGCTTTGTTGAAAGCTCTTAAAAGCTCAGCATCTCTTTTCCCCATTGCTGAGTCTTCACCCATTTGAGCTGCTTGTCTTAAACCTACTCCCACACCATTACCAAATGCACCACCTGAAAAAGTTGGTCCAACTAATACAACATTTTTTCCAGATTTTTCTGCATAGTCAGAAAATGCAACTGCTGCAGCAAGTGCAACATCGCATCTACCTGAAGTTAAATCCAAGTTTACTTCATCTTGTGTTTTGTAAGTTCTTATATTAACGCTACCTACATCACCAGATTCTAAAAAGTTTTGGTGAATTGTTCCAGTTTGTGTACAAACTGTTTTGCCCTCTAAAGCTTTAGTAATTGTTTTTAAAGCTTTTTTTGCAGCTGAGTTAGGTTTAGTTAAGTTGATACCTGCTGGAGTTTCCATGCCTTCTAGGTCGGAACCTTTCATCACAGCAAGAGATGCAACTTCGTCAGCATAACCTTGAGAGAATGTGATTACTTTTTTTCTTTCATCAGTAATCGACATACCAGCCATAATCGCGTCATACTTTCTAAGTTGTAGAGCTGGAATCATTCCATCCCAATCTTGCTCAACAATCTCGCACTGTCTTCCTATATATCTGCAAAGAGACCACGCTAATTCAACTTCGAAACCAATTAATTTACCTGCTTCATTTTTTGAATTCCATGGAGGATAAGCACCTTCAGTAGCTATTTTAATTTTGTCAGTAGCATTTACATTACCAACAAATAATAAAACCGCTAAAACTGAAAAAATAGTTTTTTTGAATATATTCATTATTTACTCCTTTAATATTAATATTGGAATTATTTCACAATTTTATAAAAGAAAAAAGTAAAATTAATGATTTATTGATGAAGAAAAATTCCAAGAACAATCAAAACTTGGAATATATACCCTTGATAATTTAGTATTTCCAAAGTTTTCATTGAATACATTCATCCAATTTTGAACTTGCTTTGGCTTTTTATCTTGGCTACCAACCTGTGCTGTTATAACTCCCTTAGGTTTTAAAATTCGAACCAAAGAATCCATATTTTTTGCGGCAAGATCTATACAAAATTGATCATCATTTAAATCTACAAATATATGATCGTATGTATCATCCTCTATAGACTTAATGCTTTCAAATGCATCGCCCCAAACACATTTAACAGAATTTTTTTCGGTAGATTTTTTACCAATATCCCCAAGATGCTTATTACAAACATCTACTACTTCAGGGTCTAATTCAAACCAATCAATAAAATTAAATTTCTTAGATATGCATTCTCTTGCTACACCACCATCGCCGCCGCCAATTATTGCTGCTCTTTCATTAGCTTGATTTAATTCTAAGCCAGCTCCAACAAAAGTAGAGCTATATAGGTGCTCATCAGTCTCAGCTACTTGTATTTCATTATCAATAAATAATGCTTTTCCAAATTGTTCTAATTCTAAAATCTCAATATGTTGGCCTACTTTAGATTTAAAATCTTCTAAAACATCTTTAACAATATATGATTTTTTTAAACCAGCTGAGCTATAAATATCATGATAAAGAGAATTTGTGTCTCTATCAAATTCTTTAATTGAAAGTCTTTTATATTTAAATTCTTTTTTAATTATATCTAAAGCAATCGAAGGGCTTACCTTTCCACAAGTAAAAAAATCAAAACTAACTATTCCCTTCTCTGGAAAAGTATGAAAACTAATATGGCTTTCGGCTAATAAAGCTAAGATAGTAAAACCTTGTGGTTCAAATTTATACTTTGATATATTTAAAATCGTTACTCTGGCCGCACTAGCAATATCTTTAATAACTTTTTCATAGATAGATGGATCATATTCTTTGTTCGTTCCAATTATATCAACAGTAATATGTTCACCAACTTTTACCATAGAAGAGTTTCTATACTCTAAAAATACTATTTCAACAATTTATTAGATATTTATTAAATTCCTGATTGTATCATCTTATTGAACATTTTTGCACCTAAGCTACAATTTTCAATCCAATCAGTTTTGGCATTTTCATCAGCATTATCAGAAATAAATTTAAAACATCTAAATTTTATTTTTTCAAGTCTGCATACTTTTGCAAGAGCGTATGCCTCCATATCTACAACATCTACATCTAATTCAATTTTTTTGTTAACAAAGCTATCTCCACTACCACATGAGTAGCCTTGTTGATTATTTACAATATGACCAATATCATCAAAAGGTGTTTGACCAAGCTCTAAGTCCATCAGTGACCTAACATCCATATCTCGTTGGTAAAACTTTGTACATTCAACTAATCCAGTTATTTGAGGTTTTAAAGATCCTGCTGTACCATAATTAACTACTTCTTTTGGTTTAAGTTTATTTATTAATTTCATCAAATTGTAGCTGGCATTAATTTTGCCAACTCCTGTGTGAAAAAAATAATCAAGATTAGGAGTTTCCTCTTTTAAAGCAGCAACAAATATTCTATTCATAATACTATGGACCTTAAAAAAACTATTAGATCAATACCAGATTATCCAAAAAAAGGTATATTGTTTAGGGATATTACAACACTTATTAAAAATGAAAAAGCTTTTGCTGAAGCTATTGATCAACTATTAGATAGATCTAAAAAATACGAGTTTGATAAGATTGCTGCAATTGAGTCAAGAGGTTTCGTTTTTGCATCTGCAATGTCTTACATATTAAAAAAACCATTTATTATGTTAAGAAAAAAAAATAAACTTCCTGCTGATGTACATTCTATTGATTTTGAACTTGAATATGGAACTGCAACAATTGAGGTACACAAAGATTCATTTAATGAAAATGAAAAAATTTTGATTATCGATGATTTAATTGCAACAGGAGGCACCGCAGAAGCTGCAGCAAAACTTGTTGAAATTTCTAAATCAAAAGTAGCTGGTTTTATGTTTGTAATAAATCTTTTTGATTTAGGTGGATGTGATAATCTAATCAAAAAAGGATATAAAGTTGAGAATTTAATTGAATTTCCAGGACATTAAATGAAAAAAATAATAGTAACTGGTGGATTAGGTTTTATTGGAAGTAATCTAATAGATTTATTATTAGAAAAAAAATACTCAGTGATAAATATCGATAAAGTTACTTATTCATCAAATTTTTATAACACAAAGAGTCACATTAAAAATAAAAACTATAAATTTATAAAATGCGACATTAAAGATAAAAAACTAAAAAAAATTCTTTTTAAATATAAACCTTCTTGTATTTTTAATTTAGCAGCAGAAACTCATGTTGATAGATCAATAGATAACCCAGAATGCTTTATTCAAAGTAATATAGTTGGGGTTTATAATTTATTAGAGTGTTTCAAAGAATTTACAAAAAAACACAAGTCAAAACTTGTTCATATTTCAACTGATGAAGTTTATGGTGATATTTTATCTGGAAGAACATCTGAGACATATCCTTACCAACCAAGCTCACCTTATGCAGCAAGCAAAGCAGCTTCAGATCATTTAGTAAGTTCTTATATAAGAACATATAAAATTCCAGCTATTGTAACAAATTGTTCAAATAATTATGGACCAAAGCAACATCCTGAAAAATTAATACCAAAATTAATTTATAATATTTTAAATAATAAACCTTTACCTATTTATGGAAAAGGAACAAATTCAAGAGAATGGATTTATGTTAAAGATCATTGTGAAGCATTAATAAAAGTTTTTTTAAAAGGTAAAATTGGAGAGTTTTATAATATTGGTTCAAATAAAAATTTAAATAATTTACAAGTTTGTTCTCAACTTTTAAATGTTTCAAAAAAACTAGTAAAGCTTGGTAGTGATGTAAAAATAAATTTTGTTAAAGATCGTCCAGGTCATGATATCAGATACGCGTTAAACAGTAATAAGATTATTAAAAAATTAGGATGGAAACCTAAAGTAAATTTTGCACGAGGAATTAAATTAACATTTGAATGGTACAAAAAAAACAAAACTTACTATAAAAGTTTATCAAAAAAAGATATTATTAAAAGATTAGGAAGAACATGATAAAAAAAGGAATTATTTTAGCTGGAGGAAAAGGAACAAGAATGAGCCCTTTAACAAAAGCTGTAAATAAACAGCTTCTTCCCATTTATGATAAGCCTTTAATTTTTTATCCTCTATCAATTTTAATGCTTGCAGGCATTAAAGATATTTTAATAATTGTTAACAAAGGACAATTAGATCAGTACAAAAAAATTATTCCTAATGGGGTTAATTTAGGGATTAAAATAACTTATTTGGAGCAAGATAAACCAAAGGGTTTACCAGATGCTTTTGTAATTGGAGAGAAATTCATTGGTAAAGATAATGTAGCAATGATCTTAGGAGATAATTTTTTTTATGGTCAAAATCTAACCTCAAAACTTAAAGAAAATACCAGAATAAATAAAGGTGCAAAAATAATGTTGCATAGAGTTCATAATCCTCGATCATTTGGGGTAGCAAAAATAGACAAAAAAAATAAAATTCTATCAATTAAAGAAAAACCTAAAAAATTTTTTTCTGATTTAGCAATAACTGGATTATATTTTTTTGATAATAAAGTAGTTAAATTAGCAAAAAAACTTAAGCCATCTAAAAGAGGTGAATTAGAGATTGTTGATTTATTAAACTTTTATAAATCAAAAAAACAATTAAGTGCTGATATTATAGGCAGAGGTGGAGCTTGGTTAGATACTGGATCTATAGATGATTTCTACAAAACCTCCTCTTTTGTTTCGGCTATTGAAAATAGACAAGGTTTCAAAATTGCATGTATAGAAGAAATTGCTTTGAATAATAAATGGATTTCAAAAAAACAAATAATAAATGCAATCAATTTTTACGGAAATTGTGAATATACATCATATTTAAAAAGATTAATTTATTAAAAAAGAAATGAATAAATTCAAATTTTTTTTAGAAATACTAATTAATTATCTTTTTTTTTTAATTGTTATCTTACCTTTATGGTTAAATAAAAAATTTGGATTTGTTTACTTGGATCAATTTATTATTCATTTTCAAATGGAAGTTTTGGGTTTAATTGATGGAGATACTAAAATTTATAAAAGTGGAATAAGATGGTTGATCATATTTCCATTAGTATTGTCAATAATAGTTACAATATTTAGATATATTTATTTAGAACTTAGACTTGATTACAGTATAATAATAAAGTTTTTTAAAAAATTAATAAAAATTATAAAAAAAAAAAATTTTTTATTTTTAAATTTAATTTTTAAAAAAATTTTATTATCAAGAATTTATTTAATTTTATTATTAATCCTATCAATATTCTTTTTTCTTCAGTTTACAAATTTTTTTAATTACAAAAAAAATAATACATCGAACAATTCATATTTAGATGAAAATTATTTAAAACCCTCTGTATCAATCAATAAAAGAAAAAATTTGATCGTATTATATGTAGAATCATTAGAACAAACATACGCTAACGAAAATATTTTTGGAGAAAATTTAATTAAAGAAATTACTTCAAACAAAGACTTAAAATCAGTTGATAAATATTATCAAATTCCTGGAACTGGATATACTGTTCATGCATTTATTGCGTCTCAATGTGGGATACCTTTATTGAAAATTGGATTAATCAGTGGAGGATTATTTGAAAATGTTAAACGATTTTTACCAAACTTAGATTGTCTTACTGATATTCTTAAAAAAGAAAATTTTAAAAATATTCTAATTACCTCTGATAATGTTGAGAGTGGAGGATTTGACGCTTTTGCAAATAGTCATAATTATGATGAAATATATGGTTTAGGAGAAATTGCTAAACTTGGGTATCAAACTTCAAGAAGAGCATGGCATTTTTCAAAAAAAAATTGGCATGGAGGAATTCATGACAATATTTTATTAGATTTTTTAATAGATCAAATAACTCAAAATTATAAATCTAATCAAAATTTTTTCATATCAGCACACACATTAGATCTTCACTCTCCTAAAGGTTACCCAAATCCTAAATGCTTAAAAAATTACCACAATTTAAAAAAAGACGAAATTTATAATATCAACCATTCAATAAAGTGTTCATCGATTTACATTAGTAAATTTCTGCAAAAATATAAAAGATTAAATTTAAAAAATACGAATTTAGTAATTATTGGTGATCATCTTTTCATGGGAGATTTTGCAAAAAAAAGTGAAAGAAATATTTATAACGGTTTTTTTTTAGATCAAAATTTAGATTTTAAAAGAGAAGAAATAAACGTTTTTGATTTTTTTCCAACTTTTTTAAATCTTGCGGGATTTAATATTCTCAATGAAAATTCAAAAGCAGGCTTAGGTTTTAGTATTTTTGGAATTTCTAAAGAATACAAAAAAATTGATTTTATATTTAATTCAAATTCGAAGTTGTTTGATAATTTTTGGTATGAAAAAAACTAGATTTTTGACTTATATAATTTCTAGTATTTTAACAATAATTTTTATATTTTTATTTCACAATAACACAAAACTTTTTAATCATATAATTGAAAAAAGAGAGAGTGATAAAAGTTATAATTTTATAGCACACGCTGGCGGATCAATTAATGGCTTGATTTTTACTAATAGCAAACAAGCTTTAGATAAAAGTATTAAAAAAAATTTTAAAATGATAGAATTAGACTTGTATATTTCTGAAGATTCAAAAATATTTGCATTTCATGATTTTAAAAGATTAAATAAAGCTTGCAATCTCAAAAGGAAAGTAAAAGAAGAATTCTATTCTAAAGATTTATTATTTTGTAAAAAAAAATATTATGAAAGATATGAAATGTTATCAGACACTGACATAAATCAAATTTTTTTAAGTAATAAGGATTTAATACTTTTTACAGATAAGACTCAAAATTTTTCAATATTGAAACAAAAACTAAAATTTAATGATAGGATCGTTGTTGAAATTTTTAGTATTAGAAAATTCTTATTATCAAAATTTTATAATATAAAAAACCCTATGTTTAATTTTAGAGGATCCAAAGTTCATAAACTTTTTATATATTTATTTCGACCAAAATTCATATCAGTTAACGTTGAGGACGTTAAAAAACATAAAAAATTTCTTCAAAAAATATATGATAAAAATATTTCACTGATATATGCTTATACATCAAATGATAAAATTTTTAACCAAGAATATATTAACAGGTATATTCATGGTGTATATACTGACAATTTAAATTGAATTAATTTTATATTGATTTGTAAAATTCAAAATACTCTTTACTTATTTTTCTGTAATTTAATTTATTAATAGTTGTATTTCTTAGATCATTACTCTTAAAATTTTTTTTTAAGTTTAAGATATAGTTAATACCATTAACAAAATCATCCTTATCATTTATTTTAGCAAGATATCCATTTTTTTTATGTTCAATAATATCTGATAAACCAGTATTATGAAATGCAATCACAGGTGTACCTGAAAGTAATGCTTCTGCGGCAACTAAACCAAAGGTTTCTTGAATGCTTGGAACTGCTAACATATCACATGCAGAATATAGTTTATTCAAAGATTCTTTATCATAAATATGACCTACAAATTTTACATCGAAATTTTCAAAATGTATATCTTCTCTTTTTTTTCCACCAAATACGAGTAAACAGTTTTTTTTATTTTTTTTTTTATTTTAGAAACAGTTTCCAATAAAAAATTAAAGTTTTTTCTTTTTAAATTACTGCCTCTTTCTGATCCAAATAAAATTATATTATTGTATTTTTCTGAGAAAGATAAAAAGTTAGTATTTAACTTATAATCTAAATTCCATAATTTTTCATCCATTGGATGGTGGATTATTTTTATTTCGTTTTCTTTAAAAAGATCACTTTTTTTTACTTGTTCAAATATCCATCTAGATGGGCAAATGATATTAATAAAATTTCCAAAATATTTTTTTTTTTTCTTAAAAATAAACTTTTCAAAATCTAGTTTTTTTATTTTTTCATACCCAATAATATAATCATCTCTAATTGTATAATGCCCTGTTGCACAAAATGGCCACATGTCATGCAAAGTCCAAAAAATTTTAAATTTTTTTAAATTTGAAATCTCTTTTATTGATAACATAGAATTATTGATCCAGTGTAAATTAATTATATCAGGGTTTATTTTTTTAATTTTATCAATTATTCCTAAACCAAATAGTCCTGTTGAATGTGAATTATCTCTATCTTTAATAAAAAATTTAATTAATCTTCTATCTAAACCTTTTTGATATTGATGAATTTTTTTTTTTAAAAAGTTTTTTTCTATTTCTATAATTTTTTTATCATCATGAAATTTTTCATAACAAAGAAAATAAACATCTAATCCCAAATCTTTTTGGGACTTAAAAATATTGTAAGCAGCAATAGCTGCTCCACCTCTACTGTCGCTGTAACAAATATGAAGAATTCTCACCTAAATTATTTTAATCAATAAAAAAAATAAATCTATATTTTAATGATAGTATGGAGTGTGAACGAACCTCTAACATCAACTTTATGAAGCTATCGCCATGAACCCTACTCTGCTCACCTAGAACAATTGGTCCTGTAAATGTTCTCTTTCCTTTCTAATCATGTTGAGTCAAATTAGAGAAACTTAGTCAAGAAATAATGTCATTGAAGTACTAATGGATCACTATTGGAATAGAAATTAAATTTTAAAATAATCAATGAGATAATAAATTTTTGACCTAATATAGTGAAAATTATACTTCAATATTTTTAAAATCTTTCTTAAGGTCAATAAACTTTGTCCTTTTATGGGTTTCTGATTATTAATTAAAATATGACTTTTAGATTTATTTTCATTTTTCTTAATAATTATCAAATTAGGTACAAAAATGATTTCTGTAATATTTTTAGAATAATAGTCAGGTTTAGAATAAGGATTTTCATGCTCAACTTGATGTATTCTATCAATCATAGTTTTAAAAAAATTGATTGCTGTTTTTTTGTTATTTAAATAAAAACCATCTCCTCCATCACTCAAATAATATGAAGTTTGCACATCTTCAATAAAGTAATAGCCACCACTTTTCAGTTTTGGAAATAGAATTTTAAATGTTTCTATTTGGTGAGAATTTTTATGACTTCCATCATCTATAATTATGTCAAAATCACCACTAACATTGTGAATATTATCCAAAACTTTTTTATCAATTTGTGATCCTTGAAAAATTTTAATCCTACTATTTAATTTTAAATCTTTATAATAAAGATCAAGTGCATATAAACTTGCTTTTGAAAAATATTCACTCCATATTTTTAAAGAATGACCTCCATCTTTTGGATCTTTACTTCCACCTATTCCAATTTCTAAAAAACTAATTTTTTCAGATCTTAGATGACTTAGTGTTGCATCATAATGTTTAAAAAAATGAAAAAACTCTTGTTTTCGATGACCTAATTTCAATGCTATTTTTTCTAACGGCTCCATAAGTGTATTAATTATAACATTATATGTATTATGCTATCAGAAATTAATTTTAACTTAAGTTTATAAACATCCTAATTTAATGATTGAGGCCTCAGAAACACAAAACAAACTAATACTTCTGAGATGGTAGCGGGAAGTGGGATCGAACCACTGACCTCGGGCTTATGAGTCCCGCGCTCTAACCAACTGAGCTACCCCGCCATAGAGAATGCACTTATAATGGCTTTGAATTAAATTTCAATATACTTTTTGCTAAGGTTTAAAACAATCAGCTAATTGTGTGTTTATATTGTAAACGCAGCTAATAAATTTTGGCTCAAAAATTTTTTCCTCTGAACCGTCGTTTATAAGATTATACAAAAATTTGCTTTGATCTATTACACTGATTGACTGTAATTGATATCCGTCAGAAAGATAATCGTTAATTGTTTTATTTGCGCCCAATGAATCTGCAAAAGAATTTGATGATAAAATTAAGAATATAATCAATAAAAAATATTTATTCATATTACATAAAGTTTTAAGTGATTTTTTGAGAAAAATGAATACAAGAACTTCAAATGAGAAAAATTTTAATATTGTTATTTACCCATTCTTTTGTGTTGACTATTGGCTTTGGATTAGGTGTGTATTTTTTACCAATACTAACAGCACCAAAATCTATTGAGATAAGTAAAATTAATGAATACGAGAATAAATCATTATACCAAACCGAATTTGTGAAAAATTTAAGAGGAAGTGATCCTTTTCATTGGGGAGAAGCAAAAGTAACTATATCTGATGAAAAAATAACAGTGAATGGTTCAATAGCTCCAGGCCCAGATTACAAACTTTATTTAACAAATGAATTTACTCAGCATGAAGATGAATTTTTACCAATTAAAGAAATGGCTCAATATGTAGCTGAAGTAAAAAGTTTCGAAAACTTTGTTGTAAATGTTCCTTCAAATATTGATGTAAGCAAATTTAATACTGTAGTAATTTGGTGTGAAAGTTTTAATGAATTTATTACTGCAGCTAAATACCAATAATATTAAAATCCACCTCACCAATTATTCTTAGACTTAAAATTCTTTTCTTCAATTTTTGAAATAGGTCTAAACAAATAATACACAATGAACAAACCAGCTCCTAAAAATATAAATAATTCCATAATTTATATTTAATTTATTTTGTAGATTTTTAAAACAAAATACCTATAAGCCGTAAAATATGAATTTTTTATCAAAATTAGCTAAAGGCGAATATAGTTTACCAATGACCTTTTGGGTCTATGGAACTTTGTACCAAATATTAATCGGTGCAATTATGATTGCTACGATCTATTTTGGTGTGGCTTCTATAGACACAGCTGGACTGGATTATTCTCAAGAAAAATCAAAAGTCATTGAAGAAGTTTTTTCAAGAATGGGGCTTGGATATCTTATAGCAATTTTATTAGAGATATTAATACTTGTTATCTATACAATTATAGTAACGATAGGTCTTTGGAGAAGCGCTTCAAATAGAGATGGATGGTTTTGGTCAGCTATTGTTAAAATAATGATAGCTGGATCTCTTCTTTATTATCTTTACGGTGTTCTAGTAAGTTACAATATTATTTAATTAAAAATCATGAAATTGAACAATGAATTGCTGGGCATTTTGTATATGATTATTGCTCAATTTTCATTTGCAACCAATGATGCTTTAGTCAAACATATCTATCAAAATTTTGATGAACTTGCAGTTTTAAATCAAATAATTTTTTTAAGAGGAATATGTTGTTTAATATTTATTGGAATTTTCTTAAGTATTAAAAATCAATTTAATGCAAAATTAATCTTTTCATCTAACAAATTAACTTTAAGAGGATTTCTTGAAGCTTTAGCTGCTGTTGGTTTTTTTATAGGAGTTGCAAAATTACCATTTGCCATGGTGTATATTTTATTAAGTTTGGCACCAATAATAATGACTACTTTTGGAGCTTTATTTCTAAATGAAAAAGTAAGATGGAAAAGATGGACAGCGGTAATAGTAGGTTTTGCTGGTGTAGTTGTTGTAATTAACCCAGGAGAATTAAAATTTGGTTATTATTTTATATTCCCAATTCTATCAGCACTTTTTTTATCAATAAGAGATCTAGTTACAAAAAATATGAAAACTGAACATAATAGTCTTCAAATAGCATTTATAACTTGCTTAGTTGTCACAATTTTTTTCGGATTTTTATCAATTTATAAAATCTATTCATTTAATTTAGAGCAAAGTATAATCTTAATAATATCTGCCTTCTTTTTATCCTTTGGTTATATTTTTTCAGTTGCAACAATTAAAGCTGCATTAGTTTCTGTTACTTCAACATTTAGATATACAGCAATACTTTGGGGTATTTTGTATGGATACTTTTTCTTTAATGAAACTCCAGAATACAATACATACTTGGGAGCTGTAATGATTGTGATCAGTGGACTAATTATTATCTTAAGACAAAAACAATTAGGAAAAATTAAATAGTTTCTTCTTTTATTGTTTTTTCTATTTCATCTACTAAAGTTTGAGCTGCTTTATTTGAAGGATAAATTTCTAATACTTTTTTATAACTATCTAGTGCTTTTTCTAAATTATCTAATTTAATTTGAACCATTCCTTGTCCAGATAAAGCTCCAAAATGTCTATTCTCTAATTCAATAACTTTATCAATGTCTGCTTGAGATAATCTATATTTTTTTTGATAGTAATATACTGTTGCTCTTTTATTCCAACCTTCAGCCCAGTTAGGATCTGCATTTATTATCTTTGTAAAAATTCTATTTGCCTCATCATAATTTCTGTTGTTCATTAAAATGGTTCCATAACTCATCATTTGAGTAAGGCTGTTGTCTGAATTGTGAGTAGTCCACAACTCCCAAATTTGATCTTCAATACTTCGAGCAATGTTTTGATTATTTTCACTTTTAAGTTTTTGAAATAATTGATCTAAATTTTTTTGATCAGCGTTAACAAAAGTTTGTAAGCTAAAAAAAATTATAATTACTTTTAAGATTCTTTGCACATTACTACTTTATAGTAATTCTGTGCATTATTCTATTTCCATTAAATGGGGTTGCTTGATGCAACATTGATCTATTATCCCAAATAGCTAATTGGTTTTTTTCCCATTCAAGTGAGAATTGAAATTTTTTTTTAATCTGATGTTTTTTTAAATACTTTTCTAACTTATTTAATTTTCTATTTTGACGTGAATTAAAACCGACAAAATGACCAGCACTAAAATAAATCGATTTCTTTTTACCAATAGTTTTTACAAGCTTATGATTCGCTTTAAGTTCTTTATTTAGTTTTCCTTTTTCTTTTACTCGTTCAATGGTTGTAATTGCAATAGGTCCTTTAGAAGAAAAAGTTCCACTTAATTTATTTATTTGTGTTTTGTATTTCTTAGGTAAATTTTCATAAGCTAAATACTGCGAAGAAAATTCTGTATTAGCCAAACCTTTTCTTGGAACAAGTTTGGAAAATAACATAGTAAACTTTGGAGGTTCTTTTGTATAACTTGAATCTGTGTGAAATTGTTCACCGAAACTTGGCCCTTTGTCTTTTCTCTTTCTTTGCACAACTGTAATTTCAGGAAACTTTTGATTTAAACCTTTAAGTCTTGGATACAAAGCAGGTTTGCCAAGTTTTTTTGCAAAAGACAAATATTGTTTTGAATTTAAGTTTTGGTTTCTAAAATAAACCATACCAAATTCATTAAGCGCTCTTTTAATGTTTGCTAAGTCTATTTTGTTAATTGAAGATAAATTGCAAACTATCTCTGCTGCTGTGTACTTTTTTTTTGGAAAAATTTTTAGAGACATTTGTTAATTACAATCAATTTGTAATTAAAATCAAATATTAATTCTCTTTTATAATCTTATAAAATCGCGATTATACCAGTTACTGCAAGTGTTCCTAATGCTCCAGCTGTTATAATTAAGTTTTTTTTAACTTCGCTGTTTTTTTCAGCTCTTACTCTGTTAAGTAAAACATTAACATCAACTTTTTTTGGAGTATTAAAATCTTTTTCTATTAGATTATCTTGAGAAGTCATTTCAGTTTGTAGTTCTGTATTTCTCATAGTGAAAGTTAATCATGAACTTAATACTCAAACAACAATTTTTTTGAATCTACAAATACGTCACATACACACCAGCAATAACGATCACAATCATGCAGCTGATAAATATGTAAAGATTTCTTCTAAAGTGCTTGTTCTCTTCTGCTCTAATTCTAGACTTAAGAACGTTTATGTCTACTCTATCTGGTGTTATCTCTTCATTATTTAACTCTTCTTCAGATACACCTTGCTCAACTTTTTTTTTCAAAAATGTTTTTGCCATAACCAATGAGAACATTTATCGAAAATTTTATCTATAAAGCTAAAGTTCAAAATGGGTCATATTTAAATTGACGGCTGTTCATTTTGGGTCATACTCATCAATATTAATGAAAAAAGACATCAACATATCAAAAAGAATTCAAAGCAAAGACGTCTATGATTGTTTAATAGACAACTATAGTTATCTTTCATCTGACTGGGTTTACCATCAATGGAATTGGCTTCATCAAAATTACTCGGCATTTAATGATTTAGTTAAATATTTTGTAGCAATCTCTTTAGTGAGAAACACTTTAAGATTTTATGATCAAAATGGTTTTAAGTATAACTATGAACAATATTACGCTCGTAATGAAATTCAAATAGGTGAATTTAATATTTCCGAATTAGCAAAAGAATTTGAGCTTCCAAAAGAAACAATGCGAAGAAAAGTTTTAGAGCTAGAAAAAACAAAAGTAATTAGAAAAGAAGGAAAGAAAATTATTTTGAATAGATCTAATTACAATTTAATAAAACCAATTAATCAAATTCGAATTACCTCAAAATATATAGCAAAATTATCTAAATTATTATTTAAACAAAAATTAATTCACAAAGCAATAACTGAAGAAGAAGTCACAACAAAAATACAAAATGAGTTTTCAAAAGCTTGGTTATGGTTTTATGAATTTCAATTGCCATTAATGATAAGTTGGAAAAAATTTTTTGAGGATATACATATATTATATATTTGGGGCACATTAGGTTTAAATCAAGTTTACAATCAAAAAAATAAATCCAATTTAGATGAAATTGAGTCGATTGTATTTGATGATTATTTGGAAACTTTATTGGCCGACTCTGGTGCTGGATTAAATATTATGTCAATTTCTGAAATGACAAAAATACCAAGAGCAACTGTAATAAGAAAAATGAAATATCTTGAAAACGAAAAATTGGTAAAGATGAATAAAAAAAAACAATATTACCTGTCAGATTTTACACCTTTTAAAGTATCTCCCCTTATAAAAAAGCATTTTAAATTAAAAAGTGATTTTATTGCAAAAATAATGAATTTAATTTTAGTTGAAGAAATAAGTTAAACTAAAGTATAACTTAAAAATGGAAGTCGTTACAAAAATAGTACCATTCATCCTTGCGCTTATAATGCTTGGATTAGGATTAGGATTAAAGTTAGAAGATTTTACAAGAGTATTTAAAACTCCTAAAGATTTTTTTGTCGGTCTTATTTCGCAATTAATAATACTTCCAATAGTTGCATACATTTTAGTTTTAGTTTTAAGAACTCCACCAGAAATTGCAATCGGAGTTATGATAATAGCTGCTGCTCCAGGAGGAGTTACATCGAATATTTTAACAAGATTTGCTAATGGTGATGTTGCTTTATCAATTTCATTAACAGCAATTATTAGTTTGATTAGTATAGTTACTGTCCCATTAATTGTTTTGACATCTGCTGAAGTTTTTGGAATTACAAATATATCTCAAAATATTTCAATGACTGGAATAGCTATGAAAATGTTTTTGGTTGTAACAGTTCCTGTTTTCCTTGGAATGATTATTAGAAAATTTGCAGAAAACTTTGTGGCTTCAAAAGTTGAAATGTTTAACAAATTAAACATGGTATTTTTTGCAATTTTCTTTGTAGCTGCATTTTACGAAGAAAGAGAAAACTTAATAAACTTTATAGTACAAGCAGGTTTAATTGCTTTAATTTTAAACTTAACAATGATGGCTATAGCCTATTACCTTGCTAAAACTTTTGCATCTGGAGTTAAGCAACAAAAATGTATTGCTTTAGAGTGTGGTCTTCAAAATGGTACTTTAGCAATTTTTGTATCAACTCAAATATTTGGCACTGATATTTTGTATGCAATCCCAACAGGAGCATATGCATTTATAATGTATGTGACTGGATTTATATTTGTTTATTTTCTAAAAAATAAATCTTAATTATTTTTAAAATCAGTTTGTTTTAAAGGCTTGGTAATTAAATCAATTGGATATTTTTTCTTTTCTACTTCTACAAATAAATTTTTAGATTGTAGATCTTCATTAGTGTGGTCATTTTTTATATATCCAAAAGTTAAGTTCTTTTTAAAATTAAATGAATAATTTCCTGAGGTTGTTCTACCAATAATTTTATCTTCTAAATATATTGGTTCATCATGAAGCAATAATGGTGCTCCTGGCTTGTTATCTTTTAGAGTAAACATTGCAAATTTTCTGTCTATCTTTTGATCTTTAATCTTTAGGAGTGCCTCTTTACCAATAAAGTTTACATCTTTTTTATAGCTAATTGTAAAATTTAAACCTGCTTGATATTGGTTTTCTTCTGGAGAAATATCATGCCCCCAGTGTAAAAATCCACTTTCCATTCTCATAGTATCCATTGCATGCATACCACAATTAGATAAGTTAAAGTCTTTACCTTTATCTACTAGAAGTTCGTATATTTTTTTGGCATCAGCAGTTTTAACGTATAATTCGAAACCTAATTCACCAACATAAGATAATCTTTGTGTCCAAATTTTAATTCCTTCAATTCCAATATATTTAGAAGTAGCAAATTTAAAGTTGTCATGGCTGATATCATCTTTAGTAAGTCCTTTTAATAAAGATCTACTTTTTGGACCAAATATTCCAAACACACAATAATCATCAGTAACATCTACCAACTCAACACCTTCAGATAGATGTTTGTTAATATGAAATTTATCTCTTTCTCTTGTTGCTGCTGAACTTATAATTCTAAAATGATTTTCTCCAACACAAACAACTGTTAAATCAGTTTCAATACCACCATCCACATTAAGCATATGAGTATAAGTACATTTACCAACTTCATGTTTAATATTAGAGGTGCAAATCTTTTGTAATTCTTGATGTGCTTTGTCTGATTTTAATTCAAATTTTGAAAAAGGTGTTAGATCATAAAGACCTACATTTTTAATTGTATTACTTGTTTCATATTCAACAGATGGATACCAATTTTGATAATTATAACTGTATTCATATTCAGCTTTTTCTCCATCTAATGCAAACCACATTGGTCTTTCATAACCTGCTGAAACACCAAAACATGCTCCAAAACTTTTTAAATTATCATGATAAGGTAGTGTTTTTACGTTTCTAGAAGTTTTATGCTGTTTATATGGCCAATGCATTCCATACAAATCACCTAAAGATTCTGTAATTCTGTCTTTAATAAAACCAAGATCTGAGTGAAAGTTTTGAAATCTTTTTATATCATAATTAAAAATATCTTCATTGATATGACCAGTCATTAACCACTCAGCAGTTACTTTACCTACTCCACCTCCACTTCCAATTCCAATACTATTTAGTCCACAACTTACAAATAGGTTTTTAACTTCAGGAACTTCTCCAAGTAATGAATTAGTATCAGGTGTAAAAGATTCTGGACCAGCAAAAAATTTTCTTATTCCAGCTTGCTCTAAGACAGGAAATCTTTTCATCGATGCTTCTAAATAAGGTTCAAAATGATCAAAGTTTTCAGGAAACTCACCAAAAGAAAAATCTTCAGGAACTTTATTTGTTTTATCAAATGCAGGTATTGATTTACCTTCAAATATTCCAATTAATAATTTTCCAGCATCTTCTTTAACATAAACGCTACTATCAAAATCTCTAATGACAGGTAACGTTGGTGATAAATTCTCAATCGGCTCAGTAATTACATAAAAGTGTTCAGCTGGATATAATGGAATACTCACACCCATTTTTTCACCTATTTGTCTAGACCACATTCCAGTTGCAAGTACTACATACTCACACTCTATATCTTTGCCGTTAACTCTAACTCCATGCACTCTACCATTTTTTGTTAGAATTTTTTCAACAGGTGATTGTTCAAAAATTTTTGCACCTCCTTGTCTTGCGCCTTTTGCAAGCATATGTGTTACACCACTTGGATCAGCAGCACCATCACCCGGCATTAACACTCCTCCTTTTAAATCTTCAGTGTGCATCATTGGATAATTTTTTTTCATTTGATCCTTATCCAATATTTGAATGTCTACATCATATAACTGAGCTGTTGTTGCTTGTCTTTGTAACTCTTGCCATCTGCCTTCTGTTTGTGCAATTGATAAAGCACCGTTAATTCTTAGACCTGCAGAATGATCAACTTCTTTTTCTAATTTTTTATAAAGATCTAAAGTATATTTTCTAATTTTTGTTACTGCTGCAGTTGGACCTAATTGACTAACTAATCCTGCTGCATGCCAAGTGGTTCCTGATGTTAATTGATCTCTTTCTAAAAGGACAACATCTTTCCAACCAAATTTAGTTAAATGATAAGCAACAGAACATCCAATAACCCCTCCTCCTATGACTACTACTTTAGTACTCGAAGGGTAATTCTTTTCCATTATTAATTTTTGACAGCTTCTCCTGGATCTACAAAGTTGTGACCAAATACGTCTGCAACTGCTTTATATGTAACCATTCCTTTATGCACGTTTAATCCAGCTAAAAAGTTTTTATCTTCGCTTAATGCTTTTTGATATCCACTGTTAGCAAGTTTAACTAGATAAGGTAATGTCGCATTATTTAGTGCAAGTGTTGAAGTTCTTGGAACACCGCCTGGCATATTGGCTACACAATAGTGAACTACATCATCAACAATATAAGTAGGTTCACCATGAGTAGTTGGTTTACTTGTCTCTACACAACCACCCTGATCAATTGCTACATCCACAATTACAGAACCTCTTTTCATACTTTTGATCATGTCTCTTGTTACTAATTTTGGTGCTTCTGCGCCTGGAATTAAAACTCCACCGATTAATAAATCAGCTTCAGCTACTAGTTTAGGTAGATCAATTTTATCACTTTGTTCTGGAATGATTTTATCTCCAAACATTCCAACTAATTGTTTTAATCTTGCTTCAGACTTATCAACTATATGAACTTTAGCTTGCATACCAGTTGCAATAACAGCAGCGTTTTCACCAACAACACCTCCACCTAAAATAACAACTGTTCCACCGGTAACACCAGGTGCACCGCCAAGTAAAAGTCCTCTTCCTTTTTGATTTTTTTCTAAACAATGCGCACCAGCTTGAACTGACATTCTTCCTGCAACTGCACTCATTGGAGCAAGTAATGGCAATCTTCCGTTGTCATCAGTAACAGTTTCATAAGCGATGTTAACACTTTTTGATTTGATTAAACCTTCAGTAAGTTCTTTAGCAGCTGCTAAATGAAGATAAGTATAGACAATTTGATTTTCTCTAATCATGTCTACTTCAACTTTTTGAGGTTCTTTTACTTTAACAATGATCTCTGCATCATTAAAAATATCTTCTGCTTTATCAACTATTTTTGCACCAGCACTTGTATATTGCTCGTTTTCAAAACCAGCTTCAAAGCCACCATTATTTTCAACTAAAACTTCATGCCCTTCCGACACTAATGTTTTAACACTGTCAGGTGTTAAACCAATTCGATTTTCTTGAGGTTTGATTTCCTTAGGAACTCCAATTTTCATAACTTTTAGAAAAAATTAATTCTTTTTACTTTTAGAATAATTTGTAATTCCAGTTCTTAGTTTATCTATGATTTCATCAATGTGTTTTTTCTCACAAATAAACATTGGAGCAATAATTAAACAGTCACCTGTTGCTTTAAAGTTTACCCCTGCTTCATAACAATGTTTGAAACAAGTATAACCTGCAGCACCTGGTTTTTTGTCCATCTTAATATCTATTCCACCCATCATTCCATAACCTCTGATGTTATCTACTACATCGATATCTTGTAATGACATTAAACCTTTTTGGAAATACGGAGCTAATTCTTTTGCTCTATTAAAGATATCATCTTTTTCAAAAATATCTTGAACAGCTAAACCAGCTGCAACTGAAATTGGAATTCCGGAGTAAGTATATCCATGAAATAACTCAACTGATCCTTTTGGTGAGTTATCTAAGATTGCATCATAAATTTCTTCTTTACATGCAACAACACCTAATGGACTAATTCCGTTTGTAGTTGCTTTTGCCATTGTCATTAAATCTGGAGTTACACCATATTCATGAGATGCAAATGGTGACCCAGTTCTTCCCCATCCTGTAATCACTTCATCAAAAATTAAAAGTATTCCATGTTGATCACAAATTTCTCTTAATCTTTGTAAATATCCCTTTGGTGGAACAAGTGTTCCTGTTGATCCTGCAATTGGTTCAACGATACATGCAGCAATGTTTTCTGCACCAAAGTTCATACAAATTCTCTCAAGATCATTTGCAAGTTCAGCTCCAGTTTCTGGTTGACCACTTATAAACTTGTGCTCAGGTAAATGTGTATGTCTCATGTGAACAACACCTGGCATCAATACACTTGCAAAAGTTTTAACATTGTTAACCATACCTCCAACAGAAGTGGCTCCAATGTTCATTCCGTGGTATCCTCTTTCTCTTCCAACAAATCTAAATCTTTGGCTATCACCTTTTGCTCTGTGATATGCGATACAAATTTTAATAGCTGTTTCAACTGCTGTAGATCCACAAATTGTATAAAAAATTCTGTTTAAGTTTCCTGGTGTATGTTTTGCAATTCTTGTTGCAAGTTCAAATGAACCTCCATAACCTTGTTGGAATGGTTGACAATAATCTAAAGTTTTTAACTGATTAGTTATTGCTTCAATAATTTCTGGTCTTCCATGACCTAATGGATTACAAAATAATCCTGAGCTTGCATCGATTTGAGTTTGACCTTGATGGTTCTTTAAATATACACCCTTAGCTTCAACAATTAATCTTGGGTTTTCTTTAAAATCTTTATTGGATGTAAATGGCATCCAGTGTTCATTTAATGAATTTGGTATTGCAGTTTTATTTTCTGAACTCATATGTTTTTCTCTCTTTTTATATTTTTAAATTTGTTGAAACAGTAAATCTGTAGACTAAAAACAACGCTAAAACCATAAATTTGTTATACAACCTTAAGTTGTCACATCTGCTGCTTTCTGGTGCTACTTTCTGGTGCTACTTTTTTGTTTTACTTCTGGTTGAAATTAATTTTAAACTTAGAAATTATAAAACAACAAAGAGGGATAAATGAAAAAAATAATTAGTTTTATTCTAAGCTGTTTCGTAGCTCTTAACCTTTCAATTTCAGTTGCTAACTCTGCTGCAAATGAAGTTAGAGTTGCTTACTTCTTAGAGTGGCCAACTCCAAACTTAGAGGATATGCATAAAAAATTATTCGCTAAAGCTCTTGGTGTGCCAGTAAAATGGACTAACTTCACAAATGGTGGAGCAATGACTGACGCAATGTTAGCTGGAGATATCGATATCTCTTACTCACAAGGTTTAGTTCCATTTATTAATGCTGTAAAATCAAAAGCACCTATCAAACTAGTTGATATTGCAATGGAATACGGAATGGGTGGTACTACTTGTGTAACATCTAACGCTTCTGGAATTACAAAAGCAAACGGTTCAGAACTTGAAGGTAAAAAAGTTGCTGTTCCACTAGGTACAATGGCTGAGTACGTTTTTGACGAAAGTATGAAAGTTGTTGGTGCTGACAGAAATAAAATGGACATCATTCAAATGGACCCTGAAGAAGGTGCTGCTGCATTAGTAAGCGGTGACGTTGTAATGGCGTGTTTATTTGGTGGTAACTCTATTAAAGCTGCAACTGCAGTTGGATCAAGATTATTAACAGTACAAGAAGCTAGAGATGCTGGAATTTTAGGTATCGACATTACTTCTGTGACTGACAAATTCATGAAAGAAAACCCAGGAATGGTAAGAACTTTCATCGAAGTTACTCACGAAGCAA
Source organism: alpha proteobacterium HIMB5 (assembly GCA_000299095.1). Taxonomy (NCBI): domain Bacteria; kingdom Pseudomonadati; phylum Pseudomonadota; class Alphaproteobacteria; order Candidatus Pelagibacterales; family Candidatus Pelagibacteraceae; species alpha proteobacterium HIMB5. The sequence continues at coordinate 367,124 of CP003809.1, read as the reverse complement.
ATGCTAGATATGCTGCTGGTAAGAGTGATTTAAATGCGATGGCTAAAGAGTCTGAGATGAAAGTTGGAGACATGAAAGATACTTTAAGTGGCTTCAAATTTTTAAACGCAGAAGAAACTGCTCAATCTATGACAAAAGGTAACCTACATAAGTTCCTAAAAGGAATGGGTACACCAAGAGGAAACGTAGATACTAGTTTCTTACCTCTTTAATCATATAGATTAAAAAAATTTAAAATAGGCGCCAATTAAAAATTGGTGCCTATTTTTTTTATCAAAATTCGAATATAAAGTTGTCTTTATGAGTGATCTGATTTCTGAAAATTTAAATATGATTTTCACAACACCAAAAGGTGAAACAGTTCATGCATTAAAAGATGTTAACTTCACATTAAAAAAAGGTGAGCTACTTACTGTTCTGGGACCATCTGGATGCGGTAAGACAACTTTATTAAATATTACAGCTGGTTTTATAAGACCTACATCTGGAAAAATAACTTTAAATAGTAATGAAATAGACGGACCTGGTGTTGAAAGAGGAATGGTTTTTCAACAAGGAGCTTTGTTTGAATGGTTAACAGTTGCCGAAAACGTAAACTTTGGTCTAAGAATGAAAAAAGAAGACCCAGGTGTTACTGCAAAAAAAGTTGATGAATGGTTAGATATTGTTGGCTTAAAAGGATTTGGAAATACCCCTACTTATCAATTGTCAGGAGGTATGCAACAACGTGTTGCTTTAGCGAGATGTTTAATAAATGATCCTGATTTGATTTTAATGGACGAGCCTCTTGGTGCATTAGATGCTTTAACACGAGAAAAAATGCAATCGCTTGTTTTAAAAATTTGGAAAGAAACAGGTAAAACAATTATTTTAATCACGCACTCAGTAGAAGAAGCATTATTATTAGGTGAAAGATTATATGTTATGGCTCCAAGACCAGGGCGTATACATAAAGAATACAATCTTCCATTTGCTGCAAGAGGTTTAAAAGAAGATCTTAGAGAAATTAAAAAAGATAAAGAGTTTTCAAAAACAAGAGAAGAAATACTTACAATGATTTGGAATATGGAAGAAGAAATCATGGGGAGAGACGATTAAATGCTTACTCAAATAGTTACTTTTTTAATATTTGTAGCAATTATTGGATGTATTCTTTACGGTAGAAGATTAATAAGAACTGAAAAGGTCGATGCCGTTTTTGGTAATCCAGAAAGAGCTAAAGGTGGTGTTCATTGGGTTATCGTTGGAAGTAGTGCTATTTTACTAACCTGGTTATACTATTCTTGGGATATTGCTAAAGGTTTTTATCCTCAGTCTGCAAATGAACTTTGTCAAGTTGCTAAAGTAAATGACTCTTTACTTGGATTAAAATATCAGTTTCCAATAGCAGAACGTCAATTCAAAAGTACTTATCAAATTGAAAATGAAAATAAGAATTTAGAAGAAATTAAAATTGAGATTGAAAATTCATCTGTCTTAAACAATCAAGAAAAAACTCAGTTAATTTCTTTTACTGATAATACTATCAATCTTATTCCATTATTGACCAATGATGATTTAATGGAGATGGAAACTAGAAGACAAATTGATGAAATTACAGAAGAAATCAATTTTCTTACTTCAAATTTCCAAAAGCCAGATTATCCTTTTGAAACAGATAGTGATAAAGCAAATAGACTAAAAGCTGTTGAAGAACAAGGCGGATGGAGTTTAGTTAAAGTTGATGCTGGAAGTGGTTCAATTGAAAACACTATAGAAGTACCTACAGTTCCTGCAACTGATAGAGGATTAAAATTTAATGCTGCTGCTCAAGAGCTAAAGATAATAAGTGATAAATTTTTCAAATTAAGAAATCACAATCCGCAATTTAAAAATTCAATAAAACAAATTAAAGATGATGTTAAAGCATACAGAAAAAGTCTTGGTGACAATCAAGAAATTGCATCAACTTACGCAAAAGATATTGTAAAGATTGCAAGAAGAATTGAATTTGCAAGTATCTATCCTCCAAATGCTTTAGATGGTTTGCAAAAGGCAATAGTTGAATTTGATAAAGCTCAAAGAGATGTTCAAGGTGGATTAAGATTTGTTGATATAATTTTCTTCCCGACAGGAACAATAGTTGCAAGTGGTGATAACTGTTCAGAGCAAGGTTCTGGAAGATGGTTACCTAAACCATCAGATACTTTTAATAAATTTATTTTAATGCTTAAGCCTAGTGTTGGTTATAAAGATATTCCTCTTCTTTGGATTGAGATGGTTGATGTAAGTAAAATGATTGGGTTCATTTTACCTGATTGGATCGCAGATATTTTACCAGGTGAATATCCAGTTCACACTAAGGATGGAAAAGTTGAACAAAACTTTAAAGGCGGAGTTTTAAAACTTGTAACAGGTGATTTTGAATTATTTAAAGTGCCAGTTCCTTATGGACATATTTGGGATTCTTTCATGAGAGTATTTTTGGGATTGGTATTTGGAATTATAATTGGTGTGCCACTTGGATTATTCATGGGATTAAATAGATTTGCTAAAGGTTTCTTTGATCCATTAATTGAATTGTATAGACCTGTCCCACCCCTAGCATGGGCTCCTTTGATTATTTCAGTTTTAGGAATTGATAACTCTGGAAAAATATTTTTATTATTCATGGTTTCATTATCAATTATGATTATTTCAGCAAGAGCTGGTGCTTCAGGAACTCAACTTTCAAAAATTCATGCAGCCCACTCTCTTGGTGCATCAAAGAAACAAATATTAAGATATGTTATTTTTCCAAACTCTTTGCCAGAAATCTTAACAGGAATTAGAGTTGCTGTTGGTATGTGTTGGGGAACATTAGTTGCAGCAGAATTTTTAGCAGGCACAACTGGTATAGGTTTTGTTGAAAACGTTGCCAAAAAATATTTCCAATATGAAGTTATTTGGATAACTATTTTTATTATGGGATTATTGGGTCTTTTATTTGATATCACATTGAGAAAACTTATAGATAAATATATCCCTTGGCGTGGAAAAGGATAATGGTTAAGAACATTCTTATCTTTATCTTTCTGGTTATTGCAGTGGTTGTGATAATGAATTTTAGTGATCATAACTTTAAAAGAGCTGTTCAAGCATGTATGGCTGGTAGTCAATTAGATAAAGAAGTGACATTTAATAATGCTGAAGAGGCTAAAGAATTTTGTGAAGAAAAAATAAGAAATAAAGGCAAATGAAGCCAAACAAAATCAAATCAATAGTAAAAGAAATTTTTATCAAACACAAATTAAGTTCTGAACATGCAAAAATTTGTGCAGATGCTCTAATCAATGCAGAACAAGTTGGAGCTTACGGTCATGGTTTATCTAGACTTAAAATGTATTGTGATCGAATAAAAAAAAAAGTTATCAATGCAAAACCTAAGATAAAAATCAAAAAAATTTCTCAATCAATTTCTCAAATAGATGCAAATGATAGTATTGGATTTGTAGCTGCAGACATCGCAATAAAGACAGCCATTAAGAATACAAAAAAAACAGGAATTGGATTAGTGGGGGTAAAAAATAGCGGTCACTATGGTTTGTCTGGTTATTATGCTGAACAAGCAACAAAGAAAAATTTAGTAACAATGATATTTACTAATGCACCTCCTGCTGTTGCTCCTCATGGTGCATTAAAAAGTTTATTTGGGACAAACCCAATATGCTTTGGCACACCAACAGGGTCTAAAGTTCCTTTTATATTAGATACATCTATATCAATGATTAACAGAGGTAAAATTAGAGTAGCTGCAAGAAATAATCAAAAAATACCTGAAGGTGTTGCGCTTGATAACAAAGGTAGACCAACAACAGATGCTAGAAAAGCTCTTAAAGGAGTTCAATTACCAATCGCTGGATTTAGAGGATCTGGTTTAGCCTGGATGGTTGATATTTTAAGTGGAGTTTTAACAGGCGGTAATCATGCGGGTAAAGTAAAAGATCCATTTGATGATTTTTCAGGTCCACAAAATATTGGTCATTTATTTTTTACATTTAAACCAAACTTATTTGTAAATAACTACAGTCAAAGAATAAAAGAAAACATTAGAATAATAAAAAAACTTCCAAAAATTAAAGGAGTAAAAGAAATTCTGTATCCAGGACAAAATAAATTTAAGAGATTTCAAATTAATTCTAAAAAAGAAATCAATATACCTGCAAATATTGCTGAAGATATAAGACTTTTAAGATCTTAAAAAAAACTATTTTTAAATTAAAAATCACATATAAGTATTTTCCATGCTTTCAAACAAAGAAATTTTATGCCCGAACAACCTTCTTGACTATTCATCAAAAAAGAAAGGTGTAAAAGCTGCCATAGTAAATGCCGGCAAACCTTTAGCAATGTTATCAGTTCAAGATGCGGTTAATGAAAATTTAATTGTGCCAGTTTTTATTGGGGATAAAAAAGAAATTCAAAAATGTGCAGAAGATTTAACTTTTGATATTTCAAAATATGAAATTATCGATGAGCCAGTTGAAAATAATACTGCACCAATTGCTGCAAAACTTGCAAGTGAGAATGAAATTAAGATTATTGTTAAAGGTCATATTCACACTGATATTCTTATGAAAGAAGTTCTTAAAAGAGAATATGGTTTAATTGGAAAAACAAGACTAAGTCACATATGGCATATGACAATCAACAAAGATGACAAACCATTAATTATTACTGATGGCGCTTTAAATGTATTACCTAATCTTAAAACAAAAATGCATATTTTAAAAAATGTTGTAAACTTTTCAAATCGGATTGGAATTAATAAACCAAAAATTGCGCTTTTATCCGCAACAGAAGAAGTGATTGAAAGTGTTCCAAGCTCAGTAGAAGCTGCAGAACTTACAAAACTAGCAAAAGAGGAAAATCTTGATGCAGATATTTTTGGACCTTTAGCATTTGATAACTGTATCTCAAAAAAATCTGCTGCAATTAAAGGTATAAAAAATAGTGTTGCAGGAGATGCTGATGTCTTGTTAGTTCCAAACGTTGAAGCTGGTAATTCATTGGTTAAAATGATGATTTATTTTTGTGGTGCTTGTGCAGCTGGTGTAGTTGTTGGAGGAAAAGTTCCAATAGTGATTACTAGTAGATCAGATGAAGCTCAAGCAAGATTAGCATCAATTGCTGCAGCTGTAGTAGCATTAGACTAAAAGTTTCATTGAAATATAAATTAATTTGTCTAAAACACTTCTATTAAAAATTTAAAGGAACAATAATGGCAATAACTTATTTAAAAAAATCACCAAAAACATCATCAACAGATGACACAAAAACAACTGGGATCGTTCAAGATCTTTTAAAAGATTTAGAGAATACCAAAGAACAAGGCTGCATAGATCTTACAAAGAAATTTGATAAGTATGATGGTGAAATTATTGTTTCAAAAGAAAGAATTGAAGAAATAAAAAAAACTTTAGATCAAAAAACTAAAGACGATATTCAATTTTCTTATGATCGTGTAAGAAAATTTGCAGAAGCACAATTAAAAAACTATGGGCAAGATTTTGAAGTTGAGCTGTCTGATGGATTGTATGCTGGTCAAAAATTAGTTCCTGTAAATACAGCTGGTTGTTATATACCTGGTGGAAGATACGCTCACATAGCATCAGCAGTGATGAGTGTTACAACTGCAAAAGTTGCTGGTGTAAAAAATATCATAGCTTGTAGTCCTCCAAAAGAAGGTGTGGGAGCTCACCCTACTATTGTTTATACAGCTGATCTATGTGGCGCTGATGTAATTTTAAATTTAGGTGGTGTTCCAGCTATTGCTGCAATGACTAATGGATTATTCAACAATCCACCAGCTGATATTATTGTTGGTCCTGGTAATCAATTTGTAGCTGAAGCAAAAAGAATTTTATTTGGTAAAGTTGGTATAGATTTATTTGCTGGTCCAACTGAAATTGGAATTATAGCAGATGCAAAAGCAGATCCTGAAATTGTTGCTGTTGATTTAGTTGGTCAAGCAGAGCATGGATATAATTCTCCTTGTTGGTTATACACAACAAGTAAAGAGCTTGCAGAAAAAGTAATGAAGAGAGTTCCAGAATTAATTGCTGAACTTCCAGAAGTGCCAAGACAAAATGCTGATGCTGCATGGAGAGATTATGGAGAAGTAATCTTATGTGATACCAATGAAGAGATGGTTAAAGTAAGTGATGAGTATGCTCCAGAGCACTTAGAAGTGCAAACAGAAAACTTAAAATGGTTCCATGAAAGATTGACTAATTATGGATCTTTATTTGTTGGTGAAGAAACTACAGTTGCTTATGGTGATAAATGTTCAGGCACAAATCACATTCTTCCTACTAAAGGTGCAGGAAGATACACAGGTGGATTATTTGTTGGAAAATTTATTAAAACTTTAAGTTTCCAAAGAATGACTAAAGAATCTACTGAATTAGTTGGTGCAGCTGCTGCAAGAATATCTAGATATGAAGGTATGGAAGCGCATGCAAGAACTGGTGATGTGAGACTGAAGAAATACGGTTATTCAAACTAACCACACCACGAAATACTTCCAACAGTTTGATCTGTAGAATTATAAACTGGTTTATTCAAAAAACTTTCTAGTTCATCTTTATTTATAAGATTTAATTCAGATACCATTCCTGCAATTGCAGTTGATGATGCTCTGGAGTTTCCATCAGTTATTTTAACAACTGCAGAAATTTTTTGTTCAGGGATAATTGCAGCAAAAACACCTTCTGCTCCATTTTTAAAAAAAGCTTTTTTATTTAATATCTTAGTTAGAATTGAATTATCACTTTCTTTTCCACCAGCATATTCTGGTTCACTAACACATGAATTATAAATTGTTTCAGCAATACCACTTAGCTCTCCAAGTTTTTTAAAATCTGCAAAGTTAGAAAGTAATTGAGCAAATTTATTTAAAGGCATTAATGGATTCGGAAGAGTACACCCATCCACTCCTACTTTATCTATCTTAAATTCAGCTAAATCTTCTATCATTGAAAAAAGTTCTTTCTGTATGGTGTGGTCAGGCGAATTATAATTTTCAATGGGTATATCTCTATCTAAGGAAACTGCTAAATGAGCACAATGTTTTCCTGAGCAGTTATGAAAAATTTTTCGTCTTTTTTTATATTTATCATAAGCTTTAAATTTTTCAGGTAATTGCCAAGGCCAATCTTCGCCACATGCAAGTTTACTTTCATCAGAATTAATTTCTTTTAACCATTTTAAAATTAATTCTTGATGAATTTCTTCTGCAAAATGAGAAGAGGTAGAAAATGCAATTTGTTTGGCTGACAATTTAGCTTTATCTATGTATCCATCTTTATAAAGATTAAGTGACTGAATTGGTTTTAACGATGATCTTGGATATATAAGATGAAAACTATCACCCCACTCTTTTACAATTTTTCCAGATGAGTCTACAATTACACCATGACCGTAGTGTTCACTTTCAATTGATCCGTTACGTGTAACATTAACTAGTTTTTTAACCATAATTTAAGATATCATAAATTAAATCTTATAAATTCATCAAGTGTTCATTATGTGCAATTTAGAATAACGAAGTTTGGTGATTAAAGTATCTTAAATAATTGAAATATATATTTCTCTTATCACATAAGTTGTTAATAAACTCATAATTCCAATAATTATCCAATTTATTACTCTCCATATTTCTTTACTGTTTAAGTGCTTTGAAAAATAATTTGATGCATAACCTAATAAAAAGAAAAATGAAAACGATGCAAATGAAGCTCCTACTCCAAAAATTATTTTTTGAGTTAAATCAAAATTTTTTGAAAAATTTCCTAAAATAAAAACGGTATCTGAATAAACATGTGGATTTAAATAAGTAAAACCTAATGTTTTTAAAATAATATTTATTACAGGAATAGTATTTTTATTCTCATTTAAATCTACGTATTCATTTCTTGACTTAAACTTTGAGTAAATAAAATGAAATAAAAAAATTAAAAGTAAGACGTTGAATAGTAATTCAATTAATGAATTAAAATATTGACTAAAATAATGGAATAAAAAAATACCAACGAAAATTAAAATGCAATCAGATATCGAACAGATTAAACAAATTAAAAAAACGTATTGTTTTTTTAAACCTTGTTCAATTACAAAAACATTTTGAGGTCCTATAGCTAAGATCAAACTAAGACTAGTAAAAAAACCTAATAACAAAAACTCCATTAAGCTCTATTAAACTCTTTTCCTAACTTGCACAATCCTATCAAAAAAATGAATTTAAAGGTGAATTATTCTGGGTTTGCCGTAAGAGTTTTGATCTCTAAAATATTTTCGTTAGGGTCTTTAACAAAGAAAGTTTCTTGTTCGTATTTAGTTCCTTTAAATCTCAAATAAGGTTCATCGTAATACTTAACGCCTCTTTCTTTTAATCTTGCCTTTAAAGCATCAAAATCTTTTCTAGATAAATGTACCCCGAAGTGTGGAACTGACACATTACCCATATCTACATCATGCCTCTCATTGTCTAACTTATGTTCACTTGCATGAAGAGTTAATTCATTGCCCCAAAAATCTACATCAGCCCATTCTTGATCTGCATTATCAAGTCTACAACCTAAAGACTCGCTATAAAATTTTTTAGCTTTTTCTAAATCTCCACATGGGATTGCTAGATGAAAGCAGTTTGTGTTTTTGTACATAATATGTCTTTTAATTACTTAATTAGTCATTATATATGCATCTTCCGATTGATATCAACCGGACAAAATTGTTATGAATGATTACTTACAATCAATAATTGATAGAGATCCTGCTGCTAAGTCAAAAATAAGTTTAATTTTTACTTATCCAGGTGTTAAAGCAGTTTTTTTTCACAGAATTGCAAATTTTTTCTATCAAGCAAAATTTGATTTAATAGCTAGAATATTTTCTCAATTTTCAAGATTCTTAACTGGTATAGAAATTCATCCTGGGGCAGATATTGGAAAAAATTTATTTATAGATCATGGTATGGGAGTTGTTATTGGAGAAACTTCTAAAATTGGAAATAATGTAACTATTTATCATAATGTTACTTTGGGAGGTGTTGCTCCAAGTATAAATTCTAATGACCAAAGAAATACAAAAAGACATCCTACATTAGAAGATAATGTTGTAGTTGGGTCAGGTGCTCAAGTTTTGGGTCCAATTATAATTGGAAAAAATTCTCTAATTGGTTCTAATGCAGTTGTAACAAAAGATGTGCCAGAAAAATCTATTATGGCTGGTATACCTGCAACTAAAGTTGGTGATGCAACAAAAGGTTTCAAACCTTATGCTGTAACTGATGAAGATAAAAAATGAGTAATATAAAAAACAATTTCATAGACTCAATTGGAAACACCCCATTAATCAAATTAAAAGCTGCATCAGAAATTACAGGTTGTAATATTTATGGTAAAGCTGAATTTTTAAATCCTGGGGGGTCAGTCAAAGATAGAGCAGCACTTGCTTTGTTAAAAGATGCTCAGGAAAAAAAATTAATTTCTAAAGGTGGTACTGTTGTTGAAGGTACAGCTGGTAATACTGGAATTGGTTTAGGACTTCTAGGAAATTCATTAGGATATAAAACAATTATTGTGATGAATGATAACCAAACACAGGAAAAGAAAGATACTTTAAGAAATTTGGGTGCTGAACTTAGATTGGTTAAACCAAAACCATACAAAGATGAAAATAATTTTGTGAAAATTGCTGGAAGGCTTGCTGATGAATTAAGACCAACTAATAACAACGGAGTAGTTTGGGCAAATCAATTTGATAATACAGCAAATGCTAAAGGTCACTACGAAGGAACTGGAAGAGAAATTTGGGAACAACTGGATGGTAAGATAGATGGATTTGTTTGTTCTTCAGGTACTGGTGGAACAATTTCTGGAGTAAGTAACGCACTCAAAGAAAAAAATAAAGATATCAAAATTTATTTATCAGATCCAAAAGGTTCTGCTCTTTATAATTACATAAAGAATGGTGAACTAAAATCTGAAGGTGGGTCAATTACAGAAGGTATAGGATCAAGCAGAGTTACAAAAAACTTTGAAAATGCAAAAATAGATGATGCTTATTCAATTGAAGATACTGAAGCTTTACCAATTTTATATGATCTAATTCAGAATGAGGGTTTAAGTTTAGGAACAAGTTGTGGAATAAATATTGCTGGTGCAATTAGACTTGGAAAAGAATTGGGACCAGGAAAAACAATTGTAACTATACTTTGCGATAAATCAGATAAATACAACTCAAAGATGTTTAATAAAGAGTTTTTAAAGTCAAAAAACTTACCTTTTCCTAGTTGGCTATAAATCACATAGCAGAATTGTAATAAAACAGATACATTTATAAATTTATATTAATTAGTGTAAGGATCTTATGAAAAAATATATTTTAATTATTTTATCATTCTTAATTTATCCATTTTGCTCAGTGGCAGAAACGAAGGAGCAAAAACAATTAGTAAATTGCACTGGAATTTATTACGCTTATAGCATGATACCACAAGGTCAATTAGAATTAGATAAAATAGTTCATTCAATAGCTGCTAAAAAGTTTCTTAATTCTCATTTGTTAAAAACAGGGCTTAATGAAGATAAGTTAAATAAAGATCTATTAGCTATAGTAGATGAATTATATGGGCAACCCTATGATGGTGATAAAGTTAAAAAATGTGATGATTTTATCTATAAAACAATTTCAAATTCAAAAGAAGAAATATTAAAAATAGTAAACTCTGGAGTTTATTAAATTAAGAAAGGAATAATATGTTTGAAAAATTTAATGGAATAGTTTTCTTTGCAATCTTTATAATTCATTTTATTGGATTTGCTTATTATGGATTTAGATGTGTCTTTCAAACTAAATCATTTTTAGCACAATACGGAATGGATGATACTGGAGCCATAATGACAAGATTTTTTGGTTCTATTTTTTTAGGATCAACTGCTATGGCAATATACGTTGGTTTTATTAGACCTAATGGTTTGGATGACACTTGGGCTTTTTTTAATGTAATATTCTTACAAAACCTTTCTGCATTTATTGTTGGTTTTTATACAAACAAAATTAATAAATTAGGACATACCGATAAGACTTCTGATGAAGGAATTTACGCTCCATTAATTTTAACAATTCTAAGTGCACTAATGTGCTACGGATTTGCAGATAAAATTTATATAACTTACTAAAAGGAGAAAAATGTTGGTATTAGAAAAATATATCAATGCAATAAAGAATAAAGATGAAACAACTATGAATGAACTTTTGCATGATGATTTTAAATTCACAATGCATAAGTCAGGTAATACTTTAAGTAAAAATGATGTGATTAAGTGGGCAATGAGTGGTGATATTAATCAAGAGAAAGATAGAATTGTCTATGAAAACGATGAAGTTGGTGTTCATCACTCATTTGTGACTTTTAATGATGGGAACAAAGAAGCTGTGATGGCAGTTTATAAATATAAAAATGGAAAAATTATTTCTTTAGAAACTGGTGCAACTAAGCTTTCTTGATAAATAATAATAAAACTTACTTTCTTTTATTTAAATTAAAATGATTTCTAAGAAATTTTCAAAATTTTTATTTATCTTTTTAATGGGCTTTGGAATGAGTTTGATGATGACGTTAATTATAACATATATTAACACAGGTTATGATGAATTATATTTTAATAGATTTTTTAAAGCTTGGTCTATAAGTCTTCCTGTGGCAATGATAGCAACAACAATAGTGGCTCCATTAGTTCAAAAATTTGTAGATAAGATCACCAATAATTAAAAGATAAAAAAAAAGATCAATGGTTAAAGAGATTAATAAAATAAAAGCAAATATAATAAGGAAACAACAAATTTTAAAAGATAAAGTTACAAACTTTTTTGATTGGGTTAAGGGAGCTGAGTTAATTGAATTAAATGAGTGTGATACGTCTGAAGATCCTATAAGACCTGAATTGGACAATAATTTTAGATCAAGTTTTGGACGTAAAATATTTGGCGTTAAATATAAAGGTGAAATACATGCTGTAATGTGTTTTGCATATACAAATGAAATTCCAAAATCAGTGGAGGAATTAGATAAACTAAGTCATGATGCTTTTTTACAAAGCGCGATGAGAGATCAAAAAGTTGGTCAAATAGCTATTGCTTATACTGTTTGGTCTAAAAAGAAAGGTGGTGGAAAATTAATTGTAAAAGAAGTATTTAAAAAAATAAAAAAATCTAATCATTTAAATCGATTGGTAACACTCTCTCCCCTTACAGAAATGGCAACAAAATTTCATTCAAGAAATGGTGCTAAACTTTTGCAAATTAATGAAGATACTCAAAACTTTGAGTATTTAATTATGAAATAATAACTAAATTTTTCATTCGATTAATTCTTTAAAATTCTTTATTGTTAAGTATGAAACCTCTTTTAGGATATTTATTTTTAGTTAATGGTATAATTTTTGGTATAGCTTCCAATAGTTTTGCTAAAATTTCAGAGGGTTTTACAAAATTAACACCTTCAATATTATGTATTCTATTTATGTGCGTTACTATGTTTTCAATAGCTAAAGCAATGTCAGCTCTACCAGTTGGTTTTGCTTATGCAACCTATAGCGGATTAACAGTAACAGGCGTTGTTTTATTTGCAGTACTTAAGTTAAATCAAGTTCCTAATTTATACGGCACCATTGGTATCATTCTAATTATAATTGGTGTTGTAATGGTGAATTATTTAGGAAAACTAAACTAATTATTCAGCAACAGGTTTTAATAGTTTTAAAAAATTATTGTGTAATTTTCTATTAGCTGAACAAAGTATATGACCAGCTTTTGATGGATCTTCATTTTTCCATGTTGTAACAATTCCACCAGCTGCTTTAATAATAGGAATTAATGGGTGGATATCCCAAATTTTATTTGAACATTGTGCAACTATATCAAGTTTTCCATCAGCAAAATGAGAATAACTTAATGCATCAGCACATGGAAATTGCATAAGTTTTAATATTTTTGGAATTTTTTTTAATTTATTTGGGGTTAAATAATTATGAAAAGCAGCTGAGACCTTAACGTTATTCATTTTTGCTGAGTAATTTACTATTAGTTTTCTTTTTTTTCCATTTTCCACAACATAAGAAATTTTATCCGAAGCATTAAAATAAAATTTTTTTAAAATTGGAAAATTTGCTAAACCAACCATTGGTTGACCTTTATAATTTAATGAAATTAAATTACTCCAAGTTGGGTTACCAATTACATATGATCTAGTACCATCTATTGGATCAATCACCCATGAGAAATCACTTTTAGATTTTTTTAATCCAAACTCTTCTCCTATAATTTGATGATCTGGAAATTTTTTGTTAATTTTTGATCTTATAAATTTTTCAAATGCTTTATCTGAAGTTGTTACGGGATCATAACCTTTTCCTTTTAACTTGTTTGAAATTTTAAAAGTTTTATTTAATTTTGAATAATAGAAATTAGTTAATTCTTTAGCTAATTTGCTTAAAAAACTTGAATATAGTTTATAATTAATTTTTTCTACTTTATTCATTATTTCAAATTTTCAATTTGTTTCTCAGCTTCAAGAATAGATTTTTCATAGTCTAAAGCCATTTGATCTGCACTAATAACATCTATTTTTTCTATACCAAAAAAATTTAAGATAAATTTTAACCATGGTGTTAAAAAGTCTTCATTACTATTTAATTTTGTTCCACCAGATGTAATGACCAAATACGCTCTTTTATTTTTTAATAAACCTTCTCTTCTTCCATTAGGTTTAAACCTAAAAGTTTCACCTACTCTTGCAGCAAGATCAGACCATGCTTTAAGCGTTGCTGGAGGACCATAATTATATATTGGCGCTGATATAATTATAATATCACTTTCTTTAAGTTCGGAGACAAGTTTGTCAGATAACTCAAACATCTTTTTATGCTCAGGTGTTTGATCTTTTTCATCTATGTTCATGCCAGACTCTGTTAATCCAGATACAAAAAGCATTTCATCATCTAAGTCTCTATAAACTATTTCATCTTCTGGTTTTTTAATTTTATCTAAAAGTTTTTTCGCTAGTGCTCTTGAGGTTGAGCCTTTTTTTCTCGCACTTGAATCTATTTGATAAATTTTCATAATAGTTTTTAACCGATACTTTGTAAGAATGGTAAGGTGTTTAATAAATAAAATCCTAAGAATTGCAATTTATTTGTTAAAATCAATATTCCAGTGATTAACAATAAAATCCCTCCAACTTTTGAAATAGTATTAATGTGTTTGCTCATATTTTTTGAAAAAATTAAAAATCTTTGAATTAAGTAACCTGATATAATGAAAGGTATTGCTAATCCCAAAGAATAAAAAGATAGGAGTAAAATTGCTCTTGCCAATGTTTCTTCAATTGAAGCTAACGCTAAAATAGATCCTAAAATTGGACCAATACATGGTGTCCATCCAAAACCAAAAGCAAATCCAATTACAACTGGAAAAAAGAAACTATCAAATTTTTTAAAATCAAATCTTTTGTCCATATTTAAAAAACCAAAGTTAAAAACACCTAATAACTGTAAGGAAAAAAATATGATCACCAAACCTGCAATCAATCTGAACGACTGAGAATTTTGAAGTAAAACTTTTCCTAAAAATGATGCTGATGCGCCAAAGATTATAAATACTATAGAAAATCCAAAACAAAATTTTATTAAAGGACTTAAATCAAATTCTTTTTTTTCAGTTATATCTTTTAATGATTGACCAGAAACAAATGAAATGTATCCAGGAATTAATGGTAATACACATGGTGAAAGAAAGCTGATTAAACCAGCTCCGAAAGCAATAACTAATTCTAACATTATCCTGTATTTTTAATTGCAGCAGATATTCCTGCTATTGAAGTCATTAAAGCATCTTCAAGAAATTTTCTATCTAAATTACTTAATTTTTTGGAATTTAATTTACCCATTATTTTTGCCTGTAAAACATTTAGTACTTCTGTGTAGTTATTTCTTACATATAAAGATTTTCTAAATTTTTTTCTCTCATTTAAAATCTCTTTTGGGGTAATTTTTTTATGTAATTTAACTAATTGATCAAATTGAAATCTTAATTTTTTACCAACTCTTCTTAATTTATCATCTGCTAAATTATTTTCATAGATTATCGATATTTCTGGATCAACTTTAGATATAACCATATCTAAAATATCCATTGTTGAAGAGAAGAAAGGCCAATTGATTTGCATGTCATTTAATACATTCTTAAATTTTTTAATACCCGCATACCTTAAAGCTTCACTTGTGCCAAGCCATGCAGGCAAGAGTAATCTAATTTGTGTCCATGCAAAAACCCAAGGTATAGCTCTCAGGCTTTGAATATTATCCACATTTTTTCTTTTTGTTGGTCTTGATCCTATTGAAAGTTTTCCAAGTGCCTTATGTGGTGTAACTGTTTTGAAATATCTTATAAATTCCTCATTTGCATTTATACTTCTTCTGTAAGATGCAGTTGACAATTCTGTCATTCTCTCAATTAGACTTCTCCATTGTGGTTTTGATTTTGGAGGGGGATTTAAAGTCGCTTCCATCACACTCCCTATATAGCTACATAGATTATATTCTGCCAAAGGTTTGTAACCATACTTTTGCTGAATAACTTCACCTTGATCTGTAATTCTAATTTTTCCATTAACAGTATTGGATGGTTGTGATTTTAATGTAGATTGAATTGGTCCACCTCCTCTTCCAGGAGAACCTCCTCTTCCATGAAAAAATGTTAGTGAAATTTTATATTTTTTTGCAATATTTCTTAATTCTTCCTCAACTTTATATTGGTTCCAACTAGAAGATAATTTTCCAGCATCTTTACTAGAATCTGAGTATCCAATCATTACCTCCTGTTTGTTTTTAATTAATTTTCTATACCAACTTAAAGAAAAAAGTTTTTCCATAATTTTTTTTCCATTTTTTAAATCATCTAATGTCTCTAGCAATGGAACAACTCTCAAAGGTTGACTAATCTTTGCTAATTTTTGCAAATAATAAACATTTAAAATATCTGATGAGCTTGATGTCATAGATATCACATACGCACCTAGACATTCAATTGGTTGTTTTGATATTACCTCAAAAGTATTCCAAACTTCTTTATTAAGTTTATTTTTTAATTTTAAATTTTTTAATCCTTTCTTATCAGTTATCAATTTTGATAATAATTGAACTTTTTTATTCTCATCAAAATTTTCAAATTTTATTCTTAAATTATTTCTTAGGATTTCTGAGACTAATAGAGAATGTCTTGAAGACTCTTGTCTAATATCTAATTTTGCTAAATTGATACCAAAGCATCTAGCTCTTCTTAATAAATCAAGAAGTACTGAGTTACCAATTCTTTTATCATTATTTTCATTCAAAGATTTTCTAACATCTCTCAATACATTTATTAATTCATATTTATCTTTAAATAATAAATCATTATTAAGTTTTTTATTTTTATTTAAGTGCTCTTCAATATTTATATAAGTTGATCTAATTTTATCTCTTATTGGTCTTAAATAAACTCTATAAGGTTCAAATGAATTTTTTGAAATTTTTTTGATCTTCGATGAACAATTTTGCATCGATAAATCTTGGATCAGTTTAGTTAATTCTCTCTCGTATAATTTTGCTGCTTGCCATCTAGAAAATAAAATAACTTTTTCAGTTACTTTTGAAGTCACATTTGGGTTTCCATCTCTATCACCACCCATCCAAGATCCAAACTCTATAGGGTTAAAACTTCTTGGAAGATCTTTTCCATAGTTTTTCTTAAAAATTTTATTTAATCTTTTATAAACTCTTGGGATGGTATCCCATAAACTATCCTCAATAATTGCTAAACCCCATCTAGCTTCATCCAATGGAGATGGTTTTGATCTTTTAATATCATCTGTTTTCCAAATGATTGTAATCTCACTATATAAAGCTTTATCAATTTCATTAATTTTTTTTTGGAAATTTTTATATAGATATCTTTGTTCAAGTAACTCAATTAAATTTGCATATTTTTGAATTAAGGTTCTTCTTTTTACCTCCGTTGGATGTGCAGTGAGAACTACTCCAATTTTTAGATTTTGAGCCAAATCATAAATTTTTTTATTTGGAATTAATTTATTTTTAAAAAAATTTTTAAAAATTTCCTCAATGAATAAACTTTTAGTTTTTTTATTTTTATTCTGTTCAATTTCATTTAAAGTATGTGAAGTATCATGAGCTTCGGCAAGATTCATTAAATTACAAAAATGATTAAACGCTCTTGTTAATTTGAAGATAGTCTCTGAATTTAAATTTTTAATTTTATTTGAAAGTCTGTCGTGAGGGTTTTTTGAACCATAATTATTTAAACTGGGTTTAGATAACAGTCTTATATCTTCTACTAATTTAAAAAACTTACCACCTTCTTGTTCTTTTAAAACATCACCAAGTATTTTACCTAAGAGCCTTATATCCTCTCTTAAGAATTTTGTAGGTATCCTATCATAATAAAGATCTCTTTTTTTCATAACTTAGATTAAATTTTTTCTGTATCTGACCTTTTGTATTTGTTTTAACGCAAAACAAAGAACCTGAATATTTATAATTTTTAAAATCATTTTTACTCATACTTTTTAATGCACTTGAAACAAATAGTTCACTGTTATTTTTACCTCCAAATACACAATTTGTTATATTTTTAGCTGGAAATCGTATTCTATGAATTAATTTTGCTTGTTTATTAAATACCGAAATGCATGCTCCATGGAAATGTGCTACCCATAAATTTTTATCTTTATCAAGTGTCATGCCATCTGGAGCACCTTCATTTAATTTAAATTTAATAAAAATTTTTTTTTTAATTACTTTTAAATTTTTGTTAATCTTAATTTTATAAATACTTTTTTTTCTACTATCAGTATGAAAGAAATTATATTCATCTAAAAAAGCTGGCCCATTTGTTATATAATAATTTTTATCTACTTTATGTAATTTTAAATTTTTATCTAAACAATATAAGGATCCTGATTTTATAGATCTTTCAAGATTATCCATGGTTCCAAACCAAAGTCTTCCTTTTGTATCAGTCTTACCATCGTTGATTCTATTGTTTGGCAATTTTTTTTCTAAAGGTATGGATTTTATTATTTCATTTGTGATCAAATTTACTATTCTTAATTCTCCTTGAAGGCCTAAAAGAAATAAATTTTTTTTCAAATGAGATATAAATCCAATGAGTTTATCTACTTTAATTATTTTTTTTTTTTATTTTTAGTATTTAGAACGTGAATTCTTTTTTTTTTAATGTCTACAAAATAAATCGAATTATGTTCTTTAACCCATAAGGTCCCTTCACCTAAAATACTTTTCGATTTCCATATTGGATTTGGTATTCCAGTAATTATTTTTTTACTCATTCTTTAACTACTTGAGAATTTTGTTCACCAAGTAAGTCTATTGATAATTTCATCTTATCGCCTTCTTTTAAAAATAATTGTGGCTTCATTCCCATCCCTACACCAGGAGGTGTTCCTGTAGTAATAATATCTCCTGGTTGTAGTGACATAAATTTACTTAAATATGAAACTATAAAATTAACGTCAAATATCATGGTATTTGTATTACCAGTCTGCATTCTTTTGCCATTTAGATCCAAAGATAAATTAAGATTATTGATATCTTTTACTTCATCTTTTGTGACAATATATGGACCTATGGGCCCATATGTGTCGTGTGATTTTCCTTTTACCCATTGGCCCATTTTTTCTATTTGCCACTCTCTCTCACTGATATCATTTACCATGCAATATCCAAAAATATGAGATGATGCCTGATTTTCTTTTATATTCTTAGTATGTTTTCCAATAACTATTCCTAGCTCAACTTCCCAATCTAATTTTTTTGATCCTTCAGAAATTTCAATATTATCATTTGGTCCATTAATCGAACTCGTAGCTTTCATAAAAACTATCGGTTCTGTAGGAACAGGTTGACCTGTTTCGGCAGCGTGATCAGAATAATTAAGTCCTATTGCAACAAATTTACCTGGATTTGTTAGACAAGATCCAATTCTTTGATTTGAGGATATTTCTTTTAAATTTTTTAAATCTAATTTTTGAAGTTTAGAAAGTGTTTCAAAATTTAATGTATTTGGATTTAAATCTTCAATTTGATCACTTAAATCTCTTATTTTTCCGTCAATGTCTAGTGCTGCTGGTTTTTCTTTTCCTTTGTTTCCTATTCTTAAAAGTTTCATTTTTCCTCCATTAAATTGTCATTCCACCATCTACAGAAAATGTATTTCCTGTTGTAAAGGTTGATTCATCGCTTGCTAAATAAATTGCAAAATCAGCAATTTCTTGTGCTGTTCCTAACCTGCCCATAGGTTGTCTTGCAATAAAATCTTTTTTTGCTTTAACAGGATCTGGACTTTGTTTTACTCTATCTTCCCATGAAGGAGTAAATACTGTACCTGGAGCAATTGCGTTACATCTAATATTTTTTTTAACAAAATCTGATGCTATTGATTTAGTTAGTCCGATTATTGCTGCTTTTGTTACCCCATAAACAAATCTATTTGGTAAGCCTTTTATACTGGACACTACAGATGATATATTAATTATACTTCCACCATTATTTTTAAGCATAATTGGAAGTACAGATCTACACATAAAATACATAGATTTAATATTCACATCAAAAGAAAAATCCCAATCTTTCTCTTCACATTCTAAAATAGTTCCATGATGAACAAAACCTACCGCATTAAACAAAATATCTATTTTGTTAATTTTATCTAAAGTATTTTGAACTGCATTTGTGTCTGTAGAGTCTAATTTTATAACTTCTATATCAGGATATTCTTTTTTTAATTCATTTAAAGTTTTTTCATTGATATCTGTGGCAATCACTTTTGCACCTTCATTAAAAAAACTTATAGCTGTTGCTTTTCCAATTCCCTGTCCTGCTGCTGTAACTAAAGCTATTTTGCCTTGTAATCTATTACCCATAATTATTCCTTTCATTCAAATAATATAATAATTCTTAATGAGAATGTCTTGGCACTCCTTTTCTTTTTGTAATATTTAAATATGTCGACCTGGTATTTATGCATGCACCATCCTCAAGCTGCCCAACAATTAATCTTGAAAGTTCTTGCCAAGGTGTTTGATTGTTTAAAGGCTTCAATTTTCTTTTTAATTTTCTTTTTTTAAATTCAGACTTTGAAATTAAAACATTGACTGTTTTTTTATTTAAATTGATTTTAATTTTATCTCCAGTTTTTAAAATTCCTATATCTCCACCAACTGCAGACTCTGGTGAAACGTGAAGTATAGATGGACTTGCCGAGGTACCACTTTGTCTACCATCACCAAGAGTTGGTAAAGCATCAATTCCTTTTTTAATTAACCTATCAGGGGGTTGCATATTGACTACTTCTGCGGATCCTGGATAACCAATTGGGCCACATCCTCTTATAATTAAAATAGATTTTTCATCTATGTTTAATTTTTTATCATTAATTCTTTTATGGTAATCCTCTGGACCTTCAAAGATTATAGCATTACACGTAAATGTATTTGGGTTTTTTGGATCAGATAAATATCTTTTTTTAAAATCTTCACTTATAACTGATGTTTTCATTATTGCTGAATTAAAAAAATTTCCTTTAAGAACTAAAAATCCAGCATTTTCAGTTAAGTTATCTTTGTAACTTTTGATAACTTTATTATCCACTTTTATTTTATGTTTTAAATTTTCAGATAATTTTTTTCCTGTAACCGTTAAGACTTTAGTATTTAATTTATTTTTTTTTATAAGTTCTTTCATTACTGCAGGGACACCTCCTGCTTTAAAAAAACCTTCCATTAAATACTCACCTGCTGGTTGACAGTTAACTAATAACGGTATTTTATGACCGATTTTTTGCCAATGGTTCAAATTAAATTTTATTCCCATATGTTTAGCTATTGCAACTAAATGAGTTGTAGCATTACTTGAGCCACCAATAGCACTTGAAACAACCACTGCATTTTCAAAGGCTTGCTTTGTCATTATTTTTATAGGAGTTAAATCCTCTCTAACCATTTCAACTATTCTTTTTCCTGTTTGAAATGAAATTTTTTTTCTCTCTGGATAAGGAGCTGGTATAATCGCACATCCAGGTAACGACATTCCTAAAGCTTCAGCAATAGAATTCATTGTTGAAGCTGTTCCCATTGTATTACAATGACCGACGCTTGGTGATGATGCTGCAGCCATATTCATAAATTCTTCATAATCAATCTCACCTTTTGAAAGTAATTTTCTCGCTTCCCAGATAATTGTTCCTGAACCAGCTTTTTTTCCCTTATAATGACCATCTAACATTGGTCCACCTGACAAAACTATAGATGGGATATTAACAGTAGCAGCTGCCATTAACGCAGCTGGTGTAGTTTTATCACATCCAGTCGTTAAGACTACTCCGTCCAAAGGATAACCATATAATACCTCTACTAATGACAAATATGATAAATTTCTATCAAGCGCAGCTGTGGGTCTTTTTCCTGTTTCTTGAATTGGGTGTGTAGGGAACTCCATAGGAATACCTCCGGCTTTTTTAATGCCATTCTTTATATCTTTAGCAAGTTTTAGAAAATGTCTGTTACAAGGAGAGAGATCACTGCCAGATTGAGCAATACCAATTATTGGTTTTCCAGATTGAAGATCTTTCCTAGAAAGTCCATAGTTTAAATATCTCTCCAGGTATAAAGCAGTCATCCCTGGATTTTTTGGATTATTAAACCACTCATCGCTTCTTAGTTTCTTCTTTACCATTATCTATACTATTCCTGCATCAACTAAAAATTCTTGTTTAGTACATCCTGATGACTGATCTGAAGATAAAAATAGAACTACCTTAGCAACATCTTCTGGTTTTAATTGTCTTTTTAAAGCTTGTTTTTCTAGAATTAATTTTTTGTATTTAGGCGTGAGCCAAAACTTAATTTGTCTGTCTGTTGCTATAGATCCTGGCACAACTGAGTTGGTTCTAATATTATATTTACCGAATTCTTGAGCAAAAGATCTGGTAAGACCAACTACAGCTGACTTACATGTTTCATAAATTACTTTATCACCCTCTCCTAGCATCCAAGATACTGAGCCAAGATTTACTATAGTTCCTTTTTTATTTTTTTTCATGCCACTAATCACTGCCTGTGAGGCAAAGAAAAAATGTTTTAAGTTTACTCCTACTCGATTTTCCCAATATTTTTCATTCACTTCCTCTGTT
Source organism: alpha proteobacterium HIMB5 (assembly GCA_000299095.1). Taxonomy (NCBI): domain Bacteria; kingdom Pseudomonadati; phylum Pseudomonadota; class Alphaproteobacteria; order Candidatus Pelagibacterales; family Candidatus Pelagibacteraceae; species alpha proteobacterium HIMB5. Next base: position 344,834 of record CP003809.1, on the reverse strand, counting down.
CTATGTCTTTGATCATTAGCTGCATTATTAATCAAAACCTCTATGGGCCCTTTTTTTAAGATAATTGATTTAATCAAGTTTTGTAGTTTGTTAATATTTAATAGATCACACTCTATAAATTTTGGTAATTTATATTTTTTTTTCTAATTTTTTTAATCAATTTTAATGATTCTTTTTTATCTACATCTATAAAAAAGACATTACTTTTTTGTTCACAAAAAAATTCAACTATGGATGCACCAATACCTGAGCCTCCACCTGTAATTAAAACTTTTTTATTTTTTAAATCAGGATAAATAGCATTCATTTTAAATTCTCATATTTGTATTTTTGTCAAATAATGAAATTTGATTTAAATCAATATAAAGTTCAAATTCTTTATCCATTTGAACATCAATAGTTGATGGAAATTTTCCTAAAAATTGCTGATTGCAAAAATTAAAGGTAATTATTTGTTCATGACCAGTGTACTCTATAATTTCTGATTTTAGTTTGATACCAAATAAATCTTTACTTAATTTTTCAAAATAAACATGTTCAGGTCTTATTCCAAAATAGACTGACTTTGTATCTAATTTATCTTTAATAAATTCATATCTATCTAGAGGTATTTTTACATCACTTGAATTATCTGGTAAAAATTCATTATTCTTTATACTTCCATCTACCAAATTCATTGATGGTGATCCTATAAAATCAGCTACAAAAACATTTTGAGGTTTGTTGTAAATATTTCTTGGCGTATCACACTGCTGGATTTTTCCTTGATCCATAATTGCAATATATGTTCCTAAGCTCATTGCTTCAGTTTGATCGTGAGTTACATAAACAATTGTCGTTTTTAACCTTTTATGAAGTTTTTTAATTTCTCTTCTCATTTCAACTCTCAATTTTGCATCAAGATTAGATAATGGCTCATCAAATAAAAATACCTTTGGATTTCTCACTAAAGCTCTACCCATGGCAACCCTTTGTCTTTGTCCACCAGAAAGTTGTGAAGGTTTTCTATCTAAAAGTTCAGTAATTTGCAGTAAATTTGACACCTCATTTAAAGAATTAGTAATTTTTTCTTTAGGAGTTTTTCTTTGCTCCAGTCCAAATGTAACATTCTTTCTTACAGTCATGGCTGGATACAATGCATAAGATTGAAAAACTAAAGCAATATCTCTATCGCTTGGTTCCATATTATTCACAACATGGTCATCAATTAAAATATCACCACTATTTGCAGTTTCTAAACCAGCTATAGTGTTGAGTAACGTTGATTTTCCACACCCAGAAGGTCCAAGTAAAACTAAAAAATCTCCATCATCTATATCAAGATTAATTCCTTTTAAAACCTCAGTAGTTCCAAAATTTTTATTTATATTTTTAATTTTTAAATTTGCCATACTATCCTTTCACTGATCCAGCCGTTAAACCTCGTATAAAATATTTTCCTGCTAAAATATAAACAATAAGTGTTGGAAAACCTGCTATGATTGCTGCCGCCATATCAACATTATACCTTTTAACACTTGAGCTTGTTAAAACCATATTATTTAGAGCAACTTGAATTGGTGCCTCATTACCAAATGTAAAAGTAGCTCCAAATAAAAAATCATTCCAAATCATTGTAAATTGCCAAATAACTGTGACCACTAAAATAGGTGCTGAGATAGGTAATATTATTCTGAAAAATATTTTAAAGAATCCTGCTCCATCTATTCTAGCTGCCTTTACAATTTCATTTGAAATTGAAATATAGTAATTTCTACAAAATAAAGTTGTAAAACAAAGACCGTAAACAACATGTACCAAAATCAATCCATAGATAGAATTTGAAATTCCAAGTGTTCCTAAAGTTCTAGACATTGGCAAAAGTATTGCCTGATATGGAATAAAAGTCCCAAATAAAAAAAGCAAAAATATATAACTGTCTCCTTTAAATCTCCATTTTGTAAGTGCATAGCCATTTATAGCTCCTAGAATTGTAGAAATTATTACAGCTGGAACAACTAATTTAACAGAATTCCAAAAATATGTTTTTAAATAAACATCACCAGCTGAAAAACCTTGACCATTCCAAGCTACGTCCCATGCTTCAAAATTTAACGAACTTGGAAAAGAAAATAAATTTCCTTGTCTAATTTCTTCCATTGTCTTAAGAGATGTAACAATCATCACGTAAAGAGGTGCAATATAATAAATTGCAAATAATCCTAATATTATAAATAAAATCCATCTGTAAATAATTTTTTTATTTTTAGATGATTGTTCAAGTTGTTTATAATTATTTTCTGTCATCTTCTCTCTTTAATTCTGAATATAAATAAGGAACAACAATTGCAGATACAGTTAAAAACATCATAATTGCACTTGCTGAAGCTAGTCCAATTTCACTTCTGTGAAATGCCATTTGGGTCATAAAGACAGCTGGCATATCAGATGAAATTCCAGGACCACCTGCTGTAAGTGCTATAACTAGATCATAACTTTTAATTGCTAAATGAACTAATATTACTATTGCACTCATAAACACGGGTCGCATCATTGGTAAAATAATTTTTGTATAAACTGAAATTAAACTTGCACCATCTATTTTTGCCGCCTTAATGATTTCGTCATCTACAGATCTTAGTCCTGCTAAAAATATAGCCATAATAAATCCTGAAGATTGCCAAACACCTGCAATAACAATTGTATATATTGACATTCCAGGGGTAACTAACCAATCAAAGGTAAAATTAGTAAAACCTAAATCTTGCGCAAATTTTTCAATTCCAAGCGATGGATTTAATATCCATCTCCAAGCTGTACCGGTCACAATGAAAGAAAGGGCCATTGGATACAAATAAACTGTTCTTAGAAAACCTTCAGCTCTGATTTTTTGATCAAGTAATATTGCAAGTAATATTCCAATTACGATACAAAAAATAATAAATAAAGAGGTAAATATAAATAAATTTTCTACGGCCACATGCCATCTAGGCATTGACCATAGTCTACTGTATTGATCAAAACCCCAAATATCATAAATAGGTAATAATTTTGATTTAGTGAAAGAAATATAAATTGTCCAAAGTATAAATCCATAGACAAACCATGCCAAAACTCCAAATGATGGAGCAATAACTAGTCTAGGTAAATTTCTTTTCAACCAAAACATATAATAATAAATGAGTTCATCTCTACGCATCACTTACGTAATGCGTAGAGATTAGTTTTTTTGTTAATTAACTAGCTAGCAGCTTTTACAGCAGCAGATAATTTTTTAACGGCATCCTGTGAAGACATGTTTGAATTAAAGTGTTCAGTAACTACATCTTGAATAGCACCTTTAACACCCAATTCTAAAGTCATTCCATGAGCAAAACTAGGTAGTAATCCACCTTTTTTTGCTGCAGTGTTTAAATCTGCATTAGATTTCTTTGCACATTTATCAAAATCATCCATTGGAACGTCAAGTCTTGCAGGAATCGAGCCCTTATAAATATTAAATACTTTTTGGAACTCTTTACCCATTATCAAACTTGCTAAAAGTTTTTGACCCTCAACTTTATCTTTTCCTTTAATTTTAAAGAAAATAAAAGAGTCAACATTATACAAGTAACCATTGTTCGATGGTGTAGCTGCACAGTAATAATCAACATCAGGTTTTAAACCTGCTGCAGCAAATTCTCCTTTTGCCCAGTCACCCATAAGTTGGAAAGCAGCTTTACCTTCCATAACCATACCAGTTGCAACGTTCCAGTCTCTTCCTGGAGATCCTGCATCAGTATAACCTTTTAGTTTTCTCATTTGATCAAAGATTTTTACCATGGTTGAACCACCTAAAGTTGCTGCATCAGCATCTACAAAAGCTTTTTTGTAAAAATCATTACCACCAATACCTAAAGCAACTGCTTCAAATACTGTTGCGTCTTGCCAAGGTTGAGAGCCGTGAGCTAGAGGAATAATTCCTTTAGCTTGAAGCTTATCAGCAGCAGCATTAAATTCATCCCATGATGATGGCATTTTTATTCCATTATCATCTAAGATTTTTTTATTAGCCCAAAACCAATCAATTCTATGAATGTTTACTGGTGCAGCACAATATGCTTTACCATTATCACATTTCATATGACTAGCTACTTGTTTGCTTAATAATTTGTCCCAACCTTCAGACTTAGCAACAGCATCAATGTTATATGGAGCAACAACTCCTTCTCTATCATATGCTTGGATTGTAGGACCTTTTATTTGAGCAGCTGCTGGAGCATCGTTAGCAACGATTCTTGCCTTTAGAGTTTGCATCGCCGCATCTCCACCACCTCCTGCAACAGGCATGTCTGTCCATTCACCACCTTGTGCTGCAAAATCATCTTTTAAAACTTTTAGAGCTTTTGCCTCTCCACCTGAAGTCCACCAGTGCAACACTTCAGCTTTAGAACCTGCGTAAGATAATGAAGGAGTTAAAGAAATTGCTATTAAAGCAACAATTATTTTTTTCATTATTATATCTCCTTATATCGTTAATGCGAAAACACTAATAAAAACCTTAATGAATTCAAAGTTTTTTAAAACAATACAACTTTTAATAGAAAAAAAAATTTTTATAAATTTTTAAGTTTTTATTAGGTAATTTGGAATTTATCGAAATCTTATTTCAACTATTGATTGCAAGTTTAATATGTCGCTGTTCTTCCAAGCCTTGCTGCTCCCCTAACTCCACTTGCATCACCGTATTTTGGTTTTAAAAAAACTCCGTCATATTCTTTTCCTATAACAAATTTTTTTACTATAGATTCAATTTCACTTAAAAAATCAATTTCATTTGAAACTCCTCCTCCAAAAACAAAACAATCTGGATCCAAAATATTAATTATAGTTGAAAGTGACATAGCTAAATTCATTTTGAAATCTTCTATAAAACTTTCAGCATCTAAATCATGTCCTCTGTAGAGTTTAAATATTTCACTTGTTTTTAAGTTTTTTTTGTATTTTTTTTGAAATCTTTTAGCTAAAGCTAAACCTGAAATAAAACTTTCAATTTCTAGTTCTCTTAAATTTTTTGTATCAACATTTTCTTTTCTAGCTGCTATGTACGGTAATTGATTGTGTCCCCATTCTCCTGCAACACCATTTTGTCCTTGTACAATTTTCTTATCTATAACTAACCCTCCACCAGCGCCAGAACCTAAAATAATACCATAAACAATTTTGTAGTGTTTTCCTGCACCATCAATTGACTCAGATAGAGCAAAACAATTTGCATCATTTTCACAAAAAACTTCTCTATTTAGAGCTTTCCTTAAGTCATTTTGAAATGGTTTTTTTTCAAGCCAATAACAATTTGGAGCATTTTTAACTAATCCTGTTTGAGGAGAGTGTATTCCTGGATGACAAACACCTATTGGTAATTCTAATTTAAATTCTTCTTGTAACTTTTGATGAATTTCTTTTATTGAAAATACAATCGATCTGTAATCTTTTGGACAATCTATTCTTGATCTATGCCTTTCTTGGCCATTATCTTCTAGAACAACACTTTCAATTTTTGTCGCCCCAACATCAATACCTACTTGCATAACTAGTACGTAGCTCTCCCACCACTTAAATCATATACAGCCCCTGTTGCAAATGAGTTTTCTTCACTTGCGAGATAAGTTACTAATGTTGCCAATTCATCAACTTTTACAAATCTCTTTCTAGGAATTTTATCTAACATATAATTAATATGTTCTTGAGTCATCTGATCAAATATTCTTGTTTTAGCTGCTGCTGGTGTTACACAATTAACTGCTATATTATAATTTGATAATTCTTTACCCAAAGATTTTGTTAAAGCTATCACTCCTGCTTTAGAGGAACTATATGCACTTGCGTTAGGATTACCTTCTTTTCCTGCTATAGAAGCAATATTTACAATTCTTCCATAATTTTTTTTAATCATGAATGGTATTACTAGCTTACAGCAATAAAATACTGAATTTAAATTAAGATCAATTACTTTTTTCCATTCTTCTAATGGGTAATCTTTTACTGATAAATTTTTTCCTGCAATACCAGCATTATTTACAAAAATGTCAATTTTCCCAAATTCTGAATTAATTTCATCTAAATTTTTCTCAATTTCATCATTATTTCTAATATCAACTATTTGATATGAAAAATTATTAGAATCTATTTTTGATAGTGCATTTTTGCTTTCGTTTATATCTATGTCCCAAATAATTACTTTAGCACCTGAGCTTATAAAGCGTTCAGCGATTGCAAATCCAAACCCCTGAGACCCTCCAGTTACAACCGCAACTCTATTATTTAAATCAAAATTATTCATTTTTTTCTAGATACATATTATATCAACAGATTGTAATAATTATGACTTTAAGTTATCCTTTAATACCTAAATGAGTGTACTTAACATTTAGATAATCTTTAATAGCCATTGATCCACCCTCTCGTCCATAACCAGTTTGTTTTATTCCTCCAAACGGTGCTTCTGCAATTGCAACTAAAGGATGATTTACTGCTACAGTGCCAGTCTCCATCAGCTCTGAAGCTCTATGAGCTTTTTCCATAGAGTTTGTGCAAATGTAACTACATAAACCTAGATCATTATTGTTTGCTCTTTCAATAACTTCATCGAATGTCTTAAATGATAACATTGGAACTAATGGTCCAAATGGCTCTTCTCTCATAATAGTAAAATCATCTTTTACATTATCAAAAACTGTTGGCTCATAATAAAAACCTTTGTTAAAACCTGATGGTCTTTTTCCTCCTAATAATACTGTTGCACCTTCTTGTTTTGTTTTTTCAACCAGTGCCTCAACTTCATTTAATCTTTTTTGTGTTGTTAAAGGCCCAAGTTGTGTTTCTGGATCCATTCCATCACCAATTTTCAATTTTTTAATTTTATCAATAAATAAATTAGTAAATTCATCTTTTTTGTTTTCTTGAACATAAAATCTATTAGGAGAAATACAAACCTGTCCATTGTTTCTAAATTTTGCAGCAATTGCCATATCAGTCGCTTTATTTAAATCAGCATCATCAAAAACTATGAATGGTGAATGGCCACTTAATTCCATAGTTACTCTTTGAACTTTATCAGCAGCTTGTTTCAAAATTAATTTACCAACTCGTGTAGAGCCTGTTATTGAAATTTTTTTAATTATATCAGATGATATTAATTGAGAAGCAATTGATGGTGGATCACCTGATAATAAGTTAACAACACCAGGGGGAACTCCACACTCTCTACAAATATCAACCAATTCCATTACAGTTCCTGGAGTGATTGTATCTGGTTTAACTATTACTGAGCAACCTGCAGCTAAAGCTGTTGAAATCTTTCTCGAAGATAAAACTAAAGGAAAATTCCAAGGAGTTAAAGCTGCAACAACTCCGACTGGTTGATAGTAAACATGAACTCTCGTATCTTCAAATCTACTTTCTACTGTTTGGCCATAAATTCTTTTTGTTTCTTCAGCGTTCCATTCAAAAATATCTGCAGCTGCACCCACTTCACCTTTTGCTTCTGCAAAAGGTTTGCCAACTTCTAATGTCATCCATTTTGCCAACACGTCTTGTTTTTCTCTCATCTTGTCAGCAATTCTTCTAATAATATATGAACGTTGCCAAGGTGAAGTTTTTTTCCAAACTTCTAAACCTTTCTCTGCAGCTTTTAATGCTCTATCAACATCTTCAGGTGTTGCTTTGGATGCTTTTCCTAAAATTTCTTCATTTGCAGGATTAATCACTTCATACGTGTTATTGTCTGAAGATGCAGACCATTTTCCATCAATAAACTGTCCAAATTTTTCGTACATAGAAGAATTAATAACAGAGGTTGTATCAGATTTGCAATTAAAACATAATAACATTTTTGTAACAATGTTAAGATAAGTTATTAAAAAAAGGAGGTAGAATGAAGTTTGTTGTATTAGGTAAATACTCAACTCAAGGTCTTGCGGGTTTTGTAAAGAACCCTTCTGATAATAGACAAGAGGCTGCAAAAAAAATAACTGAAGCAGCTGGTGGAAAACTTATTGATATGATGACTCTAAGAGGAGCATATGATTTCATCGCTATTATAGATGGGCCAGATTTTGAAACTATGGCTGGGATGAAAATGTTGATGCAATCAACTGGCACAATTGAAGATATGAATATAATGGAAGCTGTTGATTTCAATAAAGCTGCAGAGAAAGCTGCAAAAGCTGCATCTGCATACAGACCTGTTGGTAAATAATTAAGTTAAAAAAAATTCCCCTTTTGAAGAAACAAAAGGGGAATAAGGGTAGAGAAAAAATAAAAATTTAATTAAAAATTTTGAGCTCTATGTACTAATTTTTTGCTAAATGTGAAGACTTTTTTTGATAATTTTTAAATAAAGTAGGAAACATTTTACCAGCTAAATCATCTCCATTTTTATAGCCATTTTGCTCCATAATTGCTCTTTCATCACGAGCCCAATCTCCTCGATATTCAATTTTTGATTGTTCTTTAGCCATTCTTAGAGTGAACCTATGAATATCTGATTTTGGAGTACTTTCGTGTAATCCTCCATGTAAAGTTCTAATATCAAAATATACACAATCACCTACCTCAAGATCCCACTCTAAAAACTCGTAATCATTTTTATTTTTCAAAATATCAGGCGTAGCTTCATATTTTTTTCCATTCACAATACCAGCTTCACCATCAACCATATGACCATCGTTAAATCTTGTTCTTAAAAATAATTTATTCCATAAATGAGAACCTTTAACCCAAGCAATCCCCTCTTCTTTTTTAACTGGCTCTAAAGGTAACCATAGGACACACATTGAGCCCTCAAAATCAAAATAAGAAATATCATGATGAAAAGGTGGTTTTGATTTGGAGCCCGCTTCTCTATAAAACCAATTATCCATAACTAAATTTATTTCTTTTGCATTAAGAAGTTCAGATGCAATTTTTGGTGTTGGTGAATTAAAAACAAAATCATTAAACTCTGGAATTAAATTCCATGTCCAAAAATCTTCATAGTAACTTGGAGAGCTTTTATCTTTTGTGTGATTAACAAACCTTGGGCTAGGATTAGATTTTGCTTTTTTAAAACCCTCTTTTAATTTGTTTATCCAGTATTGATCAAATTTTCCTTTAATTAAGACTGCGCCATTTTGGTTATACTCATCAATAAGGCTTTTTTCTAATATTTGACTCATGATAAATTAATTAAATTATGTTAACTTTACATTAAAAATGAATACTCTTAAAGACAGTTTTGGAAGATCATTTCCTTACATCAGATTATCAATAACAGATGTTTGTAATTTTAAATGTGGATACTGTTTGCCAAATGGATACCAAATAGACAAAAGTGATAATCGAACTTTTTTAAGTGCAGAAGAAATTGGAAGATTATCAAAAGCTTTATCTGAACTGGGTGTTTGTAAAATTAGACTAACTGGAGGCGAGCCAACAGTTAGAAAAGATTTTTTTGATATAGTAAAGTTAATAAAATCAAACTCAGGTATAAAAAAAACTGTAATTACTACTAATGGATATCATCTAGATAAAATTGCATCTAAAATTAAAGATAGTGGTCTTGATGGAATTAACATTAGTATAGATAGTTTAAATAGAGAAACATTTAAAAAAATTACAAGTCATGACAGATTACCAGAAATATTAAGGGGTATTGAAGAATTACAAAAACTTAATTTTAAAAATATTAAAGTAAATGCTGTTCTTCTAAGAGGTGTTAATGATAGTGAAAAAGATTTTAATGAATGGTCTCAATTTATTAAAAACAATGAAATTGATTTTAGATATATTGAATTAATGCAAACTGGAGATAACTTAGATTATTTCAATAAATACCATGTACCTGCAACAAAGTTTACTGATTATTTAAATAGTAATAATTGGATAATTCAAACACTAGGAAGAGATGCTGGACCCTCTAAAAATTATATTAATTCTGAATTCAAAGGTAAGTTTGGAGTAATTGCGCCATACTCAAAAGATTTTTGCAAAAGTTGTAACAGATTAAGAATTACTGCAAAAGGTGACTTAAGATTATGTTTATTTGGAAATACAGGAATAAGCATACGACACTTAATGCAAACCGATGAACAAATTGAAGACCTAAAAGATTTAATTTTAAAACAGTTAAATTTTAAAAAAGAGTCTCATTATTTGGAACTTGGTGAAACAGGTTTAACTAAAAATTTATCAACTACTGGAGGGTAATGAAAAATCTTAAAGTTGTAGACCAACAATCATTAAAAGATTGGGCAAAAGAGATATTTCAAAAAAACTCTTTCAATATGGTAGATGTGTCTTCAAAAAAAGAAACTTTCAGAAGAGCATTAGCTTCAGGAAAAATTTATGTAGGCAAAGAAGTCTTTGTATTAATTAAAAACAAAAAAATGCCAAAAGGTGATCCTATAACCTTAGCTGAAGTTTCTGCTGTATTAGGTGTAAAAAAAACTAGCGAATTAATTCCTTTATGCCACCCACTTCCAATTGATCATACTGCTACGAAAATAATTATGAATGAAGAAGATAACTCTTTAGAAGTATTCTGTGTAGTGTCTGCAGTTGCAAAAACTGGAGTTGAAATGGAAGCGATAATGGGTGTGAATGCTGCATTAACAACAATTTATGATTTAAGTAAAATTGTTAATCCTCATTTAAAAATTGATAATGTTAAGCTTCTTATTAAAGAGGGTGGAAAAAGTGGTTTATGGACTAATCCTGACGGGTTACCAAAATTTCTTGAAAACATTTTTTAATTTAAATGTCAGTTCATCTTAGTTCACAAAAAATTATTAAAGACTGGATCGATTATAATGATCATATGAATGTAGCTTATTATCTTTTAATTTTTGATAAATTTGGAGCCGACACCCTAAATAGAATGTTTAAGATGGGTGAAGAGTCCGCAAAAAGTACTGGTATGAGTACTATGATTGTTGAAACAAATATAACTTATAATCAAGAACTTAAGCTTAATGACGAAGTAGATATTAACTTGTTATATTTTGACCATGACAAAAAAAGACTTCAATACAAAATGGAAATGATAAATAAGAAAGAAGGTTATTTAGCATCAACTTTTGAAGCACTAGCACTTTATGTGAATTTAAATACTCGTAAAGTTTCAGAATTTGAAAAAGAAAAATTAAAAATAATGGATGAATTTATAAATAAAAATCAATCAAGCTTTGTTAATGAGAATTTAAAATTTTCATCTAAATTAAAGAAATGAAAATAATATTAGAATTATTTGGTGCTAGTAGAGACTTCAGTGATAAAAATATTTTAGAATTTAATTTAAAATCTCAAATAACAATTAAAGATTTTAAAGGTGTTCTCTTAAATTTTATTGATGAAACTTTCAATGGCAATGAAAATTTTAAGAAAATAATTAATTCATCTGCTTTTTGCTCTGAAGATAATGAAATAATAAGCGACAATTATAAAATCACAAAAGATCAAAAAATAGGTATTATTCCCCCAATTGGAGGAGGTTAATGCTTCACACTAAAATCATAGATACAGAAAAAGCAAAAATAGAAATTTCTAATGCTGAAAAATTTATTGCCTCATCAAAATTTGGGGCATCAATTTTCTTTACTGGAACAGTTAGAGATTTTAACGAAAATAAAAAAGTCACAGGAATAACATATGATAGCCATGATGCTATGGTTATAAAAAGCTTTAAAGAAATCTATGAAGAGACTGAACAAAAACTTAATATTAAAGACAAAGCAGTTTATATAGAACATGTAAAAGGTTACTTAAAACTTGGTGAGATGAGTATTATTATCGCTGTTGCTTGTAAACACAGAGATCAAGCATATATCTTATCAAGATATATAATTGAAGAAATTAAAAAAAGATCACCAATTTGGAAAAAAGAGCATTATGAAAATGAAGATAGTAAATGGCTGAAAGGTAATCCAATAAATAATGAAAAAATTTAAATATTCAGAAATCACGCCAGAAAAAATTTATAATAATAGAAGAAAATTTTTAAAAAATTTAAGCTTTGGAATTGGTGGTATTGCTTTTGCAAACAGTGCTTTAGCAAATACAGATTTATCTAAGCCAACATCATATAAAGATATTACAACTTATAATAATTATTATGAGTTTGGTACAGGTAAAGGAGATCCTTATAAAAAATCTCAAGATTTTAAAACAAGACCATGGAATGTAAGAATTGAAGGTGAAGTTGAAGAACCTATAGACTTATCAATAGATGAAATTTTAAATTCTTTTTCATCAGAGGAAAGAGTGCAAAGATTAAGATGTGTTGAGGGTTGGTCAATGATTATACCTTGGATGGGCTTTTCTCTAAGTGAATTACTGAAAAAAGTTAAGATTAAACCAGAAGCCAAATATGTAAAATTCACAAGTGTTTATGATCCAGAGAATATGGTAGGTCAAAGACGAGCAGTACTAAATTGGCCATACGTTGAAGGATTAAGATTAGATGAAGCAATGCACCCTTTAACAACAGTCGTAACTGGATTATATGGAAAACCATTACCAAATCAAAATGGTGCTCCTTTAAGAATATTTATTCCATGGAAATACGGATTTAAAAGTGGAAAAGCCATAGTGAAAATAGAATTAGTAAAAAAAATGCCAATGACTGCCTGGATGTGGGCATCACCAAGGGAATATGGATTTTATTCTAATGTAAATCCAAATGTTAATCATCCAAGATGGTCTCAAGCAACTGAAAGAGTTATTAATGGTGATATTTTTTCACCAAGAGTAGAAACTTTAATGTTCAATGGATATGGTGATGAAGTTGCTCATCTATACTCTGGTATGGATTTAAAGAAAAACTTTTAATGAGGAAAATATACAAGCCGTCACTATTTTTTCTTAGTTTAATTCCACTAATAGTTATTATTTATAAAACATTAACTAATAATTTAGGGCCAGAACCAATTAAGGAAATTACGCATCATACTGGTGAATGGGCATTGTTGTTTATTGTATTTACACTTGCAATGTCGCCATTAAAAAAAATTACTAATTTAAACATTTGGATTTCATTTCGAAGGATGTTTGGTTTATTTGCTTTTTTTTATGCATCTTTGCATTTAATGACTTATGTTGGTCTAGATTATCGTTTTGATTTAGAAAATATCTCAAAAGATATACTTACAAAAAAATTTATCTTCATAGGTTTTGCTGCATGGCTATTGTTGGTTCCTCTTGCAATTACATCATCAAAAAAAAATGATGGGTATTTTGAAACATAACTGGAAAAAACTACATAGATTAACTTACGTAATTGCAATATTTGCAGTAGTTCATTTTTTATGGTTAGTAAAAAGAGATCTTACAGAACCTTTGATTTATTTATTTATAATTTTATTTTTATTAGCATTTAGAATTAATTTTAAATCTTCTTCAAAAGTCAGTTAATTTATCGAAATCTTTAAATATTTTTTCAGACTTAACTTTAATTATAGCTGCATCTTTTTTTAATCGTTTAACCATAAACTTTGCTCCAACATCGCCCTTAATTTTTTTAAATTTTGAAATTATTGATGAATTAAATCCAATTGGATTGCCAATTTTATTTTTATATTTAAGTAGATGAACAGGGTTATTTTTTTTATCAATAGAGTTATAGATTTTATTTATATGAGTTTTCTTAATATAAGGCATATCAGATTGAACTATTAAAAAACCTTTTGAAAATTTATTGATTTTTTTAATGCCTGTTTTTATTGATGATGCAATTCCAGATTTATAATTTTTATTCAATGTAAATTGAATTTTTTTGTTCGTTATTGTTGCCTTTTTAACTAATGAATGTTCGTGACCCAAAACAATTACAATTCTTCTTACTTTGCTTTTAATTAGTTGATTCAAAATATGATTTATTAGTATTTTGCCTCTAAAATTTTTAAGTAATTTATTTTCTTTAGGAATTCTTTTTGATTGACCAGCAGCAAGTAAGATTGCTGTAATCATTTCTTGTAAGTTTCAGAGACAAGTTGAGCGATTATAGATAAAGCAATTTCAGGTGCAGATTTACCTCCAAGTTTAATTCCTATTGGTCCATGTATTGAATCTATTTGCTCTTCAGTAAATCCAGCTTCTTTCAATCTTTCACATCTATTTGCGTGTGTTTTTTTACTTCCTAATGCACCAATGTAATAAAATTTATTTTTCAATCCATATTGTAATGCTGGATCATCTATTTTTGGATCGTGTGTTAAAGCAATTAGTGCTGTATTTTCGTTTGTATCTAATTCTTCAAAAGCTTCATCTGGCCATTTATTAATTATTTTCATATTGGGGAATCTTTTTTCAGACGCAAAGTATCCTCTTGGATCTATGATAGAAATTTCAAAATTTAAACTTTTTGCAAAATCAACTAAATATTGTGCGATATGTACAGCTCCAACAATCACAACTTTTATTGGTCTAACATATGATTCAACAAAAATATTTGTTCCATCAATTACACCATTGTTTTTTGATTTATAGAAATTCATTATTTGATCTTTATGATCAATAAAATCATTATCTAAATCATTATCATTTTGAAGAATTGTTGAGTTACCATTTTCTAAATTTGTAACTATAGCAAATTCTTTTTTTTGTCTTTTAAGCTCAATAATATTTTTTAAGATTTCTTGTTTCATTAATTAAACTGCTCAAGATAAACAGCAATTTCACCACCACAAGCTAGACCAATCTCCCAAGCACTTTCATTTGAAACCTTAAACTCTAATTTTTTGAATGGTTTATTGTCTTTTATCAAAGACATAGACTCTCTTACGACCGCAGACTCTACGCATCCACCAGAAACTGAACCTGAAAAATCACCTTTCTCATTTATGATCATTCTGCTTCCAGTAGGTCTTGGAGATGATCCCCAAGTTTGGATAACTGTAGCTAATACAACTTTCTGATTGGCATTAATCCAATCATTTGCTTCTTCTAGTATTTTTTCATCAAATGAATTTTTCATCTGATGAAATATAAAACTATACTAGCAAGCTTCAACAGCTTTTTTAGCGTATAATGAAACTAGGTTTGCTCTGTATTCAGATGACGCATGCATATCAGAATTCATTTCACTATCATCAAGTTCCATTCCTTCAATAGCACCTGATGAAAAGTCTGACGAAAGTTTTCCTGATAAGTCTTTATCAATGTAAACACAAGATTTCGCACCTGTTACAGCTACGTTAACTCCATCTTTATGTTTAGCAACAAACACACCCACTATTGCATATCTTGATGCAGGATTAGGATGTTTTTGATAATCAGCTTTTTCTGGAATAGCAAACTCTACTGCCTCAACTATTTCACCTTTTTTTAAAGCAGTTTCGAACATGCCTTTGAAAAATTTACTTGCTTCAATTTTTCTTTCATTAGTATGAATAACTGCATTTAAAGCCATGCAAGCTGATGGATAGCAAGCTGATGGATCATTGTTAGATATAGAACCACCAATTGTTCCTCTATTCCTTACTTGTGCATCACCAATATTACCAGCAAGTTTTGCTAAAGCAGGAATTGCTTTTTTAACATCTTTTGATGAAGCAACATCTGCATGCTTAGTAGTAGCACCAATTTTTACTGTCTTAGCACTTACTTTGATACCAGAAAGTTTACTTATTTTCTTTATATCGATTACATCTTTGTAAGTTGCTAATCCTAACTTCATTGATGGAATTGAAGTCATTCCCCCAGCTAAAAAAGCAGAATTAGAAGATGCAAGCTTAGATGCTTCTTTTACATCTTTAGGTGCATGATAATTAAATGATTTCATAATTAACCTCCTTAAGCTGCTTTAGAGTTAGATTTTTTAAGAGCCTTACAAGCCTTCCAAACTTTTTCAGGTGTAGCTGGCATTGTAATTTCTTGGCCACCCAATGCATCAATAACTGCATTCATTACAGTTGGAGGTGAAGCAATAGCTCCTGCTTCTCCACATCCTTTTACTCCTAAAGGATTTGATGTTGCGTGTGTACAAGTAAATCCAAGATTAAACTCTGGAAAGTTATCAGCTCTAGGCATTGTATAATCCATGTAAGATGCTGTCACTAATTGACCAGTTTCATCGTACTTAGTATTTTCATACAAAGCTTGACCAATTCCTTGTGCTAATCCACCATGAACTTGTCCTTCAACGATATTTGGATTTACTATTCTTCCAAAATCATCAACTGCAGTATATTTCTCAACTTTCACATTTCCAGTTGTAGGATCTATTTCTACTTCACAAATGTGTGAACCTGCTGGAAAAGAAAAGTTTGGTGGGTCATAAAATGCAGACTCAATTAAACCTGGCTCATCTCCTTCAGGAATTGGGGATTTCATTTCATCTCTTTGACCTGGAACGTAACAAGCAAAGGCTATCTCACCAATAGTTTTCTTTTTGTTAGATTTAAGAGCAATAAACTCTCCATCTTTAAACTCGATCTCGTCTTCACTGACTTCAAGCATTTTAGCTGCAACTCTCTTACCTTTTGCAACTATCTTTTTACAAGCATTTACAATTGCAATACCACCTACTGCAAGTGATCTTGAACCATAAGTACCCATACCAAATGTACTCTTATCTGTATCACCGTGAACTAGATCAATATTTTCAATTGGTACACCTAATTCATCTGCTGCAATTTGAGCAAATGTAGTGTCATGACTTTGTCCATGACTGTGTGAACCTGTAAATACAGAAACTTGACCTGTAGGATTAAATCTTACTTCTGCAGATTCCCATAAACCTACTCCACATCCAAGTGACATTACTGCTGCTGAAGGCGCAATACCACAAGCTTCAAAATAAGAAGAAACACCAATACCTCTTAACTTACCGTTAGCTTCAGATTGTTTTCTTCTTGCTTCAAAGCCAGCGTAATCTGCCATCTCTTTTGCTTTTTCAATACCTGCAACATAATCACCAGAGTCTACAGTATGAACTAATGTTTGTTTAAATGGAAACTCAGTTGGGAAGTTTCTTTTTCTCAACTCAATTTTATCAATTCCAAGTTCCATTGCAGCTTTTTCTACTAATCTCTCGATAGTGTAAGTTGCTTCTGGTCTTCCAGCACCTCTATATGCATCAACTGGTGCTGTGTTTGTATAAACTGCTTTTACATTTGAGTATGCAGCTGGAATTACGTATACACCTGTTGCACAAGGTCCAAACAAATATGTTGGAGTTACTGTTCCAAACACTCTTGCATATGCACCTAGGTTTGCAATAGTTTCATTTTTAAAACCTAAAAACTTACCGTCATTTGTTACAGCAAGTTCAGCATGAGTTACGTGGTCTCTTCCATGTGTATCAGTTAAGAAAGACTCAGTTCGTTCTGCAACCCATTTAATTGGTCTTTCAATTTTTTTAGATGCCCAACTACAAACTATTTCTTCATTGTAAACATTAATTTTAGAACCAAATCCACCTCCAACATCTGGTGCAACTACTCTTAATTTATTTTCTGGAGCAACACCACCAAATGCAGACATTACTAATCTTGATAGATGAGGGTTTTGACTTGTCGTATATAAAGTTATTTCCTCAGATGCTGTATTGTAATCAACAACACAAGCTCTTGGCTCCATTGCATTTGGAACTAATCTATTATTAATTAAATCAACTTTGATAATTTTGTCAGCTTTTGCAAAAGCTTCATCAACAGCTTTTCTGTCTCCTAACAACCAATCATAACAAAGATTTTTGTCTATTCCATCATGGATAGCTTCGCTGTTCATTGTTTCAGCTGGATCTACAACTGCTTTTAAAACTTTGTAATCAACTTCAACTTTTTCTGCACCTGCTTTTGCTTCATCTAAAGTTTCAGCAAAAACTACTGCAACAGGCTCACCAACAAAGTTTGCAACTTCACCTGCTAATGGTGGATTTGCAGGCACTTTCATTTCTGAACCATCTTCACTTCTAATTGCCCAACCTGCTATTAGTCCTCCAATTTTATCTTCTGCAATTTCTTTTCCTGTTAATACAGATACAACACCAGAAGACTTTAATGCCTTTGATGTATCTACTTTTTTTATTTTTGCTCTTGCATGAGGAGATCTAACAAACACAGCGTAAGTTTGATTAGCTATATTTATATCAGCTGTGTATCTTCCTTTTCCTGTTAAAAATCTTTTATCCTCTTTTCTTTCAACTCTTGATCCTACTAAACTTGGCATTTTATTTTTCTCCTTTTCTTAATTACATTTTTGTTGATGCTTCTTTAACTGCAGCAACAATATTTTGATAACCTGTGCATCTGCATATGTTACCTTCTAACCACTCTCTAATTTCTTGTTCACTTGGATTTTTCTTTGTCTGTAACAAATCTACTGCGCTCATAACCATTCCTGGTGTGCAGTATCCACATTGTAATCCATGAGTTTTTTTAAATGCTTCTTGCATTGGATGCATTTTACCATCCTTAGCTAAACCTTCTATTGTAGTTACTTTTGAACCATCAATATCTGCTGCTAATGTTGAACAACTTTTTATAGATTTTCCATCTACATGAACAACACAAGCTCCACATTGACTTGTATCACAGCCAACGTGTGTTCCTGTTAAATTTAGATTATCTCTTAAAAACACTGATAAAAGCGTATGGTCTGGTACTTCTTTAGTTACCTTTTTGCCATTAACTTCTAAAGTTACTTTAGTCATTAATTACTCCTTCTCTATTTCCTTATTCCCTAATGCTCATCTCATCATAACTAATATTTAGAAGCAATTGATAAATTCGATGCATTACTACCTACGGTAGAGAAAGGTATTGAAATATAAGGAAAATTTAAACTAATTAGAAAATTAGATAAGCGATAATTGCCACAGCCAAACCTATACCAGCATAAACATATATTTTTTGGTTTGATGATTTTTGTTTGGATGAATCTGTTGAATTTTTTTCATCAGATTTTTTTTGATTTTCACTCGCTTCATTATCTGGGGGTGTAATAAGTTCTGAAAATTTACCAAAAAAGATATCAGCCATTTTTTTTGCAGTCATATCAATCAATCTTGCACCTACTTGTGCAATCTTTCCACCAACATTTGCCTCTACCTCATAAATTAATTTTGTACCTCCATTCTCATCCTCTAACTTCACACTTGCTTCTCCTGACGCAAAACCAACTGGAGAATTTCCAGATCCTGAAATTTTGTAACTATTTGGTGGATTTAAATCTTTAAGTTCTACATCTCCAGTAAAGCTGGCATTAAAAGGACCAATTTTATTTGTAGCTTTTGCTGTAAATTCTGTGTCAGAGTTTTTTGTAAACTCTTCACATCCTGGTATAGCTTGTTTTAATATTTCTGGATTATTTAAAGCTTCCCATACTTTTTCTTTAGGTAAATTAATTTGATAAGATCCAGAAAGTTTCATAAAGTATTTATATATAATTTTTATGGACGAGAATACAAAAAAAGAACTTCAATCAGCTGCTTTTGAAAGATTGATAGATCACTTAAGAGATAGAAAAGATGTTCAAAATATAGATCTAATGAACCTTGCAGGCTTTTGTCGAAATTGTTTATCAAAATGGTACCGAGAAGAAGCAGAAAAAAAAGGTATCACTATTTCAGATCCAGATGCTAGAGAACATGTTTATGGAATGCCTTACTCTGAGTGGAAAGAGAAATATCAAAAGTAATTTTCTAATTAAAAGTGATAATTGGTTATCTTAGTTTATTTACTATATCATTTTTAGCAGCAACTATATTACCTCTCTCTTCAGAATTAATGTTAGCTTCAATGCTATCTATTGAAGGTTACAATCGAACTTTGTTAATTATATTTTCAAGCTTAGGAAATATTCTTGGATCAGTATTCAACTGGGTTTTAGGTTTTTACTTTATAAAGTTACAAAATAAAAAATGGTTTCCTTTTAAAGAAAAACAAATTTCAAAGTCCTCTCTATGGTTTGAAAAATATGGAAAGTGGTCTTTGTTTTTTGCATGGGTTCCAGTAATTGGTGATCCACTTACATTTGTAGCTGGAACAATGAAAACGAAAATTTTAACTTTTATAATTCTTGTAAGTCTTGGAAAAATTGCCAGGTATCTATTTATTTCTCTTTTAATCTAGGGAATAATTCAACAAAATTGCAAGGCTTATGATTAATGTCTAATTGATATTTTAATATCTCATCCCATGCATCAGTAACTCCACCCGATGAACCTGGTAAAGCAAATACATATTTACCTTTAGCTAATACAGCACAGGCTCTTGATTGAATAGATGAAGTTCCCACAGATTTAATACTTATGTATCTAAACATCTCACCAAATCCCGGTATATGTTTGTCTGCAATATCATTTAAAGCTTCAGGCGTTATATCTCTTCCTGTAAGACCTGTGCCACCAGTTGTTATAATTACATCAATATCTTTTTCTTTTAACCACTCATTTATTATTGATTTAATATCTTCTTTATTATCTTTGCAAATTTTTCTGTCAGCTAGGTTGTGACTTGCTTCTTCAATTTTTTTTACAAGTATTCCGCCCGATTTATCATTTTCAAAAGTTCTTGTGTCTGTAACTGTTAATAATGCTATGTTAACTTTCATAAATTAAATATGTTTATACTATCTATATTATTCTTTGTAACTGCAATTTTATATTCGAGTGTTGGCTTCGGTGGTGGTTCAACATATTTAGCACTTCTACTTATTTGGGATGTTCCTTATTATATCTTTCCTGTAATAGCATTGTTTTGTAACGTTATCGTTGTTTCCGGAAACTCAATTAATTATGTGCGGGCTGGTAATCTTAATCTAAAATTGATAATTCCTTATTTAATTGGTTCTATTCCGTTTGCTTTCTTAGGTGGTTCAATAAATATTGATAAATACATTTTTGAAATTTTATTATTTTTCGTATTAAGTGTTGCTGGGATATTATTATTAATAAACAGTAATTCTTTTAAGTCTGAAAATATAAAAATAAATGAGATCAATAACTTCATTTCTATAATAATTGGTTCAATCCTTGGGTTTGTTTCAGGAATAGTCGGTATAGGAGGTGGAATTTTTTTAAGCCCAATACTTTTTTTAATTAAAGCTGGCTATCCAAAACAAATTGCAACAACAGCATCTCTTTTTATTTTAATAAATTCTATTTCAGGAATATTAGGTCAATTAACAAAGGAAAACGTTATAAATGAAATTTTAAATTACTGGCCTCTTTTTATTGTCGTTTTACTAGGTGGTCAACTTGGAAACTTCTTAAATCTTAGATTTTTATCCAATAAAATTCTTGCTGTAATGACCTCTCTATTAGTTATATTTGTGGCAATTAGATTGGGTTTAAGATTATTAAGTTAAGGTTGATAATAAGAAAAAGTACTATAATTAAAACCTGTGAAAAATATAAAACCATTTGGTCCATCTATTGGGATAACAAAAATTTCAAAAAAATTGATTAATAAGTTAAATAATCAATTAGATAAAAAATCTTCATATAAACAAATTGATTATTCATCAAAACTTGCAAGCCAAATTAAAAATGAAGTTCTTCTCCCAAAAAGATTTGTTGAGAAAAATATTTCATCTGAGCTAAAAAAAATTATCAAAAGTTTTCTCTATTTAGAAAACGTGAAAAATGTAAAGGATATTAAGATTAATTCTCTATGGATTGTGAGACAATTTAAGGGGGAATATAATCCTATTCATTATCATAAAGGCGACTTGTCTGGAGTTGGTTATCTTAAACTTCCTGAAAATTTTTCAATCAATAGAAATGTTAAGAATAAAAAGATTAGAACTAATGGAACTATTGATTTTATTAACGGACAAAAAGCTTTTCTAAGTAAAAGTATTTATAACTTTATCCCAAAAGTAGGTAGTTTAATTTTGTTTCCAAATTATCTAATGCATACGGCATATCCATTTAATATAGAGGGAGAGAGAAGATCTTTTTCATTTAATGCTAAAATAATTTATAAAAAATAAATGGATATAAATTTTTTTAAAAAAGTAAGAATTCTAGATGGAGGGATGGGTCAAGAATTATTGGCAAGAGGAATGGAGCCCAATGGAACGTTGTGGAGCACAAATGCATTAATCAATGAAAAGTATCACAAACTAATTTTAGATATCCATTCAGATTTCATTAAATCAGGCGCTGAAGCAATTATTACTGCAACATTCACTACCAGAAAAACAAGATTAAAAGATAATAATATAGAGAATAGGTTTGAAGAGTTGAATATTAAAGCTGGAGAGATAGCACAAGAAGTAAAAAAAATTTATCCAAATGTGCTAATTGGTGGTGGTTTGCCTCCACAAAATCTTACTTATGAAGAAGATTTAAGAAATGAGGAAGAGATAAAAAGTAATTTTAATGAACAGGCAAAGATTTTAAATCCATATGTTGATTTTTTTTATTTTGATGTACTTAGTAGCATTAAAGAATTTAAATGTGGTATCGAAGCAATAAAAGAGTTTAAAAAACCCTATTTACTTGGAATTCACATTTCAGAAGGAACTACCCTTCCAAGTGGAGAAAAAATTTCTAATATCAAAGATATTATTGATCATAATTCTTTAGGCGTAATGCTATCTTGTGTTTCACCTGAAAATTTTGAAATTAATTTTGATGAAATTAAAAGCTTAGGTGTACCGTTTGGTTTTAAATTTAATGCATTCGAAAGGACAAAAACAAAAAATGGTTACACAGCTAATTATTCAAAGTCCGGGGGAAATCCAAATCAGTTTTTAGGTCAAAGACGTGACCTAACTCCAAAAAAAATGTCTGAAATTGCTAAAAGATTCATGGATAAAGGCGCAACTATTTTAGGTGGATGTTGCGAAACTAGACCGGCTCATATACAAGAATTATCAAATCTAAAGAGATAGATTAAAGTTTCAAATGAAAAACCTTGAAAATTTAACTGTAATAATTGTTACCTATTTAACTCAAAAAAAAATGATTATGGATTGTGTTAAATCCATAAGTAAAGATGTTAAAATAAAAATTATAGAAAACTCCTCAAATTTTGAATTTAAAAATGAAATCATTAATGATTTTTCAAATGTTGAAATTCTCTGCACTGGTGAAAATTTAGGTTATGGTAACGGAAACAATTATGGCCTGAAAGTTACAAAAACAGATTACGCTCTAATTTTAAATCCTGACTTAATTTGCGATGAAAACTTTTTTTCTAATTTGGATCAGATAATTCAAAATAATAACAATTTTTCAATTATTGGATGTCAATATTTACATGATAAAATTTTTATGCCAGCTGGATTTTTTAATCCAAAAAAAAATAAAGAATTTGTTAAAAAATTTAAGTCAAATAATATCTCAACCTTAGAGAAAGTTGAATGGGTAACTGGTTGTTCAATGTTAATAAATCTTAAAAAATTTAATGATAAAGAAATTTTTGATAAAAATTTCTTCTTATATTTTGAAGAGTTTGATCTTTGTAAATCTGTAATAAATAAAAGTGAAAATGTTTTTACCTCAAAAGATTTAAAAATTCATCATTTGGGGTTTCAAAGCTCTTTAGGAAAAAATTTAGAAAATGAAAAAAGAGCTAATCGTATTAGAGAGTGGCATTGGATGTGGTCAAGTTTTTATTTTTATAAAAAAAATTATGGTTATATGAATGCATTACTTAAAATGTCAGGTAAATTTATTAAATCATTTTTAAAACTTATTTATTTTTCTTTAACTTTTCAAAAACAAAAAAAAGAGAAATATATCTATAGATTTCTTGGAATATTCAATTCAATGATTGGAAATCCGTCATCATTTAGAGATAAGTAAATTATTTGTTCAACCCAGCTTTTTTTACAAAGTAAATTCCAATTATCACAGCAATTAAAGAAATTAAAACTTTTGTTGTAATAATTTCTCTTAAAAATATGTAACTAAGGATTACTCCAAATATTGGAATTAAATAAGATACTTGTGATTGAAAAATTAATCCATTTGTAGTTAAAATTCTAAATCTTAATAACCAAGCAATTCCTGTTGAAACTAAACCTAAATAAATAACAGAAATAGTTGAGTCTAATCGTGGAACTGTATTCCAAGGCTGTTCAATAAAACTTACCAAAGGAATTAAAATTATTATAGCCCAAATTAAAATTGAACCTGTTACATTTTCATTTTTCTTTTTACTTATTTTTAAAGTAAGCACACCACCAACAACATAACAAGTAGAGCCCAATAAAATTAATAATGCTGAACCAAAATTATTTTCATTAATTAAAAAATTATCAGAAAACAAATATACAATACCCGAAAATCCAATTAAAATTCCAATAGTTCTAGTTAGATTAAATCTTTCATTTTTTGTATAAAAATGACCTAGCACTGTAGAACTCAAAGTTGTTGTAGACATTAAAATAGCAGCTAAATTACTTTGAACTGACTTTACCCCATATGCTATCAAAAAGAATGGCGCTACTAAGTTTATAAATCCAATTAATGCAAACCAATGCCAATCCTTTGAAAAAGCTTCAATTTTTATTTTCTTTAAATAACAAATTAACAAAACTGGGAGTGCCCCAAAAAAAACTCTTAAAAAAGCAATTGTTACTGGTCCAAATGAATAAGTCGCTATTTTAATATTAAAAAAAGCAGATGCCCAAATTATTGCAAGTAATGTTAATAGACTATAATCAATTAATTTTGGCTCTCTCATTCAACTATATCTTTTGGATGACCTTTAGTCATTTTTAGTAAATCATTATAATTAATTTTAAATACTACATTTGGATGCCCTGCTGCACCAAATAAGTCAGAAAATCTCTCCAGACTTATATCTACGTAAATATCACATTCTTTAAGGTGGCCTACTGGTGACACGCCACCAATTGTAAAGCCAGTGTTATCTTTAACTTCTTGTGGGGATGCCATTGAAACATCTTTTTCATTAAGAATTTTTTTAAGTTTATTTAAAGAGCACCTTTTGTTTCCAGCTACTAAAACAAGAATGAATCTATCTCCTGCCTTAAAGAATAAACTTTTTACTATCGCTCCAACTTCACAACCTAAAGCTGTAGCCGCATCTTGAGCTGTTCGTGCTGATTGTTCAAGATAAATTACCTCTAATTTTTCGTCAAACTTTTTGAGCGATTTTTCTGCTCTTTTTACGGGTTCTTTGTCTAAAATTGCATTCATAATTGGCTATCTATGTAATTTTTGCATAGGTGTTATTTATTAAAAGAGCAATATTTATAAACTTTTTTTTGCTAAGAACCACCAAAATCAAAAGGAGTTAAAATGAGTGCAAGTAATGTTTTAAAATTTATTAAAGAAAAAGAAGCTGAATTTGTTGATCTAAGATTTACTGATCCAAGAGGAAAACTACAACACCTAACAATGGATGCTGGAATTGTTGATGAGGATATGATCAATGAGGGTGTGTTTTTTGATGGTTCATCAATTGCGGGTTGGAAAGCAATTAACGAGTCAGACATGATTTTAAAACCAGATACTTCTAGAATGTTTATGGATCCTTTTACATCACATAATACTGTCGTATTATTTTGTGACATCTTGGATGCGATAAAGAAAACTCCTTATGAAAGAGATCCAAGAGGTGTAGCTAAAAAAGCTGAAGAATACCTTAAAGCTTCAGGTATAGGTGATAAAGCATTCTTTGGTCCAGAACCAGAATTTTTTGTTTTTGATGATGTAAGAATCAAAAACGACATGAACGAAGCTGGATTCAAAATTGACAGTAAAGAAGGTCCTTATAATTCTGGTAAAGAATATGAAAATGGAAATATGGGGCATAGACCTGGTGTTAAAGGTGGATACTTCCCTGTTCCTCCTGTTGATAGTGAACAAGACATGAGAGGTGAATACCTAAAAAGTTTAAAAGATGTTGGAATAAAAGTTGAAAAACATCACCACGAAGTTGCTCCAAGTCAACATGAACTAGGTATGTATTTTGGAACATTGGTTGATCAAGCGGATAATGTTCAACTATATAAATATGTTGTGCAAATGGTAACTCACTCATTTGGAAAAACTGCAACATTTATGCCTAAGCCTGTTGCTGGAGATAATGGATCAGGCATGCATATTCACCAATCAATTTGGAAAGGTGATACTCCCGTGTTTTCTGGTGATGCGTACTCAGGATTATCAGAAACGGCATTGCATTATATTGGAGGAATTTTAAAACATGCTAAAGCCATTAATGCTTTTGCTAACTCAACAACAAACAGTTACAAAAGATTAATTCCAGGATTTGAAGCGCCAGTATTACTTGCTTACTCAGCAAGAAATAGATCTGCTTCATGTCGTATCCCAATTACATTAAGTAAAAAAGGTGCAAGATGTGAAATTAGATTTCCTGATGCGGCTGGAAATCCATATTTAACATTTGCAGCTATGTTAATGGCAGGATTAGATGGAATTAAAAATAAAATTCATCCAGGTGAATCTTTTGATAAAGATTTATATGAATTACCCGCTGAGGAAGTTAATAAAATTCCAACAGTTTGTGGATCGTTAAGAGAAGCAATGGAAAGTTTAGATAAAGATAGAGAATTTTTAACTCAAGGTGGTGTATTCACTGATGATCAGATTGATGCTTATATCGCTTTGAAGTTTGAGGAAATTCACAAGTTTGAACACGCACCTCATCCTGTAGAGTTTGAGATGTACTACAGTAGTTAATTTAATTACTGTCTTGTTGTAGCAACTGTATCTTTGTTAATACCTTTTTTAACAACGTAATCCTGTGTGCCGTTAGCACCAGTTTCTACTTCCTTACGCAAATCTTTTAAAAAAGTTTTTTGCTTTAAGGTGTCTCTTAAAGATTTAACTAAGTTTTTAAATTCAAATTTGTTCATGATTCAGATGTTATATCAGATATGCATATAATGCAATACTGCTATGCTATAAGTGGGACAATTCAACCTAAGGTTTTTAGACCTTAAAAGACTCTCCACAACCGCATCTTTCGGTTTCATTTGGATTATTAAATACAAAAGACGAGGAAAATTCCTCTTTTTTATAGTCCATTTCTGTTCCTAAAAGATACAGTACAGCTGCAGGGTCTATAAAAACTTTAACACCTTTTTCTTCTACAATTTCATCTGCCGGATTAGCTTCCTTAGTATATTCCATCACATAAGACATTCCTGCACAACCACCTGACTTTACTGAAACTCTAACTCCTAAAGCATCTTTTTCAGCATCAGACATAATTTCTTTTATTCTATCCGCTGCGTTATCACTTAGTTTGATGATTTGCGTCATTATAAATTTAACTCCAGTTTAGCAGCTTCTGACATCATATCTTTTGTCCAGGGTGGATCCCATACTAACTCAAGATCAACATCTTCTATTTCTTCTACTTGCATTGCTCCATCTTTTACTTCTTTCGGTAGACTTTCAGCTACAGGGCAATTAGGGGTAGTTAATGTCATTTTAATTTTTGCTTTCTTCTCTTCAACTTGAATGTCATAGATTAATCCAAGTTCATAAATATTTACAGGTAATTCAGGATCATAAATTTTTCTAATTTCTTCTATAATTTTTTCTTTTATATTCATAATTTAATTTTCAGTATTTATTTCTTCTTGTTTATTGTCAATTGCTGAAACAAGTGTATGCCATGATAAAGTTGCACATTTAACTCTCATTGGATATTGTTTAACTCCTGACAAACACATTAACTTTGTTTTTTCATCTTCTTTAAGCTTGTCTGATTTTAAATCAGGATTTTCTTTTATCATTCCTAAGAAATCTTCAACTATCTCTTTAACTTCAACTTCTTCTTTTCCTTTAACTAGATCAGTCATAATTGATGCTGAAGCCATTGAAATAGCACAACCACTCCCCTCAAAAGAAATATCCTCAACTTTTTTATTTTCATTTAATTTCAAATAAACATGGACATTGTCTCCACACAATGGATTGTTTCCTTTCGCATCTTTGTTGAAATTTTCTGTCTTTCTTAAGTTTCTTGGATTCTTCCCATGATCTAAAATTATTTCTTGATATAATTCTTTTAAATTCATTATATATTAAAAACCTTTTTACAATTATTTATAGCTTCATTTAATTTATCTAAATCATCTTTGGTGTTATAAACACCCAAAGAAGCTCTTGCACTTGCCGGTATCTCTAATTTGTCATGAAGAACCTGACAACAATGATGTCCAGCTCTTATAGCAACACCATCTTCATCTAATATTGTTGCTATATCATGTGGATGTACTCCTTCGATAGTAAATGAAAGTACACCTCCTCTATTCTTTGGGTTACCTAATAACTTCACTGAATTATTTTTTTTTAATATTTCTTGTCCATATTCAACTAATTCCTTTTCATGTTTCATGATGTTCTCAATGCCTATTGCTTCAAGAAATTTTATTGACTGATCAAATGCTATCACTTGGGCAGTGGCCATTGTGCCTGCTTCATACTTATTTGGTAAATCTCCATACGTAATTCTATCTTTCTTAACTTCTCTAATCATTCCACCACCACCTTGATAAGGAGGTAATTGTTCTAACCATTTTTTTTTACCATACAAAACACCTAGACCAGTTGGTCCATACATTTTATGACATGAAATTGCATAAAAATCACAATCCAGATCTTGCATATCTAATTTTAAATGAGGAGCGCCCTGACAACCATCAACCACAACAATAATGCCTTTCGAATGAGCTAATTGAGTTATCTCCTTAATTGGGAGTATTGCGCCTGTTACATTAGACAAATGAGTAATTGAAATTACTTTTGTTTTATCAGTAATTAATTTTTCAATATTTTCTATTGGGACTTCTCCATCTTCATTTATTTCAGCAAAATTAATTTTTATATTTTTTGATTTTCTTAAAAAATGCCAAGGAACATAATTTGAATGATGTTCTAATTCAGTAATAATTACCTCATCTCCAGGTTCTAATACTGTTTGACCCAATGTATTAGCAACTAAATTTAGCGCCTCTGTAGCTCCTTTAGTGAATACAATTTCATTTTTATCTTTAGCATTTATGTACTTTTGGACAGAAGTCCTTGTATTTTCATACAAATTCGTAGCTGCAACAGCTAAATAATGAACACTCCTTCCCACATTTGAAAATTGCTTTGAATAAAATTCATTAATTCGATCCAATACTATTTTTGGTTTTTGAGAAGAGTTTGCGCTATCTAAATAAACGAGATCATTATTTTGAATTTTTTCGTCAAAAATTGGAAACTCTTTTTTAATATTCTTAATATTCATCACTTATTCCTAATAATTTTTTAACAAAATCTTTAATGTCGTAATCTGTAATTTTTTCAACTACTTCTGCCACATAGCCATTAATCAATAATTGTTTTGATTGCTTATAGGTCAATCCTCTAGACATAAGATAGAAAATTGAATTTTCATCTATATTGCCTGAAGTTGAACCATGTGAACATTTTACGTCATCTGCGTATATTTCAAGTTCTGGTTTTGCATTAAACTCCGTATCTTCATTTAAAAGCAGCGCTCTACTAAGTTGATATCCATCAGTTTTTTGGGCCTTAGAATCTACGAAAATCTTTCCTTGATAAATTCCTTTTGAATTATCATTTAGTACGCATTTAATTAGTTGATAACTTTTGCAATTTTCCTCATTGTGATTAACTATTGTTTTTATCTCGTGATGGTTTTCATTCTCAAGATTAATAATTCCATTGATAAAAATAGATCCATGATCTTTATTTAGTGTGCAATTTATTTCATTTTTCAAAAACTTTGCTCCAGCTGATAGAATAAAATATTCACAATGACTATTTTTATTCAAATCAATGTTACTAAATGAATAACTCATATTCGTATTGTTTTTGTAATTTAAAGAATAAAATTTTAAAATAGCGTTATCATTTAGATAAATGTTCTGACTATTATTTGAAAAACTATTTATTGAATTTTCATTTGATAAATTAATAATTTTTAATGAACTATTTTTTTCTAAATTTATAGAAATATTAGAATTAATTAAATTAGATTTTTTTTCAGAATAGTTATTGTAAATTACCAAGGGTGCATTACTAATATAACCTTCTTTGACGATTACACTTATTTTATCTTCACTTAAAGCACTGTTTAAATTTAATAAAGAATTTGTATTAATTTTATTTTCAACAACTTCTTCAATATTTAATTTTAATGACTTTTCTTTCTCAAAAGAAAAATCATAACTAATTAATTTTCCATCCTGAATATAAATTTTATTGTGATCAAAATCTTTAATTAAGTCAGTAACTTGTAATTTATTTGTTTCAGATTTTTCAATAACAAAATTTTTAATATTTTTTTTTATTATTTGACTTAAATCTGAAAACTTCCAATCTTCTAATTTTTTATTTGGGAAACCTTCATCATTAAATTTTTTATAATTCTTTTTTCTTTTTTCTAATTGCTCATCAGAAAATGAGTGATTATCTAAAAATTTATCAAAGTTTATAATTGTATTATCTTCCATTAATTAAACTCTTCGTATCCTTTTTTTTCTAAATCTAACGCTAGCTCTGGTCCACCAGATTTTATAATTTGACCATTTTTTAAAACGTGAACGTAATCTGGTTTAATATAATCTAGTAACCTCTGATAATGGGTGATTATCAAAAAAGAATTATTTTTATTTCTTAAAGAATTAACTCCTTCTGAAACAATTCTTAAAGCATCTATATCTAAACCTGAGTCTGTTTCATCTAGAATTGCAAGCTTAGGATTTAAAATTGACATTTGTAATATTTCATTTTTCTTTTTTTCACCACCAGAAAATCCAACATTTAATTGTCTGCTTAAAATCTTTTCATCAAACTTTAATTCAGATGATTTTTGCTTAACCAATTTTAAAAATTCAATTGCATCTAATTCTTTTTCACCTCGTGCTTTTTTAATTGCATTAAGTGAAGTTTTTAAAAATGTATTTGTATTTACTCCTGGTATTTCTAACGGGTACTGAAAAGCTAAAAAAATTCCTCTGTGCGCTCTCTCTTCTGTCTCAAGTTCTAAAAGGTTTTGGTTATCAAATGATACTTTTCCCTCAATTTCATAGCCTTTTTTTCCAGATAAAATGTTCGAAAGAGTGCTTTTTCCAGATCCATTTGGACCCATAATTGCATGTACTTCTCCAGGTTTAATTTCTAGATTAAGTCCCTTTAATATCTCTTTGTTTTCAACTTTTGCTTTTAAATTATTAATTTCAAGCATTTAACCAACGCTCCCTTCTAAACTAATTCCAACTAATTTTTGTGCTTCAACAGCAAATTCCATTGGCAATTGCTGGAGAACTTCTTTGCAAAATCCATTTACAATCAAACTAACAGCTTCTTCTTGATTTAAACCTCTTTGATTACAATAGTATAGTTGTTCATCACTTATTTTTGAAGTTGTTGCCTCATGTTCAATATTTGATTTTATATTTTTATTTTTAATATATGGGATTGTGTGTGCACCACATTTATTCCCCATCAATAAAGAATCGCATTGGGTAAAATTTCTAGAGTTATCTGCCTTTGATGAAATATCTACCAAACCTCTATACATCATGTCAGATTTACCGGCAGAAATACCTTTTGATATAATTTTACTTTTTGTGTTTTTTCCCAAATGTATCATTTTAGTTCCAGTATCTGCTTTTTGATGGTTGTTTGTAATTGCAATAGAATAAAACTCGCCAACAGAATTATCACCTTTCAAAATACAGCTTGGATATTTCCACGTAATTGCTGAACCTGTTTCAACCTGTGTCCAAGAAATTTTTGAATTCTTACCTTTACATAAGCCTCTTTTGGTAACAAAATTATAAATCCCACCTACACCATTTTCATCTCCAGGATACCAATTCTGAACTGTAGAATATTTTATTTCTGCATCATCTAAAGCAACTAACTCTACGTTCGCAGCATGTAATTGATTTTCATCTCTCATTGGAGCAGTACAACCTTCCAAATAACTTACGTAACTATTTTTATCAGCAACAATTAATGTTCTTTCAAACTGACCTGTTTCAGAGGCATTAATTCTAAAATAAGTAGAAAGCTCCATTGGACATCTAACACCTTCAGGAATATATACAAATGATCCATCAGTAAATACTGCTGAGTTAAGAGTTGCAAAATAATGATCTGTTATTGGGATTACTGATCCTAAATATTTTTTTACAAGTTCTGGATGTTTTTGAATTGCTTCAGACATAGAACAAAAAATTATTCCCTGCTTTGTAAGCTCTTCCTTAAAAGTTGTTGCTACTGAAACTGAATCAAAAACTGCATCTACAGCTATTCCATTTAATCTTGCTTGTTCTTGCAGAGGAATACCTAGTTTATTGTAAGTCTCGAGTAATTTTGGATCTAGTTCATCAAGACTTTTAGGTTTATCTTTCATGCTTTTAGGCGCTGAATAGTAATACAAATCTTGATAATCAATTTTTGGGTATTTAGGTTTTTGCCAATTAGGTTCTTTTAAACTTTTTAATCTATTAAATGCTTTTAGTCTAAAGTCTAACATCCATTGTGGTTCTTTTTTAATATTTGAAATGAACTTTATAACTTCTTCGTTTAAACCTTTTGGTGCTCTAATATTTTCAATATCTGTTGAAAAGCCATATTTATAATCTTTTAATTTTTCAATATCTTTATTTCTTTGGTCCATTTAAATTCTACTTTCTTTTTTAGAAACTAAATCCTCTAAACTTTTTTGCTCAAAGAATGAATTAATATGTGTTTCTAATTCATTCCATAAATCGTGAGTTACACATTTAGATGATTTGCCATTACAACTTTTCTTTGACTCTTTTTTACATTGAACAGTTTTTACACTTTCATCAATGGCATCAAAAATATTATTCAGTTTAATTTCTGAGGGTTTTTTACTTAAAATATATCCGCCTTGTGTTCCTCTAATACTTTTAACTATTTCATTTTTTTTGAGTTTTGAAAAAATTTGTTCTAGAAAATCTACTGATATTCCCTGTCTTAACGAAATGTCTCTCAATGAAACTGGATTGATATTATCAAATTTTGCAATATCAATTAAAGCCATTACAGCGTATCTACCTTTTGATGTTAATTTCATGAGTAATGAAGGGTATATATAAACCCGACTAAAATAGTCAAGTATCTAACATAAAAAAAAACTACCATTTTAACGCAGACTTGTGCTATTCATGCTTTTTTTCAAAATATGGATAATAAAATTTTAGAGATATTCATACCTGGTCCTGCGGGAAGACTTGAGGCAAAATATTATAAAAGTAAAAAACCGACTTCACCGATCGCATTAGTATTACAACCTCATCCTCAGTATGGTGGAACAATGAACAATAAAGTTGTCGTGGAAACATTTCATACGTTTATGGAAAATGATTTTTCAGTTTGTAGAGTAAATTTTAGAGGTGTAGGAAAAAGTGACGGTGAATTTGATAACGGCCAAGGTGAACTTGCTGATGCTGCAGCTGCACTGGATTGGCTAGAAAGAGAAAATTTTGACAATTCTCAATGTTGGGTTTCTGGTTTTTCTTTTGGGTCTTTAATTGCAATGCAGCTTTTAATGAGAAGACCAGAGATTAATAGATTTATAGCAATTTCTCCTCAACCTAATGCGTATGATTTTTCATTTTTATCACCATGTCCTACTTCTGGATTAATAATACATGGAAAAAAAGATGAGTTAGTGCCTATAGAATATATTAACGAACTTAATACAAGATTGAGTTCTCAAAAAGGAATAAAAGTAGAGTTTGAATCTGTTCCAGAAGCTAATCATTTTTTTTCTAAAACAGAAAGTTCTTTAGTTACAAGTTTAGATAAATATATTAAAAAAGAAACAGCTATATACTAACTTAATTATTATCAACTATCTCACCTCCTGATATTGATTTCAAACATCTAGTAGTTTTAGGAAATGAAATTGGAAGATTGTATATCGACCTTGCAGCCAAATAACCAAAAGCTTGGGACTCTATAAAATCACCATCAAGATTATAATCATCAATATTTTTTAGAATGAAACCTTGATCATTATTAATATAATTTTCAATTCTTTTTATTAAAAAGTTATTTTTTCTACCTCCTCCACAAAAAATGAATAAGTCTAAATCATCATTTTTATTTCTTAAATTATTAATTCCATTAGCTATTAAATAAGCTGTAAACTCTGTTACAGTTGTACAACCTTCTTCAAAATCTAATCCTCTTAAAAAAGAGATATCAAAATCGTTTATATCTAACGAATTTTTAAAATCGTTGAACTCAAAGTTATCAATTGCCTGATTTAAGGTTAATTCATTTAATTTACCTAAACTTGCAATTTTACCATTCTCATCATATTTAAATCTTGAATTTTTTCTAACCCAATTATCAATTAAGCAATTTCCTGGACCAATATCATAGCCTTCCATAAAATTTTCATCAAAATTTTTAGCAATTTTTGTTAAATTCGTTATTCCACCAATATTAATTAAATATATAGAAATATTTTTATTCTTTTCATTAATTTTTTTTGAAATTAAATTATGAAAAATAGGAGTTAAAGGTGCACCCTGTCCAGAATGATCAATATCATTTTTTCTAAAATTGAAAACGACTTTTTTTTTTATTAGTTGTGCTAATAAATTTCCATCACCAATTTGAAAACTAATTTTATTTTTTGGAGAGTGAAAAATTGTTTGACCATGAAAACCAACAACATCTATCTCAAAATTAGACTTTAAATCATCAATAAGTGATGCGTGAAAAAGAGTGAATTGTTTTTCTAAATTTCTGATTCCGTTTTTTTGAATTTTAAGATCTTCTTTAGAGTTTATTGTTTCTCTAATTTTTATCAATCCATCGTATAAATTATCTGGAAATTCGTAGTATTTATCTATTATGCTCTCAAAAAAATTTTCCCCATCGGTTTTAATTAGAGAAATATCTACTCCATCCATCGAAGTTCCGCTCATCATTCCTAGACAATTAAGTATTTTTTTTTTCATAAATATTTGTTTTTATTAAAAAATGTATATTGTAAATTTATAAATATGAATAAATTTTTAAAAGAATTTAAAGACAGAGGTTTTTACTACCAGTGTACAAATGATGAAGAATTATCTAATTTATTAGATACTAAAAAGATAAAAGCTTACATAGGGTTTGATTGCACGGCTGAAAGTTTACACGTTGGTAGTTTACTCCAAATCATGTGTTTAAGATTACTACAAAAACATGGTCATCAGCCAATTGTGTTAATTGGTGGAGGTACTACTAGAATAGGAGATCCTTCAGGAAAAGATAAAACGAGAAAAATTCTAAATGAGGATGAAATTAATATAAATATTAAAAATATAGAAAAAATTTTAACCAATTTTTTAGATAATGAAAGTAATACAACCAAACCAATTTTTGTTAATAATTATGATTGGTTAAAAGGACTTAATTATATTTCTTTTTTAAGAGATGTAGGAAAACATTTTACAATTAATAAAATGCTTACTTTTGATAGTGTAAAATTAAGATTAGAAAGAGAACAATCCTTAAGTTATATGGAATTTAATTACATGATACTTCAAGCATATGATTTTCTTGAACTTAATAAAAAAAAAGAATGTATTCTTCAAATTGGAGGTTCAGATCAGTGGGGTAATATTGTTAATGGTGTAGAATTGATTAAGAGATACTCTGGAAATCAAGCTTATGGATTGACTACTCCTTTGATTACACTTGCATCAGGTGCAAAAATGGGAAAAACTGAAACAGGCGCAATATGGTTAGATAAAAGTTATTTATCTCCTTATGACTATTGGCAATTTTGGAGAAATACAGATGACAGAGATGTAATTAAGTTTTTAAAGATATTCACAGATTTAGAGATAGAAGAAATTGAAAGTATAAAAAACAACGATATAAACGATTTAAAAAAACTATTAGCTAATAAAGCAACTGAAATGCTTCATGGTTCAGATGAAGCAATAAAATCAGAAAAAATTGCGAGAGAAGCCTTTTCGGGAGATGCTGATAGTTCAAATTTACCTTCAATAAATTTAGATAAAAATAAAATTAATTATGAAACTTCAATTATTGAAATTTTAATATTGTCAAAATTAGAAAAATCAAAAAGTGAAATTAGAAGATTAATTAAAAATAATGGAATTAAAATAAATAATAAAGTTTTAAATGATGAAAATCTAAAATTAAACTTTAAAGATTATAAAGATAATTCATTTAAATTATCAATTGGAAAGAAAAGACATTTTAAGATACATCTAGTCTAATTTTTTTTTATTTTTTCTAGGGTCCTTGTGATGAATCTAGGTGTAAGAGTTTTAATAGGATTAACTGTTGTCTCTGTTTTTTTGGGTGGACCTTTAATCTTAAAGCTTACACCAAACACACCTTCACCAGTTTTTTTACCTACTAAGATGTTTCCGAGTATAGGTATAGAACCAATAAATTTATTTATTGTTGTAGCGGGCACAAGTGTACCCCTCAAACTTATTAATTTATCTTTTTCAATATAGCCATCCATTAAGATGGAAATCGCAGGTCCTATTGCATAAACTTCATTTATTGTAATCAAATTTTTTTGATTTTGAAACTTCATCTCAAAATCATTAAACCTTATACCTTCTCCAGACAATAAATCTGCAATACCTTGTAAAGATGCTAGAGTAAGTAGTTTTGTTAATGCTGGCACTTCTTTAAGCTTAAAATCATAAAGTTTAATATGAGTGTTCGAAGAATTTCCACTTTCAACCGAATAAAAATCTAATGATCCTCCATCAAATCCTTTTATGAGTTCAAATTTTTTAACAAATGGTTCTGCTTTATCAGAGAAAAAAGTTGTAACTTTTTGTTCATTTTTTTTAATTACAGTAAATGAAATATTTTCATTTTTTGAAAAAGAACCCTTTAAATTTGCTTTATTAACATTATTTCTTTCAAAGCTAATATCACCGTTCAAATTTTTTATAATATGATCTTCTGCAATTAGTACTTCATTAATGTTTAATCTTAAGTTTAAATTATTACTGAATAAATCTTTATTTTGATCATCATCTTTTTTTATTAAATCATCAACAAAAATTGATGCATTAAAATTTGATCCTGAAACATTATAATAATCTTTTTTTTTATTTATTGATAAACGATTTTTCTTATCTAACTCATCAACTATTTTTATTGAAGCATAATTTAAATCAAAAATTTTATAATCCTTGTCAAATTTTAAATCATTAATTTCAATGATATTTTTGTCATTTACAAAAGATAATTTATCAAAACTTAATTTTTGATCTTTATTAAATTTTCCTTTCAAGCTTAGGGATGTTTTTGTTTTATTAGAATTTTTAAAATTTAAAAATTTAATTTGTATAGGATTATTTGAAATATCCAAATTTGTATCAAAAATATAATCATTATCTTTTTTTATAAGTTCATAATTAATTTCATCAAATTTTTTTTGTAATAAAGTTTTCCCAGAACCCGAAAGTTTTAAAAAGTTTTTTTTTGAAACTAAATTTATTTTGTTATCTTTGAATGATATTGTCTCTTTCATTTCTGGAAAAAAGTACTTTAAATTCAAGAAATTTTTTAAAACTATATCCTCAATATTCAAAGAAGATTTTATATTATAATTTTCTAGTTTAAATCTTTTTGTTAATGAAATTTCAAGATCATTTATTGAAGAAAATTTAATCTTTTCAATTTCTAAATTATTATTAAAATTTAGATAGTTTGAAACTTCTTTTTTGTTAATAATAATTGATTTTGTTTCTAACTCACCTTTAAGAAAAATTTCTTTATCATTATTATTTATATTGAACTCATTTGAAACAATCTTTAAATCTTGATACTTAAAACTAATATCTTTAAAAATTGACTTTGAATTTTCATGAATAAAATTAAAATTTATATCTTGTATTTTATTATTGTTTAATGAAGTAATATTAACATCTTTGATAATACCTTTTAATTCATAATCATCTTTGATTTTACCGTTTTCATTAAAATTAATATTTAAGTCAACAACTACAAAACCTTTATCTATAATTTTATTAACAAGTGTCAGTTCCGGAGTATTATTTATTGCTCGTACAAAAGAGATTAAATCATTAATTTTAATTAATTTTGTTGAAATTGATAAGTTAGATGATGAAATTTTTTTATTAATTATACTTGATAATGAAATTTGTGTTTTGACAGACTCAAGTTCAATTAAATTATTGTTATATAAAATATTTGGACCTAATGTTTTTATGTCCAAGTGCAAATTAAATGGGTCTAAAACAATTTTAACATCATTTAATTTTATATCTATTTGTTTATCTATATTATTTAAGTTTGATTTTATTAATGAATTAAATTTTTTTGTTTCAAAACCAATTATTGAAAAATAACTTATAAAACAAAAAATAATTAATGTGATAAAAATTAAAAATCTAAAAAAATATCTAGTCATTTAAATTATAGAGAGATTGTTCCAAAAATTCATCAATTTCACCATCTAGCACCTTATCTGGACTAGTGTTTTCAAAATTAGTTCTGTTATCTTTAACAAGCTGATAAGGTTGTAACACATATGATCTAATTTGATGACCCCATCCAATTTCAGATTTAATGCTTTCTGTGTTTTGACTCTCCTCCTCTTTTTTTTTTATTTCATAATCATAAAGTCTTGCCTTTAGCATATTCATACATGTCTCTTTATTTTTGTGTTGTGATCGTTCGTTCTGACATTGTACAACTATTTTAGTTGGTATGTGTGTAATTCTTACTGCACTATCTGTAGTATTTACATGCTGGCCTCCAGCACCACTAGATCTATATGTGTCAATTCTTAAATCCTTTTCTTGAATTTCAACTTTAATATTTTCATCAACCATGGGATAAATCCAGACACTTGCAAAACTTGTGTGCCTTCTAGCCCCTGAATCAAATGGTGAAATTCTAACTAATCTGTGAATACCAGACTCTTTTTTTAGCCATCCAAATACGTAATCACCTTCAATTTTAATTGTAGACGATTTTATGCCAGCTTCATCTCCTTTATGTTCACTAATTAATCCAACTTTAAATTTTTTTCTATCAGCCCATTTAATATACATTCTTCTTAACATTTGAGCCCAATCTTGACTTTCAGTCCCGCCAGCACCAGCATGTATTTCAATATAAGTATCTAAAGAGTCTGCTTCATTTGATAAAAAGCATTTTATTTCATTTTTTTTTACTGTCTTTTTAAGAGTTTTTAAGTTGATTGTTAGATCGGAGAGAATTTCTAAATTTTCTTCATTATTTGCAAGATCAAAAAGTTCTTCCGCATCTTTTAACTCATTCTCAATATTCAAATATGAAGATGACATTTCTTCAAGTAATTTTTTTTCTTTAAGAATTTTTTTAGAATTGTTTTTATCTTGCCAAAAATTGGCTTCTAGCATTTTTTCTTCTATGGATTTTAACTTTGAAATAACTTTATTTTTATCAAAGATACTCCTTTATTCTTAAGTTTATTTTTTTTATATCAGCTAAGAATGTTTGTATTTCGTTTTCCATTAATAAAATTTTAGTATTTTATTTTCATCAAAGTTTTTACTATTAATTTTTTTAACCTTATTATTTACAATATCTCTTTTCTTATAATTTTCAATTATAGTGTTTTTAGAAGAAAATTTTACTTTTTGGCCAGTGTTTGGATCAACAACCATCATCACTATATCGTTTGGAACTTTAAATGGTCGTGCTTGAGATTTATCTACTGATGATTCTAAAAAATACTTAAATATAGGTAAAGCAGTTTTAGCTCCAGTTTCATTCTTGCCTAATGGTTGTGGATTATCTAATCCAACATAAACACCTACAACTAAATCTGAGGTAAATCCTATAAACCATGTGTCAGTATTTTTATTCGTTGTTCCAGTTTTTCCGCCTATATCCAGATTTAAAGACTTTAATTTTTTTCCTGTTCCCCTTTGAATTACGCCCTCTAAGATTGAAGTCATTTGATAAGCGGTTTGTTGTGAAAAAATTTGCTTATAATCGTCCTTTATTAATGGATAATTTTTGCTCAAATATGAAATTTCATTACAATTTAAACATTTTCTAAGTTCGTTATTCACAATTGTATTTCCTTCACTATCTTGTATTCGATCGATAAGTACAGGGCTTACAAGTTTTCCACCATTAACGAAGGCTGAATATGCAGAAGTAAGTTTTAATAATGTGGTTTCAGTAGAACCTAATGAAATTGATAAAATTTCTTCAGGATTTTCATATATACCAAGTTTTTTAGAAAAATTTATAATCTTATCCACGCCTAAATCTTGCGCAATTCTTACTGTCATTAAATTTCTCGATTTTTCAAGTCCAGTTCTTAAAGTAGATAACCCATAAAATTTTTTTCCATAATTTTGAGGTTTCCATAATTTAAGATCTTCTCCTTGGTCTAAAACTAATGGTGCATCTAATACTAGGGTAGATGGAGTATAATCATTTTCAAGAGCTAAAGCATAAACAAATGGTTTAAATGCTGATCCAGGTTGTCTTAACGCTTGTGTTGATCTATTGAACTCACTTTTTTTAAAACTAAAACCACCACTCAATGCTAAAACTCTACCCGTGTAAGGGTCCATTACAACAATTCCTCCGTTAATTAATGGCTCTTGTCTTAAACTGAAAGATTTATCGGTATTTTTTTCTACATAAATTACATCACCAATTTCAAAAATTTCTTTAATATTCTTTTTTGTCCAAGAAATATCTTCATATTTAATTATACCTTCATTACCATTCTCAGTTTCCAAAGTTGCATAATAATCACTTAAATCTTTTATGATGGCAATTTTCCAATTTATTGTCTTTTCTAAATTATATTTATTTAAATTTTTAAACCAATCATTATTATAATTTCTTATATTCAGAAGAGGTCCTCTCCAACCTTTTCTCTTGTCATATTCAATCAATCCTTTTCTTAAGGCTTCCGTAGCAATCGACTGTAAGTTTAAATCAATTGGTGTATTAATATTAAAGCCTTGTTTATAAAGTTTATCAAAACCTAAATCATTAATAATTTTTTTTCTAACATCCTCTATATAATATTGAGAGTCTTCTAAAAATATCTTCTTATTTTTTTTTAATTCTATTTTTTTTTGTCTTAAATCTATATATTTTTTATAGTTTATATAATTGTTCTCATATAAATTTTTTAAAACTAAATCTCTTCGAAACTTTGCAAGTTTAATATTTTTATATGGATTGTATCTACTTGGTGCTTTGGGTAATGCGGCCAATAAGGCTGCCTCTGCATAATCTAAATCTTTAATTGATTTATCAAAATATTCTAAACTGGCAGCTGCAACTCCATACGAACCTCCTCCAAGATAAATTTGGTTTAAATAAAGCTCTAATATTCTTTCTTTGCTAAGAGTTCTTTCTATTCTAAAAGCTAGTATGGCCTCTTTAATTTTTCTATTCAAACTTACTTCGTTAGTTAATAAAAAGTTTTTAGCTACTTGTTGAGTAATTGTTGATGCTCCTTCTAATCTTTTTGAGTTTTTTATATTTGAAATGTTATTAATTATTGCTCTCATGACCCCTTTTGCATCGACTCCTGGATGAGTAAAAAAATTCTTATCCTCAGCAGAAAGAAATGAATTTATTACATTTTTTGGTATAGTTTCGTAAGGAACAAATACTCTTTTTTCACGTGAGAAGTCAGCTACCAACATTCCATCTCCAGAATATACTTTGCTTGAAACTGGAGGTTTATAATTTTTTAAAAATTTATAATCTGGAATTTTGTTAGAAAAGCTCCATAAAATACTAAGCACAAAAACACTCAATAATAACGCAAGACTTGTTGATATAATTAAAAAATTTTTAAAAATATTATTCATTTTTGTTTCCATTATATTGAGGAATTTGTTAAATATAAGGCTTAAGAAACAAAATTTTATGAAACAATTTTTAATTCAATTTAACAATCAAAATTTATGGAAAAAAATTTATATATTGATGCATCGCATCCTAATGAAACAAGAGTCGTTCTTAAATCAGGTGATCATATTGAAGACTATGAATACGAAGGTGTAAAAAACGATTTAATAAAAAATAATATATATCTTGGAAAAGTAAGCAGAATAGAGCCCTCACTTCAAGCTGCATTTGTTGATTTTGGGAGAGAAAGACACGGATTTCTATCGTTTAATGATATCCAATCAGATTATTATCAGCTTCCTAAAAGTGATTTAGAAAAAATAAAAGAAGAAGAAGAGAAAATTAGAGAAGAACTTTCTAAAAAAGTCGAAGAGATAGAAAATGAAAATCTTGCGGAAGGAAAATTGGACGAAAATGACCCTGTGAATGTAAAAGAGTTGCTCAATGAAGGTGAAGAAAAGACTGAGTTAGATAAAAAAGAAGATGATGTTAATAATTCAGAAGAAAAAAATCAAATACAGAAAAAAGAAAATAGATACAAATTTAAAAGATATAAAATTCAAGAAGTAATAAAACCCAATCAAGTAATACTTGTTCAGGTTATTAAAGATGAAAGAGGTCAAAAAGGAGCAGCACTTAGTTCATTTATATCGATTGCTGGAAAATACATCGTCCTAATGCCAAATACTGCAAAAGGTGGGGGTATTTCTAGAAAAATATTTAATCCAATAGATAGAAAAAAAATAAGAAATATTTTGAATGATATTGAGATACCAAAGGAAATGGGTTTGATTGTAAGAACAGCAGGAAGCAATAAAACAAAAAATGAAATTAATCATGACTTAGATACTTTAATTAAAACTTGGAACACAATTAAAGACACAGCAAT
Source organism: alpha proteobacterium HIMB5 (assembly GCA_000299095.1). NCBI lineage: Bacteria > Pseudomonadati > Pseudomonadota > Alphaproteobacteria > Candidatus Pelagibacterales > Candidatus Pelagibacteraceae > alpha proteobacterium HIMB5. The sequence goes on along the minus strand of CP003809.1, from coordinate 302,091 downwards.
TAATTCAATTGCTCCATCTTTAATTCATCAAGAAAGTGAAATTATAAAGAGAACAATTAGAGATATGTTTGACGAAGATACAAAAAATATAATTGTTGAGGGAAATGAAGGTTATAAAAAAGCCCAATCATTCATGAAATTAATGATGCCTTCTAATTTAAAAAAAGTAAAAAAATATAGGGGAAAAATACCCTTATTTATTCAAGAAGGTATAGATCAAAAATTAAATCAAATTTTTGACTCTGAAATTAAACTTTCCTCAGGGGGATATCTTGTAATAAATCCAACTGAAGCTTTAGTATCAATAGATATAAATTCTGGAAGCTCTATCAAGCAAAAAAATGTTGAAAGTACTGCTGTTGATACAAATTTAGAAGCAGCAGAGGAAATTGCTAGACAAATAAAGATAAGAGATTTGTCAGGTCTTATCATAATTGATTTTATAGATATGCTAAATTATGGGAATAGAAGACAAGTTGAAAGAAGACTAAAAGAAAAATGCAGATCTGATAGAGCGAGAATTCAAATTGGAAGAATTAGTAATTTTGGCTTGCTTGAAATGTCTAGACAAAGACTAAGAGAGAGTGCGGTAAAATGGAAAGTATCTTTAACAGATGAGTCATTTGCACAAAAGATACTTAAATTGGTTGAGATTAAAGCAATTACAAGTAAATCAAAATTTGTGGAGTTAAAAATATGTGAAAAAATTTCTGATTTCTTAAAAGAAAATTATATCGAGGACTTAAATTATTTTGAAAAGAAAAACAAAATTAAAATAGACATTATTACAGATAATAATTTAATTATTCCTGAGTATATAATTAACTTAAAAAACAAATCAAAAAAAACGATCGAATTAATTGAAAGTTTTGAGAAACTCAAAAATTTAAAAACAATAAATAATGTAAAAAATTCAGATCAAGAAGTAAAAAAGAAAAAAAAATTTGTTAAGAAAAAATCCTTTAAGAAAAAATTTTTTAAAAAAACTAAATAATACCTTGAGTTGGTGATGACGGACTACCCATTAAAGTTTTGTCTATTCTTCCTGATAAAAAAGATTGTCTGCCAGCAATCACCCCATTTTTAAAAGCTAAAGCCATATGAAAAGGATTTTTTGCTTTTGCAATTGCAGTATTAACCAGAACTCCATCACATCCCAGTTCCATTGAAATTGTAGCATCTGATGCTTGTCCCAATCCAGCATCGATAATTAACGGCAATTTAGTTTGATTTCTAATTATTTTTATATTTACTTTATTTTGTATACCTAATCCAGATCCAATTGGAGCAGCTAAAGGCATAATTGCACAAGCACCAACATTCTCCAAACGTTTAGCCATCAGCGGATCATCTGTGCAATAAACCATCACTTTAAATCCTTCTTTGGATAAAACTTCGGTAGATTTCAAAGTTTCTATCATGTCTGGATATAAATTTTTTTTATCTCCTAGTACCTCTAGTTTAACAAGCTTCCATCCTCCAATTTCTCTTGCCAATCTTAAAGTTCTTAACGCATCCACAGAAGTAAAACACCCAGCCGTATTTGGCAAATAGGTAATTTTTTTTGGATCAATATAATCCATTAATAAGGGTTTTGATTTATCAGATATATTTACTCTTCTAACTGCAACAGTAACTATTTCTGCACCAGATAACTTTATAGCTTTGGCACACTCTTTCATGTTTCTGTATTTTCCAGTGCCAACTATAAGTCTGGATTTAAATTTTTTTTTAGCTATTACCAAGTTATCTTTTTTCATACTAACCACCACCAATAAAATGGACTATTTCAACAACATCATTTTCTTTAGCTTTTATTAAATTTAATTTATTTTTATTGATAATCTCTCTATTTATTTCAATTGCAACTTTTTTAATTGGTATTTTCAAATCTTGTAAAATTTTTGATAACTTTTCTTTATCCTTAATCAAAATTTTTTTTCCATTAACCTTGATTTTTATTTTTTTTATTTTTTTCATAATGTATAAGTTTTTTAATGAATAAAATAATAATAATTAATGGTCCAAATCTTAATCTATTAGGTGAAAGAGAACAATCACAATATGGATCAATTAACTACGATCAATTAAAAAAAAATTGTGAAAGCGAAGCATCAAATTTAGGAATAGACATAAGTTTTGTTCAATCTAATGTTGAAGGTGAATTGGTAAACATTATCCAAGATGCTAGAAACAACTATGATGGAATGATAATTAACGCTGCAGGTTTTACTCATACCTCAGTTGCTATAAGAGATGCTCTTGATATATTTAAAAAGCCAATTATTGAATTACATATTTCTAACATATATAAAAGAGAGGAATTTAGAAAAAAATCATTAATAAGTGATGTAGTAACTGGTGGAATATTTGGTTTGGGAACTGAAGGTTATATTTTAGCCATAATTACATTACATAAGATGTTAAAAAATGAAAATAAATAAAGATATTATTAAAGAATTAAGCGAATACTTAAAAGAATTTAATCTTACTGAAATTGAATATACAGACAAAGATACAAAAATAAAAGTTTCTAAAACAAGTGGTTCGATAACAACTCAAGCAACTACTCAAGTATCACCAGTTAATCAAGTTGCAACTCAAGTTGAGTCTAAACAAGATACCATCTCAGGCACAAAAGTTACATCACCAATAATTGGAACTGCATATCATTCACCAGAACCAGGTGCTAAAAAATTTGTTGAAGTTGGAAAAAAAGTTAAAAAAGGTGACACAGTTATGATAGTTGAGGCAATGAAAACAATGAACCATGTACCTTCAACAGTAGATGGAACTGTTAAAGAAATTTGTGTCGAAGACGGTCAACCAGTTGAGTTTGGACAAACAATCATCATAGTAGACTAATGTTTAAAAAAATTTTAATTGCAAACCGAGGGGAAATTGCGGTTAGAATTATCAGGGCTTGTAAAGAGTGGGGAATTTCTACAGTTGCGGTTCATTCTGATGTAGATAGAGATAGCATGCATGTAAGACTTGCTGACGAAAGTGTTTGTATTGGATCTCATCAACCTGCGAATAGTTATTTAAATATTCCTGCATTAATGTCAGCAATAGAAATTACAAATGCTGATGCTGTTCATCCTGGTTATGGTTTTTTATCTGAGAATGCTAATTTCGCTCGAGTGCTAGAAGAAAACAATATTTCATTTATTGGAGCATCAGCAAAACATATAGAAATGATGGGTGATAAGATTCAGGCAAAAAGAATAGCCAAAGAAAACGGGTTACCAGTAATTGAAGGTTCGGAAGGTGGTGTTACAGATATAAAGGAAGCAAAAGAACTTTGTAAAAAAATTGGATTCCCAGTTTTAATAAAAGCATCTGGTGGTGGTGGTGGAAAAGGAATGAAGATAGTTCATAAAGAGGAGGAATTTGAAACACTTTTTTCAACAGCAAAATCAGAAGCTCAAAAATATTTTGGTAATGATGAAGTTTACATTGAAAAGTTTTTTCAAAACCCAAGACATATTGAGGTTCAAATATTAGCAGGAAAAAATAGAACAGTTCATTTGCATGAAAGGGATTGTTCCGTTCAAAGAAGACATCAAAAATTGATTGAAGAAACACCAAGCCCAGTTTTAACAGATGAAATTAGGAAAAATTTGTTTGAAAAAACTGTGAATATGGTTGCAAAAATTGGTTATCAGGGCGCAGGCACAGTTGAGTTTATATATGAAGATGGAAAGTTTTATTTTTTAGAGATGAACACTCGTGTTCAAGTAGAACATCCTGTCAGTGAAATGGTAACTGGGGTAGATATCATTAAAGAGCAAATATGGATAGCATTTAGTAGTGAAACTGCACTTGAGCAAAAAGATATCAATCCAAGAGGACATGCTATTGAGTGTAGAATAAATGCTGAGGATGCAAGTAAAAATTTTCAACCATCACCTGGAGTGATTGGAATGTGTCATCAGCCATCAGGTTTTAGAACTAGAGTGGATGGTGCGATATTTCAGGGATATAAAGTAACCCCTTATTATGACAGTATGATTTGTAAACTAATTTGTCATGGAAGAAATAGAGAAGAAGCTATTCAAAGAATGAATAGATCATTAGATGAATTCGTTATTGAAGGTATAACAACAACTATTCCTCTCCATAAAAAATTATTAAACCACAAAAAGTTTTTAGAATCTGACTATAATGTTGGTTGGTTAGATAATGAAAAGGTAATTTAATAACACCTAGTAAGCCAAATATCATAAACTGGATGGTCAAACGGATTTATAGATGGGCTTGAAGAAAACATCCATCCATTAAAAACAAAAACCTCATCATTAGTTGAAATACTTTGATCTATAACTTGAATATAAGAGATTATCTCAGGATCATCATCAAATTCTGAATTTTTACACTTTATACTTTTAATTATTAAATCATCAAATATTGTCTCTTCATTATTTTTGAGTTCTAGAGAAACATTTTTTGAACTAATTTTATTTAAAATCTTAATCTCTGTAAAATTGCCCTCCAAATTTGACTCGCTATTTCCTGATGAAATGAGGGATAATAAAAATAGAAAATTAATTAAGCCAACTTTTATATTTCTTCTCAGTTTCATCTTTATCTTTATTTGGATAATAAGCTTCTTTAGTACCTGTTAGGTTTGGCTTATGTGGTTTTTGCCAAGGAAATTTATCAGGGCTTTGATTATTTTCTAAAAAATTGGGAGTGTGATGAATCCACGAGTACCAATCTGCTGGAATTTTAGATGCGTCTATCTCATCAGAATAAATTATCCACCTATCACCTTTTTTATTTTCATAATATTTATTACCAAAAGAATCCTCTCCTTTTAGTTTTCCAAAAAGTAATGTTTTTAAGTTTGTTCCAAATGTATCTCGGTTCCACCAAGTAAAAATTTTTTTTAAAAAAAATATCATTTTTTCAATTCTAAATTGTATAATTTAAATTAGACTAAAATATTAATTTGTATATAAATTAAAAGAATCTATTTTCAAATAATTTAAATAAACTGAGGAAAAATGGCAAAATATTTAGTTGAGACATATTACACATGCACTTTCAAAGTAAATCACTATCTTGATGATATAAATGAAACAGAATTAAAAAATCTTGAAAAAAGAGATGATGGAAAATTTGAAGTTTTAGACGTAAAGCTTGATAATAGAAAAACAAAAAACCTAGATCCTAAAAATAATAAAGTAATTGAAGATAAAAACATTAATTTAGTTTCCCAGAAAAAAGATCAATCAATCTCAACAGAAAAAAATATTCAACAAAATATACTTGGTAAAAACGCTGAAAAATCTGGAATTAGAATAAGTATGCCTGACAGAAGAAAGGGTTACATTCAAAAAGCAACAATTGGAGATCATAAAGTATATTTGCATACTGGTGAATATGAGGACGGTAAAATTGGAGAAATTTTTATAGACACGAGTAAAGAAGGTGAGCTTGTAAAAGCTTTGATGAACAATTTTGCAATTGCTGTTTCACTTGGACTTCAATATGGAGTTCCATTGGATGAGTTTATAAATGCATTTGTCGGTACTAAATTTGAACCATCTGGTAAGGTTTATGGTAACGATAGAATTTTGAGTGCTTCGTCTATCTTAGATTATATTTTCAGAGAACTTGCAATTTCATATCAAAATAGAGAAGATTTAGCTCATACTCCGGCTATTGGAAGTTCAGACAATATATCGAGTGATGACCAAGATAATGAAGGTCAAAATCAACTATTAAAAATAATGAAAGATATGACTAGTAAAGGATTTGTAAGAAATAATTATAAAAAAAACCTAGTTGATCTGACAGATGTTAAAATTAGCTTAAAAGGTAAAAAAAATTAATTTCTTTTTTTTAGTGTTAGATTTAGCTCTTTAAGTTGATTTTCACTTATCTCTGATGGAGCGTTCATCATTAGGTCTTGAGCATTTTGGTTCATTGGAAACATTGTGACTTCTCTTATATTTTTTTCGTTTGCTAATAACATTACAATTCTATCTATCCCCGGCGCAATTCCCCCATGAGGCGGTGCGCCATAACTGAGCGCATTAATCATACCACTAAATTTTTCATCAACCTGTTCTTTATTGTATCCTGCAATTGAAAAAAGTTTATACATTAATTCAGGTTTATGGTTTCTAATTGCTCCAGATGATAATTCAATACCATTACAAACTATATCATACTGATAAGCTTTCATCTCTAAAGGTTTTTCAAAATTTAACTTTTCTAAATCTCCTTGAGGCATTGAAAATGGATTGTGACTAAATCCTATTTTTCCATCATTCTCATCTAATTCGAACATTGGATAATCAACTATCCAACAAAAAGCAAAAATATTTTCATCAATTAAATTTAATTCATTTGCAATTTTATCTCTTGCTGAAGAAGTTATTTTTTCAATTTCATTTTTTTTATTACAAGCAAAAAATATACTATCTCCTACTTCAGCATTAGATAATTTCATTAATTCAATCAAGGCATCTTCTTTAAAGAACTTTCCAACAGGTCCCTTAGCAGTAATTTCTTTGTCTTTTTCTATTGTAAAATAAGCTAAACCAGCCCAACCTTGACCTTTGGCCCATTTGTCTATGCCATCAAAAAAACTTCTTGGTTTATCTTTTGTATTCTTTGTGACAATACATCTAACTAAAGAACCATTTTTTACTAATTTCTTGAATATATCGAAAGAAACATCATCTCTTGAGAAAATTTCTGTGATATCATTAATGACAAGAGGATTTCTTAAGTCAGGTTTATCTGATCCATATTTTAACATTGATTCCTCATAAGAAATTCTGGGAAATTTTTTAAACATCATTTTTTTATCTGAAAACTTTTTAAATGTATTTATTAAAAGTTCTTCTACAACTTTAAATACATCTTCTTGTTCAACAAACGACATTTCAAGATCTAACTGATAAAATTCTCCAGGACTTCTATCAGCTCTAGCATCTTCATCTCTAAAACAAGGTGCAATTTGAAAATATCTATCAAATCCAGATACCATTATTAATTGTTTAAATTGTTGTGGTGCTTGAGGTAAAGCGTAAAACTTACCTGGATTTAATCTACTTGGAACTAAGAAATCTCTCGCTCCTTCTGGACTAGAAGATGTTAAGATTGGTGTTTGAAACTCTAAAAAACCAAACTTGTTCATTTGCTCTCTAATAAATGAAATTATTTTTGATCTTAATAAAATATTTTCATGTATTTTTTTTCTTCTTAAATCTAAAAATCTATATTTTAATCTAATTTCTTCAGCATATTCTTGATCACTAAAGACTGGCATTGGTAATTCTTTACATGTCCCTAAAATTTCAAAATTATTAATAGAAACTTCAATTTCACCAGTTTGTATGTCTTTATTTATTGTTTCTTCTGTTCTTTTCAAAACTTTACCTTCAATTTTGATAACAGTTTCTAACTGAAGTTTTTCAATCTCTTTAAAATTTTTATTTTCTTGATTAATTATACATTGGGTGATTCCATAATTGTCTCTAAGATCTATAAACAATAAGTTTCCATGATCTCTTTTCTTATTAATCCAACCAGATATCTTTATATCAGAACCAACTTCTTTTTTACTAAGCTCGTTACATGTATGTGTTCTATATTTATTCAATTTGTCTCCAAAGCAGTTTTAATTATTTTAAAATCTATAGGTTTTTTCTCTTTTAAACTAATTTCGTCGATCTTATATATGAAATTAGATATTTTACCATACGATCTATCTATTCTTTTTATAATGTAATCAACTAATTTTTTATCAATTAAAATTTGTCTATCTGATAAATTTTTTATGATCAGTGCATAAATTAAATCATCATCTGGATCATCAATTTTTGAAATTATGAAATTATTACATCTTGATTTTAAATCTTGGAGTTTAAAATTTATTTCACTTACAGGTATATCGGATGTAACTACTAGATATTTATCTTCTAAATCAACAAGATTATAAATACTGTACAAAAGTTCTTCATTGATACTCTCATTCAAATTTTCAATAATAATATTTTGATTAAACTTTAATTCGTCCATTATATCATTATTAAGTTTTTTTACATCAATTTTGAAAGCACCATTTTTTTTTTCAAAAATATTTATTAGATGAGTTTTTCCAGAAAATTTTTTTCCACATATATTTAAAAATTTTTTTTCCCATTTTGGCCATGTATCAATTATCTTATAGGCATGTTCATTACTACTTGACACATAAAAATCATGATCTTTAAAATTTTGTTCAAATTTAAATTCTATTATTAATTGATTTAAATCACTCATTTAAAGTCCCAAATTTTTTTACTAAAGTCTAATTGGTATCCAGCATCCTCAATATTGCTAATAAAAGCTTTAGGAGTACCATTATATGTTAAAGTATAATAAATTTTATTATTATCTATTTTCGAAATATAAAAATTTGAAACTAAATCTAAATTTTCAATTATGTTTTCAAAAATTTTAATTTTTTTATTTTTATTAAGATCTACAGAAATTATTAATGGAAGTTTAATAGATGTGTTTACTTGATTTTCTTTTTTCCATAAATCATTGAATTTAATTTTTGTTTCTTTAATTATAGTTTTTAATTCATTTTGAGAATTAAAATTATTGTAAACTTGATTATCCAAAACCAGACGATTATTTAGATTAATTTTCGATAAAACTCTTATTTTTTCTGAATTTTTGTAAAACAATGAAATTATATAATTATCTAATGAATATTTATTTATTATTTCCTCGAAATTATAATTTTCTAATTCAGAATATCTTTCTCTAATTAGATTAATATCTTCTAAATCTTCATTAGGAAGTATATATTCAATTAAATCTTTTTTATCGTTTTCATTAATCCAATTTTTGTAGAATTCGTTTTCAGAAAATAGAATTAGATCATTTTCTTCTTCATCTACCAATATTGGTAAAAACATTACTTTTTTCTTTTTTGGCAATGAAGGAAAAACATTTTTCTGTTCAAATAAATTAAATATTTTTCTTTTGTTAAACTCTACATCCAATGAAACATGATATTTATTATTAAGAAATTTTTCCTCTTTAATAGAAAAATTATCAATTAAAAGTTTGATGTTTGCTAAACTTAGATTTATGATTTTTTTTTGATCTTTAGATTGAACTATTTTGAAAACTATTTCTTCAAAAGCTAAATTAAATCCTTCATTGATTACTTTGTTTCTATCAAACTTTGCATCAAAATTCTTTGAGATTTCAATATTTTCTACAATTAGGTTTTTTGAAAACGCACTATTTGTGGATAAAAAAAAAGAATTTAAAGAAAATAATATAAAAAATAGATATAAATATTTTTTTAAAATTAAATAATTTAAATTCATATTTTATTAAAATGGTTACAAAAAATTTAACCTATAAAAAAAGCGGAGTAAACATTACTGCAGCTGATAATTTTGTTAAATTTATTTCTCAATTAAATACAAACAAAAAAGGCAAAAAAAAGTTTGAAAATATTGGTGGATTTGGCTCAATTACAAATATACCAAAAAAATTTAGAAATCCTAAATTAGTAGCTTGTACTGACGGAGTTGGTACTAAAATTGAAATAGCAAATATGCTAAACAAATTTGACACAATTGGAATTGATCTAGTAGCGATGAGCGTCAATGATTTGATTGTTCAAGGTGCTACTCCATTAATTTTCTTAGATTATATTTCTATAAATAAAATTAATACCTCTAAACTAAAATCAATAATCAAAGGAATTGTTAAAGGCTGTAAACTTTCTGGTTGTGAACTCGTTGGTGGAGAAACAGCAGAAATGCCAGGAACATATGACAAAAATAAGTTTGATATAGCTGGTTTTGCAGTTGGCATCGTTGAACACAAAAAAATATTAAATAAAAATAGGATTAAAAAAGGTGATTTAATTTTATCAGTTCCTTCAAATGGAATTCACTCTAACGGCTATTCTTTAATTAGACACGTTATCAAAAATAAAAAAATAAACTTAAATAAGAATAAATATTTGAGTTCTGAATTATTAAAGCCAACCAAAATATATGTTCAAGAAATTTTAAAACTAATTAACAAAGATTTAATTAATGGTTGTGCTAATATTACTGGAGGTGGAATTTCAGATAATATTAAAAGAATAATTCCTGAAAATTTAACTGCAGAGATAGATTTAGAAAAAATTAGAATTGGTAAAATTTTTAATTGGTTAAAAAAACAAGGCATAAGTGATAGTGAGATGCTTAAAACTTTTAATTGTGGGGTTGGGTTTTGTTTAATAATTAAACCAAAACAATTGAAAAAAATTCAATCATTTTTTGACAAAAACTACAAACCGTATGTAATTGGAATTATTGCTGATAATAATAAAAAAAATAAAGTCAAATTAAATGGTAAACTTAACTGGCTTTAAAAAAATAGATATAGCTATTTTTATTTCTGGAACTGGTTCTAATTTACTAAATCTTATAAAACATTCAAAATTAAAAAATTCTAAATTTTCAATTAAAATAATTTTTTCAAATAACAAAAAAGCAACTGGCTTAAAATATGCAAAAAAACATAGAATTCCATATAAGATTTTAAATTATGAAAACAAAAAAATGGCTGAAAAAAATTCCTTATCTAAGCTTAAAGAAAAAAAGATAAAAATTATTTGCTTAGCAGGTTTTATGAAAATATTATCAGAAGATTTTATAAAGAGATTTAAAGGTAGAATAATCAATATTCATCCATCATTGTTACCAAAATATAAAGGACTAAATACACATAAAAGAGTATTAAAAAATAAAGAAAAATATTCAGGGTGCACAGTACACTTGGTAAATTCTAAACTTGATAGTGGTAAAATAATTATACAAAAAAAAGTTAGAGTTTTTAAAAATGATAACCCTGAAACATTAGCTAAAAGAGTTTTAAAGCAAGAACATAAAGTCTATCCTATTGCTTTAAATAAGTTAATATCTAATTCTTAAAAAAAAAATCTATCTCAATTTTAGCATTCTCAATACTATCAGAACCATGAACTGAATTTTTGTCAATTGAGATACCATACTTTTTTCTTATGGTTCCTTCTGCTGCATCTTTTGGATTAGTGGCTCCCATTAAATTTCTATTAGCCAAAACTGCGTTTTCTTTTTCTAGTATCATTACGACAATTGGCCCTGAAGAAAGATAAGCGCATAGGTCATTATAAAATGGTTTTGTTTCATGCACTTTATAAAATTTTTCTGCTTCAGCTTTTTCAATTTGGATTTTTTTTTCGTCTATAATTTTAAATCCATTGCTTTTAAACATTTCTTTAATTTCATTATCAAGATTTCGCTCAACTGCATCTGGCTTTATTATTGATAAAGTTTGTTCATTATTACTCATAATTATCCTCTATTAGTTTATTTAATAATCTTACCCCAAAACCTGTTGCGCCCCATGAATTCAAAGCGCCATTATATTTTGAAAATGCCATTCCAGCTATATCTAAATGTGCCCAAGGGGTTTTTTCTAATATAAATCTTTGCAAGAATTGTGCTGCTGTTGTGGATCCCGCTCCACCTTGATAATTTATATTTTGCATATCTGCATTTTTTGAATTAATTAATTTATCATAATTTTCACTTAAAGGCATACGCCAAACCTTTTCGTCAACCTTTAATCCTGCATCATAAAGTTGTTTTGATAATTTATCATTGTTAGAGAACAATCCTGCATATTCTGAACCTAGTGAAACAATAATTGCTCCTGTTAAAGTTGCTAAATCTACAATAAACTTTGGTTTATATTTTTTTTCAGTATATGTTAACGCATCAGCCAAAACTAATCTTCCTTCTGCATCTGTGTTCAAAATTTCAATTGTTTTTCCACTATATGATTTAACAATATCACCAGGTCTTTGAGCATTTCCATCAGGCATATTTTCGACTAATCCTACAACACCTACAGCATTAACTTTTGCTTTTCTTAAAGCGAGAGATTTCATAAGACCTACTACAACAGCAGATCCTGCCATATCATATGTCATATCTTCCATAAACTTTGCAGGTTTTAATGATATACCGCCAGTATCAAAACAAACTCCTTTACCTACAAATGCTAAAGGTTTTTCTTCTGATTTTTTTCCCTTCCACTCGAGTGTAACTAAATATGAGCCTCTAATACTTCCTTGTCCTACTCCAAGCAAAGCATTCATCTTAAGAGATTTCAATTTCTGCTTATCATAAATTGTGACCTTAAGACCGTATTTAGATAATTGTTTTAATCTTTTCGCATATTCATCTGGGTTTAATATATTTCCAGGTTCTGACACTAAATCTTTGGTAAATTTAATTCCTTCAATTAAAGATTTGAATTTATCAGGTTTGTTAAATAATTTAGTTTTTAACTTTAAAAAGACATCTATATGAATTGAAATTTTACTCTTTTTTGATTTATATTTTTCAAATTCATAAGATTTCAAATCTAGTCCATGCAAAAATTCCTCAATGAACTTAATTTTTTGTTTATGATCATTGTAGATAAAATTGCTCTCTATAAAAGTTGCATTAGTTATAGAGTTCAATTTTATAAAATCATAAAAGTTTGCTCCTAATTTTTCATTTTCTAAGCTTTTTTGATCGTCAGAAGTTTTAATTAAAATCAAATTTTGTTTTTCATTTAAATTTATAATTAAAAATTTTTTATCATTATTGTTGTTTAATATTATTGAATTAATATAATTAGATCTTTTAGAAATTGCTAAAGATTTTAAATTATTTATTTTAAAGTTTTTACCACAAAATAAAGCTATATTTTTAGGTTGATTAATTTTAGATAATTTTTTAAACGATATCTTAACTGTCATATTTTTTTATTCTAACTTAAGTAGTTGATGGTATATATGTGTTAGTAAACACAAATTCAATGAAAAAAAAGATTTTTGAAAACTTAAATAACGAAATAATAACTTTTTTTATACTTACATCACTTACATTAACCTTGATAATATGGATTTTACAAGCAGTCAATTATTTAGATATTGTGTCAGAAGATGGTCATAGTCTAAAAACATATTTTTTTTATTCAAGCTTAAATTTTCCTAAAATTTATAGTAAAGTCTTTCTGTTATCGTTTTTTTTATCATTATTTTATATTCTTATTCAGTACGAAGAAAAGAACCAAATGTTAGTATTTTGGATTAATGGTGTTACGAAAATTCGATTTTTAAATAAGATAATTTTACTATCTTGTATATTTTGTATTCTATCCTTCATATTATCATTTTATTTAGTACCATACACTCAAGATAAGGCGAGATCTTTTATAAGAGATTCTAATTTAGATTTTTTTCCCTCTTTGATTAAACAAAAAAAGTTTATTGATACAGTTGAAAATCTTACTATTTATTTAGATGAAAAAGAAAACAACTCACTTCGTAAGGTTTTAATTAAGGATGATGATAACTCATCAAGTCAATTAATTATTTCCGAAGCTGGTGTAATAACAAATGATTTATTTGAAAAAAATTTAAAACTTAAAAATGGTATTATAATTAATTTTAATGAAAAAAAAAATTTAACATCTTTTAAATTTGAGGAAACTTTATTTGATTTGAATAAATATAAAACAAAAACAACTATTACACCAAAAATCCAAGAAATTAATAGCACTACAATAATGAAATGTTTAAATAAACTTTATAATGAAATTGATGACAAGAATATTAAAAAGATAGATAATTTATTATGCGAAATTTCAATTAAAAAAAATTTATTACAAGAATTATTTAAAAGAGTATTTTTACCTTTTTATTTACCTCTTGTAGGAATTTCAGCATGTTTTGTTATTTTTAAAACTAGTAATAATTTAGGCTATAATGTTTTTAAAATAAAAATTTTTCTTTTAGGAATTATTTTTATTATACTATCGCAAATATCCATAGGTCTCTTTGGAAAATATATATTTTTAAATTATTTATTAATATTGTTACCAATTTTAATGATCATTTTTAATTATATAACTTTTTTATATAGCTCTAAATACAACAATTGAATGATGATAAAAGTTTATAAAAAATATTTAATATTAAATTTTATTACAATTTTTTTTAAAATTTTAGCTGTATTTACTTCATTGGGATTTATAATGGGAATTCTTGAAGAAATTAATTTTTTTTCAGAAATAGAAATAAATTTCTATTTTCCAATAATTTTAGTTTTATTAAATCTTCCATCTTTACTTTACGAGATTTTTCCTTTTATTTTTCTTTTAACGTCACAATTTTTTTTTATTAATCTATTAGATAAAGGTGAATTAATAACTTTAAAAAAAAATGGTTTGAATAATTTGAAAATTTTAAATTTGATATCTATTACTTCATTCATTATTGGCATGGTAATAATAATTTTATTTTATAATTTTTCTGCTGTTCTTAAATTTAAATATATTGATCTAAAAAAAAATTATACTAAGGATAATAAATATCTTGCAACAATAACTGAAAATGGTTTATGGATTAAAGATCAAATTGGAAATAAAATTAATTTTATAAATTCAAATCAATTTTCAACAAATACTTTAATTGACGTTGATATAATTCAACTTGATCAAAATTTTAATTTTGAAAGAAATATTAAAGCTGAAGAAGTTGATATTAGAAAAAAACTATGGAAACTAAAAAATTCATATATCATAAAAAGTAATAATGATGTTTCCTTTAAAAATGAAATTTATTTTCAAACAAATTTTAATTTTCAAGAAATTAATAAATTATTTTCTAATCTCTCATCATTAACTATATGGAAATTATATGAGCTTAAAGAAAACTATAAAACTGTAAATTATTCAACGACAGAAATAGATTATCATTTACAAAAAATTATTTCTTATCCATTTCTTATAACTGTAATGACAATATTAACATCAATACTAATGCTTAATATAAGGCATCAAAAGCCTAAAATTTTGATTATTGTAATTGGTATATTGTTATCAGTTTCAATTTACTATATTAACTTCTTTTTTGGAGCAATGGGTAAAAATGAAAAAGTACCTTTAATGATAGCAGTTTGGACTCCAATTTTAATTTTAAGTTTAATATCTTTAATTGGGTTAGTAAGAATAAATGAAAAATAAAGGAAAAATATTTTTTCTATTATTAATATCAATATTCTTTATTGAAAAAACTTCTAGTGAAGAAAAATTTATATTTGAAAGTAAATCAATAGAATTTCTAAATTCAAATAATCTTATCAAAGCTTCGGATGGAGTAACAATTTCAGATCAAACTGGAATCATAATTGAATCAAAAAATTCAGAATATGATAAATTAAAGGGTGTATTGAAACTTAATGGAGATGTTTTTATAAAAGACAAAATAAATGATTTAAATTTTAAGTCTGATAATGCCACTTATTTTGCAAATGATGGTCTTATTGAATTTATTGATAATATTCAATTTAAGGATTTAAAAAAAAATATTCAAGTTGAAAGTGAAAAGATTACTTATCAAAAGACAAACGAAAAAATTATTTCTGAAAATAGTACACTTATAAAATTTGAGCCTGGATATTTTATTACAGGAAAAAACGTAACATATGACAATTTAAAATTAAAATTATTTTCAAAAAATAAAGCTATATTAAAAGATAATTTAAATAATGAAATTGAGATTGAAAACTTTCAATATTCTTTTAATGACAAAATTCTTAAATCTGAAAAACTAAATTTTAAAGATTATGAAGGAAATAAATATAATACTGGAAATGCAATAATAGATTTAAGTAATCAAAAAATAGCTTCTAAAGATATTGAAATTTTATATTCCAAAGGTGAACTTGGTGAAAATGCAAAACTCAAAGGAAAATCATTATTAATGGAAAATAATATAACAAATATTTCAAAAGGAATTTTTACAACTTGTAAAATTAATAACAATTGTGCTCCATGGAGTATAAAATCAGAAAAAATAACTCATAATAAATCTAAGAAAACGATTTATTATGATAACTCAGTTTTTCAACTTTATGACTTTCCAGTTTTTTATTTTCCAAAATTTTTTCATCCTGATCCAACCGTAAAAAGACAATCTGGATTTCTTACACCATCATTGATGAGTTCTTCGACTATCGGAAACTCAATAAAAATTCCTTATTATCAAGTTGTTTCTGAAGATAAAGATTTTACTTTTACACCAAGGATATTTTCTAATTATGATATATTATTACAAAATGAATATAGGCAGGTAAACAAACACACTAATCATATATCTGATTTTAGTGTAAAAAAATTAAATCAATCAAATAAAACCCACTTTTTTTCAAATACAAAAATAGATCTTTCCAATGAACTTATATTTTCTGATTTAGAGTTCAATATTGAAAAAACTTCAAATGACACTTATTTAAAGAAAAATAAAATAACAAGTAATACAAGAAGCTCTTTAAATCAAAGTTTACTGAATTCTTTTATTAAATATAATGCTAGTACAGACGATTTAAAAATTTCTACAGAATTTCAAGTCTTTGAAGATTTAACAAAAGATAAAAATTCAGATAAGTTTCAATATATTTATCCAAATTTTTCTATATCTAAACTTATACAACCAAAATCGGATATTAAAGGAGAACTAAATTATCAGATATCGGGTTCTAATATACAAAAAGATACAAATATTAGAGAAACATCTATTATTAATGATTTAAATTATTCTTCAGATAACTTTTTTTCAAAATTTGGGACTAAATCTAACTTAGATTTATTATTTAAAAACACCTTAAAGAAAGGAGATAATTCATCTAGTTACGACAAAAATACTAAAAATGAAATTTATACTGCTGCCATATTTAATTCATCTTACCCTCTAAAAAAATTACACAATAATAATTTTATTAGTAATTTAACCCCAAAAATTTTAGCAAGATATAGCCCAAATAATAATGAAAATTTAACAAATTCAAATAGAAAAATAAATTCTACGAATATTTTTTCAAATAACAGACTTGGTATTGGTGATTCAATTGAAGGAGGTCAATCAATTACGATTGGTCTTGATTACAATTATATTGACAACAATAATAACGAATTTTTAAATTTTAGTATAAACCAAATTTTTAGAGATGAAAAAGATTTTAGACTTCCATTAAAATCTACGATGCAAAATAAATCATCAGACTTAGTTGGAAATTTTAATTTTTATCCAAATCAAAACTTTAAGATATATTATGATTTTTCTATGGATAATAATTTTGATACAATGAACTATAATAAATTAAACTCTGAGTTTACTGTAAATAATTTTATCACTTCATTTGAATTTTTAGAAGAAAACAATGATATAGGTACAGATAGCTATTTAAAATCTGATTTAAAATATTTGATAAATAATAGCAGCTCAATTGGTTATAATACGAGAAGAAATAGAAAAACCAACCTAACTGAATATTATAATTTAATTTATGAATATAAAAATGACTGTTTAATTGCAGCAATAGAATATAATAAAGATTATTATCAAGATCGAGATTTAGCTCCTAGTGAAGAAATTTTCTTTAAATTAACTATTACTCCATTTACTTCTGTCAATAGTCCTAACTTAAAATGATTAGAAAATTTTTAATTTTTTTAACCTTATTTTTGTTACCAACTATAATTTTATCTCAAGAAATAAAAATTCTTTATAAAGTTAATGACGAAATCATTACAAGTTATGATGTATCAAAAGAAATTGAGTTTATGAAACTTAATAGCGATTTAAGTAAAGTAGATTATAAAACAATCTTTACTATAGCTGAAAATTCTTTAATTAGGGAAAAAATAAAAAAAGATGAAGTAGAGAAAAAATTTGAAATTAATTATGAAATAGAGTCTAATTCAAATCAATTAAACGCTTTGATAAAAAATTTTTATCTTAAAATTGGATTTGATACAGAAGGTGAATTTACAGAACATCTAAATAAAAGAAATATTGGTTTAAGTGAATTCAAAATAAAATTTATAATTGAAAAATATTGGAATAAAATTATTTTTGAAAAGTATATCTCTCTTGTGGATATAGATGAAGAAAAAATTAAGTCTAAGGTTCAGAACATGATAGATAATAATTCAAAAATTCAAAATTATTTCTTATCTGAAATTGTTTTTTCTGAAAAAGATAAAAACCAAAACGAGAAAAAATTATCTGAAATTAAAAATTCAATAGAAAATGTAGGATTTAAAGAAACAGCAATACTGTATAGTTTATCAGAAACTGCAAAAATTGGTGGGGTAATTGGTTGGGTCAATGAAAATCAAATTTCAAATTTAATATTAGATAAAATTAAATTTTTGGAAATTGGAAAAATATCTGAACCAATAATTACATCTGGTGGTACTATAATATTAAAAGTTGAAAATAAAGAATTAATTGAAGAAAAAATTGATAAAAAAAAAGAAATAGAAAAAATGATCACTTTTGAAAAAAATAGAATTCTAAATGAATACTCTACACTTTATTTCAAAGAATTAGAAAATAAGGCATATGTCAAAAAGCTTTAATCCAATTTTGGTTGTTGCTGGTGATCCAAAAAGTATATTTTTAGAAATTTTTTTTAAATCTATAAAATTTTCTAAAAGGCCATTAATTTTGATTGTTGATAAAAAAATTTTAAAACAACAAATGAGAATATTGGGTTTTGAATTTAAATTAAATGAAATATTGGAACAAAATATTTATAAAATAAAGCATAATATTAGAACTATTAATTTTATTGATGTTCCTCTGATGAATACAAATGATACAAGAGAATATATAGAAGAATGCTTTAATATTTCTTTAAAGATATTAAAGCAAAATAAAAACTTACCGATAATTAACGGTCCTATAAATAAGGAAAAATTTCTTAAAAATAGATATTTAGGAATTACAGAATATTTGGGAAGTAAAACAAATAAACTAAAAGATGTTGTAATGTTGATATATAACAAAAAACTCTCTGTTAGTCCTCTCACAACTCACTTGCCATTGAAAGATGTTCATAAGAACATATCAAAATCTAAAATAATCAATCATGTGAAAAAAATTGATTTTTTTTTGGATAAACATCATAAAAAAAAACCTAATATTGCTATAACGGGACTTAATCCTCACTGTGAGAGTAATTATAAAAAAAGTGAAGAAAAAAATATTATAATACCTACAATTAATTATTTAAAATCAAAAAAATTTAATATTTCTGGGCCTTTTCCAGCCGACACAATTTTTTTGAAAAATAATTATAAAAAATTTGATGTGATAATTGGAATGTATCACGATCAAGTTTTGACACCAATAAAATCAATATTTGGTTTCAATGCAATAAATATCACATTAGGCTTGCCTTTTATTAGAATTTCTCCTGATCATGGGCCAAACGTAAAAATGTTTGGTAAAAATATTTCTAATCCTGATAGTTTAAGAGAAGCTATAAAGTTTTTAAATTTACAGTGAAAGCTATTCCAAAAAAAAGCTTGGGTCAAAACTTTCTGATCGATAGAAATATAATAGAAAAAATTATTAAAATTACAAAAATTCAAAATAAGAATATTTTAGAAATTGGTCCTGGAACTGGAAATTTAACAGAATATATCCTTCAAGAAAAACCCAATTATCTTACAGTCATAGAAAAAGATGAAAATTTATGTCAAAAATTATTAATGAGATTTAAAGATAAAATAAAAATTATAAATAATGATATCTTAAAAGAAAATTTTGAAGTAATAAACTCAAATAAAAAATTTACAGTTTTTGGTAATCTTCCTTACAATATCTCAACAGAAATAATTTGTAGATGGGTTTTGAATTTAAAAGAAAATTATTGGTTTGATGAATTAGTTTTAATGTTTCAAAAAGAAGTTGCTGATAGAATTATTGCCAAAGAAAATACATCTCAATTTGGTAGATTAGCAATTTTGATGAATTGGAGATTGAATATTAAAAAAGTTTTTGATATTGGTCCTAATAGTTTTTCTCCAAAACCAAAAATTGATAGCTCTGTGTTACATTTTTCTCCAAAAAACAATTTTCAAAGATTTAAAAATTCAAAAAGTATCGAAATAGTTACAAGAACATTTTTTAATCAAAGAAGAAAAATGATTAAAAATCCATTAAAACAACTATTCAAAAATCCGAAAGAAATTTCAAACAAATTAAATATTGATTTAAATTTAAGACCTCAAAACTTATCAATACTTAAATTCTATGAAATAATTAGTGAATATGAAAAATTAAGAAGTTAAACGCTCGACATGATCTCTTATATATTCTTTATCATAATCTTTTGGTCCATTATTAAGCTCAGCACTAATTAAATTTTTTATTTTATTGTAACATTTTTCCAAATCATCGTTGATAATAACATAGTCATAATTTATCCAATGAAGTACATCTCTATTAAATTCTTTCATTCTCTCTTCAGCAATTAGCTTATCTTTCATATCTCGATTTGATAATCTTTTAAACAATATTTCTCTGCTAGGTGGTAAGATAAAAAAAGTAATTAATTTATAATCTAATCTCTTGTTCTTAATTTGATCTGCACCTTGCCAATCTATATCGAAAATTACATTTTCTCCATTTTGAAGTTTATTTATTACTGGACTTCTTGTAGTTCCATAAAGATTGTTAAAAACTTTTGCGTATTCTAAAAACTCTTCGTTATTTATTAATCTTTTGAATTCTTCTTCGTCAACAAAGTAATAGTCTTTATTAGGTATCTCTTTATCGCGAGGTTTACGTGTTGTGTGTGATATTGATATGTTAAACTTATCTTTTTCGGATAAAAGCTTAACTAATGTTGTTTTACCAGCCCCAGATGGGGATGATAATATTACCATAATCCCATCATCTTTTAAGGGCATTTAAATTTTTAATTTCTTTTACCTTCTATAAATTTGACAGCATCACCAACTGTTAGAATTTTTTCTGCTTCGCTATCAGAAATCTCAGAACCAAACTCTTCTTCAAAAGCCATAACTAATTCAACGGTATCTAAACTATCAGCTCCCAAATCATCTATAAAACTAGACTCTTCAGTTACTTTCGCTTCATCTATACCTAGGTGATCTGCAACTATTTTTTTAACTTTGCTTGAAATATCGTCAGACATATAATTCCTTTTTGTTATAATTCGTTAATAGTAGAAATAGTTGTTTTGTCAACCTAAATACATTCCGCCATTAACATGCAAAGTTTCCCCATTAATATAATCAGATCCTGATGATGCTAAGAAAAGAACAGCATTTGCTATGTCTTCAGGTTTTCCTAATCTGTTGGCTGGAATTTTAGAAATAATTGATTCTTTAAATTTCTCATCTATTGCATCAGTCATTGCAGTACTTATAAATCCTGGGGAAATACAATTAACATTAATATTTTTTTTTGCATACTCGATTGCTAAACTTTTTGACATTGCAACTATTCCGGCTTTTGACGCAGTATAATTAGCTTGGCCAACATTTCCTGTATGACCCACAACTGATGTTATATTTATTATTTTGCCTGCTTTATTTTTTAACATTTTTTTTATTGCAAACTTACTCATCAAAAAAGTTGAAGTGAGATTAATATCAATTACTTTAGACCATTCATCCATAGTCATTCTAATTGTTAAATTATCTTTAGTAATACCAGCATTATTAACAATACAATCTAAATTGCCACCTAATTCATCGTTTGCATTATTAATAAATTCTTCAATTTTATCGTGATTTGAAATGTCAAATTTTAAAGTTTTTATATTTTTAAATTTATCTTTTAATTCTTGTAATTTCTCTTCTCTAGTACCAGTAGCTAAAATATTTCCACCTTGTTCATAAAGTTTCTCAACAATAGCATTTCCAATTCCTCCTGAAGCACCAGTAACAATTATATTTTTTTTATTTAACTGCATTTTAAACCTTTAAGTTTTCTACTTCATCTAATGTATTAATAGAGATTGATTTAACGTTTTTATTTACTCTTTTTGTAAGACCAGTTAAAACCTTTCCAGGTCCAATTTCAATAAATTGATCTGTATTTTGATCAATCATATTAATCACACTTTCTCTCCATCTAACCCTATTTTCAATTTGTTTAATTAATAAATTTTTGATTTCATTAGGATCTGAAACACTTTTAGCCGTTACATTAGATATAACATTGTTTAAGCCTTTACTTAAACTTAGATCATTAATATGTTTTTCCATTACTTCTGTAGCTTTATTCATTAAAGCGCAATGAAATGGAGCACTAACAGGTAATTGAATATTCTTAATACTATTTGTTTTTAATACTTCGATCATTTTTTTTAAATCATCAAGCTTACCGCTTACTACAATTTGTCCATCTGAGTTATCGTTTGCAATTTGTACTGTAAATTTATTTGAATTTTCATTAATTATGTTTTCAATATTTTCTGTAGTAGCTCCTAAAATTGCAAGCATACCACCCACTCCTTTTGGAACAGAGTTCTGCATAGCTTCTCCTCTTAACCTAAGTATTCTTAAAGCATCAGAGAAATTTAGATACCCAGCACAGGCTAATGCTGAATATTCACCCAAAGAGTGCCCAGCAAAAAAATTTGCTTTATTAAGATCTATATTGTGTTCTTTTTTAATTACATTGAAAATTGAATAACTGACTAAAAATATTGCAGGTTGAGTATTCATTGTTAAATCTAAATCATTTTTTGGTCCTTCAAAGATCAACTTTGATAAGTTAAAATTTAATATATCGTTTGCTTTTTTAAACAATTCTTTAACTGATTGATATTTGTCGTGAATCTCTTTACCCATACCAATTGATTGAGAGCCTTGACCAGGAAAAATGACAGAAAACATAATAAATTCTATTGTTTTTAAGTTAATTAGCTATTGTAAAATAATAATTATAATAGTATATCGTCACGATTTATTAAAGATTAAATATGAATTTATACGAACACACAATAATAGCCAGACAAGATACATCTCCAACAGAGATTAAACAATTAACAGAGAAATATTCAAAAATTGTTGAAAAAAATAATGGTGAAATAGTAAAAACTGAGAACTGGGGATTAATAAATCTATCTTATTTAATTAAAAAAAACAGAAAAGGTAGTTACATTCATTTTAAAATAAAAGGTAATGGCAAGATGATTGATGAACTAGAGAAAAATGAATCTCTTGACAAGAAACTTTTGAGATATTTGACAATAAGAGTTAAAGAATTTGACTTAAAAACAGATTATTTTAGTAAGAAAGATAAAGATCAAAACACTGAAAAAAGAGTAGAAAAATAATATGCCAAAAAAACAAAGTGGAAAAAAAGGTAAACAAAGCAATTTTTCAAAACTTAGCATTTTTCAACCAAATAAATATAAATTTAAGAAAACTTGTCCGTTGTCAGTAAAAGATGCACCTAAAATAGATTATAAAAATATTAAACTTTTAAGAAGATATGTTTCTGAAAATGGTAAAATTTTACCATCAAGAATAACTAATGTAAGCCAAAAAAAGCAAAGAGAGCTATCTTTATCAATTAAAAGAGCTAGAAACTTAGCATTATTATAGAATGAAAGTTATACTCTTAGAAAATATAAAAAGAATTGGTTCAATTGGAGAAATAATCGAAGTTAAAAGAGGTTTTGCCCGAAATTTTTTAATCGCAAATAAAAAAGCTTTATATGCATCAAAAGAAAATGTTGCTGAAGTAGAAAAAATTAAATCAGATTTATCAAAAAAAGATAACGAGAAGAAGCTTGAGGCCAAAAAAGTAGCTGAAAAGATAAATAACAAAGAATTCATTGTTAAAAAACTTAGCACTGAAAATAAAGAACTTTATGGATCAGTAAAACCTACAGAAATATCTAAAATAATTAATGATGAATTAAAAATAGAAATTAAACCATCATCAATACAACCTGTTAAAGAAATTAAATCAATTGGTAAATTCAAAGTGAAAGTTTCTTTACATACCGACGTAGATGCGGAAATTACAGTCATTGTTGAATCTGCTGAAACAATTCAATAATTATACAATTTTTTCCCCAGTATTTTAAATTTGTTTAATACAACTTAGTTTGAAGCTATCTTATGTTATGGAGAATAATTTAAACTTAGTTAGAGATAATTTTAAAGAATTACCAAATAATATTGAAGCAGAACAAGCGGTTATTGGATCAATATTAGTTTCAAATGAAATCTTTGATGAAATAAACACAATAATTTCAAATATCAATTTTTATGATCCAATGCATCAAAAAATTTTTTCTGCAATAGAAAGTTTAATTTACAAAGGGATGCTTGCAAATCCCATTACATTAAAGAATTATTTTGAAGATGAAAAAGATGATTTAAATGTACCTGAATATTTAGTGAAAATAACTAAATTTTCTACCTCTTCTAGACAAGCATTAGAGTATTCAAAAATCATTTATGACATGTTTGTAAGAAGAGAATTAATTAAAATTTCAGAACAAACTATAGATAATGCAAAAATAAACGACTTAAATGTAAGTGGTCAAAACATTATTGAAAATTCTGAGAGATTACTTTTTGACTTAGCTGAAAAAGGTTCATTTAATACATCAATGGTCAAGTTTGATGAAGCTATGCGTCAAACAATTGAAATGGCTTCAGCAGCATACAAAAATGATGAAGGTATAGTTGGTGTACCAACTGGGTTAAGAGATCTTGATGATAGATTAGGAGGTTTGCATCAGTCAGATTTAATAATTATTGCAGGTAGACCATCAATGGGTAAAACTGCACTCGCAACAAATATAGCTTTTAATGCTGCTCAAAAATTACAAGAGAGTGGAAAAAAATCATCTATTGCTTTTTTTTCATTAGAAATGTCATCAGAACAACTTTCTACTAGAATTTTAGCTGAACAGTCTCGGATAAAATCAAATGATATAAGAAGAGGAAGAATATCAGATGAACAATTTGATAAGTTTATTGAAACTTCAAAAAATATTGCAGAGCTACCTTTGTATATTGATGAAACACCTGCAATTAGTATTGCAGCAATGAGCAACAGAGCTCGGAGAATAAAAAGACTTTTTGGTTTAGATATGATCGTGGTTGATTACATTCAATTAATGAGAGGATCAATAAATAACAAAGATGGAAGAGTGCAAGAAATTTCAGAAATAACTCAAGGGCTTAAAGCAATCGCAAAAGAACTTTCTGTTCCTGTTGTAGCCTTATCTCAATTATCTAGAGCTGTTGAACAAAGGGACGATAAAAAACCTCAACTTGCTGATTTAAGAGAATCTGGATCAATTGAACAAGACGCGGATGTTGTGATGTTTGTTTATAGAGAAGCTTATTATTTAGAGAGAAAGGAACCTAGACCTGCAACTGTTGAACATGCTGAATGGCAGGCTAAAATGAATGAGGTTTCAAATCTTGCTGAAATTATTATTGGAAAACAAAGACATGGACCAACTGGTAATATAATGCTTGAATTTGAGGCAATGTATACCAAATTTAAAGATACTCAAATTAGCTAAATTAAAATATAAAATGAGTAAGATGTTTGCTCAGTTTTATCAAAATACAATCTTAAAAAATCCAAAATCTATATTTATATTATTATTTTTAGTTTTAATTAGTTTTGGTTATTACTCTAAAGATTTTAGGCTTGATGCTTCTTCAGAGACACTTTTGATAGAAGGTGATCCTGATTTAGAATATTTAAGAGAGATTACTGATAGATACGGTTCTAAGGAATTTTTAGTCCTTACATATACTCCTAATGAACCAATGATTTCAGATGCTTCAATAAATAATTTGT
Source organism: alpha proteobacterium HIMB5 (assembly GCA_000299095.1). Lineage (NCBI taxonomy): Bacteria > Pseudomonadati > Pseudomonadota > Alphaproteobacteria > Candidatus Pelagibacterales > Candidatus Pelagibacteraceae > alpha proteobacterium HIMB5. Next base: position 276,359 of record CP003809.1, on the reverse strand, counting down.
TAAGCTTAAAATATAAAATTCAAAGCTTAAATTGGGTTCATAGCGTAATAACGCTTTTAGATATCCCTCTATTAAACAATTCTGATGCACCTTTGCAGGAAAGACTAGAAGGATTTAAAACTTTAAAAGATGAAGAAGTAGATCGAGAAAGAGGTTTTAAAGAAATACTTGAAAGTCCTGTTTTTAGAAATTTTGTAATAAGCGTTGATGGCAAAACAAGTGGAATAATTGTTAATATTAAGAAGAATAAAGAATTTGAGGATATTGAAAATAAATCAAAAGAAGAAATTGAGGAATATAAAGACAAAATTAAAAAACAAAATCATCAAAATATTCTTGAAATCAGAGATGTTATTAAAAGTTATGAGAATATAGGAAAGATATATCTTGGTGGTATACCAATGATAGCTGATGATATGATGACTTTCATCAAAAGCGATATCATAGTATTTGGTATAGGTGTGTTGCTATTTATTATAGGTACACTTTGGTTTGTTTTTAAAAAGATAATTTGGATAATCGTTCCAATTAGCAGTTGTTTCTTTTCAGTATTAATTATGATGGGACTGCTGGGACTTTTAGGATGGAAGGTAACAGTAATATCATCAAATTTTATTGCATTGATGCTGATACTCACAATGGCAATGAATATACATATGAGCACAAGATTTCTTCAATTAAGAAAAGAGTTTGAGGAGAAATCAAGTTATGAAATTTTATCTTTAACAACTGGTAAAATGTTTTGGCCTATACTTTATACAGTTTTAACAACTGTATGTGCTTTTCTCTCTTTAATATTTAGTGAAATTAAACCAATTATAGATTTTGGATGGATGATGACATTTGGTTTGCTTACTTCATTTTTAATTACTTTTACTCTTTTGCCAACTCTTTTAAGTTTTGTACCAAATAAAAACATTTCATTAAAAGAAGAAAAAGATTCTAACATTACAAAATTTTTAGGAAAACTTTCCTTAAATAATAAAAATTCAATATTTAGTGTAACAGTTATTGTCATTATTTTAAGTATTATTGGAATAAGTAAATTAGAAGTAGAAAATAGTTTTATAAATTATTTTGATAAAGATACTGAAATTTATAAAGGCATGAAGCTAATTGATGAAGAGCTTGGTGGCACTACTCCATTAGAAGTTATTATAAAGTTTCCACAAAAAGATATCAAAGAGACGAGTGATGATGAAGATTTTGAGGACTGGGGAGACGAAGAAGATGCTAATGATGAAAAATATTGGTTTACAAAAGATAAAATTGATAAAATAAAATCAGTTCATAATTATTTAGATGGATTACCTGAAATTGGTAAAGTTTTATCTTTTTCATCAATAATTGATGTGGCAACCCAATTAAATAATAATCAGCCACTTGGTACATTAGAAATGGGAGTTTTGTATTCAAAAATTCCAGATAATATTAAAACTGAAATCATAGACCCATATATTTCGATTAAAGACAATGAAGCAAGAATTAACTTAAGAATAATAGACTCTCAAAAAGATTTAAGAAGAAATGATTTAATAAATAAAATCAATTATGATCTAATTAATAAGATTGGTTTGGATAAAAGTGAATTCAAACTTGCTGGTGTATTAATTTTATTTAATAACTTGCTTCAAAGTTTATTTAAATCACAAATTCTTACTCTTGGTTTGGTGATGATAGGTATTTTTGTAATGTTTTTAATTTTATTTAGAAATATAAAATTATCTTTAATTGGTGTAGTTCCAAATTTTATAGCTGCATTTTTCATTTTAGGAATAATTGGTTTATTAGAGATACCATTAGATATGATGACAATAACAATAGCAGCTATTACAATTGGAATTGCAGTGGATAACAGTATTCACTACATTTACAGATTTAAAGAGGAATATGCTAAAATTCAAAACTATGAAGAAACATTAAAAACCTGTCACTCAACAGTTGGTGTTGCTATCTTGAATACATCAATAACTATTGTTTTTGGATTTTCAATTTTAGTTTTATCTAAATTTATACCTACAATATATTTTGGAGTGTTTACTGGGATTGCTATGTTGCTAGCAATGATATCAGTATTAACTTTATTGCCTTCTTTGATATTAAAAATTAAACCATTTTCAATTTCTTAATGCTTGAAAGTGTTAAAGAGTTATTAATCGGATCATCTCCATTAGATTTGGTTTATTTTACAATATTATTTATTTCAGTAATTCAATGTTATATTAACGGTTTTGTGTCTAGTTTAATTTCTGCAAGTAAATGGATTTTATCTTATGTTGGAACTTTATTTTTATTTCCTATTTTAAGACCATATATGGATGGCTTGAGTTCTAATGAGTATGCATTAGATATAATGTTTAGTGTTGTTACCTTCTTTATCTTATTATTTATTATAATTCTTATCAATAAAGGTATCAGCAAAGCAGTTAAGCTATCTGTTTTAGGTAGAGTAGATAAAATATTTGGATTTTTTTTTGGAATTGTAAGAACTTATATAATGTTTATTTTTATTTTTTCCGCAATTAACAGCTTTTTTGATTATAAACACTGGCCAATTGATACAGAAAAATCTATAACATTTCCATTTATACAAAAAGGGTACATTATTCTATTAGAAGAAATACCAGATGAAGATGAATATGAAAATGCAAAAGATAAAATTCAAGAACTTTAAATCCAAACTTAATGAGGAGTGTGGAGTATTTGGTGTTAGTAATGTTAAAGATGCATCTGCAATAACTGCTTTAGGATTACATGCTCTCCAACATAGAGGTCAAGAAGGATGTGGGATTGTAAGTTTTGATGGAGAAAAATACTATTCTGAAAAAAGATTTGGATTAGTTGGAGATAATTTCAATAAAGAAAAGGTTTTAAACAAACTAAAAGGAAATTACGCTATTGGGCATAACAGATATAGCACAACAGGCAGCAACACTCTAAGAAATATTCAGCCTTTTTTTGCAGATACCAACGCAGGTGGAATTGGAGTTGCCCATAATGGAAATTTGACAAATTCAATTACTTTAAGGAGAAAATTAGTTGAGGATGGAGCTATTTTTTACACAACATCGGATACTGAAACTATTGTTCAACTTATTGCAAGATCTAAGCGAACAAAAACAATAGATAAAATTGTAGATGCTATTTTTCAAATTCAAGGAGGTTATGCTTTGGTTATGCTAACGCAGAAATCACTAGTGGGTGTTAGAGATCCATATGGAATAAGACCTTTAGTAATTGGAAAATTAAAAAATAGTTATGTTTTAGCATCAGAAACTTGTGCATTAGACATTATAGGTGCAAAATTTATAAGAGAAGTTGAAAATGGCGAAATAGTTTTGATTGAGGATAATAAAATCGAAAGTATTAAACCTTTTCCACCAAAAAAAATTAGACCTTGTGTTTTTGAATACATTTATTTTTCAAGACCAGACAGTATTCTTAATGGTAAGACTGCTTATGAACACAGAAAAAATCTTGGTGTTGAGCTCGCAAAAGAAAACGAAATTGATGCTGATATTGTTGTTCCTGTCCCAGACTCAGGTAATGCTGCTGCACTAGGATTTGCTCAACATCTTGGTCTTAATTTTGAATTAGGTCTAATTCGAAATCATTATGTGGGTAGAACTTTTATTGAACCCACACAACAAATTAGAAGTTTAGGTGTAAAGCTTAAACTAAACGCTAATCAAACTACGATAAAAAATAAGAAAATTATTTTAATTGACGATTCTCTTGTAAGAGGTACTACCTCTCATAAAATTGTTAAGATGCTTTACGATGCGGGTGCTAAAGAAGTACATGTAAAAATAGCTTGCCCAGAAATTAAACATCCAGATTTTTATGGAGTTGATACGCCAACAAAAAAGGAATTACTTTCAGCAAATAAAAATAGTGATGAAATCTGTGAATACATAGGAGCAAAATCATTAAAATTTTTATCCATAGATGGAATGTACAAAGCAATTGGATTTGATAGCCGAAATGAAAATTATCCACAATTAACAGATCATTATTTTACTGGAGATTACCCTGTTAAACTAATCGATGATTTAGGAGATAATAAAATTACTCAATTATCTCTTCTTAGCACTGCATCAAATAATTAAAACACTATCCTATTAATTTAAAATTCTTAGCTTGAAAGAAGCTCATAACTGACTATTTATCTGTTCAGATGATAGATTCTAAAAATAAAATTTTAGCTTATTTCAATTCAGGTATTAAAAAAATTGAAGATTTCAGAATTGGAATTGAACATGAAAAATTTTTATTTGATTTAAAATCAAACAAAAGAATAAATTATAAAAAAATTTTACAAATGTTTTCAGCTTTAACTGAATTTGGCTGGAAACCTGTTAAAGAAAAAGAAAATATAATTGGTCTTAATAAAGAAGAGAGAAATATTACTTTAGAACCTGGTAATCAAATAGAACTTTCGGGAGCGAAATTAATAAATATTCATGAAGCTTGTGCTGAGTCTCATGATTATTTATTTGAATTAAAACAAGTTGCGAAAAAATTAGATATAGAAATTGTAAGTGCAGGTTTTGACCCTATTTCTAAACTAAATGAAATTCCCAACAATCCAAAACAACGCTATGAGTTAATGACAAAAGATATGCCAGAGGGTGGTCAATTAAGTTTAGATATGATGTATCGAACTTGTGGAACACAGTTAAATATTGATTATGACTCTGAAAAAGATTTCATTAAAAAATTTAAAGTTGTAAATTCTCTAGTTCCCATTTCAATTGCATTATTTGCAAACTCATCAATAGTAGAAAAAAGAAATAGTGGATATTTGTCATATAGATCAAAAGTATGGCAAAATACTGCTAGAGGTGGTTTGCCGTCTGTTTTTTTTGAAGATATGGATTTTGAGAAGTACGCTGATTTTATTATCAAATCATCCATTTTATTTATTGAAAATCAAAACAACTATATTTCAGGTAAAAATTATTCTTTTGAGGATTTCATGAATGGAAAAATAAATGAAATTGATAATCGTCTTCCAACAGAAAAAGATTTAACAACTCACCTGAGTACAATTTTTACAGAAAATAGATTAAAAAAATATATTGAATTGAGATCGATGGATGCCTGTGGTTGGGATTGTTTGTGTTCTGGGCCAGCTTACAATATTGGTATTCTCTACGGAAATTTAGATGAAGCTTATGATGTGGTTTCAAAGTGGGATAAAGATAAAATAATTAATGCATATCTTGAGGCACCTAAAAATGGTTTTAATACGCAATTAATGGGGAAAGATCTTTTATACTGGGCAAAAACATTATTAGATATTTCTAATAAAGGTTTAGAAAAAAGAGATATTTTGAATAAAAATAATAAAAATGAAACTTTATATTTAAATCATTTAAATCAAATAGTTGAAAATAAAATGACTAACGCACATCATATGATTAATAAATTTTCAGATGAAAATTTAGAAACACTATATGACAAGTAAAATTGTTGCTATTCAAGGCAATCACCCTTCAAAATTAAATACTAAATCAGATACCAGTATTTTTTTAGCTAATGAGATACAGAATAAATATAAAATTTTTTATTATGAACCAAGAGACTTATCAATTGTCAATTCAAAAATAATTGCAAAAGGATGTTTTATTAAATTCAATTACAAATCAAAAAATTTTTTTAAAATTATAAAAAAACAAAAACTAAACCTAGAAACTTGTAAATTTATTTTAATTAGACAAGATCCACCTTTTAATCTTGAATATATTTCAACGACTTACATTTTAGATCAAATAAAAAAAAAAGTTAGAATTATCAATGACCCTACTTCAATTAGAAATGTTTCTGAAAAACTGTACTCAGCGAAATATAAAAAATTTATGCCTAATACAATTTTTTCACAAAATATAGATGAAATAAAAAAATTTTTTAAAATTAACAAAAATGTAATTATTAAACCTATTCATAGTTTTAGTGGCAATGACATATTGCTTTTAAATAAATTTGATCAAAAAATAATAAATAAATTTATTAAAAAACATGATCATATCATGTGCCAAAAATTTCTATCTAAAATTAAAGATGGAGATAAGAGGGTTTTTATTATTGATGGTAAAGTTGCAGGTGCTATATCAAGAATTCCAAAAAAAGGTTCTTTTTTAAGCAATTTGAGCAAAGGAGCTGTGCCTTTAAATGTAGGCCTTACAAAAAAAGAACTTAAAATTTCAAATTTGATTGCAAAGGATTTAAAAAAAGAAAATATCTATTTTTCTGGGATTGATTTTATAGATCAAAAACTTAATGGAGATATTAATGTTACATCACCAACTGGTTTAAAAACGTTTTTTGATTTATCAAATATTAATTTAGCAAAAGTATTTTGGAAAGGTTTAAAGGCATGAAAAATTTAACAGATCAACAAAAAGGTTCCCTATTAGCTTTTGTTGCTGTTATGTTTATTACTCCAGACTCATTATTTATAAGATTAGCTAGTATAGATACATGGAGCTTAGTTTTTTATCGAGGCATGATCCCTTTTATAACAGTATTTATTGGAATGCTCTTAATCTATAAACTAAATTTTTTCTCCATGTTATTTAATAGTGGTTATCATGGTATAATTTATATTCTTACATTTTCTGTTACCAACATAACTTTTGTTGTATCTATTCAAAACACTAATGTTGCAAATACGCTTGTTATGATTGCAATGGCGCCGATGTTATCTGCAATATTAGGTGCTATTTATTTAAAAGAACCGCCTGATAAAAAAACTTGGATAGCAATTGGAATAACTTTTTTGGCTGCAGTCTATATATTTTACGACTCTCTTAAGTTAGGTAATATTTTTGGTGATATCTTAGGTTTAATTACCGCTTTAGGTTTGGCTGTAGGAGCTGTAACAATAAGATCAGCTAAAAAGAAGAATTTAGTTCCAGCTGCTGTGGTTGGCAAAATGTTTGTTGCTATATTTGCAATATTTTTTGTTGAAAGTTATGTGTTAGCTGAAAGAGATCTTATTATAGTTCCCTTAATGTGCTTAATGTGTGTTGCGGTACCCTTTGTTTTAGTAACAATCGCCCCAAGATTTATTCCTGCTGAAGAAGTAAATCTATTTTTCCTTTTAGAAACTATAATTGGTCCTTTATGGGTATGGATGATAATCAAAGAACAACCAAGTATCGAGACAATCCAAGGTGGTTTGATAATAATAATTACCATAGCCATTCACTCTTTTTTGAAACTAAAAAAATCTTAGCTTGTCACACAAAAGACTTGATTAGATTATAATTCTCAATTAATTGCTGATTTATGTTTAAAATTTTACAAAATTCGTGGGCATTATTCTTAGGCATGTCATTAATTATGTTAGCTTATGGCTTTCAAGGTTCTTTGCTTGGAGTTAGAGCGGTTCAAGAAGATTTTAGTCTAACTTCAACTGGTTTTATGATGTCTGGTTATTTCGTGGGATACTTTTTAGGTGCAAAATATATAACTACGATCATATCAAGAGTTGGTCATATAAGATCTTTTGCAGCTTTTGCTTCTTTTGCTTCTGTCGCGATCCTTGCTCATTCTATTATTATTAATCCGGTAACCTGGTTTTTATTTAGAGTGATAACAGGATTAAGTATGGCATCTATTTATACAATTGCAGAAAGTTGGTTGAACGATAGATCATCAAATAAAAATAGAGGGAGTGTTCTATCAATTTATATGATTATCTTATATGGTTCTATGGGTTTTGGAATGTTTTTTCTTAATTTCAGTGCTCCTGAAAATTTCGAACCTTTCATATTAATTTCATTATTAATGTCAGTTGCACTAATTCCAATTTTAATGACAAAAAGGAAGGCTCCTAGTTTTAAAAGAATATTACCAATGAAATTAAAAGAACTTTATAATACTTCTCCATTGGGAATGGTTAGTGCTCTATTATATGGCATTATACAATCAGCTTTATTTTCTCTTTTGGCTGTTTATGCAACCTCAATGAATTTCACTATATTGGAAATTTCAATTGCAACTTTTTTATTAGCAATCTCAGGAGCTATATCTCAATGGCCAATAGGAAAACTTTCAGATATTTTTGACAGAAGAAGAGTTATTGTCTACTCAACTTTTGCAGCAGGTATATTTGCAATTTGTACAATATTTGCATCAGGTCAAATGTACTTGCCAGATGGACTTTCTACTTCAAAAACTTGGTTCTATTTATTTCTAATCTTATTCTCTTTTGTAAGTTTGCCAATGTTTGCAATAATACTTGCACATACAAATGATTATATACCAAAAGAAAAATTTGTGGTCGCTGGAGCAGGTCTTCAATTTGTTTTTGGGATGGGCGCTATGACTGGTCCTTTACTATGTTCAATATTTATGAACATTGTTGGACTTAATGGATTTTGGATATTTTTAGCAATTTTTCATTGTTTAATTGGAGCATTTGGAATTCACAGAATGAGAGTGAGAGAAACAACAGAAAACCCTGACTCACAATTTACACCGATGCCTGAGTCAATTACTCCTTTAGGTATGGAATTAAATCCTCAGACTCAACCAATTCCTGAACCTACTAGATCATTTGATGAGTTTAGGAGTAGTTTAGAACGTAGATTAAAACAAATGAATGTCTTTATAAATTTAGATAAAACAACAAGTGAAGATAAATAATTAGTCTAATATTTTTATTTCATCATTGATTTTAATTTTAGAAGAACTCAATATCTGGCACCTCAGTCCCCCTCCTCTTAAAAATTCTTTAAGCACATTTGGTTGATTTAGAACTTCTGTTAAGTGCCTACATGGTCTACATAAATCAACACCCTCAACTTCAACATCACCAATTTTTAATTTTTTACCAATGAGATCATTTAGTTGAATGCCTTTTGTCACTATATTTCTTCTAAAATCTTTATAAGAAATACTAAGGCCATATTTAGTATTATAATAATCAATATTTTCTGCTTCAATTAATGTTAATTGATTATATGGGTCATTATATTCGTCAAAGTGTCTATCTCCTACAACACCTTTATTTGCCAACACTTCAATTGAGCTGACTTCCTCAATTTCCTTATTATTATCTTTGGTTATTCCTAATTTTAAAACTTTTCCCATAATTATAATTTAAAAAACAATTTTTGGTTGTACTCAAAATTAACATTTTTTTTTAAATTTTCTAAAACATATAGTTGAAAAATCTTAGTTTGTCTGTTCAAATTATCTACTGGAAATTTATGGCATTAAAAAAAAAGAAAAAAATAATAAAAACAAAAACTAAGTCTAAAAGAAATTCAGATACTGGTTTAAAAAAGTTTGCGTCTATAACCACTTCATCTTTAAGTAAAGCCTATTCCAATTTCAAAAAAAATCAGGAAATCAAAAAAATTAAAGAGATTAAGCTCAAAAAACTTGAGGAAAATAATCAAATATTAAAAGAAAAAAAAGAATTAAGAATTTGGGAAGATAAAATTCAAAAAGAAAGTAACAAACTAAGACAAAAAGAGGATGAATTAAAATTAAAAGAAAAAGATCTTAAATTCAAAGAGGAACAACAAAAAATTGAGGGCAAAAGATTGATTAAGAAAGATGAAGATCTTGGAATGCTTGATAAAGATTTAAGATTAAAAGAAAAAGAGCTCAAGTTAAGAGAAGAAGAACAAAATAGAAGAGATATAGATCTTAAAGTTAGAGAGGAAGAACAACTCACAAAAGAATTAAAAGAAAAAAGACGCAAAGAGAAGGCATTAAAAACACTTATGGAAGAAGAGGAGCAAAAGAAAAAGCTTGAATATATTAAGATTAAAGAGTGGGAAGAGAAATTTGACAGGGAGCAAAAATTAAGAGAACAAGAAGAAATTAGAAGAGAGCAAAAATTAAAGGAAAAAGAATTACAAAGACTACGACTTGAGGAAAAAGAGAATTTAAAACCAGCTGTATCTACTGGACTTGAAAAATTTGATGTAGATAAAACTTCAGAAAATTAAAGAACAACTAAATCTAATTTTTGTTTACCTAATCTTTCGTTTCCATTTTCAGTTACTAGATAAGTTTCGCCTAAATTCATTGCTAAGCCATTTTCTGAGTCCATTAAAATCATATGCATAAAAAAAATATTACCAGTTTTAATCTCATATGGATTACCAGTATAGAGCATTGGCCAATCCATCCAATTAGGAGAAAATGTTGCTCCTAATGAATAGCCACACGCATTCATCCGGGCTTTGCTAAAACCAAGATCATCAAAAGTTTTTGCATGAATATCAAAGACTTCTCCAATTTTATTTCCAGGTTTTAATTTACTTTCACAGTTTTTTAATGTCTCAACACATGCTTCATGCATTTTACGGTGTTTTGAGTCTGGTTTTCCTATTGGTATAGTTCTAAACATTGCAGAATGGTAATGTCTGTAAGTGCCTGCCCATTCAATAGTTAATTGATCTTGTTGTTTTAAAATTTGTTTTTCAGCTTGATATCTACAAAGTAAAGCATTTTGACCTGAGCCAATTATAAATTCATTTGCTGGATAATCTCCACCACCATCAAAAATTACTCTATTCATTTCTGCAAGAATTTTTGACTCACTTACTCCTGCTTTTGCATATTTCCAAACTTCATCTAATGCTAAATCAGCAAGATAAGCAGCTTTTCTAACGTATTCAATTTCTTCATTCGATTTTATAACTCTAAGTTTTGTAATTAATTCTGATTTATCTTCTATTGAGCAATAGTTTTCTAAAGATTTGTTTAATCTAATAGCATTTCTTCCAGTTAAACCGTAAGCTTCATATTCTACACCTAAATTTTTTCCTTGAAGATCTAATTCATCTAAAATCACTTTAAGATCGTCTGTAGGATTGGAGCCATCTTTATCTACCCAGATTCTGATATCATCTATATTGGATGTATTTTGTGCTTGTCTTAAATCTGGAGCTCTAGTTAATAAAATAATATTTCCTTTTTTATCAAGAATTAATGATTGAAAAAAAACATAACCAAAAGTGTCATAGCCTGTTAGCCAATACATTGACTCTTGCCTAAACATTAAAAGAGCATCAATATTTTGCTCATTCATTTTAGTTAAAACTTTTTCTTTTCTTTTTGTAAATTCTTCTTTTGTAAAATGTAATCCCATGGTTCTTTATTTTAAATTTATGATAAAATGGGAATATATATTAAAAATTATTATGAACAAAGAAAATGCAAGTAAACTCTGGAAAATTATACAGGAAGCTGGCGATTATTTGGTGGGACAATTACCAGATCACCCAAATCATCCAAAGGGTAGAAACCCTTACGCGCATGTAGCTATTTGTGTAAAAAGTAAGTTCAATGCTAGCTATAAAGATATTCCTGATGACCAATATGATGAAGTAATAAAATATATTGAGTTTTTAAAAGAAAATCCTAGTTAGCTTTTATTGTATTTAGTAATTCATCAACATCACTATCTTTTGTATTCCAAGCAGCAACTAATCTTACTGATTTTCCATCTAGCTCTTCCTCATTCATTTTATAGCCCTCTGAATTTAAATGTTCTATTTTTTCTCTTGGAAATTTAGCAAAAACTTCATTTGCCTCAGTTGGATAAGATATTTCAATATCGTTATGTTTACTTAATCCATCACTAAGTTTTTTTCCCATTTTATTAGCATGTTTTGCATTTCTTAACCAAACATCGTTAGTTACATAGGCATCAAGTTGTGCAGAAACAAATCTCATTTTTGATAATAGGTGACCTGCTCTTTTCATCAAAAAAGCAATATCTCCTACTAATTCTTTTTTAAAAAAAATGATAGCCTCTGCAGCTAAACAGCCATTTTTAGTTGCGCCAAATGATAATACATCAATCCCTGATTTCCATGTCATTTCGGCTGGCGAAACATCTAAAGAAACAAGTGCATTAGCAAATCTTGCACCATCCATATGCATATTTAAATTATGTTTATGTGCAATTTCTGATATTTTTCTGATTTCATCTAATTGATAAACTTCACCTGTTTCACATACTTGTGTAATACTTACAGAAGAAGGTTGAGTATGATGAACTATACCCTTTCCTCCTATCGATTGATCTAATTCTTCAGCTGTTATTTTTCCCATTACTCCATTCAATGGAATTAATTTTCCTCCTCCAGTATAAAACTCAGGGGCTCCACATTCATCAGTGTTGATATGCGCCATTCTATGACAATATATATTTCCATAAGATGGGGTCATTGTTGATAATGCTAAAGCATTTGCTGCTGTTCCAGAAGCAGTTGGGAAAACAATTACTTCCTTTTCAAAGATTTCTGAAAATTTATCTTGTAATTTGATTGATAAAGGATCGTTACCATATGGAGTGCTATCACCATCATTAGCTTTTAAAATTGCATCCAAAACTTCTGGACAAGCACCAGCAACATTATCAGAGGCAAATTTTACTCTTTCCCTCTTTGTTTTAATTTTTGCCATCTTATTGTTTTGGAAAATAGTCTTTTAGTTCACCTTCTCTATAAACATCTGCTGTACAACAATGTAATCCTCCACCAAAAGCATAGGCATCTCTAAGATCAACTGGAACAACTTCCATACCCAATTTATCAAGTTGTTCTGCTTGATATACTTCACTTTTTTCTACACATACAGTCTTAGGATCTAAAACAAGTACATTCATAGATAGCCATACTGAAGAATAACATAATGGTGGTGGCTCATTGTGAGCAGGTTGTGCAGCATCAATAATTTCCCAACCATTATCTTCAAATAATTTTCTTTGTTCTTTTGGAAGCCTTCTTTGAGGGTTGTTAATTATTAATCCTTCTTTAATTGGAGTAAATGTTGCATCAATGTGAATTGGATAAGGATCTCCAGGAAAATTTACTGCATGAACTCTGTGATCTTTGAAATGTCTTTTTATCCAATCAATACCTTTCAAATTTGTTGTAAAACCGTGTTGAACAACTAAATCTTTTCCAAATCTAAGTATGTCTGCAGCATCAAAGAGCGGCTCTTCTTCTGTAGTTACAAAAAATTTTTTTTCAGTCCATTCTAATCTTTTTTGAACACCAATTTTATCAGATAAATAGTCTTTATGATAATCTGCATCAGTCAATCTTGGTTTTGGTGCAGATTCATGTCTCATATTAGGATCAGCATTATAAAATTCTTTCAACAATGGTCTGTAACATAAATACTCAAACCATCTACATCTGTAACTCATAGTTGCCTCTAGTATTTCATTCCCAACGGTTAAAAGCACGTCTCTTGGGGGCATACAACCAAACATAGTTTCTGTTTCCCAATCAGGTGTAGAAGTTTTTTGATTAAAATCTATTGGTGTTGGTCTATCAACTTTAATTCCTCTTTTTTTAAGCATATTAGAAAAATCATCTAAAAGTTGATTAGCTTTATCTACAGTATCTTTTGTTCTTGGACCAAATTGTCCTCTCATATCAGAGTCTTCTGGTACTTTTGCATCTAATGCTGGTTCAGGAGCTGGTATACATGTGCCATCTGCTCTTCCAACAATAACATGTTTTAATGGATCCCATTCATTCCAACTATTTACTATTTTTTTAGTCATTAGTTTTTAATTACATTATGTTCAGGTCCAAAAGGAAACTTAGTTATGTTTTCTGCCCCATCTTCTTTTATAACCAAAATATCATGTTCTCTGTATCCTCCTGCTCCAGGTTTTCCTTCAGGTATCATAATCATTGGTTCCATAGAGATAACCATATTTTTTTCTAATACAGTGTCAATATCCTCTCTTAATTCAAGTCCTGCTTCTCTTCCATAAAAATGAGATAACATTCCAAATGAATGTCCATATCCAAATGTTCTATATTGAAGATAACCAAGCTCTGCGAATAACTCATTCAACTCAGCACAAATTTCTGAACACTTTACGCCTGGTTTAATTAATTCTAACCCACGCTTATGTACTTTAACATTTGCCTCCCAAGCTTTTAAAGACTCATCATCGACATTATCTACAAATAAAGTTCTTTCAAGAGCAGTATAATACCCCGAAATCATTGGAAATGTATTAAGAGATAAAATGTCTCCTGATTGCAATTTTCTATTTGTTTTTGGATTGTGAGCTCCGTCTGTATTTATTCCAGACTGAAACCAAACCCAAGTATCCATATACTCTGCTCCTGGATAAGTTGTGACAATCTCTCGTTCCATTCTATCTCTACCTTGAATAGCAATTTCAATCTCTGATTGGCCTGGTTTAATATGTTTTGCTATCTCTTCTGCACCAAGATCTGCAATTCTTGCTCCATTTTTGATAATTTCAATTTCTTCATCTGATTTGATCATTCTTAGTTTCATCAAGCTATTTGATATATCTTTGAAATTAGAAAAAGTAAAAATTGAATTTAGTTTGTCTTTCAAATCTAAAGTTACGTGATCATTTTCTATTCCAATAGTTTTTGGTGGGTCATCTCTTCCGATAATAGAAACTATTGCTCTTAAAAAATTATCTCTTTTCCAATCTGTATAAATTACATTATCACAATGAGATCTTCTCCATGGCTGACTTGCATCAATATTTGCAGATATAGTTACAATTTTATTTTGAGTTACAACACATCCATATGGTCTTCCGAAAGAACAATAGATAAAACCTGTATAATATGCCACGTTATGCATCGATGTTAAGATCGCCATATCCATCTTATTTTCATCCATTGCTTTTCTTAAACTAGTTACTCTGTTTTGGTATTCTTTATCAGAGAAAGGTAATTTAACTTTATCTCCATTCTTTAATTCAAAAAAATCTGGTCTTTCCATAAATATATATTTTTGATTAATTTAGTCCTATGAAACGTCTATTTGTTCTCATTATTAAACTATAATAAGTAATAGAAATAAATAAGAAAAATCCACCAATCACTGTATTCGTAGATGGAATTTCATTTATTCCAAACCATGGTAGCCATACCCAAAAAATTCCACCAATTACCTCTGTCAAAGATAAAAGGGTAAGTTCAGCAGCAGGAATTGCTTTAGAACCTATCGAATATAATATTAAACCCATACAAACAAGTACACCATGAAGAGAAAACAAAGTGCCGTTATAACTAGTTGAAAAAAATGATTGGTTGTCACCACTCAAGATAAATATAGTTGCTGTTATAAAACAGAAAAAACCAGCAAAAGCTACTGTTGTAAATTTAGGAGTTTCTTTTCGCCATCTTAATGATACTGAAAACACTGAAAAACCTATCGATGAAGTTATTCCAAATATTAACCCTATTAATGAGGCTTTAGCCGTATTTCCAAGAGCAATTATTACTATACCAACTGTTGCTATAATTATTGCTACCCAAACATTAAGAGAAATTCTCTCTCTTAAAAATAAAAAACCTAATAGAGCAGTAAAAAAAGGCATTGCTGCTAAACATAATAAAGTTACAGCCGCACTCGTATTTGTAATTGAATATATAAATGAGATCATTGCAATTCCTAGGCCTGTTCCACCCACTACACCTGAATAACCAATTTTATAATAATTTTTATAAAAATTTTTTCCCTCTTCAAAAAATAAATATAAATTTAAGACGATAAATATAGTGAGGCCTCTTCCGAAAATATATTGCCAAGGCACTAAATGCGGGTCGTTCATGTATCTAACAACTAACGGACCAAACGACCAGATTAATCCTGCAAATAGAACTACTGGGACAGCTACTTTTTCATTTTTTAGTTCTATCATGATTAAATTTTTAATTGGAAAAGAATTGAACTACAACAAAAATCTATCTTGTTAATAAAAATTTTTATTCGAAAAATTTGCTGGAAAGCAATCTATAATATCACCTTTTTTAAATTTAGATTTACCTGAAGGAAAACTTCCCCACGAATTTGCATTTACAAAAGATTTAATTCTAAATGATTCTTGACCTTTAAGAACTTCAACTTCTTGTACACCTTTTTGATTTGTGCTTAATTTACATTTGATAAATCTCGTAAATTCTTTCTTTTTATAAAAGTTATTTTTTAAAACTGCCTTCAATGGTTTTTCTTCATTTGTTTGTAAAGAATGACATAAATACGGATAGACAAAAAATCTAAAACAAGCTGCAGATGACATAGGGTTTCCAGGTAAACCAAATATAGCTTTTGATTTATTTTTAATTTTTGCAAACATAAAAGGTTTGCCAGGCCTAATAGCTACACTTTTAAGATAAGATTGTAATGGCAAAGATTTAACAACATTTGGAATAAAATCATATTTTCCTGCTGATACTGCTCCAGAAGTAATTATCAAAGCTATATCAGATTTGATCAATTTATTTAGTTTGTTTTTAAATAATTTCTCTTCTTCATCTCTTAAAATGCCCCCATCAATAAAATTAAATGAAAATTTTTTTGCTAATGATTTAACGTAATAACTATTTGAATTTCTAACTTTCCAATTTGGTATATCTGTTTTTTCGGATATTTCGTTTCCTGTAGAAAAAAAAATAATACTGGGAATTTTTTTAACTTTTAATTTTTGTATGCCAAGAGTTTTTAATGCTAAAATATGGTTTGAATTTATTTGAGTACCTTTTTTAAGAATTATATCTTTTATTCTAAAATCTGATCCTGCAAATCTAATATGTGAATATTTAATTAATTTTTCATTTAAAAGAATATTCTTTTTATTTTTATCGAATCTAATTTTTTCAATTGGAATGATAGTATCAAAACCTTTTGGTATTAATGCTCCCGTCATAACTTCAACAGCACTCAATTTTTTATATCTAAATTTAGGTTTGTCACCAGCAGCTAATGAGCCTAATATTTTGAAGTGTTTAGGATTTTTTTTACTTAGTTTTTTTGTATCTTGAGCTCTTATCACAAATCCATCGAAGGCTGCATTATCTCCTGCTGGATAGTTAACTTTAGACAAAATATTTTCTGAAACAATTCTATTTAATGAAGAATCAATATTAATAATTTCATCTTTAATTTTTAATTTTGCATTAATTAATATTTTTTTTGCTTGGTTATAGCTTTTCATATTCAAATATATTTCTTAGCTTTTTCTAAATCTTCTGCGGTATTAATATTAAAAAAAGGATCTCGACCTTCAAAATTTATATTTATTGTTTCAACACCTGTTTTATTTGCCCAAGTTTCAACTTTTCTCTCATTGTTTTCAAGTAAATCTTTTTCTAAATTTTTATATAAATCTAAAGACCATAAGCCAAAAATGTTATGTCTCTTATTGTTTGATTTCATAAAAAAAAGTTTTTTTTCTTTCTCGTTAGTTTTTTCAAAAAATTCATCTAATATTTCAGTCTCAAAAAAAGGTGTATCTGTTGGTAAGCTTATTATCCAATCGTAAGGTTTATTATTATCTTTGATCCATTTCATAGCAGAATAAATTCCACCTAAAGGACCTAAATCTTTGTGATAATCAGATATTAAATTAATTTTTTCATTTTCATTAAACTTAATCTTATGATTTGCAACAACCAAAATTTTATCAAATTTAAATATTATTTTATCTAATATATGACTAATCAAATTTTTATTACCTAAAATTGCTTCTGATTTATCAGCTCCAAATCTTGAAGACTTTCCGCCAGCTAGCACAACACCTAAAATCTTGTTATGTTCCATAATTAAAATATAAAATATTTAAAAATTTATACAAAAATTTAATGGACTTAAGAATATTAGAAATTGCAGCTAACACTGAAAATAATAAAATTATAGATGGATTTACTCATAAATCTAAAAATAAAAATCCATTATGTGGTGATGAAATGGAAATAAGCCTTGTTGTTAAAAATGATAAAATTAAAGATATCGGATATCAATGTAAATCGTGTGTGTACTGTCAGGCTTCAGTAAGTCTTTTATCCAGAAAAATTAAAAATAAAGAGATAGATGAAATAAAAGATTTTTTAATAAATTGTGAAAAATTATTTGAAAACAATTCTTTAGGAATTCAAAAAAAATGGAAAGATTTTTTAGAAATTTTGAACAAGAAAAATATTGCAAGAAAAGAATGTTTGCTTCTTCCTATAAGAACTGTTTTAAAAGCTTTAGATACTAGATGATTGATATTAAAAGAGATAAATTAATCAAAGCAAGTTTAGCGGGAATTTTTTCGGCTTTCACAATTGGTGTTTTGACTTTGATAACTTATAAAACCGAATTAGGTTTATTTCTTGCTGCTTCTTTTGGGTCTTCAATGGTGTTACTTTATGGTTTTCCTGAAAGTCCATTTGCACAACCTAAAAATATTTTTTTTGGCCATCTGCTTACAGCACTTGTTGGGGTAGTTTTTGTTAACTTTATTCAACTACCCATTTTTTTAATAATTCCTGTTGCTGTAGGTTTTGGAATTTTTTTAATGATTATTTTAGATGTTGTTCACCCTCCTGCTGGGGGTAATCCAATAATGGTAATAATTGGAAGTGCATCTTTTGATTATTTATTCAGTCCAATAATTACTGGAACAATCATTATTCTTTTATTTGGAGTAATTCTTAACAACTATATTTTAAAGAAAAATTATCCTCTAAAAAAATGAACTCTAAATACAAAATTTCAAAATATAAAAATAATAAACTTGATAATGTTGAAGATTACATATCAATTGAAGAACCACTCGAAATAAATCTAAAGTATAAAGATGGAAAAGATTGGAAAAAAGAAAATCTGTCCATCACAATGAGAACTCCTGGTGATGATGAAAATTTATCTGTTGGATTTTTATATAATGAACAAATTATAACAGATATAAATTGGATAGAAAAAATTGAGAGCTATGGAGAAAATAATGGCCAATATGATTTTAAGAATAAAATCTTAATAACATTAAATAATTCAGATAATGTTAATATTTCTCAAGTTAAAAGAAACTTTCTGATGAACTCTTCTTGTGGCGTGTGTGGAAAGACTTCGCTTGATGCTCTTGAAACTTTAAAAAAAGATAAACCCAAATACCCAAACAAAAAAATAAACAAAAATATTATTATTAAATCTCCTGAAATTTTGAAAGAGAATCAAACTCAGTTCTCAATCACGGGTGGAATACATGCTAGTGGATTATTTTCTAATGATGGAAATTTGATAGCTGTTAAAGAAGATGTTGGTCGTCATAATGCTTTAGATAAATTAATTGGTGAAACTCTTCAAAAGAAGTTACTTAAAGAAAATGACCAATTTATCACATGTTCAGGAAGACTTAATTTTGAGTTAGTCCAAAAAGCATTGATTAACAATATAGGTTTAATGATCGGTGTTGGTGCGCCAACAAGTCTTGCTATAGATTTGGCAAATAGGTTTGACATGACCTTGGTCGGTTTTGTAAAACAAGATAGTTTTAATATTTATAGTAACTCACAAAGAGTAGAAATAAATTAGCGAAGATTATGTCAAAAAATATAAGTAATTTATCTGGAAGAATTGGTCTTAAGGACAATCTATTCAAAAAAATTTCAGAAAATACTTTAAATCATAACTCACAAAATAGTCAGGAAATTGCAAAACAATACAACATGGGTGTATCAACAATTCATGGTGCAGAAAGTTTTTATGAATTTTTAAGGCCTTCACATAGAGAAAAAAAAGCATTTGTTTGTAATGGAAGTGCTTGTATGTGTTCAGGTACACAAGAACCATTAAAAAAGAAACTACAAGAAAAATTAGGTGAAGATAAAGTCGGAGAAATGTTTTGTCTTGGCCACTGTTATGAAAACAATGCGTTTCATTATGATGGTGAGAATTATGCCGGAAAAGACATAGAAAAAATTGATCAAATTTTAAAAGGCGAAAATATCAAGCAAGAAAAATTTCATTCTAAAAGCTACGCTACTACAAGTTTTTTAATGGATGATAAACTATCAACTATAGATCAAGTAAAAGAAAATTTATCAAAATTTTTAAGTACTGATAAAAAAACAATTATTAAATCATTACTAGATTCTAATCTTACAGGTAGAGGTGGCGCTGGTTTTCCTACTGGAATGAAATGGGATTTCTGCAGCAAAGCAAATTCAGAAAAAAAATATGTAGTTTGTAATGCCGATGAAGGAGATTCTGGTGCGTTTTCAGATAGATATTTATTAGAAGATCAACCTTTAAAAGTTTTGTTCGGTATGATCATTTGTGGATATGTTATTGGCAGTGATGAGGGAGTTTTATATATTAGAGGTGAATATCCAAAATCTATTGAAGCTATAAATGGTTGTATTAATGAATTAAAGAGCAACAATTTATTAGGTGAAAATATTCTTGGAACTAATTTTAACTTTGATTTAAATATTTGCATTGGTCAGGGAGCTTATATTTGTGGTGAAGAAACTGCATTGATTGCATCAATAGAAGGTAGAAGAGCTGAAGTTGATGTAAGACCGCCATTTCCAGTTACAGAGGGATTATACAAAAAACCAACTGTAGTTAACAATGTTGAAACTTTAGCTGCCGCAACTGGAATTTTATTAAATGGTTCAGAAAAATTTTCATCAATTGGAAACAAAAAATCTGCTGGAACAAAACTTGTATGTCTAGATAGTTTTTTTAATAATCCTGGGGTTTATGAAATAGATATGGGTACGCCAATGAAAAAAGTATTTGAAGAAATTGGTGGTGGTTACAAAGAAGAAATTAAAGCTTTTCAAATTGGTGGTCCTTTAGGTGGTGTGGTGCCTTTATCAAAAATTGATGAATTAAACTTAGATTTCCAAGAATTTACTTCAGCAGGTTTTATGCTTGGACATGCAAGTGTAGTAAGTATTCCTAAAGATTTTTCTATGGCAGAATATATTCACCATCTATTTGAATTTTCTGCAGAGGAGTCTTGTGGAAAATGTTTTCCGGGTAGACTTGGTTCTTATAGAGGTAAAGAAATGTTTGACCAAGCAAAGAAAAAGACTGCAAAGATACCTTTGAAATTATTGAATGAATTGTTGGTTACTATGCAGAAGGGATGTTTATGTGCTTTATGTGGAGCAATCCCCACTCCGATAATGAATATTTTAAAATATTTTGGCGATGAGCTAAAAGATGATATAGTTAAAGACAACTAATGAGTTCAGAGAAAAGAAAAATTGCATATATAGATGGGAAACCATACGAAATTGGTCCAAACCATACATCTATATTAAAGTTTGTAAAAAGTTATGTTGGTGAAAAAAAAGTTCCAACATTATGCGATGATCCTAATTTAGCTCCATACGGTGCATGTAGAGTTTGTTCAGTTGAAGTAGCATTAGAAAAAGATGGCCCAACTAGAATAGTTGCTTCATGTCATACTCCTGTAGCTGAAAATCAACATATTTTTACAAGCAATGAAGCATTAACAAGTTTAAGAAAAAACATTGTAGAATTAGTGCTTACAGATCACCCTATGGAATGTAATACCTGTGAAGTTAATAATAATTGTGAATTACAAACTGTGGCTAATGACCTTGGTATAAGTGATCATAGATACAATAATCCTAAACAACACAAAGGCACTCCTAGAGACACTTCTCATGACTATATGAGAATGAATTTAGACAACTGTATTAATTGTGGAAGATGCGTAAGAGCCTGTGATGAAATTCAAGGATCTTTTGTTTTAACAATGAGTGGCAGAGGTTTTGAGTCAAGAATTACTACTGATAATGACATGTTATTTGGTGACTCTTCTTGTGTATCATGTGGTGCTTGTGCTCACACATGCCCAACTGATGCAATTTCAGATGTCTTTCAATCTAAATCGGCTGCTGTAGACAAAAAAGTAAGAACTACTTGCTCATACTGTGGTGTTGGTTGTAACCTAGAAGCATCAATTAAAGATGATAAAGTTGTTGCAATAGATACACCTAAACAAACTGAAGTTAATGCAGGTCATACATGTATAAAAGGTAGATATGCATTTGGGTTTTATGATCACCCAGATAGGTTAAAATCTCCACTTATTAAAAGAAATGGAAAATTTGAAGAAGCTTCTTGGGATGAAGCATATGACTTTATTAAAAAAGAATTAGATAGAATAGTAAAAAAAGATGGCCCAGACGCAGTAGCTGGTATTTCGTCTGCAAGATGTACAAATGAAGAAAACTATGTTTTCCAAAAAATGATTAGAGCAGCGATTGGTACAAACAGTGTTGATTGTTGTGCAAGAATTTGTCACTCACCAACAGCTTGGGGAATGCAACAAACTTTTGGTACTGGAGCGGCAACTAATTCTACTGAAGACATTTTTTATGCTGATTTATTTTTAGTGATTGGAGCAAACCCAACGAATGCTCATCCAGTTACTGGAGCTAAAATTAAACAACAAGTAATGAAAGGTAAAAAACTTATTGTTTTAGATCCTGTTACCACAGAGTTAGCAAAACTCGCTGACTACCATATCAAATTAAGACCAGGAACAAATGTTGCTGTTTTAAATATGATGTTGCACTTTATCGTTAAATCAAAACTTTATAATGAAGATTTTGTAAGAGATAGAACAGAAGGTTTTGACAAATTCTTAAAAGAAATTGAAAGACAAGATGTTGATCAATTAGCAAAAGTAGCAGGTGTTGATAAACAATTAGTTAAAGAGGCTGCAATAGCATATGCTACTGCGAGAAACTCTATGGAGTTCCACGGCTTAGGTGTTACTGAGCACGAACAAGGTTCTAAAACTGTAATGTTAATTGCTGATCTTGCAATGATCACTGGTAACATTGGAAGAAAAGGAGTTGGTGTAAATCCTTTAAGAGGTCAAAACAATGTTCAAGGTGCAGCTGACATGGGTTGCCAACCTCATCAAGGTGCGGGTTATTTTGAAGTTGCTGATAAAGATAATCAAAAATTTTATACAGAAAAATATGGTGCTGTTCATCCAACTAAAGCTGGATTGAAAATTCCACAAATGTTTGAGGCAGCAATTAAAAAAGATTTAAAAGCAGTTTGGATTATAGGAGAAGATATAGTGCAAACAGACCCAAACAGTGCACATGTAATAGAAGCAATGAATTCTTTAGAGCTATTAGTTGTTCAAGAAATATTTATGAGTGAAACAGCAAAACTTGCAACTGTAGTTTTACCAGGCACAACTTTTTTAGAAAAAGACGGAACATTTACAAACACTGAGAGAAGAATACAAAGAGTAAACAGAGCTGTACCTCCTCTACCTGGTACAAAACCAGATGGTTTAATAGTAACTGAAATGATGCAAAAACTTGGTTATGATCAACCAACTTATGATGCTGATCAAGTTCTTTCTGAAATAGCAGATGTGGTTCCTTTCTTCAAAGGTGTAACTAGAGAAAGATTGGGTAAATTAGGCTTACAATGGCCTGTACAAGAAGATGGAACCGATACGCAAATCCTTCACCAAGAAACATTTAAATTAGGTAAAGGTAGATTGAAAAACTTTGATTGGAAAGAATCTAGTGAAATTGAAGCTAATCAAAAAGATTATCCATTAATTCTGACAACAAGTAGAGTTTTACAGCATTATAATGCTGCAACAATGACAAGAAGAACAAGTAATATTAATATCGTTGATAAAGATGTTCTTTTAATACATCCGAAAGATGCTGAAAGAAGAGATTTAAATACTGGTGATATTGGAAGATTGTATTCTGGAAGAGGAGAAGTTGCTCTAAAAGTTGAAGTTACAGATAAAGTTAAAGAAGGTATTGTTTTCACGACTTTCCATTTCCCAGAACACATGGTTAATATGGTTACTGGTCATGGTAAGGATGAAGAAACTATGTGTGCAGAATATAAGGTTTCTTCAGTAGAAGTTCAAAAAATTTCAAATCAATTTAAAACAGAAGTAAAACCGAAAGATAACCAAGCTGAAGTTGTTTAGATTAAAATGACCATTGGATGGCATTTTGATAATTCTTACTACAAACTACCTAAATCATTTAGAGAGGAAATAGATCCTGTTCCTGTAAAAAAACCAGAGTTAATACTGCTTAATGAGAATTTAGCTAAAAACTTAAGTTTAGATTTTTCAGATTTAAATAAAAATGAAATTTCTCATACTCTTTCAGGCAACGATTTACCCAAAGGTAGCAATTCAATAGCTCAAGCTTATGCTGGTCATCAATTTGGTCATTTTACAATGTTAGGTGATGGACGAGCTGTATTAATCGGAGAACATATTTCTAAATCTAATGAAAGATTTGATATTCAATTCAAAGGTTCAGGCAAAACTTCTTTTTCAAGAAGTGGTGATGGTAGAGCTGCTCTTGGACCAATGTTAAGAGAATATATTATAAGTGAAGCTTTACACTTCTTAGATATTCCTACTACGAGAAGTCTTGCGGTGGTAAAAACTGGAGAAGAAGTTTTTCGAGAGGAAGTTTTGAAAGGAGCCATTCTTACTAGAATTGCATCAAGCCATATAAGAGTTGGAACTTTTCAATATATTGCTGCCAGACAAAAAAAAGATGAGTTAGAAATTCTTGTAGACTATGTAATTGATAGACACTATCCAAATATTAAAAATGAAAAAAATAAAGCGTTAGAACTTTTAAAAGTACTAATGGAGAAACAAATAAATTTAGTAATCAATTGGATGAGAGTAGGATTTATTCATGGGGTAATGAATACTGATAATATGTCAGTATCTGGTGAAAGTATTGATTTTGGACCTTGTGCTTTTATGGATACATATAATTCCAACACAGTATTTAGTTCAATAGATCAATTTGGAAGATACTCTTTTTCAAACCAACCAAAAATTACAAAATGGAATATTACAAGATTTGCTGAGTGTTTGCTTCCATTAATTGATGAAAATGAAAATAAAGCCATAGAGTTAGCAACTGAAGTTATTGATAAATTTGAAAATAAATATCAAAGAAAGTGGTTAAACATGATGAGAGATAAACTAGGTATGTTTGGTGAAGAGAGTTCAGACACAGATCTTATTAATGAATTATATAATGTTATGGAGATACAAAAATTAGATTTTACAAATACCTTTTGTCATTTAATGAAAATTAAAATTGATGAAAATGAAAGTTATATGCAGGATGAATTTACAAAATGGAAAAAAAAATGGTTAAAAAGATTAAAAGCTAATGTATCTCCAAATGATAATCAGCTTGAACTAATGAGAAAAAATAATCCTATATTTATTCCAAGAAATTATCATGTCGAGAAAGCTTTAGAGAAGGCAAACGAAGGTAAATTAGAACTTCTAAGGAAACTATTAAATGTTATTGAACAACCATACGAAATTAATGATCAAGGTTTAGAATTCATTAATCCTGGACCAGAAAATAAAAATTATAGAACGTTTTGTGGAACTTAAATTTATAGTACGTAAGGTTCGTGTCTTGCTTCTTTACCTAAAACTCTTTCAACAGCCATATTGCTTATATCAATGGATTGGTATGCGCCTGTAGTTATTAATTCTGTTAATGCTCTTCCAATACCAGGAGCTTGCATTAATCCTCTACCAGTAAAACCTGTAGCAAGATAAACATTATCAAACTTTGGGTGTTTCCCTACGACAGCATTGTTATCCAATCTATTGCAATCATAATAACCTGCCCATCCACCAGTCAATTTTAATTCTTCAAAAGCTGGCATTCTTTTTGCTAGAGCTGGCCAAACATATTCTTCAAAATCATCCCATGCTGGTTCTAAATCATCTGCATCAAAAACTGATTTTGGCGATCCCGCTAAATATTCTTTTCCTTCAGGTCTCCAATAAACTCCTGTTGTTAAATCCCCACACAAAGGCATTTCTGGAATATGCTTAGGGCATTTAACTCTAAAGACAGTATGTTTTTGTGGTTCAACAGGTATATCCTCAAGTAATTCTTTGGTCCAACAGCCAGCAGCGGAAACTATAGTTTTAGCCTTTATTTCTGAAAGAGATTTAACATCTCCCTTAATAAATTCAGCTCCCAATTCAATTGCTTTACTCTTTAAGGCGCTGTGGAACAAAAAAGGATCTATCCAACCTTCGCTTTTATTATCTGTGAAGGTTGCGGTTTCAATATCATCATTAACCATATATGGAAAATAATTAGATAAATCTGATCCTTCAATATTTTTAGTGCCTGCATCGCACGCTTTATGATTTTCTAAAGCTTTGTACTGTTCTTCTGCGTGCTCTTTTCCAAACATTAGTAAATATCCATTTGTAACCATACTTGCTGTTGGATTAGGATTCTTTTCAGTTTTTAATAGTTCTGGTATTTGAAAAACAAAATCTCTAGCAAACTTACCTAATAAAATATTTTCTTTTTGAAAAAATTGTCTTCTAAAACCTCCTAGGGACAAAGGGAAAGATGCTGTTTTATAAGTTGGGTCTCTTTCTATTACTTTAACTTTTCTACCTTCTTTTGATAAAAAATAAGCAGTAGCTGCTCCAATTATTCCACCACCAACTATTACTACATCATCCATTTTTAATTCAAATTAATTAAGCTTACATTAAGAATTAAGGCATATAAGCACCAAAGTAAATATGGAATCATTAAATATACACTGATCAAATTGACACTTTTAAATCTACAAATCATTACAATGATCATGATAATTAATAAGGCTAATATAACTGCAGCCAGAACTAAATTGTGCAAAAGAAAAAATACTATAGTCCAAGTTGTATTCACAACTATGTGAATAAAATAAATATAAACCGTTTGTATTTCTTTTCTTTTACTATGCCAAAAAATCCAAATTGAAAATGTCATCATTAGATAGAGTGTTGTCCAAACTGGTGCAAAAATCCAATCTGGAGGATTAAATGATGGTTTTGTTAAAAGAGAATACCAAGGATCCTTGTAATATATTGATACAATTCCACCAATAAATGACGCTGAAAAAGTAACAATTAAAAATAAAATAAATGTTAATAATTTATTTTTTAACATATTAGTATTATACAACTTTATATCATGAATAAAAAAACTATTTGGATAACCGGAGGCAGTACAGGAATTGGGAAAGCTTTAGCAATTAAATTTGCAGAAAAAAATTGGAATGTTGCTATATCTGCAAGAAGAGTTGAGCTTTTAGATGAGCTTTCAAAAAATTATGAAAATATCTTTTCATTTCCTTTAGACGTAACAGATAAAACAAAATGTATAGAAGTTTTTAATCAAATAAAAACTAAGTTTGAAAATATTGATATATGTTTTTTTTCTACTGGCACATGGAACCCAAAAAAAGAAAAAGAAATTGATGTTGAGCAAATGGAAGATGTTTTCAAAGTAAATTTTTTTGGAACAGTAAATTCTATTAAAGCGGTTGAGCAATATTATAGAGAAAGAAAAAAAGGTACAATAACTATAGTTTCATCTATTGCTGGTTATAGAGGATTACCTAATTCAACAGGCTATGGACCATCAAAATCAGCACTAAATAATTTAGCAGAAAGTTTATATTTTGATTTTAAAAGATATAACGTACGAGTTTGTTTAGTTTCTCCCGGTTTTATCAAAACACCTATGACAGATAAAAATGATTTTAAAATGCCATTTTTAAAAACATCTGAATTTGCTGCTGATCAAATTTATGATGGTTTAATTAATAAAAATGTTTTTGAAATACATTTTCCTAAAGCACTTACATTAACTTTAAAGTTCTTTAGTTTTCTTCCAAGTAAACTTTATTTTAAATTAGTAGGAAAGATGACTAAGCATCAAAAAAAGTAATTAATCTTTTACAAATACAACAGTAAGCTCAGCTACCTTAAATCCAAACTTTGTCATTGTTGCTCTGTTGATAGCAACTCTTTCATCCTGCTTGAAAATCCAATCATCGAATGTAATTTTTAATTCTTTTCCCTTAACAGGAACTAACAAAACATATTCAAATTTAAATGCAGGTCCATAAGAATACCCTATTGCTTTTCCAACAACATCTCCTGCTGTACCTTCATAATTATGATCATCTATTTTAGTAATTGTCCACTCACGGTTTTGAACTTCACCATCATCCCAATTAAATTTTTCTTTTAAAATTAATTGTTTTCCATCCCATGTGCCATCTAAATCAGCAGAGAATTGTCTTGTTACTTTTCCTGATCTATTTTGCAAAACACCCCAGGCTTTCACATTTCCTGTTAGGTATTCTTCAATAATTAATCTAGGCTCTTTATTTTTAAAATCTTCTGGTTTCATTCCACTATTATTTGAACAACTTGTAATTAAGAATGCCAAAATTATCAACGATATAGATTTAATTATTTTCATATTATTCACTGCTATTTATTCTGCATTGAAAATTGAATTAAATCAATATTTTTGGATTTAAATCCGGCTTCACAATAAGATAGATAAAATTCCCACATTCTTTTAAACGTCAGATCAAATCCTTGATTTTTAATAATATCCCACTTTCTTAAAAATTCTTTTCTCCAGATTGCCAAAGTTTCTGCATAATGGTCTGCATAAGAAATATATGAATTGATTGTTAAGTCATTATCTGAAACGTATTTATTAATACTATTTTTGTTAGGAAGAAATCCACCTGGAAAAATATATTTTTGAATAAAATCTTGTTTATTTTTGTATCTATCAAACAAACTATCATCAATCGTTATTGCTTGAATGGCAGCTTTTCCCCCACTGGATAAGTTATGTTTTATTGTTTTAAAATAACTTTCTAGATAATTTTGTCCAACTGCTTCTATCATTTCAATTGAGGCAATTGAATTATACTTTCCATGAAGATCTCGATAATCTTTAATTTCTATATTTACTTTTTCATTCAAACCACATTTATAAATTCTCTCTTTTGCATATTCGAATTGTTTTTTTGAAATAGTAATACAATCTAATTTCACATCATATTTCTTACCTAGGTATTCTGCAAAACCACCCCAACCACATCCAATCTCTAACACTTTATCTCCAGAACTAGGATTAATAAGATCTATTAGTTTTTGATATTTATTGTTTTGAGCAACACTTAAATTTTTTGAAGTATCTTCAAAGATTGCGCTTGAGTAAGTTAAAGTATCATCAAGCCACAAAGAAAAAAAATCATTTCCTAGATCATAATGTTTTGCGATATTTTCTTTACTTCGATTTTTTGTGTTTTTAATTATTTTATTTTTAAAAAAATTTATTATAGGTAGATCAAGCAAACCTGAAAATTTATATATAACTTGAATATTTCTAGCTGTTAATTCAATTAAATCTGAAAGATTATCTGTTTCAAATTCACCTCTCATATAACTTTCAGCAAAACCAATGCTTCCACCTCTTATTAAATTATAATTAAAATTTGGATTTTTAATCTTAATATTTGCTTTTAAAGAATGATCTGTATTACCAAACTTTAACAATTCACCTTCACAAGTGGTAAATTCAAGGTATCCATTTTTAATCGTTCTTAAAAAATTAAAAACTAATTTATCTGCTGTCTTATTCAAAAACATTAATTTTCTACTGTTATATTGTTTTTTATTTTTATTTTTTTTTTTATAATTTTAATTCCTTTCATCCATAATTTAAATGCTTCAAAATGGATTGCTGATATTATCTTTATTGTCATTAGAGGGTGTTTTAAATATGACTTGAACAATTGACTACTGTTGAGCTCTGCTCGTTTTCCATCTTGAGATGCAAATAAAATTTTACCTTCTTGATCATATTGATCAATAATTACAGAAAGTTTCTCATCAGGTGAAAGAATCCTAAAAAAATATTTACAATTCATTTCTATAAAAGGTGAAACATGAAATTTTTTTGAACAATTATTTTGAATTAATTTATTCTCATCATCTACTCTAAAAACATAAGTGTGTTGTTCATTGAATGTATTTTTTACCTCATATAAAATAGATACTAATTTATCATTATGATTGTAAACAAAAAAGATACTTAGTGGATTAAATACATAACCAAATATTCTAGGGTAACAAAGCAGCTTAATTTTTATATTTACAGTTTCTATTCTATTTTGCTCTAAATTTTTTTTAACCCATTCTTTAAGAGAGGATCCATCCCGTTCACCATGATCCTTTTCATGAAAACTAATTAAATTAAATTTGTTTAAAGAAAAAAAGCTGATCTCCTGATCAATTTTTTTTAATTCAGATAAATCTATTAGAAGCGAGAAAACACTATACTTAAAATAATGTTCTTTAGGTTTAAAACGTTTATGAATTACTTTTCCATTATATATACACGAATTAGTCATTTAGGTATTTTAGCATTTCAATAGATGATTTTATTCCATCTTCATGAAAACCGTAACCAAAATAACTGCCACAAAAAAGTAAATCTTTTTTATTTTGTAAACTAGATAATTCAAATTGAGCATCTAATGCTTGTTGATCGTAATAAGGATGAGTAAATTTAACTTTTTTAAGTATTTTGCTCTCATCAATCTCAAAATAAGGATTAAGTGTTAAAAAAATGTCCTGATCACATTTAAGATTTTGCAAAAGATTTAACCAATAAGTTATAGAGTTTTTATCTAAATTTTTATCATTAATTGATGAGTTCCATGAAGACCATGCTTTTTTATTTTTTGGCATCGCTATTTTGTCTGTATGAATATATGCAATATTTTCCTTGTAGCTAAAATTTGATAAAATTTTTGTTTCATCACTTGTGGGATCATCAATCAATTTTAATGCTTCATCAGCGTGAGTTGCTATTATAACCTTATCATAATTAAAATATTCACTTTCTCCCCCATAGTATAAATCCAAACCTTTTGATTTTCGTATAATTTTTCTTATTTTGTAATTTTTAAAATATTCACCACTTATCTTTGAAATTACTTTATTGACATAGGTTCTACTTCTATTTGTAACTGTATACCATTGAGGTCTATTTTTTATTTTAAATAGTCCATGATTTTGAAAAAATTTTAAAAAGAATGTTATAGGCATCTTACTTGCTTCATATGGAGGCATGGACCAGATTGCAGATACCATTGGGATAATATGATAATTGATAAAAGTTTTTGATAGTTCGTTATTTGTTAAATATTCTCCTAGAGTTAATTTCTGATCTTTAACATTAATTTTTTCACTATTTTTATAAAATTTAATTATATCAAAAAACATTTTTAAAAAATTTAGATTAAATAAATTAGATCTATTGGAAAAAATTCCATTTAAACCTTTTCCGCAATATTCAAAATTTGTGTTTTCTACTGATACAGAGAAAGACATGTCACTTTTTTCAATCTGAACATCATTTTCTTTAAAAAAATTAATTAAATTCGGATAAGTTTGAAAATTAAATACAATAAAACCAATATCTATAGAGACTTTCTTTTCATCAAAAATTAGATCAACTGTATAAGAATGGCCACCAAAATGATCTTCTTTTTCAAAAAGATCAACATGATGTTTTTTTGATAAATAATAAGCTGCACTTAAGCCTGATATGCCAGAACCAACTACAGCTATTTTCATTAATGATTATGCTGCATCTTCTTTAAACTCATCCATACTTGGACAAGTACAAAAGATATTTTTATCTCCATAAACATTGTCCACTCTTGCGACAGGTGGCCAAAATTTATTTGTTTTTAAAAACTTAGCAGGATATGCAGCTTGTTCTCTTGAATATTTATGACTCCATTCATCTGAAGCAAGTTCCATGTCTGTATGAGGAGCATTCTTAATAGGATTATCTAGTTTGTCAAATTCACCTGACTTAATCATATCTATTTCAGATTTGATATTTATTAAAGTATCACAAAATCTATCAAGCTCAGATAAACTCTCACTTTCTGTTGGTTCAATCATCATAGTTCCCGCGACTGGCCAAGACATTGTTGGCGCGTGAAAACCATAATCGATCAATCTTTTAGCAATATCTTCCTCTGTTATGCCAGTCTCTGATTTAATATTTCTGATATCAATAATACACTCATGAGCTACATTGCCATTAGCTCCTTTATATAAAATTGGAAAATGATCTTTTAGTCTATTAGCAATATAATTTGCATTAAGAATAGCTACTTCAGTAGCATATTTCAGACCTTCAGAACCCATCATCTTTATATACATCCAAGAGATTGATAAAATACTTGAGCTTCCCCATGGGGCTGCAGAAACAGCACCTATGCCTGTTGCTGGTCCACAATCTTTAACAACTGGATGATTAGGTAGATAAACTTGTAAATGTCTTTTGCATGCAATTGGTCCCATGCCTGGTCCTCCTCCACCGTGGGGGATGCAGAATGTTTTGTGTAAATTTATATGACAAACATCCGGACCAAAATTTCCTGGTCTTGCTATTCCAACAAGTGCATTTAAATTTGCACCATCCATGTAAACTTGACCACCATGTTTGTGTATCAACTCACATATGTCTATAATTTTTTCTTCAAATACACCATGAGTAGATGGGTATGTGACCATTAATGCTCCAAGGTTTTCCGAATGAAGTTCTGCTTTTTTCTTTAAATCTTCAAAATCAACATTTCCCTCTTTATCGCAATCAACAACTACAACTTTCATTCCTACCATTTGTGCGCTTGCAGGATTTGTTCCATGTGCTGAGCTTGGTATTAAACATATATTTCTGTTTTCTTCTCCTCTATCTAAATGATATTTTCTAATTACCATTAATCCCGCATATTCTCCTTGAGCTCCTGCGTTTGGTTGAAGTGAAACTCCAGAAAAACCAGTAATTGATCTTAACCAATTTTTAAGATCAGTGAATAATGCTCTGTATCCCTCCATTTGTTCAATGGGGACAAAAGGATGGGGTTCTGCTAATTCTCTCCATGAAATTGGTATCATTTCTGCAGTAGCATTTAATTTCATAGTACAAGAACCAAGTGCAATCATAGTTCTGTTAAGAGCTATATCTTTATCTTCTAATTTTTTTAAATATCTAAGCATCTCAGTTTCAGAGTGATACGAGTTAAAAACTGGGTGTTCTAAGTATTTTGAAGTTCTTAATAAATTTTTTGGTAAATTAGGTAAACTTGCTGTTGGATCTTCTTTTTTGATAGATTCAGCTGCATTGAAAATTTTTAATAATTGATTAGCTCTATAAACATTTTTCTTTTCATCAAAAGAAACTGCTAACATTTCAGAATTTACCCTTCTTATGTTTACCTTTTGATCAAGAGCATTTTTATATATTTGATCAGTTTTATCTTTAGTGACAATTGTAACTGTATCAAAGAAATGATCTGAATAAATTTCATATCCAGATTGCTTTAACTTGTCTGCAAAATTTTTAGCTAATTGAGAAACTCTTTCAGCAATAGTTCTAATACCTTCTGGACCGTGGTAAATAGCGTATGCTGCTGAAACAATTGCTAACAGAGCCTGAGCAGTACAAATGTTACTTGTCGCTTTGTCTCTTCTGATGTGTTGTTCTCTAGTTTGTAAAGACAATCTGTAAGCTTTATTTCCATGTCTATCCACAGAAACACCAATAATTCTTCCTGGCATAGATCTTTTAAATTCATCTTTAGTTGCAAAAAAAGCTGCATGTGGTCCACCATAACCCATTGGGATTCCAAACCTTTGTGAACTTCCAACAGCAATATCTGCACCTAATTCTCTTGGATTTTTAAGTAATGCTAAAGCTAATAAATCACAAACTAGTACGGCTTTACCATTTTTCTTATGAATTTTGCTGATAGCTTCACTTGGATCTTTGATATCTCCTAAAGTTCCAGGGTATTGAAGAATTCCACAAACTAAATCTTCCTTTAATTGACCTAAAATTTTATCTTCATCACCAACAAGAACTTTTAA
This sequence comes from alpha proteobacterium HIMB5, assembly GCA_000299095.1. Lineage (NCBI taxonomy): Bacteria > Pseudomonadati > Pseudomonadota > Alphaproteobacteria > Candidatus Pelagibacterales > Candidatus Pelagibacteraceae > alpha proteobacterium HIMB5. Next base: position 242,731 of record CP003809.1, on the reverse strand, counting down.
TCCCATTGGCTCTGCTCTTGTCTGAATTACATCAATTGTTTGTGGATGACAATTTTCTGAAACAAAAACTAAATTACTATCTTTTTTATTTAATCTATGACTTAATCCCATTGCCTCAGCAGCTGCTGTTCCTTCATCAAGCAAAGATGCATTTGCTATGTCCATGCCGGTGAAATCAACAATCATTTGTTGAAAGTTTAATAACATTTCCAATCTTCCCTGAGCTACTTCTGGCTGATAAGGTGTATAAGAGGTGTACCATCCTGGGTTCTCAAGAATATTTCTTAAAATAACATATGGAGTATAAGTTCCATAATAACCCATACCAATAAAATTTGAATAAATTTGATTTTTTTTAGAAATTGCTTTTAATTTTCTCAAAGCTTCATACTCTGAATTTGACTCTCCAATATTTAAACCATCTTTCAATTGGATTTTTTCTGGAACAGTATTTTTAATTAAATCTTCTAAGGATTTATAATTTAGTTCTTCAAGCATCTTAGCTTGTTCTTCTATAGAAGGTCCAATATGTCTTTTTAAGAAATCTTTTTGAGAGTTATGTAACATAATTATGAATTCTCCTTTGCAAATTTTTCATACTCATCTTTGCTCATTAAAGAGTCCATTTCTGAAGGATCTTTTAATTTTAATTTAAAAAACCACGCTGCACCTTCTGGATCCTCGTTAATCTTTGCAGGATCATCTACAATAGCTTGATTAGTATCAACCACTTCTCCACTAACTGGGGTATATACATCGCTAGCAGCTTTTGTAGACTCAACTACGCCTGCGGTTCCATCTTTTTCAACATTTGATCCTTTATCTGGTAGCTCAGCGAACACAATATCTCCCAACATTTCTGTAGCATGTTTTGTAATTCCAATCGTAGCTGTATCCCCTTCTATTTTAATCCATTCATGTTCTTTAGAAAATTTTACTTCACTCATTAGGCTGCTCCTTTCACATAGCTTTTTTTATAAAATGGTAATCCACAGATATTTGCTGGGTGTTTTTTTCCTCTAATCTCAAGAAAAATTTTAGAATTTTTATTTGAATATTCACTATCTATATATCCCATAGCTATTGGTCCATTAACACTGGGTCCAAATGTTCCACTCGTAATTTCACCAATAATTTGATCTTTATCATTAAAAATCTTTGTTTTTTCTCTAGCTATAATTCTTCCTTCAGGCTGTATTCCAACTCTCAGTTGTTTTGTCCCCTGAGATAACTGTTCTTTTATCATTGCTGAGCCAATAAAATTCATGTCATCCAATCTTGATTTTGAGATAGCCCAGTTAAGATTAGCTTCTATAGGTGTAAGATTTGTATTTAATTCATGTCCATACAAACATAGACCTGCTTCTAATCTCAAAGTATCTCTCGCTCCTAAACCAATTAATTCAGCACCTTTACTCATTAAATTTTTTGTAAACTTTTCTGCAAAACTATTTGGAATTGATATTTCAAAACCGTCCTCACCAGTATATCCAGATCTAGTGACAAAAATTTTATTTTCTAAATAATTAAACCAACCCCCAGACATAAAATTTAATTTATTTACCTCTGGAACTATATCGTTGAGAATTTGAACAGCACTAGGCCCTTGTATAGCAACTAGCGACCTATCATCTTTTAATTCATATTTATAATTTTTTCCTAATAATTCTTTAATTATTTTGAAGTCATCATCTTTACATGCTGCATTTAAAATTATTAAATAACCTTCTTCTAATTTTGTAATTATCAAATCATCGTGTATTCCTGCCTTATCATTCATAAGGAAACTATACTTTGACTTGAAAACTTTTAATTCTTTCAAGTTTAATGGAAAAATTTTTTCCAAATCTTCTGTTAATTTATAATCACCATAAATAAATAGTTGACCCATGTGTGAAACGTCAAATATTCCAGCAGTAGACCTTGTGATTTTATGTTCTTCAACTATTCCTTTTCCATATTGAATAGGCATTTCATATCCTGCAAATTCAACAAATTTTGCTTTGTTTGTCTGGTGAAGATTAAATAATGCAGTTTTACTTTTTGTCATATTAACTCTTTTACCCATCTGTATATTTGCCTGAGAGTTTTGCTCCTTCGGCGAGAATTTAATCTCTTTCCAGAGTTAATACATAACGGTCCTTTTGCCTGAGAGATTCCTGGGCAGTTGCTCCTTCGGCGCTACAAATTAAGTAGTCTCTCCCGTTGATCTATAATCACTTATTATGAAATAAAAGTCAATTGGTATTAAGTTGTTTTTTTTCAACTGAAAATAAATGATAAAATTGTAATAGAACTGCGAAGATAACAATTGATCCACCAAATAAAACAATCATTGGTGGTTGTTCATTAATAAATATCCAAGCCCATAATGGTCCTAAAACTGCCTCAGTTAACATTATTATTCCAACCATTGCTGATGGTGTTCGTTGTGCACCAATTGTAATAAAAATAAATCCTAAACCTAATTGAAGAGAACCGGCTAAAAAACCTAAAAATATATCATGACCAGATATTAATATTTTTCCTGACATTAGATATCCAATGATTAAAGCAAACATTCCTGCAATAAACTGTGAGGGAACCATGTCTACGTTAGGATACTTTCTTACAACTAATATCAAGACAGCAAAAGAAATTGGCATTAAAAAAGCTGCAATATTACCTGTCATTTGGCCAGGTGATAAAGATCCTCCAACCATTAATAAAATTCCTGAAATTGCCAAAACAATTGATACTAGTGTTATTGCCGAAATTTTTTCTTTGAGAAAAAAATATCCAAAAATTGCAAGAAAAATTGTTTGCGTTTGAATTATGAAATTAGCATTAGCAACTGTAGTGTTGTACATGGCAAACACATATCCGCAAAAACCAAAAGATAAAATAAACCCACCAAAAAAACCTGGTATTCCAGAGACGTAAAAAGATTTTAAAAATTTAGATCTGTAAGTAATCAAAAGATAAACACTTATAATAAGTAAAAAAAATACAGTTCTCCAAAACAATATTTGCCACAAAGTAGCTCCCTCAAATGATTTAACAATTAAACCTCCAAAACTTAAACTGCAGGCTCCCATGAAAACTAATAAAGGCCCAGGAAGTTTTTTAATTATATTCATTGAGTATTTTTGAGTATTTATTGATTTCTTTTGTGTAACTCATAAATAAATTTTCAGCTTCTTCAAGACTTACTTCTTTAAATGAAATTTCAGTGTTTGGCTTCAGTTGTGATAAATTATCTAAATCTGCAGATATAACTGTTGCAATCTTAGGATATCCACCAATTGTACCATGATCAGCTAACATGATTATAGGATTTCCATCACCTGGAACTTGAATTACACCTTTTATAAGTCCTTCTGATTTAATATTTGAACTAACAATATTTTCTAACTTATTGCTCTCAAGTCTAATACCCATACGATCGACCATATTTGTAATTTTAAATTTTTTATAAAAAAAATTTCTTTGAGCTTCTTTAGAAAAGTAATCAAAATTTGTTCCTTTAATAACTCTTATCTCTGTAGATCTTTCATTTTTATATCTTAATTGTCTAATCTTAATTTCAGCAAAATTATTTTTTGTGGGAATTATTTGATTTGTATCAAATTTCATTCCTTCATTAGGTCCAATTTTGGCTTTAGTATTTATTGAACAGCTTTTCCAAATATCAGTAAAATCAAAACCCTCTTTAATAGCAAGGTAACCATAAAGGGAATTAATTGTCGATTTAATATCAATTTTGTCTCCTTTGTTAAGATTATAAATTTTATAACAATATCCCTCTTCAATATCTCTATTATTTCTTATGATAACAAAATTCACTTCTCCCGTAATACAAATGGATGACTTTAATCCATCAAATTCTAACAATGGACCTTGTAGAGCGAACTCCAAAGATGGTTCATTAATATTATTATTTAAGATTATATTAGCTAACTTAAAATTTTTTTTATCTATAGCACCACTAACAGTAATGCCTAAGTGATAAAATCCATTTCTACCGTCATCTTGTATAGTAGTGTGAGTGCCTGGTCTTAAAATTTTAAAAGTCATTTATAGTTATCAAAATCTTTTTTAGTTATTAATTTAAATTGAATTACATCACCTGGATTAATTAAAGCTGGATTTTCCTGATTATTTCGATCGAAAACTTCTAATGGTGTTTTACCTATAATATTCCATCCACCTGGACTTTCCTCTGTGTAAATATTTGCAAACTGTTCAGTAATACCAATTGATCCTTTTGGAACTTTTAATCTTGGGGTCTCTAACCTATTACATCTCATATCAATATCTAAATCTCCAAAAAAAGGCATACCAGCTATAAATCCTGTCATGTAACAGAAATATTCTTTTTCAAATATTCGTTGTAAGATTTTTTGACTATCTAAGTTTAATTTCTTTTCTAATCTTTTAATATCTAAAGAAAATTCTTCATCACAGCATATTGGAACTTCTAATTTTTTCCCTTCTGAATTCTTTGATTGATCAATCTTAATTGATTTTATTAAATCTTTTAGTTTCTGGAAATTAGTTATGTTTAAGTCAAAAGTAATTATCAATTTATTATAGGATGGTGTTAAGTTTAAAACTCCATCAATATTTTTTTCTTTTAAAAATTTAAAATAATTAATTACTTTACGGTTGGTTTCTTTATTTACATCAGGACCAAAATCACAATATACAGCGGAGTCTCCAAGATTTAATATATTTTTAATCATTTAATGTTATAAATTATATCAGTTATGGAAATTAATATAAATTGTGATTTAGGAGAAAAGTCCAAACATCATTCTAATGAAAATGATCCAGCTTTATTAGAAATAGTAAACTCAGCAAATGTGGCTTGTGGATATCATGCAGGTGATGAAGATACTATGAGAGAGGTTATTAAAATCTCTAAAAATAAAGGTGTTAGTATTGGTGCACATCCATCATTTAATGATCCAGACAATTTTGGTAGAGAGCGAATTAACTTATCAGAGAATGAAATTAGAAAATTAATTATAGATCAATATGAAATTCTTCAAAAAATAGCTCAAGAAAATAATGAAAGTGTGACACATATGAAACCTCATGGCGCTTTAAATAACATGGCATGTGAGGATATAGAGCTCGCAACTATTTTAGCTAAAGTGATATATGAAATAAATAAAGATTTGATTTATTTGGTTCCTACAGGATCAAAAATGGAAATTGCTGCAAAAAAACTTAATATGAAAATAGCTTGTGAAATATTTGCAGATAGAAATTATGAAGATGATGGAAATTTAGTTTCTAGAAAAAAACCTCATGCTCTGATAATTGATCCAGAACAAGCAAAAAAACACGTATTAAACATGGTTAAAAATCAGGCTATTAATTGTCACAGTGGAAAACAGATATCTTGTGAAATCGACTCTGTATGCATACATGGAGATAATGCTAGCTCTCTTGCAACAGCTAAATCAATAAGAGATAACTTGATAGAAAATAAACTTAACTTAAAACCTTTAAACAAAATGGAGAAATTTATTAAATGAAAAAACTTTTTTTAACTTTGTCTTTAATACTTCTAACTGCAACATATTCATTCGCTGCTGGTTCGTCTGGGGATACAAAAAAAAAAGTAAATAAGAATAAATATGGTGATGAGTATAGAGTTGCATTAAAAAATATTGAAAAAGCCAAAAAGTTAGAAAAAAAGAACAAGAATGAAAAAGCTGAAAAACATTATAAGATCGCTATAGAAAAATTGTTAGAAACAAATAAACTTATTCCTTCAAACCCAGACGTATTTAACTATTTGGGATTTTCTTATAGAAAAATTGGTGATTACAAAAGTGCAGAAATATATTACGCAATAGGTTTAGAATTAGATCCTACTCACGTTGGTATTAATGAATATATGGGTGAATTATTTGTTACGACAAATAGAATGGATCTCGCAAAAGAGAGGCTTGCTGTTTTAAAAAACTGTAATTGTGAAGAATACGATGAACTTAAAGCAGTAATTGATGGAAAAAAAGAATCTAAATACTAAAATTTGAAAATAAATTAAAATATTGTAAAATAATTTTACATTGTTTGAACAACTTATAATCGTAAGCCAAATGGTTATCATCAATTTGGTGATGGCTGCAGATAATGCAATTATAATCGGTATAATTGCAGCAAGTTTTGCTCCAAAACATCGTTATCAAATAATTATGTGGGGTTTATTTGGTGCCCTATTATTTCGTATTATTTTTGCTTTTTTTGCATCTTATTTATTTGGATTTGCTTTAGTAAAAATTTTTGGTGGATTGTTACTTATTTGGATTGTAAATGATTTAAGAACAGATTTATTTAGTACAAAGAGAATAAAATCACCTACCAAAGCATCTAAGGAACCATCTTATGTTCAGAGTGTATATAAGGTTCTATTTGCAGATATTACTTTAAGTTTTGATAATGTAATTGGAATTGTTGGTGTCGCTAAAAATAATATCAATCTATTAATTTTTGGATTATTTTTATCTGTTGTTTTTGTTGGAACACTTGCAAGATTTTTTGCTGAACAGATTAAAAAATATAAATGGATTGGTTACTTGGGTCTTTTTGTAATATTAATAGTAGCTTTGCAATTATTGATAGGTGGAATGATTGATCTTGAAATTCTTTCAGTTAACGAAAACTTTGAAAGATTTTTTTAATACAAATATTTCTTAGAAGGATATTTTAGTGATTTGACTTCTGTTTTGTATTTTTTAACAGCATCTCTAATGGTTTTTCTCACATTTCCAAATTCCTTTACAAACTTTATTTTTGAATTTGTTAATCCAATTAAATCATCTGTTACTAAAATTTGCCCATCACAATGTTGAGAAGCACCTATACCAATTGTTATAATTTTAATTTGATCTGTAATTTCTTTTGATAATTTTTTTTCAACACATTCTAAAACAATTGCAAAAACACCTGTTCTCTCTAAAACTTTTGCTTCATTAAGTAATCTTATTTTTTCTTTAGAAGATTTACCTTTAAATTTGAATTTACCTTTTTCATTTTGCGGTAATAGACCAAGATGACCCATTACAGGTATATTATTTTTGATTAGGTGTTTAATAATTTCAACTATCTTTTTATTCCCACCTTCTAGCTTAACTGCATCACATTTTGTTTCTTTCATTACTTTTTTACAGTTTTTTAATGCTTCAGATTTATTTCTGTAAGTATTGTAAGGCATATCAACTACCATTAAACTTCTAGTGATACCTTTTCTTACGCTCTTTGAATGATTTATCATCATTTCTAAAGTTACTGTTCTTGTTGTATCAAAATCATAAAGAACTGATCCAAGAGAATCTCCAACTAAAATTACATCTACAAAGTTATCTATTTCTTTGGCAATATTTTTTGAATAAGCTGTTAAACAGACAATCTTAGTTTTATTTTTTTTTATTATTAAATTTTTAATTTTTTTCATTAAATTCACTTCGTTTATATTTATTTAACATTGACTTTGAAATAGATAGCTTTTTAAATATTGGCATATTTTCATCTATAATTCTCCAAAATGGTAGTCTGGGTTTTTTTAATTTTTGTTGTTTTTGTTCCTCAATAGAGGCTTCCACTGCAATTCTTAGAAAAATACCTGTAGATACAGGACAGGTTTTGTCAGCTTTTGCTCTTTTAGCTAGTGCATCTCGCATTTGTATTAATGTTCTTTTTTTACCAGTTGGAATTTTTTTAATATAGTTAGAAATTGACTTGGGTGAAGAAACTAACATTTTTTGGCCTTTCTTAATGTCAGCAAAATTAAACGTTAATCTTTTTATCTTCTCCTTCTTCTCTTTGTTAAATTTTTCTAACCACATAGATAATAATTAGAAAATAATTTAATTTACCACGTGCCGGTGTTTTGCATTGATAACCATGGTTCTTTAGGTTCTAGATATCCCTCTTGAAGAATTTCGATTGAAATTTTATCTGGCGATCTTACAAAAGCCATGTGACCATCTCTTGGAGGTCTATTTATTACATAACCCATATCCATAAGTCTTTGACAAGTTTCATAAATATTCTTAACCCTATATGCTAGATGACCAAAATTTCTTGACCCTTCTCCTAAGTTATCTCCATCCCAATTATAAGTTAATTCTATTTGTGCATTTTCATCATTCGGAGCTGCCAAAAAAACTAAAGTAAATCTTCCTTTTTCATTTTCCATTCTTTTGATTTCTCTTAAACCCAAACCTTCACAAAAAAATTTTAAAGTTTCATCAATATTAGAAACTCTGATCATTGTATGTAAATATTTCATAATATAATTTTATATTAGTTTTTTATTCTAGTTCAATAGTGCTTGGTGGTTTAGATGTTACATCGTAAACAACTCTGTTTATTCCTCTAATACTATTTACTATTTTGTTAGATATTTCTTGAATAAAAGATTTCTTAAAATCATAATAATCTGCTGTCATCCCATCTTGTGAAGTAATTGCTCTTAAAAGACATAAATATTCATAAGTTCTATTATCACCCATAACTCCAACAGTTTTTACTGGCAATAATGCTGCGTAAGCTTGCCAGATTTTATCATAAAGATTGTGTCTTCTTAAACCGTTAATAAAGATTTCATCTGCTTCTTTTAGAATTTTAATTTTCTCCGGTGTAATGTTTCCTGGCATTCTTATAGCTAAACCTGGACCCGGAAATGGATGTCTAGATATTATTTCTTTACTAAGTTTAAGCTCTAAACCTAATTTTCTCACTTCATCTTTGAACAAAAATTTTAAAGGCTCAACTAATTTAAGTTTCATTTTTTTTGGAAGTCCTCCAACATTATGATGTGATTTTATTTTTGAGGTTTGGCTACCTGTAACAGATTTGCTTTCGATTAAGTCTGGATACAAAGTTCCTTGAGCTAAAAATTTTACATTTTTTATCTTTTTAGAATACCTCTCAAATATTTTTATAAATAAATTTCCTATAATTTTTCTTTTTTTTTCAGGGTCTGTCACATTTTTTAACTTTCCTAAAAATTCTCTTTCTGCATTAACATATGTTAAATTCATTTTAAGTTTTCTTTTAAATGTTTTGACAACTTGAGTTTCTTCATTTTTTCTCAAAAGTCCTGTATTTACAAAAATGCAATGTAATTTTTTTCCAATGGCTTTATTTAATAATTGTGCAACCACACTACTATCTACGCCTCCTGATAATGCACAAATAACTTTTTCGTTACCAACTTGATCTCTGATTTCTTTAATTAGTCTTAATTTTTGATCTTTTGAACTCCAATTTCTTTTAATTTTACAAATTTTAAATAAAAAGTTGTTTATAAGTTTTTTCCCATTTTGAGTATGAGTAACCTCAGGATGAAACTGAACACCAAAAAAATTATTATTACTATCTTCAACAGCTGCAAATTTTGAGTTTTGACTTTTAGCAATAATTTTAAATGATTTTGGAATTTTTGTTACTTGGTCTGCATGACTCATCCAAACTCTAGATCTATTTTGCTTATCAAAAAAACCATCTAAAAGTTTACTTTTAGAATTTTTTATTAAATTTGCTAAACCAAATTCTCTATTTTTTGATTGCTTAACTCTACCTCCTAAGCTTTTTGATAAAATTTGATGCCCAAAACAAATCCCGAGGACTGGTAAATTTTTCTTTAATATATTTTTATCAAATGAAAACTTATCATTTTGATATACATTTAATGGACCGCCAGACAATACGAGTCCTCTTACATTTTTGTTTAATTGATTTATTGAAACTTTTTTATGACTAACTATTTCACAAAAAACATTGGCTTCTCTTATTCTTCTTGCTATTAATTGTGTAAATTGTGATCCGAAATCAATAATAATAATTTTTTCTAAGTTTTGATTAAGAGTCATTTTTCGGCTCTAAGTCTTTTAGAGACTCTAAAATTCTTTCATTTTCTTTGCATAAACTTTTACAAATTTTTATAAATTTTTCTGAAAGCTCTTTTACTTCTGAATAGTTAGAATTTTCTACTGCAATATCCATTAATCTAAGAGTAGCATCTTCGTTACTTGGGTCTAAAAGTAGTGTCGTATTGAGATTTTTTTCTTCTTCTTTCTTATTTTCTTTTTCTTTAAATATCTTAGCCAAATATAAATAAGATTTTGCATCTTTTGGATTGAATACAATATTTCTCTCTAATAAAAATTTTGCTTCATCATAATTTTTTTTATCAAATTTTTTTAATGCTTGATCATAATAGTTGTCATCTGCATAAGAAAAATTAGCTAATATTGCTAAAGTAAACGTCGCTAATAAAGTTTTAATTATTTTTGACATTAATATTTCCTATCATCTTTAATTTGATCAACATTGTGAACCATACTTTCATAAAATCCTGCTTTTGTAATCTTAACAAATCTAGGTTTGTCTCTTAAATTCTTTATTTGTTTAGCTCCTAAATAACCCATTGATGATTTAAGTCCACCCACAAGTTTATACAATACATCTGCAACTTTACCTTTATATTTAACAAACCCTTCAACACCTTCTGGAACATATTTTGAAGCATCCTTTTGTTTTTTTTGAAAATATCTGTCTGCAGATCCTTTATTCATTGCACCTACTGAACCCATTCCTCTAAAGCTCTTAAATTTTTTACCATTCTTCATAATCAATTTTCCTGGTGTTTCATCAGTTCCAGCAAACAATGAACCAATCATTACTGCATCAGCTCCTGCTGCAAAAGCTTTAGCTAAATCCCCAGAATATTTAATTCCACCATCAGAAATTATAATTGCTTTTTTATTTTTTAATCCATTCCTCACAGCTAATATTGCACTCAATTGAGGTACTCCAATTCCTGCAACTAGTCTTGTAGTACATATTGATCCTGGGCCAATTCCAACTTTGATAATATCAACTCCTAAATTTAATAAATATTTTGCAGCTTCAGGTGTAGCAATATTTCCAGCACATAGTGTTACTTTTGTTTTTTTCTTTTTGATAAATTTTATTATCTCACCTACTTTTTTTGTATGTCCATGAGCTGTATCAACAACAATTAAATTTACACCTTCTTTTAAAATTTGTTCTGCTCTTTTATGTTCATTGGGTCCTGCTCCAACCGCAGCTCCAACTAATAATTTTTGTTTTTTTACTTTTTGAATTTCATTTATTTGTTTTTTTATGTCTAAATTTCTATGGATTATTCCAATTCCCCCAGCTTTTGCTATTGCTATTGCCATTTTACTTTCAGTAACTGTATCCATTGCTGAAGTAAGAATAGGTATTTTTAGGCTTAGATTGTTTGAGAGTTTAATACTTGTGTCAACTTCTGATGGAAGCACTTCTGAGTAATTTGGTGCTAAAGTTACATCGTCAAAGGTGAGTGCTTCTTTAATAGGATCCATAATGATTTATATATGATTCCTTTTATTTTTAAAGTCTCTATCTCAATTTTTTACAAATAATAAAGCTCTCTTTAGAATCTTTTCTGCTAGATTTTGGTTTAAATACCTTAACCTCTCTAAAAATCTCCTTACCTTCAGCAACTATTTCATTAAAAGAGCCACCCATAAATATTTTTGAAATAAAACTTCCATCTTGTAAAAGTATATCTTTTGAAAAAATCATAGCCTCCATGCACAATTCTCCTGTTTGAATAGCATCTAAATTCTTAATTCCAGTGGTATTCACTGCCATATCAGACATGACAATATTAACTTTACCTTCAGCAGATTTTAAAATTTCATTTTTTATTTTATCCTCTGTAAAATCTCCCTGAATTTGAATACTTTTGCCCAATGGTTCCATTGTCTTTAAATCTATGGAAATCAATTTGCCATTTTTAATTTTTTTTTCTGCATATTGAGACCAGCTTCCAGGTGCTGCTCCGATATCAACTACAGAAAGTCCACCTTTAAATATAGAAAACTTTTCATCTATCTCCATTAACTTGTAAGCCGAACGTGCTCTGTAACCATCAATTTTTGATTGTCTAACGTAAATGTCTCTTCGTTGTTTATTGACCCAATTTTTTGAAATTTTATTCTTTTTCAATTAATTATTATATCTTAGACTTTTTAGAACAGTCGTATTTTCAATTGTATCAATTTCAATTTTAATGTCTTTATTTACTCTCATATCTTTACCATCAAGCCAAATTCCAGCTGCTAAATGCATTATTCCAATTTTATAGTGAGGTAAGTATGGCTCAACAAAAGTGTCTTCTTTATTACTAAATTTTGGAAGCAGATTACTAGTTATCCAATTGCAATTTAAAGGAAGAAATTCAGTCTCTAAATCATCAATGTAAACAGACATATTTATTGCCAATCCTTCAGAACCAAAAATATTCCCAGCTTTTAAAGTAATTTCTAAATTTTTTTGCCATGAAGTCCAACCTGGTGAATTTTTTTCTAAAGAAAAAACACCAATATTAATATGAGGTGCAAAGGCAAGTTTTCTAGCTTTTTCAAACCCAATTTTAGATTTAATTGCATGTTTAAAATTTTGAGATTTAATAATAGCAAATTTGCCAAATAACCAATTTACTTTTGATGTAATTTTATAGCCTGGTCCAATTGTTTGAGTAATTCCCAATTTACCATTGTCACAAGCTTTAAAATAAAGTTCTACTGTATTCCAATCATTGACCCAAGCATCACAATCAATCCAAAGGTATTTCTCATAATTCGGGAAGTATTTAGGCAAGAAAGCTCTTGATACTTGGCTTTTAAGCCACTCTTTTCCTCTTACTTTAAATGCTGGAACTTCGATATCCCATTCTGCTGATTTTATTTCATCAACTTTTTTAGTTAATTTTTTTTTTTGTTCTTCTGTTAATCCTGCATCTAAAATACAAATTGCAACATCTTTGCTTTCTTTAAATCTTTTAATTGAGTCTACTAATTCATTTAATAAATCAAAATAATTTGCATCAGCTAATGAAACAATTACATTTTTCTTCATTTAAAGAACATCTTCAAGATCTTCATTTTCATCTTTCTCTATCTCTTTTTGTTGCTTTTTAAGTTTTTGAAAATGGAAGAAGCTTATAGGTAAAAGCATAAGGTATATTATTGAACTTATTGTTATAATTTCAAAAGTATAAATTAATAATAATCCAAAAAATAAAATTATTCCAAATAATAAAAATATTGTCGTTCTTCTTCTAATAACAATTTTTTTAAATGAATAAGTTGGAAATTTGCTAATTAATAAAATTGAAGTCGTAATGAAAAAAATAACAGAAAGTATATTGTAGTTTAGAGAGAAAATATAAAATTTATCTAATCCACTTAAACTAAAAATTAATGGTGTCATAACAAGTATACCTCCTGCTGGCGAAGGTACCCCTTCAAAAAAATTATCTTTCCAAGACGGCTCTTGATTTGAATTAACATTAAATCTTGCAAGTCTGAGCGCTACACATACGACATAAATTAAACATAACAACCATCCTAATCTTCCTAAGTTATTCATTACCCAAAAATACATTATAAATGCAGGAGCCACTCCAAAGCTAATCATATCAGTTAAAGAGTCTAATTCCTTACCTACTTTTGAGGTTCCTTTAATTAATCTAGCAATTCTTCCATCCAAGCCATCAATTAATGCAGCAAATAAAATTGCAATGATAGCAAATTCAAATTTTCCATCTAATGCAAATCTAATTGAAGTAAGACCAATACATACTCCTATTAGTGTTAGCATGTTGGGCAAAATTACTCTTGTTCTGTGATCTGTAACAATTTTTAAATTATTTTTTGGCTTTTCCATAAATTATTTTTTTGCAAGTAAAGTTTCACCTGCAACAGCTGTTTGTCCAATTTTTACAAGTGGCTCGTAATTTTCATAATAAACATCTGCTCTACTTCCAAATCTAATCATTCCAATTCTTTCACCTTGTTTCAATTCTTGATCTTTTGAAGACTCACAAACAATTCTTCTAGCTATTAATCCGGCTATCTGAACAACAATAATATCCTCACCATCTACATTTTTAATTTTATAATAGTTTCTCTCATTATCTTCGCTAGCCTTATCAAGTGATGCATTTAAAAATTTTCCAGGTTTGTATAAAATTTCATCTATTTTACCACTACATGGAGTTCTGTTTACATGGCAGTCAAAAACATTCATGAAGATGCTTATCTTTTTAAATTTTCTATCTTCCAGACCTAGCTCTTTAGGTCCATCAACTTCTTCTACTTTTATAATTTCACCATCTGCGGGGCTTACTAGATACTTATCATCATTAATTGAAGTTCTATCTGGATCTCTAAAAAAATAATAAACCCAAATTGTAATTACTAATCCTAACAATCCTAAAAAAGTGCTTAAGGCATATAATACAAGTGTCGCAACACCTGATATAATTAAAAATCTATAACCCTCTGTATGAATTTTTGGAAATATTTTACTAAACATTTTCTTCTAATTGATAATTTTTGATTAATATGTATATAAAACCGTGAAATTCAATTGATAAGATTAAAAATTAATGAGCAAAATCAAAGTAAAAAATCCAGTTGTAGAGCTAGACGGTGATGAAATGACCAGAATTATCTGGGAATTTATTAAAAACAAGCTGATACTTCCATATCTAGATTTAGGGATTGAATACTATGATTTAGGTATGAAAAGTAGAGATCACACTGATGATCAAATTACAATTGACTCAGCTAATGCAATTAAAAAAATTGGTGTTGGAATAAAATGTGCAACAATAACTCCTGATGAAGCTAGAGTTGAGGAATTTGCGCTAAAAAAAATGTGGAGATCACCAAATGGAACTATAAGAAATATAATTGGTGGAACAGTATTTAGAGAACCAATTATTTGCAAAAATATTCCAAAACTTGTCCCCTCTTGGACTGATCCAGTAATTATTGGAAGACATGCATTTGGAGATCAATACCGTGCTACTGATTTTAAAGTACCTGGGAAGGGTAAGATGGAAGTTAAATGGACATCTGAAGATGGGTCACAAGAATTAAAATATGAAGTATTTAACTTTACAGGCCCAGGTGTTGCACTTTCGATGTACAATTTAGATAAATCAATTGAAGACTTTGCAAGATCTTGCTTTAGCTACGGACTTATAAAAAAATGGCCAGTTTACATGTCCACTAAAAATACGATTTTAAAAAGATATGATGGAAGATTTAAAGATATATTCCAAGAAGTATTCGATAAAGAATTCAAATCAGAATTTGAAAAACATAAACTTACCTACGAACATAGATTAATAGACGACATGGTTGCATGTGCGATGAAGTGGAGTGGTAAATATATTTGGGCATGTAAAAACTATGATGGTGATGTTCAATCAGATACTATGGCACAAGGTTATGGATCTTTAGGATTAATGACTAGTACTTTATTAACACCAGATGGTAAAGTTATGGAAGCTGAAGCAGCTCATGGAACAGTAACAAGACACTACAGAATGCACCAACAAGGTAAAGAGACTTCTACAAATCCAATTGCATCAATTTTTGCTTGGACTAGAGGTTTGGCTCACAGAGGTAAATTAGATAATAATGATGAGTTAATCAAATTTGCTAATAGCTTAGAAGAAGTTTGTGTCGAATGTGTTGAAAATGGAGAGATGACTAAAGACCTTGCAATATTAATTGGTCCTTCAAGTAAATATCTTACAACTAATCAGTTCTTAGATGCAATTGATGCCGGATTAAAGAAAAAACTAAACTAAAGTTTTTATTTTCTCAAAAGCTTCATCTATTTTGTTTGGATCTTGACCACCAGCTTGAGCAAAATCTTTTCTACCGCCACCACCTTTTCCGCCAATAACGTCTGAACATACTTTTACAAAAGCAACTGCATCATATTTTGAGGTTAAAGATTCTGTAACACCAACTGCAACTCCAACTTTTCCATCTTTGACCGCAAATACCAATACAATTCCATCTTTAAGATCTTTTTTGCCATCGTCAGCTAACTTTCTTAATTCTTTTGGAGGTAAATCTTCAATTTTTTGAAACCTAACTTTCACTCCATTAATTGTTTCATCTTTAATCACATTCTTAGTTGTGTCAGTTAAAATTGATTTATTTGAGAGTGTTTCTAATTGTTTATTTAAATTTTTTATTAAAGTTTTTTGATCATCTTGGTCAATATTTGGTTTACCGCCAAGTTTAATAATTTGTTCTGATAGATCCTTGATTATTTTTTCATTTTTTTCTAATGACTCATTAGATAATTTTTCTTGATTCTTTAAATAATTTTCCAACTGTTTATCTCTTAAAGCTTCAACCCTTCTTACACCTGCTGCTATTGAAGATTGACTGATGATTTTAAATTTTCCTATATCCCCTGTATTTCGAACGTGAGTTCCTCCACATAATTCCGTAGAAAAATATTTATCTTTTTCATCCCCCATTGATAAAACTCTAACTTCATCACCATATTTTTCACCAAAGAGTGCTAGAGCTCCCTCTTCTACTGCCTCTTTTGGTGACATAATTCTTGTTTTTACTTCTGATTTATTTTGAACCATTTCGTTAACAAATGTCTCTATTTTGGTAATTTCCTCAGAACTAATTGGTTTCATATGACTAAAATCAAACCTTAATCTATCAGGTTCTACCAAAGATCCTTTTTGAGTTACGTGCTCACCTAAAACTCTTCTTAAAGATTCATGTAGTAAATGTGTTGCTGAATGATAAGCTCTAGTATTATTTCTTCTAACAACATCAATATTCATCTCAACATTTTCATCAACTTTAATAGATCCAGATAAAACTTTTCCATAATGAACAAATAAATCTCCTAATTTTTTTTGAACATCATTTACTTCAAATCTAAAATTTTCATTTGAAATCATTCCAGTATCGCCTACTTGTCCTCCAGATTCTCCATAAAAAGGTGTTTGATTAACAATAATCATACCCTCATCGCCTTCATTTAGAACTGAAACTTCTTTTGAATTTTTTAATAAACTTTTTACAACACCTTGTGCTTGATCATTTTCATAACCAATAAATTCTGTTGCACCATGTTTTTCTTTAATACCATACCAAACTTGTTCAACAGCGCTGTCTCCTGAACCTTTCCAATTTTTTCTAGCAAGTGCAATGCTCTCTTGCATTAATTCACCAAATCTTTCTTTATCAAACTTCAAAGATTTTGATTTTAAAATATCTTCGGTTAAATCAATTGGAAATCCATAAGTCTCATATAATTTAAAAGCGACGTCTCCTGGTAAAACTTTATCAATTTTAGAAATCTCTTCATTTAAAATTTTAATTCCTCTATCTAATAACACTAAAAATTTTTCTTCTTCCATTTTAAGTGTTTCTTTAATCAACGATTCAGCTCTTTTTAGTTCAGGATAATTTCCTGACATTTCTTGCAATAAAGTATCAAATAATTTTGAAAAAACTGGTTGTTTAGATCCAAGCATGTGAGAGTGTCTCATTCCTCTTCTCATTATTCGTCTTAATACATATCCTCTTCCTTCATTGGAAGGAAGAACACCTTCTGCAACTAAAAATGAGCTAGCTCTTAAATGATCTGCAATTACCCTAAAGCTAGATAGGTTTTCTTTATTATGTTTTTTATTTACTTCATTCTCTGTTGCCGCAATTAATTTTTTGAAATGATCAGTTTCATAATTATCATGAGTACCTTGTAGAAGGGCTGCTATTCTCTCTAAACCCATTCCTGTATCAACTGAAGGTTTTGGCAAATTAATTCTTTCTTCTTTTGAAATCTGTTCATATTGCATAAAAACTAAGTTCCAGATTTCTATAAATCTATCTCCATCTTCATCTGGTGTTCCTGGTAGACCACCTTTTAAATGATCACCATGATCATAAAATATTTCAGAACAAGGACCACATGGGCCAGTATCACCCATCGACCAAAAATTATCTGATGTTGCAATTCTGATTATTCTATCATCACTAAAGCCTGCAATTTTTTTCCAAAAATTAAATGCTTCATCATCTTCATGAAAAACAGTTACATAAAGTCTATTCTTATCAATTCCAAAATCTTTAGTGATTAAATTCCATGCATAATGAATTGCTTGTTCTTTAAAGTAATCTCCAAATGAAAAATTACCTAACATTTCAAAAAATGTATGGTGTCTTGGTGTATATCCAACATTCTCTAAATCGTTATGTTTTCCACCAGCTCTTACACATTTTTGTGAAGTGGTTGCTCTTTTATAATCTCTCTTTTCTAATCCTGTGAAAACATTCTTAAATTGAACCATCCCTGAGTTTGCAAACATCAGTGTTGGATCATTATTTGGTACTAAATTACTAGACTCAACTATTCTATGATCATTCTTCTCAAAATATTCCAAGAATGTTGTTCTAATCTGATTTAGTGTTTTATTAGCCATATTTTTAAAATACAGCTTTTTTATTTTATGTCTAGATTGGTTAAAATGGGAAAAAGGCGCTTATTTCTAAGCGCCTTTATAATTTAAAGATGACCTATAAATTAATTTTTTTTAGTAGATGCAGGTTCTGCTGTTATTTCTTTTGCTTCTTTAGCAGTAGTACCTTTTTTCTCTTTTTCTACTTTTTCAGGATCTAATGGATTTCCTTCAATTTTTTTAGAAATCACACCAGCTTTTTCTCTGATAGCTAGCTCTACTTCAGCAGCAATTTTAGGATTTTGAGCCAAGAAAGTTTTAGCGTTTTCTCTTCCTTGTCCAATTTTCTCACCTTTATATGCATACCAAGCGCCTGATTTTTCAATAATATCTGCCTTAGCACCTAAGTCTACTAGCTCACCCATTTTGCTAATTCCTCTTCCATACATAAGATCAAATTCAACAACTTTGAATGGTGGTGCAACTTTGTTTTTAACAACTTTTACTCTTGTTGTATTACCAATGATTTCATCTTTATCTTTGATAGCACCAATTCTTCTAATATCCATTCTTACAGATGAATAAAACTTAAGAGCGTTACCACCTGATGTAGTTTCAGGACTTCCAAACATAACTCCAATTTTCATTCTGATTTGGTTAATGAAAATCATCATTGTGTTTGTGTTTGAAATTGAACCTGTTAATTTTCTTAAAGCCTGACTCATTAATCTTGATTGAAGACCAACATGGTGATCTCCCATCTCACCTTCGATCTCAGCTTTAGGGGTCAAAGCTGCAACAGAGTCGATAACAATAACTGAAATTGAGCCTGATTTTACTAGTGTATCAGCGATTTCTAAAGCTTGTTCACCAGTATCTGGCTGTGAGATTAATAATTCTTCAGTATTTACACCTAATTTTTTTGCATAAACTGGGTCTAAAGCATGTTCTGCATCAACGAATGCACAAATGCCGCCTGATTTTTGAGCTTCAGCAACAACTTGTAATGCTAAAGTTGTTTTTCCTGAAGACTCAGGTCCATATACTTCAATAATTCTTCCTTTTGGTAAACCGCCTATTCCTAGAGCTAAGTCTAAACTTAGAGAACCTGTAGATACAGACTCAACATCCATAGCTCTTTTTTCTCCAAGCTTCATTACTGAGCCTTTACCAAAATTATCAGTTATTTGACTGATAGCAGCGTCTAACGCCTTATTTTTTTCTTTTAAATCCATTTCTTGATCTTTAGTAGATTTCACTACCTTTAAATTACTTTTAGTCATTTTTTGCCTCTTTTTTTACGTTTTTTAACAGTCGAATCATGATTTAAATGTACACATTTTGTTCTCATTAGCAATAGATAATGTTCTGCTATCCAAAAAAGCGCGAATTAGTTGATTTTTAGATAATCACTATTCAATAAACCAATACTCTTAAGTAGATTGAATTGGGAAAGGATATAGTTTCTTTCAGAATCGGCCAAAGAAATTTGAGCATTTAAAAGAAGAGCGTTGGATTGAATAACATCTAAAGTCGTTCTTCCAGAACCACTATTATATTCTGCAGTAATTCCTTCATTAGCTATTTCAGCTGCTCTTACTTGTGATTGAACAGAATTTAATAAACTTTTGTTAGACTGATATGAGGACCAAGCGCTTGCAACTGAAGTTTCATTTTTTTTAATCATATCATCTAATAATAATTTTTTTCTAAACTCTAAACTTTGATTTTTTCTAATTGAAGCAAGATTTTTTCCTCCTGCATAGAAAGGCCATGAAACTGTGGCTGTTATAGTATCTCTTTCTCTTTCATTATAAGTAGAACTCAAATCTTCAGTATAAGTTCTATCTAAAGATAAAGTAGCAGAGGGTGCTAAATCTGATTTAGCTGAATAAGTATCTTTTTTTGATTGTTCGTATTCTAATTGGGCAATAATTAAATCTGGGTTACTTAGTTTTGATTTATTAATTGCTGAACTAAGGTCCATCGGAAGATTTACATCAAAAATCGATTTTTTTTCTAATGATTTTGGATCAGATAATGATCCAATTACATTTTCATAATTTAATTTACTTGTTAATAAATCATTTTCTGCTTGTATTAATCTCGCTTGAGCCCCCGCAAGTGAAGATTCTGATTGAGCAACATCTGAAAGTGTAGATTGTCCCCTTTCAAGTCTAATTTGATCAGACTCAACTTGTCTTTCTAATAAATTAACATTATCTCTATTAATGTTAAGTTTTTCATTTGCTGCAATCAATCCAGTATATGCTTCAATAGATTTAAAGAGAATATCTTGTTCTTTTTTTAAAAGTTTTGCTTTTGCAAGATCAATACCAATGGTTTTCTTTTCGTATTCTGCACCTCTGCCAAAATCAATTAAAGTTTGTGTTAAAGTTAAGGATTTTGTGGTTGGATCTACATCGCTAATTGCAGCATTACCACCAGATTGATTAGTTAATTTATTTGTTTCTTGCTGACTTTTACTTCCACTTAGTGTTACTGATGGTAGATAATTACTCCTAGAAACTTTAAGCTCTTCTTCAGAAACATTAATGTTTTCTCTCTCTGCATTTAATTCAGGATTATTTTTAAATGCTTTTTGTAAAGCACTAGTAAAGCTCTCTGCATAAACATTTACGCATAAGAATAATAGCGCAACAGTAAGTGTTAAAATTTTTTTCATTTATCTTTATATACTGCAGTTTTGATAATATGGTTACTATTTAAATTCATTAATATTGAGGCATATTTTGGAGCTTTCTTGAACATGTTTTCAGTTACCCTTTGATAAGTTTGCATAAATTCTAAAACTTCATTTTTGCTCATAATTTTATTATTTGAATTTTTTTTACTTTTTAATTTTAATTTGTTCTCTTGTTTTAATCTCCATTTTTGCAGTAATGAGAAATCTTTTGCTTTTAAGTAAACTAGGGAATTTAATTGAGAATAAAGCTTTTTATAATTAGTTTTTAATTGATTGTTTACATATTTTCTCCAAATCAAATTTTTATCTCTATTTCTTTCCATTGTATTTATTGATTTCAATAATGATTTATTCTCTTCAGCTTTTGCTCCAACACACCAACCTTCAAAAATTATAATGTCAGGTTTTTTATCTATATTATACCAATTTTTTTTTGGGAAACGATCATCAATGGACTTATCAAATTTTGGAACTTTAATAGATCTAAAACTTTTTTGTTTAACATTTTTAAAAAAGGTTTGCATAAGTTTTAAATCATGCGTGCCAGGTACACCTCTTGTCATTAACATTGGATGGATAGATTTTGATAGTTTTGATCTATCTTTTCTTGTTTTATAAAAGTCATCAATTGAAACTCTAAATACATTTTTTTTAAAGTATTTCTTTAATATAATTGATATTAGAGAACTAATCGTTGTTTTGCCTGTCCCTTGACCTCCTGCTAATCCAACAAAATATGGTTTTTTTTTATCTGCTTTTTGTACAATCCAATCACATAAAGGTATTAAAAAAGATTTTAACATCTTTTCTTTACCCTTAAATTTTTCTGTTGATGTTTCTTGTGTTTTAATAAATTTAAAACAATCTTTTTTTACTTTACCAAAACACTCATCAGTAATTTTCATAGATTATTTTTTTTGATCAAGTGGATGATTATTTCCATCTAAAACTGCTATATCACTCATCTTAAAAGTATCTATTTCATCTACGCAACCAACATTAAAACCTGTCATGGCTGGATTGCTTCTAGGATTATGATGTGTATAAATTCCACAAACTGAACAAAAGTAATGTTTAGCGATTTTACTGTGAAATTGATAAAGTTTTAATTTGTCTTCACCTTTAGTAATTTTAAAATCTTCATTTTTAACCATAGACATTACCGCACCTTTTCTTTTGCAAATAGAACAGTTACACTTAACAACTTTCTCTAAATCTCCACTTACATTTATTTCTGCTTCAACTGCCCCACAGTGACATGTTAATTTTTTCATAAATTAATTCTTATTGGTTTTTGTATTGTTCGTAAATTTTTTCTCTCTCATTTTTATTCATTCCTTTTGTTTCTTCTATAAATTTATTTCTTAACTTTCTTGTTTTTAATATAAAAAAACAAACAGTATCTTTGCTATGATAAATTGCTTTTAATTCATCATCTATTTCATTTAGCTCTCTTGGAATATCTGCTTTTATACAAATCATAGTTTTCCTTTGGTTTCTAACCGACTACTTATTGTAAAAGTTATCCACATGTCCACTAAATGTTGTTTTGGATGTTCACGTTTTGATTCACTTTTGATTCAATTACGGACTCAAAATACAACCTATTGAGTGTATTGAATAAATAGTCTATAAAAGAGAACAAAACAAGAACATGAAATTAACTATTCCATATTACTTACATAAAGCAGGCGCTGGGTTTCCCTCTCCTGCAACAGATTACATTGAAGAAGATATTGATCTTAATATGCATCTAATAAAAAACGTTCCCGCTACTTTTATTATCAGAGTTCAAGGAAAATCAATGGTGGACGTTGGTATCAACGATGGTGATCTATTAGTTGTAGATAAAAGTTTAAAACCAAAAAATTTTTCAACTGTTATCGCAAATGTTCATGATGAGCTAGTTGTTAAAACTTTAGTTCAAGAAAAAGATAAAAAATTTTTAACCTCAGGGTCAAAAGAGTTTTCTGACAGAATTTTAATTAATGAAGAACAAGATATTTTTATTTGGGGAGTTGTGACTTATGTCATCCATTCAACATACTAAAAAGATAGCATTAGTTGATTGTAATTCTTTTTATGTTTCTTGTGAGAGATTATTCAATCCTAAGATAAGAAAAAAACCAGTTGTTGTTTTATCAAATAATGATGGCTGTATTATTTCAAGATCAAATGAAGCAAAAGCTTTAGGTATCAAAATGGGTGAACCTTATTTTAAAGCAAAAAATATTATCATTAAAAATGATGTTCAAGTTTTTTCATCAAATTATTCTTTGTATGGTGATTTATCTAGAAGAGTGATGAGAACTCTAAAAAGATTTAATTCACAAATAGAAGTTTATTCAATTGATGAAGCTTTTATGGATTTATCTAATTTTTCTGATGAAGACGTAGAAAGAGTTGGAAAAGAAATTAGAGAAACTGTTCTACAATGGACGGGTATCCCAACTAGTATTGGAATTGCTAAGACTAAAACTCTAAGTAAAATTGCAAATCATATTGCAAAAAAGAAACAATCTGGAGTTACAAGTTTAATTGGTATTGAAAACTTAGATCCAATATTAGAAAAAATAGAAATTAATGATGTTTGGGGTGTTGGTAGACAGCTTACAAAATTTTATCAAAAAAATGGAATATATAATGCGAAACAACTTAAAAACAAATCTAATACTTGGATCAAAAAATGTTCTAATGTTTTAAGTTCAAGGACTGCAATGGAACTTAGAGGTATTCCTTGTATTAATTTAGAAACAACACAAACAAAAAGAAAAAGTTGTGTTGTATCGAGATCATTCGGGAAAAGAATAGAAACTTTTCAAGAATTAAAAGAAGCTGTGTCTAATTACTGTTTAAATGCATCTGAAAAAATAAGATCAGAGTCTTTGGTTGCAAAAGCAATTACAGTATTTGTTAGAACAAGTCCGTTTCAAAGAGATTATGGTTATTACTCAAACTCAAAAACAATTGATTTTCCGATTGCAACTAACAACAGTATTGAAACTGTCAAAACAGCAGTTGCAATACTTGAAAGTATATTCAGGAATGGTTATCGATATCAAAAAGCAGGTGTAATGTTAACAGGACTTAGAGAAGATGATGGAAGAAAAAATTTATTCTCTTCAGAAAAAGATGAAAAGATAAATAGTCTAATGAGATCTATTGATAGTACTAATCATAGATATGGAAGATCTACACTAAGCCTTGCAAGTGCAGGAGTTCATAAAAAATGGAACATGAGAAGAAATTATTCTTCTAAAATAGATACTGCTGATTTTTATAGTTTACCTAAAATAAAAGCTGTCTAACTTTTAAAAAGTCTGTCTGAATAATTTTGAAGCTCGTCTCCCCAGAAAACTTCTTTTTGAATAAGTTTAAAATCTACATCAAATACAGTGGACATTGCTGAAGCGTAAATAGATCTTGCATCAATTGTTGAATTTAAATCTCTTCCTTCAAATAGCTCTTTTCTTTTTAATCCAGGCCAATCAGTATAAACTTGTGCCTTCTTAAGTAATCCTCCAGCCATCAAAATAGCTGAGCCATAACCATGTTCAGTTCCGTTACTGCTATTTTGTTTAATAGTTCTTCCAAACTCAGTTAAAGTTAAAATCAAAGTATTATCAAAAGCATCTTTTGTCATGGAGTGTTTGAGAGATTTTATAATATCATCATAATCAGACAGGCAATCTGCATGAGCACCATTAGTTGCACCTTGTGCAGCATGAGTATCAAAACCATCTACCTCGAAAACAGCTACTCTTGGCCCATCTGGTCTTGATAATTCTGTTCCAGCATTAGTTGCCAAAATCCAAGCTTTATCACTTCCGGTGTTACTTAGTTTTCTAGTTCTAACTATTTCTAAATTTTCATATAAAAGTTTTTCATCATATTCTTTGTAAGCATTTTGAATAATTTGAAGTGTTGTTGGATAAGGCAGTTTATGACCTACTGGAAAATAATTGTTATTCATAGGAACGCCTCTAATTAACAACGGCATCGGAAGAGCTAATGCTAATCCATTACCAGATAATCCTGCGATTTTCATACCTCTTCCAAGCCAACCTGTCTTTTCTTGATATGGAATTTTACCGCCAGACTCCATTAGATTTTGACCATCGAAGTGTGATCTACCAGTATATGGAATGTTTGTTGCATGAACTGCTGCACTCTCATTTTTATCCCAAAGATTTTTGAAAGTTTCTAATGCTGGGTGTAAATCAAATTCAGAGGTTAATGGTAAAGTTCTATCAAGATTAATTTTACTTCTCATTTTCTCAAAATCTTTATCTCCTTTGATAGGAATTGCACAAAGACCGTCCATACCTCCGCGTAACATTATGATCACTAAATTCTTTTTTGATCCTGAATTTGCTAGAGATGGCAAACCAAAACCAGCAAAATATAAAGATGTAAGTGCTGATGTTTTTAAAAAATTCCTTCTAGATATCTTCATGATCTTAAAAACTCCGGATGATTAAAAAGTAAAGTATGTTTTTCAACAGCTCTACTTTTTTGATTTAAATATTCCATTATTTTACTAGGATTATCAAAATTTTTCTCAACAATATTTTGGTAAAATTCTTCAGGGTTATCTCTTGTATCAGATTTCATGAATGAATAGCTTAACTGTGCATAAACAAGTCTTCTAATTAATAACTCAGGTGACATCCAATCTTCTGAAAAATCTGACCAACCATTGGGTTGTTTTGCTCTATAAGGATGATGCCCTATTTCCCAGAGAATTCTTTCTGGTGATCTTTGTTTTCTTGTTGGTGCTGTTCCTAATTCATAACTATCCATAACTTCCGGTGAAGGAGGCCAATCTAAATTACTAATTTTTGCAACTTGGATAAGCCAATTTTCAGGTGTCTGAAATTTTTTAAATTTTTTATTATATTCAAAAGCGACTTTTATAGCCGCTTTATGTATTTCAGGTAAATATCCATCATATTTTTTGAATGCCTTGATAATAGGCTTTTTCATTTCTTCAGTAGGTTCATCTGTGATTAAAAATCTGCACAATCTTGTAGCAACAAAGTCTCTACAATTTGGGTGATTTACTAAGTCTTTAATCACAGCAGATAATGCTTTTCTACCTCTTTTATATTCTTTGCCTAAAACATTTTTTTTTCCTGGTTGATGATATTCTGAATTAAACCAAACATTGCCCGTTTCTAATCCAGTTTTACTCCATTTTTGTTGCCAACCAGTCATTATCTCTGCTAATTGCACAACATCCTTTTGTGTATAGCCTGCATTTGGAGAAACAGTATGAAGTTCTAACAACTCGCGTGCATGATTTTCGTTAATGGTTGCTGGTTCTTTTTTTCTTCTTCTCCATTCTTCTCTAGCAGTAATACTCTTTGGACCTGCACTTTCAGAGTTATCAAGATGATGTATCATTGCCCAAGAGGTGGTTACCTCATAAACTAATTTTTCAAAAGTTTGATTCATATTATTTCTGATAATTTCTCTTTGATAAGGTCCTGTAGAATAATTCGCTAAAAAATCTTTTTCACTTATTGCAAAAAAATTTCCCCAAAACATCCAAAGCTTTGTGAAAACTGGATGTTGGCTATTTATTGCTTCATTGTGGCGAATGCTAATTTCTAATGACTCCCAGAATTTTTGTCCCGTATCTTTCCTTAATTGATCTTTTTTTACTTTGTATAAAGTTTTATCATTCTTATATTTTTTTCTTAAAACTTTTCGATCATTGTAAACCCAATCTCTGTAATGTTTTCTTAGTTCTCTCTCTTTATAAATTTTTCCTGTCCAAGTTATTTCTGGAACATTATTAAATTGATCGGTGGCCCACTTAAGAGGGTCATCTGGAATTTCATCATTAGGTCCTAAACCAAAACCAACTTTCCTAATGAAACTTTTCATTAAAAAACGTTATTTTATTTTTGAAATACTTTCAATGTTACTTAATGAAGTTTTATATTCGTCAATATTCTCTCTTAACGCTAAATTTGAAACAGAATAGATTAAATACAATAAGAATAGAAATGGTATCAAAGTAATTATAGAGGCATGACTTTTAATGAGTAAAATGTAAATAATTATAAATAAAGCTGAACGGATCAAAACTGCTTTTCTAAATACACTAATAATTGAAAGAGAGTGCTTTACCAAACTAGAAAAATTCATCTTTGAAGGTCCAAAATATCTAGTACCTCTAATTGATGGGATTGAAATTAATTCTTTTTCTAATTTTCTTAAAGATCCTGAAAAGCTATTCCATGTAGCTTTTTCATTAACCATTTTATCAACTGTTGCTTTTGGCAAACAAGTAAAATTTCCAAATTTAATAGATTGTCCAGTGAAAACTAATGTAATTAATTTATGTATTTGATAACAGGTTTTAAACAACAAACTTTCAGATCTTTTAATTCTTTCACCAATTATTGGTATGAAATCATTTCTTTCAATTTTATTTAAAAAATCATTAATTTCCTCTGGTCTGTCTTCTCCATCACCATCCATTGGTATTACGTAATCAAATTCATCTTTCTCTAGAATATATTTTAATCCTGTTGCAATACACCTTGCGTGACCTTGATTGGTTTTCATATTTAAGATTTTTACTGAATTTAAATTATTAAGTTCATTATTGTTTGTGTCACGATCATGTGTGGACGCATCATTTACTACTATGATTGAAATTTCATGATTTATATTTTTAGCTAAATCATCAATTTCACTAATTAGCTTAGTCACAGATTGCCAATCATTATAAACAGGAATTAAAATCTTAATTTTCATTTATTTTGAACCAATCATGCAAAAACCTTGTTTTTTAATTTTGCCAAAATCACCTGGACAAACCTGCTTTAAGATGTCGGCATTACCAGTATAAACAATTCCACCGGATGGGTCTAGCTGGTCCGCTTTTCCTTTTATGTCCTGAAACCAAATGGGTCTTGAGCTCATGTGATATGATAAATTACCTGCAATCCATTCGTCGCCTATGACGTATTTAATTTCATTTGAAAAATTTTTAGACCATCTTCTCTCAACTAATTCAGCAATTTTTTTACCTGGATAATCTGTTCTTTTGTTATCTTTAGTTATTGAAATATATCCATACAAAGATGGAGATAAAAACAAGAGTATAAAAAATATTACAAAAAATTTATTTAATTTTTTTAAATTGATATGTTTTTTATAGATCTCAATAAATAGAGCTCCAAAAAATAAATAAAAAGGAGTCATCCACATTGTTCTTATCTTTGAGCCTGAAATCAGTGAGGTTAAAAACATAAAAAATATCGGTAATACAGATACAAAAATTAAAAAGATTAACTTCTTATTTTTTTTATCAATTTTAAATTTTACTTTTGAAGTTAAAGTAAAAATTAATAAAAAAAACGGAATTAATATTCCAATTTGTTTTCCAATAAAAGACAATGGGTGTTTGATATGATCAATTAATTCTTTTTCTTCAAAACCGGTTCGAGCCAATCCATAAGTAAGAGTAATATAATTATTTTCGCTTAACCATATAAAATGAGGCACTAATAAAATTAAGAAAACTTCTAAAATAATAATATATTTAAAATCAAATTTTTTTTCTTTTTTTGAAAAAATAATAAATATGAAAAAAAAACTTATTGATAATAGTAAATATACAAACAAATATTTAGATAAAAAACCTAAAGCAGCGAATAAGCCAATTAATACACAATCTCTAAAAGTAATTATTTTCTCATTATAAATCTTCCAAGAATAATAAACTACAAGTGACCAGAAAGGTAATTGGCAAACATTTACGTTAAATTCAGGAGTTGTAAAATTATAAAAGTAAATTGATTCTAAAACTATAACTGACAAAAAACTCAAAGCTTTATTCTTAAAGATTTCTATTGAAAATTTATAAACAAAATAAAATGCTATAATTACAAATAATTGACTTAAAAAATAATAAGCCCAATCATTAGGTCCAAATATTCTATAAATTATCTCAGGGAAAAAAGCACTCATTGGTGGGTGTTTATTAAAGCCCCAATCTAAATTACTACTCCAAGCCAAAGCTTCAATTGTATCTAAAGGTAAGTTTTGATTAGTAAGCGATGGTATCAATGTCCATACAACCAAATGGAATAATAAAAAAATGTAAAATAATCTATCTATATTTTTATAATTTCTATTCATTAATCCATATTTTTTACAATAATTAGTCTTTCTTGACACTAATAATCTGCTGAATATACTCCCACAATTCAAAATTTACAGAATGCCTAAAGCAACTAAAACAAAAAAGAAAAAAATTACAAAAACTAAAGCAAAAACAAAAACTAAAGTTTCTGCTAAACCAAAAATTTCTGCAAAACCCAAGGGTGCACCTAAAAAAATAGTTGCACCGAAAGGACCAGTTAAAATTTCAAAAACTTATGAGCCAAAAGATACTGAAAAATACATGTGTGAAAAACATTTGGTATTTTTTAGAATGAGATTAACAGAATGGAGAAAAGAATTAGTGAAAGCTAATAATCAAGCTCTTTATAATGGAAGCATGGATGATAACAGCATATCTGCTGATATTGTGGATCAAGCAAATTCATATCTAGATAAAAATGTGGAAATGAAAGCAATTAATAGACAAATCAAATTAATTTCAGAAATTGATAAAGCTTTAATGAGAATTAAAGATGGAACTTATGGTTTCTGCCTAGATACAGCTGATCCAATTGGCCTTAAAAGACTTATGGCCAGACCTGTAGCTAAATATACGATTGCCGCTCAAGAGAAACACGAAAAAGAGGAAAAAGTTCACGCAGACGACTAAGTCTAAACTTTAGGAACTTCTTCACCACTTTTCATTAAATCAAAACCTTTCATCACTGCTGGTCTTGATGCTATTTCAGAATACCATCTCGATAAGTTCTTGTAATTTTTAAGACCAATATCGTGCCACTCATGTCTTGCAATCCATGGAAAGGTTGCAATATCAGCAATAGTATAATCTTCACCAGCCAAAAAATTTGATTGTTCTAATCTAGTATCAAGCTCTTCATAAATTCTTCTAGATATTTTGAAATAACGCTGTTCACCAAACTCACTCTTACCAGGATTGTAATGATGGAATTGATGATGCTGCCCTAACATGGGACCTACATAACCCATTTGAGCCATTAACCACTGATTAATTTCTGTTTTATCTTTTTCATTATAAAACTTTCCACTCTTTTCACCTAAATAAATTAATATTGCTCCAGATTCAAAAATTGTTTTATTATTTTTAATATCTTTAATCACAGGTATTTTGCTGAATGGACTTATCTTTTTAAATTCAGGTTTAAATTGATCATCTTTACCAATATCAATAAAGGTAACTTTATAGTCATAACCAATCTCTTCTAACATAATACTTATTTTTTTTCCGTTAGGAGTATTGGCTGTCAAAAGCTCAATCACTTTTTAACACCAAGTCTTTCTTGTGCTGCTTTAGAAGTAGTTGTGAATTCAAATCGCAATTTTTCATCTGGTCTAGCATATTTAAAACAACCTCTTGCAGCTAGTGCACCTTCATGAAAACCTGATAATATTAGTTTTAGTTTACCTGGATAAGAACATATATCTCCAATAGCAAAAATACCTTCTTTGTTTGTCTCAAAATTTTCAGTGTTAACTTCGATTGTTTTTTTATTGATATTTAATTCCCATTCTAGAATTGGACCTAATTGCATTATTAATCCAAAAAAACCTAATACATAATCAGATTTTAATTCTTTAATTTCACCATCATCATGTTTTATTTTTATATTTTCTATTGAGCCATTACCTTGTATTGAATCTAATTGATATTTAGTAAAAAGTTTTATTTTACCTGTGCTTGCAAGATCTTTTACTTTTTGAACACTTGCTTCAGCACCACTAAAACCATCTCTTCTATGAATTAAATTAATATTACATTCTTTTGAAAGTTCCATTGCCCAATCTAAAGCAGAGTCCCCACCACCAAATATTGAAACATTTTTTCCTTTAAACTTTGATTTATCTCTTACTGAATAAAACAAATTTTTATCTTCAAATTTTTTACTCTCTTTAATGGAAAATTTTCTTGGCTCAAATGAACCAACACCACCAGCAATCACAATTGATGCTACTTCAAATTCTTTTTGATTATTTGTTTTTACATTCCATTTGTTTCCACTTTTTTTAACTTCTTCAACTCTATCGTTTAAATGGAATTTAACTTTAAAAGGTTCAATCTGTTTAATTAAATTATTTGTTAACTCTTCGCCGGTACATTCAGGCACTGCAGGAATATCATAAATTGGTTTGTCAGGATAAAGTTCTATGCATTGGCCACCAACTTTATCAAGGTTATCAACTATTTCGCATTTTAATCCAATTAAACCTAATTGATGAGCACAAAACAAACCAGTGGGACCAGCTCCAATTATTAATACATCTGTTTTGATCATTATCCCTGTTTTGAAGGTATGTTGACAGTTAAACCCTCTAGTTCATCTGAAACAATTAATTGACAACTTAGTCTACTATTTTGTTTTGGTTCAAAAGCCATATCAAGCATATCCTCTTCACCATCTTCTTTTGCAGGAAGTTTATCTAACCATTCCTCATTTACATAAACATGGCAAGTTGCACACGCCATACCACCACCACAGTCAGCATCAATCCCTGGAATATCATTTTGAACAGCACCTTCCATCACTGTGAGTCCATTTTGAACATTTATTGAATGAGTTTGATTATCGTGTGTGATGTAATTTATCTTAGTCATGAATTATATATAGTATGTAAAAAAAATAGGGCAAGTATGTGGTTACATACCTGCCCTATCTTAAAATTTAAACTTAGTAAAACTTATTACTTAGCTCTACCAGGTTGTTGCATAGCCGCTGCCCAAATGATTAGACCGAAAGCGATCTTGTTCAAGAAGTCAGCTGCGTTGTAAATCACGTTTAGTGAGTTAGCATCTACACCACCTGTTAGGTAACCAAAAATGTAACCTAATGGGTAGATAGCCCAACCTACAGTAACGATCATTCTCATCGCACCAAAAGCAGTAACAAGTGCTTTGTTTCCACTCTTAGCAGCTCTTTTACCTGCTTCACCAGAGAATACTTCATATAAGATGTATACCCAACCAGCCATACCGATTATGAAACCAAGTGTAGCGTTGATGTATCCAGCTTCTCCTAAGTATCCACCTACAAGCATTACTAATGTACCAATCATCAGTCTCCAGAAAATTCCTGAATCTGATTTGTTTACTGCTGCTAATACAAAGTAGAACTCAAGCATTAGTAAAGGTACTGTAATTAACCAGTCAATGTATCTGTATACAGTTGGTGAGTCACCAGTCATGATCCATACATCTCTCATGTACATGTAGTGTACGAATGCAATACCAGTTACTAGACCAGCAACTGTCATTGAAACTCTCCATCCAGCCGGTACTGAACTTCTTTCTAAGAAGAAGAATACAGTAGAAGCTAAACATGCCATTGATACTAGCCAAAATGAAATTCCTACGAAATCATCCTGTGCTAACATGACAGTTTCAGCGTTTGCTACACCTGTAACACCCATAAGAGCAACAGCTGTAAGAGCAAACAATTTAAGTTTTTTCATAAAAAACTCCCTCTTTCGTTAGTTTTTATTTATTTAGTTTATATAAACTAAGCTTAGGCTTCCCTAAGCCAAAGTTGGGGTTAAATAGCAAATAAATCTAGTTTATTGAAGACTTAATTTGATTATTTTTCGTTGATTTTACTTGTTTTTTAAATTTAAATACAATTTTAAAGTTAAAAATCTTAAAAAAAAGTAAAATCGAATCAAATTCAGTATGTCAGACAAATTTAGTAAAATTTATGAAAAATCCATTAAAGAACCTGAAAATTTTTGGAAGGAAGCAGCAAATGATATCTTTTGGTTTAAAAAACCCTCTAAAATTTTAAACAAATCCAACCCACCATTTTATAAATGGTACGAAGATGGGGTAACTAACACTTGTTATAACGCATTAGATTTTCATATTGATCACGGTAAAGGAAAAAAAACTGCTTTAATCTACGATAGTCCAATTACAGGTAATAAAAATAAGTTCACTTACGAAGAATTAAGGTCAAAAGTTTCAAAATTTGCTGGGGCTTTATCAAATCAAGAAGTTAAAAAGGGAGATAGGGTTATAATTTATATGCCAATGATCCCGGAAGCAGTCATTGCAATGCTTGCGTGTGCCAGAATAGGAGCAATTCACTCTGTAGTCTTTGGTGGTTTTGCATCTAATGAGTTAGCAAGTAGAATTGATGATAGTAAAGCTAAGCTTTTAGTTACAGCATCATGTGGTTTTGAGCCAGGAAGGACTGTTGAATATAAACCTCTTGTAGATGAAGCAATCAAACAAGCAAAACATAAAATAAATAAAATGATTTTATTTCAAAGACCAGGTCATGAAGTAAAGCTTAATGCTCCATTAGAAATTAGCTGGGAAGAGTCACTTTCAAATGCAAGTGATCATGATTGTGTTGAAATAAATTCAAATGATTATGCTTACATACTCTATACTTCTGGAACCACTGGAACTCCAAAAGGAATTGTAAGAGATATTGGTGGACATATTGTTGCTCTCAAATGGACAATGAAAAATATTTATAACATTGATGAAGATGATATTTGGTGGTCAGCAAGTGATATAGGTTGGATTGTTGGTCACTCTTATATAGTGTATGCGCCTTTGTTCAAAGGATGCACCACAGTACTATTTGAAGGTAAGCCAGTAGGAACTCCAGATGCAGGTACGTTTTGGAGAATAATATCAGAGTACAATGTAAAATCTTTATTTACAGCGCCTACAGCATTTAGAGCAATTAAAAAAGAGGATCCTGAAGGAAAATTCTTTTCAAAATATAATTTAGATTGTTTTGAAAGTTTATTTCTAGCTGGAGAAAGAGCAGACCCAGATACAATCAAATGGGCAGAAAATTTACTTAAAGTTCCAGTGATAGACCACTGGTGGCAAACAGAGACTAGTTGGGCAATTAGTTCAAATTGTACTGGAATTGAAATGATGAAAACAAAATATGGTTCAGCATGTAAAGCTGTCCCAGGTTACGATGTTCAAATCATCAAATCAGACCAAACTTTAGCAAAGCCAAACGAAATGGGAGATATTGTCGTAAAACTTCCATTACCTCCTGGAACATTTCCAACACTTTGGAATGCAGATAAAAGATATGAGGAAAATTACATGAGCAATTATCCAGGTTATTATCAAACTTATGATGCAGGGCATATTGATGATGAAGGTTATATTTGGATCATGTCCAGAACAGATGATATTATTAATGTAGCTGGCCATAGATTATCAACAGGAGCAATTGAAGAAGTTTTGTCAGAACATCAGTCTGTAGCTGAATGCGCAGTTCTTGGTATTACAGATAAGTTAAAGGGTCAACTGCCCATTGGTTTATTAGTTTTAAAAGCAGGTGTTGATAAAGATAATGAAACTATATCTAAAGAATGTATCCAAATGGTAAGAGAAAAAATTGGTCCCGTTGCGGCATTTAAAGTTGCTATCGTGATTAAAAGATTACCAAAAACAAGATCAGGCAAGATTTTACGAGGTACAATAAGAAAGATTGCAGATAATGTTGAATATAAAATGCCACCAACAATTGATGATCCAGCAATTCTTGATGAGATAAAACAAGATCTTATTGATAATAAAATTTTAAATAATGGTTAAAACATACGCAATTTTATTAGTTGCTATCTTTTGTGAAGTAGCTGGTACAATGTTGCTTCCAGTATCAAATAACTTTACAAGAGTTTTACCTACTGTTTGTCTTGCATTATTTTATTTAACATCTTTTTACTTAATGACATTTGTAATGGATAAAATACCTATTGCTATTGTTTATGCTACATGGAGTGGACTTGGTGTATTTACAATTGCAATTCTTGGATATTTTTTCTTTAAACAAACTTTAGCTTGGCAAGCTATTGTTGGATTATTTCTAATTGTCCTAGGTGTTATTCTAGTTAATAGTTTTGCTGTAAAACTTAACTAAAGTGAAGTGAGGTACCATCCGGTTCTCCAATAATTTCTCCGTTTTTCATCTTAATATTACCTGCAATGATCGTTGCTACTGGAGTTCCTTTAAACTCAAAACCATCAAAAGGTGACCAACCACACTTACTTTCAATTTTTTTATTTTCAATTTTAATAGTTTTATTCATATCAACAATTGTGAAATCTGCATCATAGCCTACTCTGATAAAACCTTTGTTTTGGATACCAAAAATTTTAACTGGATTTTCACATACTAAATTAATTAATTGAGTAAGAGATAATCTACCTTCATTAATATGATTTAACATTACTGGCATTAATGTTTGAACACCAGGCATTCCAGATGGAGAATTTGGATATTTTTTATCTTTGTTAACTTTTAAATGAGGAGCGTGGTCTGATCCAATTGTATCATTCATATTATTTTTAACTGCATACCATAATCGATCATAATGTGATTTATCTCTTAATGGAGGATTCATCTGAGCATAAGTTCCAAGTTTGTCATAACAATCAGGAGCGAAAATTGTTAAATGCTGTGGAGTAATTTCAAAAGTTATATCCCCTTTATGTTGTGATAAAAAATCAACTTCTTGTTTTGTTGTAACATGGAGTATGTGTGCTTTTTTTTTATATCTTTCTGCAATTCTAACAATTCTTCTTGTGGATGAGATTGCGCATTCTTCACTCCTCCAAACTGGATGTGAATGAACATCGCCATTCTTAATAAGTTTTTTATTTCTAATGAGAATTTCTTCATCCTCAGAATGAACTGAAACTACCTTTGAGGCATTTTGAAAAACTGTTTCTATATCTTTTTCATTAGCTACTAATAAGTTTCCTGTTGATGATCCAGCAAATAATTTTATTCCACAACACCCCTCTAAGTTTTTTAAATCAGCTAATTCATTTGCGTTATCAGCTGTAGCACCAAAATAAAACGCGTAATTGCAATACATTCTATTTTTTGCAAGATCTAACTTTCTTTGAAATTCTTTTTTGTTTGATGTAGGTGGATTTGTATTTGGCATTTCAAAAACTGCCGTGATACCCCCTGCTATTGCAGCTCTGCTTCCTGAGTGTAGATCTTCAGTATCAGTTGATCCTGGTTCTCTAAAATGAGTTTGTGTATCTATACAGCCTGGCAAAACTGTTTGGTTTTTAGCATCATAAATTTCATTTGCCTCTTCATCTACTTTTCCAATGTTATGGATTGAGCCATCTTTTATTGCAATATCTACTTTTTGTAAATTTCCATCAATATAACACTCACCATTTTTAATAATTAAATCTAACATTTTGTGATTTAGTTCCTATATTATAATCATTAATCGTTCAATCATGAATAATGAAAAAGTTTACATACTAGAAGATAGATCAATTTTATATATCTCAGGAGATGACTGTTATGAATTTTTACAAAATCTAGTAAGTAATGATCTATCAAAAGTAAAAGATGATAATAGTTGTTTTGCATCTCTACTAACTCCTCAAGGAAAATTTCTCTTTGAGTTTATTATAATTAAACACAAATCTGGTTATTTTATAGATTGTGAAAAATCTCAATCAGAAGAGTTATTTAAACAATTAAATCTATATAAATTAAGATCAAAAGTAGATTTGATGAATTTAAGTAATGAATTTGTAGTAGCAGCTTTTAGCTTAAAAAAATTTTTAAAATTTAATGATGCAAAGCAATTTTTAGGTAATACTATTAAATACAGAGAGGATCCAATTTTACTAGATCCAAGAAACCAGGAACTGGGAGCAAGGCTTATTATCAATTTGGAAAAACTCTATTTATCTTTAAAAAAACTTAAACTAAAAAGCTCTGATAAATCTGAATATTATACATTATCTCATAAATTAGGAATTGTACCCTTGGGCTTGAATAAATTACAAAATAAACTTTTTGGTATCGAATGTAATTATGAAGAGCTTAATGGCATTGATTATAAAAAAGGATGTTTTGTAGGACAAGAAAATACAGCCAGAATTAAGCATAAGGACAAACTATCAAAAAGATTATTTTCTTTAGATCTCATTAATGGTTCAGTTAAAGAGAATGATATCATTAATTTTGAAGGTAAAGAAATTGGAAAAATTTTAATTGATGGCAATTATCCATTTGGACTAATTAAATTTAAAGAATTAAATTTAGATAACGCAAATCTAAATACTAAAAATGGATCGTTAAAAATAAATAAGCCAGATTGGATTAGCTTTTGATATACTTTGATAAATCGGGCTTGAAATAATTAGGACCTTTCATCACTTTTCCATTTTCATTGTAAATTGGTTTTCCATCATCTCCTAATTTACTCATGTTAGAATTCTGAACTTCATTAAAACATTGATCTAAATTAATGCCAAATGCATGGCCAGCTCCATAAGTGACATACAATATGTCTGTTAATGCATCTGCTACCTCAACAATATCTTTATCTTGTATAGCTTTATTAAGTTCATCTAACTCTTCATGTATCAGGGAAAGTCTTAAACTATTAATTTTTTCAGAACTCAAAGATGGTTTACTTTTTACTTCTTGTCCAAAAGTTTCCATAAATATTTTTACTTTTTCAAAATTTGTCATTTTACTCCTATAAGAATCGATAGTTTTAATATATATCTAAGTAATAATATTCAAAATGAAAACTAGAACAGAATTTGACAGTATAGGTAGTATTCAAGTACCTGCAGAAAAATACTGGGGTGCTTCAACTGAGCGATCAAATAAATTTTTCAATATTGGAAAAATATTGGTCAACTCTTCAATCATAAAATCAATTGCAATAATTAAAAGATCTGCTGCTATTGTTCATGCCAAAGATAAATTAATAGATAAGAAAATATCTAATACTATTGTTAAAGCAGCCGATGAGGTTATTAAAGGAAAACTCAATGATCACTTTCCATTGAAAGTTTGGCAAACAGGCTCAGGCACTCAAACAAATATGAATGTTAATGAGGTGATTGCAAATAGAGCAATAGAAATTTTAGGTGGAAAAAAAGGAACAAAAAAACCAGTTCATCCTAATGACCATGTAAATAAATCTCAATCTACAAATGATGTTTTTCCAACTGCAATGCATATTTCTGTAGCTCAAGAGACAATAAAAAAATTGTTACCAAGTCTGAAAATTTTAGAGAAAGAATTAAAAAAGAAAGTTAATGAGTTTAAAAATATTGTTAAAATTGGAAGAACCCATTTACAAGATGCTACTCCTTTATCATTGGGGCAAGAATTCTCAGGATATCATGCCCAGTTAAAGAAAAGCATTGAAAGAATAGAAATTTCATTAAAGGAAATTTATTTTTTAGCTCAAGGTGGAACGGCTGTGGGAACAGGCATTAACTCACAAAAAAACTTTGATAAAAAAATTGTTAAAGAAATAGCTAAATTCACCCAGTTACCTTTTAAACCAGCACCTAATAAATTTGCTGAATTAGCGGCACATGATGCAATTGTAAATTTCTCTGGTTCATTAAATACATGTGCAGTAGCTTTAATGAAAATTTCTAACGATATAAGATTTTTAGGATCTGGTCCTAGAGCTGGTTATGGAGAATTAATTTTGCCTGAAAATGAACCTGGATCATCAATAATGCCTGGTAAAGTAAATCCAACTCAATGTGAAGCAGTCACAATGGTGTGTGTTAAAGTCATAGGCAATCATACAGGAATTACATTAGCAGGGACTCATGGACATTTTGAACTGAACGTATTTAAACCAATGATTGCTCATAATATTTTACAATCCATTGATATTTTAGCAGATAGTATAAAGAATTTTGCAATTTTCTGTGTGAAAGGAATAAAAGCTAATAAGAAAAAAATTAAAAATCATTTAGATAATTCATTGATGCTAGTAACAGCTTTGGCTCCATTTATAGGTTATGACAATGCAGCTAAAATCGCCAAAACAGCTTTAATAAATAATACAACTCTAAAAGAAGAAGCTATCAAATCAAAACTTATTGATGATAAAGAATACGACAGAATTGTAGATCCTAAAAAGATGATTGGACCATCATAGTGTCGAAATAATTTTATTAAAAAATCTTTTTATTTCTATTCTTTTTATATTATCTAATTTAGTTTTATTACTATTATAATCATCTAAAATATTTTTAATTTGATTATTTGTTTGGTCATTTAAATCAAGTCGTTCAAAAAATATTCTCTCTTTATTTAAATCATATTTGAGAAAAATTCTTATATTTTTCAATTCTTTTCTAAACTCTTTTCTTGTTTGAAAATATTTATATAACTTTTTACTATCATCTATTTTAAAAATAAATTCACCAGAAAAATATTTTTCATTTTCATTTAATACTAACTCGCTGTTAGTTATTTCTATAAAAACATTTTCATCAAAAATAATTTTCGATTGATCAAAACTAAATTTAGATTGATCAAAAGTTAATTGCATTATAAAATTTTTTAATAATCTGTGATTTGTTATTTTTTCAGAATTTATTTCAATCTTATAGTTTAAATTTGGATTGCTTATATTTCCTGAATTTATTACTTGTACAAAATAATTATCTCTACGGATAAAATCAAAAAGATCTAAACTTTTAAAATTTAACTTAATATCAGAAAAAAAAGGTTTAAATTTAACAAACCCTTCATAAAAATATTTTTCATTTTTTTTTTTGTTTGATTGAAAAGTTAAGTAATCATCATCAAATTCAATATTAGTTATATATGAATTCGAGTTACCTAAAATTTCTAATATAACATTTTTTTTTTTTTGAAAATAATCAACACTAACTTTTATTTTTTGTCTTATCTCTTTTAAATCTAAATTAAAATTTGTTATCTTTGAAAAAAAATTATTTGAAATATCTGCTTTAATTGAAATATTAAATATTTCACCATCCAAAATTAATAAATTAGTTAAATTATTTCTATCAAAATATGAAGCGCTATTATTAATATTGAGAATTAAATAAACTTCATCATCATCATTCTCTAAAAAAACTTTACTTCTTTTTATATAAAGTTTTTTGTTGTTTATTTGTTTATCAAAAAAAGAAAGTAAGTTTTTTAGATCCTGACCATTTACATTAAACTGAGAATTTTCTATATATATATCTTGAATATTAATTTTTTCTTTATTAAAAAATTTATTAAAAGTTAAGTTAATTTTCATTTTTTCTATTTTTCCCAACTTTTTTTCACCTTGTGTAATTTTAACATCTTCAATATTAAAACTTGGTACTGGTAACATTGAGTAACTAACTTTTGATGGTAATGAAAAGGTTATTTCAAATTCTTTTTCTAGTTGTTTTTTAATTTTACTCAAAACCCACTTATCTTGATAAAAAGCAGGAGTAGATAAATGAGCAAATACAGATAGTATAACTATTATAATTGTAATAATGAATCTTCGATCAAAAATCAGTTCATTAAATAGCTGTTTAAAATTTTTTTTAGTTAATAGGGCTAACTTATTACTTAAAATAACATTAAATTTGTTAAGAAAATTTAAAAAGTTTTTTTTTGTGGGTGTTGAAAATTTAATCATTAATTATAAATAATTTATATTGGATATTTTTAAATGATAAACTCTGATTTTTTAAATAATTTAAATAATGCTCAAAAAGATGCTGTATTGCACCTTGATGGACCTTTATTGATTGTAGCTGGAGCTGGATCAGGCAAAACAAAGGTTTTAACATCCCGAATAGCAAATATAATTAACTCAAATAAAGCATTTCCTAATCAAATTCTCGCAGTGACTTTTACCAACAAAGCTGCAAAGGAAATGCAATTTAGAGTTAGTAAACTTTTAAAAACTGATGCTACAAGCCTACAGTGGCTTGGAACCTTTCATTCAATTTGTGCAAAAATTTTAAGAAAGCATGCGTCTGCAGCAAATCTAAATTATAATTTTACAATTATTGATACAGATGATCAGCTCAGATTAATCAAAAATATTTGTAAAGCTGAAAATGTTGACACCAAACAACTTTCTCCAAAGTTTATTTTGGGCATAATTGATAAATGGAAAAATAGAGGCTTGTATCCTCATGAGGTAGAAATAAATAATAAAGATATTTATGAAAAAACTACTCTTCCATTATATAAATTATATCAACAAAAATTAGTTGAATTAAATTCTTGTGATTTTGGTGATTTAATTCTTCATACAGTAAAAATATTAGAGAATAATCAGGATATAAGAGAAGTATATTTAAGAAATTTTAAATATATCTTAGTTGATGAGTATCAAGATACAAACTTTATTCAAAGCAAATGGCTTAATCTTTTAGTCAATAAAGATGAGAATATTTGTTGTGTAGGTGATGATGATCAATCAATTTATAGCTGGAGAGGTGCAGAGATCAAAAATTTTTTAGAATTTGATAAGATTTATAAAAATACAAAAGTTATAAGGTTGGAAGAAAATTATAGATCCACTCAAAATATTCTTAATGTTGCTTCTACATTAATATCCAATAATCAAAACAGAGTGGGCAAAACATTAAAATCAACTAAGGACGAAGGTGAACTAATTAAATTAAGTTGTTTTAAGAATGGAAAAGAAGAAGCAATTGGAATATCAGATGAAATAGAAAAGAATCTAAAAAATAAATTTTCTTATAATAATGTTGCGATTTTGGTTAGGGCAATATTTCAAACAAGAGAGTTTGAAGAGAGATTTTTGAAAATTGGATTACCCTATAGAATTATAGGTGGAACTAAATTTTATGAAAGAGCTGAAATAAAAGACTGTATTGCATATTTAAGAATTGTTTTTCAAGATAAAGATGATTTAGCTTTTGAAAGAATTGTTAATAATCCTAAAAGAGCAATTGGGGATAGCACAATTAAACAAATTCACGAAAATTCAAAGAAAAATATTGTCTGTTTAGAGAAATCATCAAAACAGTTAATTGAAATGAATTTAATCAAGCCAAAAACTAAGATTGGACTAAGCTCTTTTTTGTCATTACTTGAAAAATGGAGATATGAATTATTTGTAAAAAAAATAAATCATGTAAAACTTTTGCAAATTATATTGGATGAGTCTGGATACTCATCAATGCTCAAAAATAAAAAAGATTTAGAAAATGAAAATAGATTAGAAAATATTAAAGAGCTTTTAAGTGCCATGAAAGAATTTGATAATCTTGAGAGTTTTTTAGAACATGTATCTTTAGCAACCTCAATTGATCAAGATTGGGAAGGAGAAAAAATAAATATGATGACAATGCATGCTGCTAAAGGACTTGAATTTGATGTCATTTTTCTTCCTGGCTGGGAAGAAGGACTTTTTCCTCATCAAAAATCAATAGAAGAAAAGGGACAAAGTGGGTTGGAGGAAGAAAGACGTTTAGCATACGTTGGAATTACAAGAGCAAAAAAAATAGCGAATATTTCATTTTCAATGAATAGATTTTATCAAGGAGATTGGATAGACAGTTTAGCATCTAGATTTGTAGATGAGTTACCTAACGATTTTATCGAAAAAAATAATTTCAATGATCAAGATTTTATACAAGAAGATGACTTTGAATTTAATCAAGATTTTGGTGACGAAGATGATTATAGAAGTCCAGGCTGGTTAAGATATCAAAAAAGAATTAAATGATTAAAAATAAGATTTTAAATTTAAAAAAAATTTTTTAAAATATCAAATTGATGGATATATAATTCCTAAAAATGATGAATTTTTTTCTGAGTTTGATCAATTTGACAGATTAAATAAAATTTCAAATTTTAGTGGGTCAGCAGGTTTAGCCATAATTACTAAAGACAAAAATTACTTATTTGTAGATGGAAGATACACTGTTCAGGCCAAGATACAATCTGGTGATATTTTTAAGATTTTTGATATTACATCTAATCCACCTTTTAAAGTTTTAAAGAATAAAAAACTAGGTTTGGATCCAAAAATTTTCACCAAAAAAACAGTTGATC
Source organism: alpha proteobacterium HIMB5 (assembly GCA_000299095.1). Classification (NCBI taxonomy): domain Bacteria; kingdom Pseudomonadati; phylum Pseudomonadota; class Alphaproteobacteria; order Candidatus Pelagibacterales; family Candidatus Pelagibacteraceae; species alpha proteobacterium HIMB5. The sequence goes on along the minus strand of CP003809.1, from coordinate 199,722 downwards.
GACTATTTTCAAAAAAAATAAAAATTAGAGAGATTGAGGAAAATTTAGTTGACAAAATAATTAGAAAAAAAGTTAAGAAAAATAGTGAATTCTTTAGTTTATCAAAAAAAATTGCTGGCGAGACCAGAAATTCAAAAATTAATAGAGTTACTGAATATCTTTGGAAAGTTAGAGCTGATTACCTTTTTATAACAGCTCCTGAAAATGTTGCTTGGCTTTTAAATATCAGGGGTAATGATAATCCAAACTCTCCAATTCCTAATTGTCATCTTATAATTACAAAGGAAAAGGAAATATTTCTTTTCACAAGTAGGGATAAAATAAATAAAATTTTAAAAAATAATACAATTAAAAAAAAACAGTTTGCTCAATTAGATAAAATCAAATCATACTTAAACAAATTTAATAAAGGTAATTTTATAATAGATCCTAATTCATGCTCTCTGTTTTATGAAAATTTAATTAAAAGAAAATTTAAAATTCTTAAAAAGAATGATCCCATTTATGCACTTAAAGCGATCAAAAATAAATCAGAAATCAAACATATGGTTCATGCTCATTATGAAGATGGTTTAGCTTTAACAAAATTTATTTATTGGATTAAACATAATAAAAAAAAAATCAATGAAATCGATGCTGAGAAAAAATTAGAAAGTTTTAGAAAAAAAAGTAAAAATTATCTTTACCCAAGTTTTAATACCATTGCTGGATCTGGTAAAAATGGAGCGATAGTTCATTATAGAGCAAATCCTAAAAATTGCAGGTGGTTATATAAAAATGAAATTTTTCTTTTTGACTCAGGTGGTCAGTATAAATTTGGTACCACTGATGTAACTAGAACAATATGCTTTAAAAAACAAAATTCAAAAATAAATGATATTTTTACCAGAGTTTTAAAAGGTCATATTGCTGTTTACCAAAGTAATTTAAATAAACACAATAATGGAAAAAAGATTGATGTAAGAGCACGAAAATATTTAAAGGAAATTGGACTTGATTATGCGCATGGTACTGGACACGGGGTAGGTTTCTTTTTAAATGTACATGAGGGGCCGCAATCAATTTCTAAATATAATAGAGTTAATCTGGAAGAGGGAATGATTGTTAGTAATGAACCAGGTTTTTATAAAGAGAATAACTTTGGGATTAGAATTGAAAACTTAGTTTACATAAAAAAAGAAAAAAACAATTTAAAGTTTGAAAACCTAACTTATGCACCAATCGATATTGATCTAATTAACTTTAAATTACTCACCAAAACTGAGAAAAATTATTTATTTAAATATCACTTAGAAATATACTCAAAATATTCAAAACATCTAAATTATAAAGAAAAAAAATGGTTAGCAAGTTTAATCTAACATTTTTTTAAATTCATCTTGAGTTATAATTTTGATATTCAGTTCTTCTGCTAAATTTACTTTCTTAGGAGTTGGTTTCTCACCAGTAATAAGAAAATCTAGTTTTTTATTTACATTACTTAAAATTTTTCCAGAATTATTTTCAATTAAAGACTTAGCTTCTGACCTACTTATACCAACTAATTTACCAGTAATTAAAAAACTTTTATTAATTAACTTGCCGTTAGTTATTTTAGATTTTACAGGATTTATCTTTAGTACCTTTTTTAATTCATCTAAAATTTTTATATTAGTTGTATTTTTAAAAAACATTTCCAATGAATCAATTTGAGTTTGACCTATTCCATCTAAGTTTAAAAGTTCATTAATCTTATTTTGTTTTGAAAATTCAAAAAATTTTTGAGGTTTTTTGATATGAGATGCAATTAATTTTGAATTTTCAAGCCCTATATGTCTTATTCCAAGTGAAAATATAAATCTGTCTAGATCGATTGTTCTTTTCATATCAATGGAATATTTTAAGTTTGAAACTGATAAGTTTCCCCATCCCTCTAAATTTTTAATAATATTAAAATTTAAGTTAAAGATGTCTTGAGGATATCTAATTATTTTCTTACTCCAAAAATCTTCTACTATTTTTTTTCCAAATCCATCAATATTGAAAGCTTCTTTAGATACAAAGTGTTTTAATTTTTCTATTGACATTTTTTCACAGTCAAAACCTTGACTTGTGCATCTTCTTACTGCATCTTTTTTTTTTGTAGTATTATTAAATTCTTTTACAGTTTCTGAACCACAAGATGGACATTTTTTTGGAAACTCAAAATTTATAGAAGTTGATGGTCTTTTGCTAGTATCAACAGAAACAACATGAGGAATTACGTCTCCAGCTCTTTCAATAATAACTGTATCATTTACTCTTATATCTTTTCGGTTAATTTCATCCTCATTATGTAGTGTTGCATTAGAAACTACTACACCACCAATATTGACAGGTTTTATTTTTGCAACTGGAGTTAATGCGCCTGTTCTTCCAACTTGAATTTCAATATTAAGAATTTTAGATGTAGCACTGTTAGCTGCAAATTTATGTGCAATTGCCCATCTAGGTGCATTTGCTACAAAACCTAATCTTTTTTGTAATTTAAAATCATTAACTTTATAAACAAGTCCGTCTATATCAAATTCTAAATCTGATCGATCATTCTCTAGAGATCTATGATTTAACATTAAATTTTTTATACCTGAGATTTTTTTGTTATAAGGATTAGTCTTGAAACCCCATTCATCTAATTTCTTAATAAAATCAGTTTGATTTTTTGATTTCAATCCATCTTCAAAACCATAAGTGTAGGCTATAAATTTTAAAGGTATTTTTGAAGTAGAACTTGGATCTTTCTGTCTTAAAGAACCTGAAGCAGCATTTCTTGGATTTGCAAACTTTAAGCTTAATTTCTTAAAATCATTATTTTTTATGAATACCTCTCCTCTAATATCAATTTCTTTTGGAAAATTTATTGAATTTATTTGTTTTGGAATATCATGAATTGTTAATAAGTTTTGAGTAATGTCTTCCCCTTCTCTTCCATCACCTCTAGATAAACCCTGAACTAATTTCCCATTTACATAAGTTAAAGATGCTGAGATACCATCTATTTTTGGCTCTGTAGAATATTCAATTTGATAATTATTTTCTAAATTCAAGTAATTTTTAATTTTTTTTTCAAAATTAATTAAATCATCTTCATCAAATGCATTTGATAAAGAGAGCATAGGAACTTTATGTTGGATCTTTTTAAAAATTTTTGAGGGTTTAAATCCTACTACTTTAGAAGGTGAATTTTTATGATTTAAAAATTTATGTTTTTTCTCTAAATTGATGATCTCTTTTTTAAGAGTATCATAGTCTGAGTCACTGATATTTGGTGAATTTTTATCATAATAAGACTCATTATGTTTTTCTAAGATTTTTATCTTTTTTGAATATTCTTTTTTAATTTGTTTTTCATCCATTTAATTAAAAAGAGATTTAAATCTTTTTATAAAATTTTCTCTTAAAGAGAGTTTGTCTTTTTTATTTTTTGAGAAAATTTCTTTTTCTGTAATATCATAATCTTTGTTAAAAATTTTATAAGATGCTTTATACCATTCACCTGATCCATAATTATAACCTAATAAAATAGCATATTTTTTTGCCTCTTCTTCTAAACCAATAATATAATGAAGCTCAGCTAATCTATGAAGTGCCTCCTCAACATAAACACTGGTTTCATATTTTTCTAAAACAACTTTAAACCTATTAATTGCTGGTATCCATTTTTTTGATTTTGCATAATGACGCCCAATATACATTTCTTTTCCTGCTAATCTATCTTCAATTAATTCTAATTTATATTTTGCATCCAATGCAAAATCTGATGAAGGATAATTTTTTATGATAAATCTAAATTGCTCTTTAGCCTCAATTAATGGACCCATATCTCTCATTTCATCTACAATATTTTCATAATAACACATTGCCAGCAAGTAATGAGCATAATCTAAATCTTCATGATTTGGATAAACTTTTAAATATCTTTTTAAATGATAAATCGCATCGCTGTAATAATCATCTGAATAGTAAACATAAGCTGTCATTATAGCGGCTATTGGAGCCCAATCAGATTGAGGGAAAATTAGCTCAGCTTCATTAAATTTTTTTGCAGCAAAAAGTGTGTCTCCTGCAATATATGATTCATATCCCTCTTCATAAAGTTCGATCATTTGAGATCTTAGATCATTTTGTTTTATAATTGAGACCTTCTCATTTTTTGAGCATGAAATTAAAGAAATAAAAAATAAAAACAAAAATAACTTTAAAAAATTCATTATAATTTATAATAGCAATTATAATTATTTACAAAAAACTTTTAAGCAATTTCTCTTAATATAGACTTATTGACTAACGTATTAGGAACATTTTTTTCAGTAATCTCAATTACTGAATAATTTTCTTTAATTTCAAAAACTTTTCTCATCAATTCATTTGTTAATCTATGACCACCTTGAGAGCATATAATTTTACCTATAATCTTATACCCCGATAAATATATATCTCCCATACAATCTAAAATTTTATGATTTACAAACTCTTTATCATTTCTTAAACCACCATCATTAAGTATATAATCATTTTTTACTACAATAGCATTTTCAAGCGATCCTCCTTGAGCAAGTCCAATTGATCTTAGTTTTTCAATATCCTCAAATAAACAAAAAGTTCTAGAATTAAAAGTATCAGTTAAATCATCTTCATAAACTTGTAGTTTATTTCTTTGATTACCTATCAGTTTATTTTCATATTTTAGTTCAAAATCTATTTCTAAATTTATTTTACTTGGCTCTATTGAAATACTTTTTTTACCATCTTTAAGTTCAATCTTATTATTTATTCGTATTACTTTAATTGGATTTTCACTTACATCAAAACCAACTTTCAATATCTCATTAACAAAAACTTTTGCTGATCCATCTAAAATTGGAACTTCCTCATTATCAATTTCAACTACTGCATTATCCACACCTAACCCAAATAATGCTCCCATTAAATGTTCTAAAGTTGAAACTTTAACTCCGTGCTCATTTGAAATTGTTGTGCATAGCACTGCACTGCATACATTATTAACATGTGGTATTATTTGATTGTTTTCTTTTAAATCTGTTCTAATGAAAATTATTCCTGAATTTGGTTTGGCTGGTTTTATTTTTAAATTAGCTATTTTTCCCGAATGTAAACCTACACCTTTAAGTTTAATTTCTTTTTTAATAGTTTTTTGTTTATGAAATGACATTCCACATAGTCATACATGCAAGACTAAAATCAAAAAACTCAAGTAATATTACAAATAAATACTTAAATTTTTATCCAAAAAAATGAAAGAGTTTTTCAAAAAAACTCTTCTTTTCCTTGTTTTTAGATATCAAAAAAACCTCATTTTGATCATAATCATATAGAGATTTAGCTGCTGCGGTACATTCATCTAATTTTTCATTCAACACATTTAGTTCAAGATATTTCGTTGAAAAATACTTGCCAATATCAATTTCTAGCTTTGAGAGTAAATTCTTTACTTCTATTTGGGTACGATTATTAACAAATTCAAACATAACCTCTAGACTAAAGGTATCACCTGAGGGAATTTCTTCAAAAGTTTCATAAGATTTTTTATCAACTCTAAAACTCTTAATTTTAATTTTAGTAATAGAAAAATTACTATTATTATCTTTAACAAGTTTTTTTAAATCAAAAATTAAATATTCGATATCTTCTTTTGTAACTAATCGATTATTTATTTTATCTTTTGTAGAAATATTTATTTCTAAAAAATAATCTTTATCTATGATGATATTGGTTTTTTTTAAAAAAAGTTTGATTTTTATTTTCAAATTCTAAAATTGTTTTTTCAATAAATTCATATGCATTATGATCTAAATCTAAGTATTCTTTTTGTATTAAAAGGTCTTTTTGGAAAATTGGTTTATCTTTTTCACTAAAAACAGAAATTGAAATTTTATTTTTTCCAAAATATATGAAAGTTTCGATTTTTTTATCAAAGCTCATTAATTATCAATTGATCATTAATTCTCATATCAAAAACATTTTTTTCTTTAAAATGTTCTGATTGAGAAATTTTATAATAAGTTTCAAAAATATTAGATGAAGTTATCAACGGAAGTTTTAGTATATTTCCATTTTTAAATTCTAAGTCCCATCTTTTTGATGGAAAAAAATAAAGATATTTTAAATCTTTAAATTTCAAACTAGAATTTATTATATTTTCGTGAAGTTTAATAAATTCTTCAGCAGTAGGTTTGCCAAATACAGATGGTAAATTTGGATCATTATTTTCAGATTTTATAAACTTTTTATTTGCACCAATAAAATAATCTGTTCCATTAATATTTATATTTGCTACGAACTTTGTTTTTTTAATATTTATTATTAATTCCGAAGGATAATTCTTAAAGACATCAATATTTTCTACCATATCATTTTCATAAATTAGATTTTCAATCAATTCTTTTTTTAAATTAAAAATATTATTAAATGTGTATTGATCTAATTCTTTTAATAATTTTTTTTCATCAAGAAATTTATAACCAATTAAGTTAATGCTCTTAATCTCAAATATATTTGAATTAATAATTTTTTTGTTGTTTATTGTAACTAATAAAAAAAATAAAATAATATAAAAGAAAATTTTTTTATCTGTTGATTGAGGCATCTTTTAACATCCACTCAAGTAAATCAAAAAAACTAATACCACGATATGCGGCTATTTCTGGAACTAAAGATAATTTTGTCATTCCAGGTTGGGTATTAATTTCTAGAAGATAAAATTTATTATTATAAAATTTAAAATCAGATCTTGTAACTCCCTTACAACCAATCAAGTTATGAGCTTTAAGAGAAATATTTAAAACCAGATCTAGTTTTTTTTTGGGTAGTTGAACTGGGATTATATGTTTTGTTTTTGCACTTTTTTTATATTTTGCTGTGTAATCATAAAATTTTCTTTTTGGTTTTAATTCAATTGCACCTAATTTTTTTTTACCTAATATCGCAACTTGAATTTCTCTTCCTCCAATAAATTCTTCTATCATAATCTTTTTATATGATTTTAATAATTCAACTTTTTTCAAAAAGTTCTTTTTTGTACAAATAAATACATTTACACTAGAACCTTCATTTATAGGTTTAACCACAACTGGAAACTTAAGAATTTTTTCTACAGTTTTAGTTAATTCTTTTGGATTTTTATCAAATGTAAAATTAATATATTTTGGCGTTAAGATTTTATTTTTTAGAAAAATTCTTTTTGAAATATCTTTATCCATAGCAATAGCTGAAGCTATGACACCAGAGTGGGTATATGGAATTTTATAATTCTCAATTATAGTTTGTATATAGCCATCTTCTCCAAATTGACCATGTAAGGCGTTAAAAATTTTATGTGGTTTAAATTTTTTTATATTTTTTTCTAAATCGTTATTGGGTTCACAAATTTTAACTGAATATTTTTTCTTTAATTCTTTTGCTACTTGATTACCTGTATCTAAACTAATAGATCTCTCTTTTGAAATTCCTCCTGAAAGTATTAAAATTTTTTTTTTCAATTTACTTTAAAATTTTTATTTCTTTTTCTATCTTAACACCTGTTTTATCAAAAACTTTTTTTGTTACATAATTAATTAAATTATTCATATCTTCAAAAGTTGCATTTCCTTTATTTACAAAAAAATTACAGTGTTTTTCTGAGATATAAGCATCACCAAAATTCTTATCTAAATCAACAGACTCTTTAATTAATTCCCATACTTTCTTATTTGATTTTCCAACTGGGTTTTTAAAAGTGCTTCCACTCGTTTTGATTTTTGAAGGTTGAGCATTTTCCTTTTTATTCTTCATTTCTTCCATTTTGGCCATAATATTTTTTTTATCATCTTTAAAACCTTTAAATGTTGCACTTAAAAATATGAGATCATCTGATAAATCATTTCCCCTATATTCAAAATTAATTTTTTCTGAAGGTATTGTCATTACATCACCTGATTTTGATATGACCTGTATTGATAATAATACATCTTTAAATTCTCTTTCAAAACATCCAGCATTCATTCTAATTCCACCACCAACACTTCCAGGTATACAATATAAAAATTCTAAACCTCCTATTGAGTTTTTCATTGCAAATTCTGATAAGGTTTTATCGAGCACAGCTCCACCAGCTATGATGATATTTTCAGAATAAAGTGAAATGTTATTAAAGTTTTTTCCAAGTTTAATTACTATTCCATCAAAAAAATGATCCGGGATTAAAGTATTTGAACCTGCTCCTAAAATAAAAATTTTTTCTTTATTTTCTATTATTTTTAAAAATTTTACTAAATCTTTAAGATTGTTTGCTTTGTAAAAAATTTTAGACTTTCCTCCAATATTGAACCAAGTTTTTTTCTTTAATTCATGATCAAACTTAATATCTTTATTAAGCTCTTCTAAAAGATTTTTGTAATTTTCAACTTTCATCAAATTAATTTTGGTAACTCTCGCATCCAGCTTGAAATTGATCCAGCCCCCATGCCTATTACAATTTTTTTACCATAAAAATTTTGTTTAATGAATTTTGCGATTTGAAACTGATTTTCAACCATAAAGAGTTTAACTTTAGAATTTTTAATAATTTCTTTTGCAAAATTTAAATACTGAAATCCTAATTTTATTTTTTCACCCGCTGTAAATATTGGGCATAAGATAACTTCATCCGCATTTTTAAATGCATGAGAAAATTCTTTTCGTAAATCTTTAAGTCTTGAAATTCTGTGAGGTTGGAAAATACATACTTTTTTATAATCTTTATATACATCCTTAACTCCATTTAAAACTTCTTTAATCTCTGTTGGATGATGAGCATAATCATCAAAAAAATCAATTCCATTGTATGTAAAAATTTTATTAAATCTTCTTTGAACTCCTGCAAAACTCTTTAAACCTGATTTAATTTTTTCAACTGATATCCCTACTGTTAGCGCCACTGCTACTGCTGCAACAGAATTTAACACATTGTGTTTTCCAAGTAATGGAATTTTTATTTTTTTAATTTGAGTAATTTTTTTATTTGGTAATTTAATGTTTAGGCTAAATTCGGTATAATCTTTATTCTTTTTTATATTAGATACATTAAAATTTGATTTTTTATCAAATCCATAAGTAAAGTAGTTTTTATTATTCAATTTTTTTATCAATTGTTTATTAATCTTATCATCTAGACAAATAAAAGATTTTCCTATCGATGGAACTTTATTCACAAAATTTACAAAATGATTTTTTAAATCCTCTAATGACTCATAATAATCCATATGTTCTCTATCAATGTTAGTAATTATTGAATAAGTTGGTGATATACTTACAAAACTCCCATCCGACTCATCTGCTTCTAATATAGACCAATCACTTTTTCCAAGCTTTGCTGAATTTTTTAAAGAATTAATCACTCCTCCATTAATTATTGTTGGATCTATTTTTGAATTTTGAAAAATAGATGTAATTAAAGAAGTTGTAGTAGTTTTACCGTGAGAACCTACAACGACAATATTTTTGTTAAGAGACACTATATGTGCCAACATCTCTCCTCTTTTATAAATAGGTAAACTATTTTTTTTTGCTGCTTTAAGTTCGGGATTATTTATCTTAATTGCTGAAGAGATAACTATTATTGAGGAATTTTTGATGTTTTCTTTATTATGGCCGATAAAAACTTTTATTTTGTTTTTTTTGAGTCTTTCAATATTTTTGTTGTTTGAAATATCGCTACCTTGAACATTGAACCCTTTTCGCTTCATAATCAAAGCTAGACCACTCATACCAATTCCACCAATGCCTATAAAATGAATTTTTTCTGTTTTCGCTAGTTTAATTGTCATTAAAAAATTGTATCAAATTATTGTTAAGATTTTTCCACGAATTTTGCTCATTAAGTTTTTTTAAGTTATCTCTTTTTTTATTATATTCATCTTTATTCTCAATTATCATTAAGCACAACTCTTCAATTTTATTTTGATTTAATTCTTCTTGATTAAGTATCCAACAACAATCTAGTTTTTCATAATATTTAGCATTTTCTTTTTGATGATCGTCTGCTGAATTTTTAAGAGGAATTGTGATAAAAGGTATACCTAAAAGAGCAATCTCAGCAAGTGCAGAGGCGCCTGCTCTAGTAATACACAAATCAGAATTTTTAATTAAGTTAAAAAAATCAGGTTTATAACTAAACACTTCATTTTCTATATTATTTTTTTCATAAAATTTTTTTAAATTCTGTAAATTTTTTTGATTTGTTTGATGATTTACTTTTATTTTTGTTTTTTGACTAACTTTCAACAAACCTTCATTTATAAATTTATCAAAAATTGCTGCTCCTTGGCTGCCTCCAAAAATTGTTATTTCAAAATATTTTTTGTTTATTAAAACATTTGCATCGTAAAATTTTTTTCTAATAAGAGGGTTAATTATTAATTTTTTATAATCAAATCTTTCTGGGAAATTAATTATATTATTTTGATAACAAAGGATATTTTGTGCATAATTTAGATAAAACTTATTTGCTTTTCCTAAAACTAAATTTGGCTCACAAAGGTCGATTCTTTTTCTCAAAAATTTGGCTGCTAACCAAACCGGTAATGACATGTAACCACCTATAGAAATAATTCTATCAATTTTTTTTTGTCTTATAATTGATATAGATTTTATTGTTAAAATAAAAATTAAAATAAGATTAACAGGAAGTAAATAAAATTTTTGAAGCCTAGGTGTGTTGATTAAAATATAATTTTGCTCTTCATTCAAAAATCTTAGACCTCTATTATCTGTAGAAATTATTACCTCAAATTTATCTTTTAAATGTTCTTTAAGGCTAATTGCAGGCAAAACATGTCCACCTGAACCACCTGTGGATATCAAAATTTTTTTTTTCACCTATTAACTCTTCTTTTTGTAAGATTTAAAATAATTCCAGATAAAAATGAAATACTAATAATTGATGAACCTCCATAACTTAAATACGGTAAAGTCATTCCAGTTGTTGGGAACAATCTTATATTTACTCCAATATGAACTAAAGCCTGAATTAAAATTAAAGATATACATCCAGTTAAAATTAGTTTTATTTTATCATCTTCTTCAAAACTTATTTTCTTAAACACACAATAGATATAAACTAAAAATAAAATTATAATTAATATTATAGATATAACTCCATACTCCTCTGAAATAACAGAAACAATATAATCTGTATGAGCTTCAGGTACTCTATTTTTAAGTGTTCCTTCTCCTAAACCTTTGCCAAAGAAACCGCCACTAGTAATAGACTCTATAGCTTTATCAGATTGAAAATTATGAGTGCCAGTTTCAGAATTAAAAAAAGAAAAAATTCTTTTTTGAATATATGAAAATTTTGGAACAAACATTACAATGTATAACAATGATGAAAAAGATAATAAGATGAAAATAGAGAAAATGTAAATATTAACACCTGAAGTAAAGATAAGTATTGCCCAACTAGATAGTATTAATAAAGTTTGTCCAATATCAGGTTGGATCATTAATAAAGCTGCAATAAAAATAGCAATAAATAATGATGCAAAATATTTGTAATTTATATTTAAATTAAAATTATTACTTAAAATCATTGAAATCATTACAATATAAAATGGTTTAATTAACTCAACTGGTTGGAATCTGGGTACTAAAATAAAATCTAACCATCTTTTTGAACCCTTTACTTCAACACCAATCAAAGGAACTAAGATCAAAAAAAATATAGATAAAAAAAACATAAATGCTGAAAATTTATACAATTTCTTAATATCAATCGAAGAGGTAAAAAAAATAATTAACAACCCTAAAATAATAAAAATTGTGTGTTTAAAAAAAAATGAAAAATCATTAGTGTTAAGTTTATTTGAAGCAACAAGAGATGTTGAAACTAAAGAAAAAAAAAGGCCTACAACAAATAACAAAATAATTATCGAAAAGATTGTTTTATCAATATTTTTCCACCAACTGTAATAATATTTTTTATTTAAAATTAAATTTTCCATTTACTTTTTTTTTGATTAGTTGGTTAAAATATTCACCTCTCTCCTCAAAATTTTTAAATTCATCAAATGAAGCGGCTGCAGGGCTAAATAATATAATATATTTGTCATCTTTATATTTCTTGAAATCTGAAAACATCGTGTTTAACAAAACTTTTAAATTTAAAAACGTTTTTGTTTTTAATTTTTTATTTAATTCTTTTTGGAAAACTTTAGAATAATTGCCATATATGTAAGCTCTTGTTTCTTTGATGTAATTTTTACTTAAAGAAAAACGGTCATTCTTTTTAGGTATTCCACCAATAATCCAATAAGCCTTTTTATAATTTTTTAATAATGACTCTGATGATGCGTAACTTGTTGATTTAGAGTCATTAATTATCTTTAAATTTTGATTAGAAAAAATAATTTGTTGTCTATATTTTAGGCCTTTAAATTTGTTAAGAGTATTGATTGATTTTTTTATATTAAGTTTTAGTTTTTTAATAATTTCAATAATCATTAAAAGATTTTCATAATTTCCATCTGTTTTAAAATATTCATTTTTAATTTTTAGAGAGACATCATTTATCGTTTTTGTTCTGATTTTTATAATTTTTGATTTATATTTGCTTGATATTATTTTTTGTCTTATATTTTTATCGTCAATATTCAAAAAAGAAAAAGTTCCTTTTGATTGATTTTTAATCAGGTTAAATTTTGCTTTAATATAATTTTTAAATGTGCCGTGTCGCTCAATATGATCAGGTGTTATATTTAAAATCACACCATGTTTAGTTTTGAAAAATTTACTGTATTCCAGTTGATATGAAGATGCTTCAATTACAAATATTGAAGATTTCTTTATTTTTTTTTCAGAGAGTATTGGATTTCCAATATTTCCTACTAAACGCACATCTTTTTTCTGATCTTTAAGTATTTCAAATATTATTTTTGCAGTTGTTGATTTCCCATTAGTGCCAGTTATAGTGATTGTTGGATTTTTATAAAAAGCATAAAAAATATCTAAATCTGTTATAACTTTTGAAATATTTTTTTTTATAAAAAAATTTAATTTACATTTTCTAATGTCTATACCGGGACTTATAACTATATAATCAAATTCTTTATTATTAAGCTCATTTATTTTTATGAATTTTTTTTTAAGAAATTTTTTATCATCAAAAATATATAATTCATTTTTTTTGTTCTTTAAAAATTTAAGCGCTGAAATTCCACTTTTACCAAGACCATAAATTAAAATTTTTTTTTAAAAAAAAACTTTTATTAATGATCATCTTAACTTCAATGTTGCTAAACCAATCATTGCAAGAACTATAGAAATAATCCAAAACCTAATAACGACTGTAGATTCGGGCCACCCTTTTTTTTCAAAATGATGGTGAATTGGAGCCATTTTGAAAACTCTTTTTCCAGTTAATTTAAAAGATATTACTTGAACCATAACTGAAACAGCTTCAAGGACAAACAAACCTCCTGTAATCGCTAAAACTATCTCATGTTTTGTTATTATTCCAACTGCCCCTAATGATCCTCCTAAAGATAATGAGCCAGTATCACCCATAAAAATTTTTGCTGGCGGCGCATTAAACCATAAAAAGCCTAAGCAGGATCCTATTATAGCTCCACAAAAAATTGATATCTCTCCAGTTCCTTCAATATAAGTTAATTGTAAGTATTCTGAAAAAACAATATTTCCAGTTATATAACTTATAAACGCGAAACAGGCTGCTACTAAAATGACTGGCACTGTAGCTAAGCCATCTAAACCATCTGTTAGATTTACTGCATTAGAAGATCCTACAATCACGAAGATAGCAAAAGGAATAAAAAACCAACTTAAATTTATTACTAAATTTTTAAAAAATGGAAAATATAGATTAGTAAGATCATTATTATCTGAAAATTTTGATAAAAATAAAATGCCAATTATTGCTAAAATTATTTGAATAAATATTTTTAGTTTTGAAGATATGCCAGAAGAATTTTCAAATTTTATTTTCTTATAATCATCATAAGCACCAAGTGCTCCAAAAGAAATTGCAATGTATAGAGAAAACAACACATAAATATTAGTCAAATCTGCCCACATCAAAACAGACAAGATTAAGCCTGTTAAAATTATTAATCCACCCATTGTAGGAGTTCCAATTTTTTTTTATTATATGGTCTGAAGGGCCATCATCTCTTATTGGATCAGTGTATCTTCTTGTAGAAAAAAACTTAATAAAGGGATTTCCGATAAATAAAACTATAACTAATGATGTAAATACAGATAATCCTGTTCGAAACGTTAAATATTTAAATACATTTAAAAAAGAAAAAGTATCAACAAAGTTTAAAATAAAATTATAAAGCATGTATGTTTTTTCTTTTTAGTTTACTTATATAATTAAATAAACCCGTTGAATTAGAACCTTTTACCATCAAATAATCCCCATTTTGTAAATCATTAAAAATTAAATTTGTAAGATCCGAATCATTTTTTAAGATTTTTCCTTTATTGCTTTTGTTTATTTTTTTATAAGTTTCTAAAATATGTTTACCAATCACATTGACTTTATTTATTGAAATTTTGTTAATCTGCTTTGTAGCCTCTTTATGAAGTTTTTTTGAAAATTTTCCTAATTCAAGCATATCACCAAGAATTATATGTTTTCTTTTTTTGTTAATATTAATTTTATCAAAATTTGCTAAAGATGATTTTAGAGATAAAGGATTTGAGTTATAACTTTCATCAATTAAATTTATAATTTTGTTTTTAATCTTGATTTTTTTGTAATCTCCCCTTCCTTCAGTATTTTTAATATTTTTAAATATGTTTTGACTTAATTTTGATACGTCAAAATATATACTAATAACAGCTATAGCACATAATATGTTACTAATTAGATTTTTAAAATTATTTGAAACATAAAATTTATTTTCTTTATCATTAACTCTGATAACTAATTGATATTTTTTTTTCTTCTTTATTAATTTTTTTAAATAAATATTTGCAGATGTTTTATTTGATGAAAATGTGATAATTTTTAGATTTTTTTTTTGAGCTAGGTCATGATGATATTTAAAAAATTTATCATCATGATTAAGTACTATTGAACCACCTTTTTTTATGTTTGAAATTATTTCACCTTTTGCTGCTGCAATACCTAAAATATTTTTAAAATTTTTGATATGAGCGTAACTAATATTTGTAATTACAGCTACATTTGGTTTAATTATTTTAGATAAAAAATCAATCTCTCCCTTTTTATCCATACCAACCTCAACAACACCATATTTATCACTCTGATCAATATTAAATAAACTTAAGGGCACTCCAAATTTATTATTAAATGAATTTCTTGAAAAACTTGTCTTATCAATTTTACTCAAAGTAAAACCTAACAAATCTTTCAAAGAAGTTTTTCCACTGCTACCGGTAATAGCTATAATATGTGTATCTATATTATCTCTAAAAATAGAAGCGCTTTTTGATAAAAATTTTAATGTTTCTTTTACTTTTATTTGTTTTGTATTTTTTGAATTTTTATGAATCTTATTAACAACTGCTATAGAAGCTTTATTTTTAAAAACTTCATTAAGATAATTATGTGCATCATTTTTTTTTCCTTTTAAAGTAAAGAAAATATCATCTTTTTTTACCTCTTTAGAATTAATTACTGCCTTATTAATTTTTAACTTATTTAATTTTAGTTTTGTATTTGATTGTTCTGAAATAATATTAATTTTTATATTTTGAGATAAATTTTTATTTTTTTTATTAATTGAGTTCAAAATTATTTTTCTATCAGAGAAAAATTTCTCTTTATTTTTATAAGTTTGAGTCTCTTCATGACCTTTGCCTGCTACCAATAGAATTTCACCAGTTTTTAGATCATTTATTGCTTGGTCAATTGCTTTTTTCCTCTCTTTAATCTCAAAAAAATTTTTTTTCTTAATACCCTTTTTGATTTCTTTCCGTATTAAATTAGGATTTTCATTTCTAGGATTGTCATCTGTTAAATAAATCTTATCACAATATTGATCTACAATTCTTCCCATTAATGGTCGTTTAAACTTGTCTCTGTTCCCTCCACAACCAAACACAATTGAAATCATTTTGTTAGGAAATTGATCTTTTATGTTAACTAAAACTGTTTTTAGGGCATCAGGTGTGTGTGCATAATCTAATATCACTTTGGATTTATTATGAATTTTATCAATATTTTCTAGTCGTCCATTAATTGATTTTATTTTTGGTATACTTCTAATTATTTTATCTAAAGATAATTTGCTATTTTCTGCAACAACGATGGCCATTAATAAATTCTTAATTTGAATTTTGCCTATTAAATTTATTTTTAATTTATATTTTTTATTTTTAATTTTTAATTCAACAATTTGATAATCCCCATCATAATAAGAGTTATCTATCTTTATTTTAGCTTTTTTATCATTATCTGAAATTGTATTTAAATTTAGTAAATTATTTTTACAAATTTTCTTTATTATTTTGTTTTGAGGTACAGATTGATCAATGACAACTTTGCTATTCTTTTTTAATAAATTTTGAAATAAGTATAATTTAGCCTTTAAGTAGTTCTTCATTGTTTTGTGGTAATCTAAATGGTCATGAGATAAATTAGTAAATATTCCAGCTTCAAATTTTAATCCATCCAATCTATTTTGAACTAAACCGTGACTAGAAGCTTCCAATATTACATTATCGACTTTTTGTTTTTTTAAGTTTTTTAAGATTTGACTGAGACTTAAAGGATCAATTGTGGTGTTAGGAAGCTTAAGCAAAGAATCATTTGTTTTTACGCCTAAAGTTCCTATAGAAGCTACTTTTATATTATTCAACTTAAGTATTTGAAAATAAAAATCAGCAACAGAAGATTTGCCATTTGTACCCGTTACTGCAATCAAATTTTTTGGTATTGATTTATTAATTTTAAAAGAAAATTCAGCTAATTTTTTTCTTACGTTTTTTGAGTATAAGAACAAAACACCATTTTTGATGCCATTGAACTTTTTTTCATGAATAATAATTTTTGCACCTTTTTTTATTGCATCATTAATATACAAATGACCATCATGCATATTTCCTTTAATAGCAAAAAAAATATAATTTTTTTTTACTTTAGAGCTATCAAAGGCAATGTTTGAAAAAGTGTAATGTGAGTACTCCTTTTTTAAATTTTGGAAATAATTTTTAAGAAGCATGTTCAATTAATTTCCAAATACTTTGTGGCTAAAATCGGCCCAATCTTATCCATAATTTGACCAGTTACTTCTACAGTTGTCCAGCCAGCAGTATTTCTTGGACTACCTAATAATTTAAAATTTGATCCATCCCTATAATGATAAATATAACTCTCACTTCGAGAACTCTCATCCAACATAACTGCCATTACAAATTGTGGTTTTGATGTAGGAAAAACTGAAACAAATGTATTAACCTTTTTGTTAGAATAAACACCATTAATACTTTTGTTAGCAGTCCCAGTTTTTCCACCAATTTCGTAACCTTCTACATTTGCTAGAGAAGCTGTACCTTCTTTTGTGGTAACTATTTTTCTTAAAATAGGTAAAATTTTTTCTGAAACCTTTTTATCTAAAATTTTTCTTCTTTTTATTTTTTTTTTCTTTTTTATTAATGTTGGTGTAATTTCAAAACCACCATTAGTAATTATTGAATAAGCTTTAGCTAATTGAAGTAATGTAGTAGTTATTCCATGACCATAAGATGCTGTTGCAAGTGGACACTTTCCCCAATTGAACTTTATTGGTTTTCCAGTTTCTTCAATATCAAATTTTATTTCGTCTAAAACTCCAATTTTAGATAAAAAGGATTTGAATTTTTCCTGACCTACTTCTTGGCCAATTCTAACGGAACCAATATTTCCAGATCTTATCAATATCTGTTCAGCACTAAGATCCTTTGGAATTTTATTGTCATACTCCCTTATGGCAAAGCCATAACAAGTTAAAGATTTAGGCAAATCTAAATATTCTGTCTCTGGTTCTATTAAATCTTCATCAAAAGCTGCTGCTAAGGTAAATGTCTTAAAAACCGAACCAAACTCATAAACACCTTTGCTAACTCTATTAATGTAATTCTTATCTACAATCTTCTCTCTCTTGTTTAAGTCAAAATCTGGTAGAGATGTGAAAGCTATTATTTCACCAGAATGAATATTCATCAAAACTGCAGCACTACCTTTCGTGTTAAAAATTTCATTGTATTTAATTAGTTCTTTTCTAATTAAAAACTGAATATCCGTGTCTACCGTTAACTCTAAAGGCTCAGATCTTTGCTTCAATATCTCATCAAATGATTTTTCTATTCCAGATATTCCATAGTTATCATCATCAATTTGTCCAATTATATGACTGAAAAGATTTTTGTGTGGATAAAGTCTTGTTAAACTCTCATGTGGTTTAATTGATTTATCTCCAAGTTTCATTATTTTTTCATAATTTTCTTCTGAAATTTTTTTCTCAAACCAAAAAAATTTATTTTTTTTTATTTTTGTCTCAATTTCTTGAAAATTTTTCTCTGGGAAAATATATCTTAGATTAAGTAATAATTTTTTTTTATCAATTATCTCAACAGGATTAATACCAATATCAATTGATTTTACAGTTTTAACTAAATAATTATTTTCTCTATCGACTATGTCAGCTCTAGAGGGTGAATTATTATTAAAATTAAAATTATCTTTTTTTTCAATTTTTAACTGTCTTGATCCTAAATGAATTAAATGAATTGAAAAAATTATTGAAATTAAAACTAAAATAAAAAAAATGAATGCAATTCGATTAAAATCAATTTTTAAATCAGATTTTTTATAATAAAAACTATATTCTGTATCTTCAATCTCAAATCTAATTTTATTCTTACTCATTTTGATTTTTTATAATTTTTTTTATTTCAATTTCATCTTTAATATTTTTGATAATTTCAAATTCATTAAGATTTTTTTGAACAAGTTCTTCCTCAAAATATCTTGATTGATATTTTAACAATTGTTCTGCAGAGCTAAGGTAATTATATTCTAATAATAAATCGCTAACTTCTTTTTTTAAAATTCTAATATTTTCTTGTTTTGTAAATATTTCATCTTCTAAATTTTTCGAGGAATTTTTTATTAAGGTAGTAAAAACAACTAAACACAATGTTAAAAAAACTAACAAAATTTTATTCATAAACTTTCACCAATTTTTTCAACATCTAAAAGATTTTGAAATTTATCTAAAATATCTGTTTTGATATCATAAATTTCAACTGACTTTTTTACATATCTAAGTTTTGCTGATCTAGATGGTGGATTTTCATTTATTTCTATCTCAGATGGTAAAATTGGTTTTTTTTCTTTTAATTCAAAAATTATATTTTGATCTTTATTTTCAGGTAAATATCTTGATACTGTTTTATTTTCAGAAAGACTTTTAAAAAAATATTTTACAATTTTATCTTCTAAAGAATGAAATGTAACTACAACCAAAACTCCATCTTTTTTTAAAACTTTGGTTGCATTAATTAATCCATAAATTAACTCACTAATTTCTTTATTAACAAATATTCTTAGTGCCTGAAAAACTTTTGTCGAGTTATTGATTTTATAATTTTTTTTTCTTTTTGTTTTTTCGATTATTTCTACTAGTTTGGGGGTATCTATAATTTTTTTCTTTCTTTCCTTTATAATATTTCTTGCAATAAATTTACTCTCAATTTCTTCTCCAAAGGTTTTAAAAATTTTTGTTAATTCTTCTTCACCAAGTTTATTAATTACATCTTTAGCTGAAAAACTATTTAAGCCCATTTTCATATCTAATTCTCCAATAGATGAAAATGAAAGCCCTTTTGATTTATTTTTTATTTGTGGATAGGAATATCCTAAATCAAATACTATTCCCTTAATATTTTCATTTTTAAGTTTTAAATTAGATATTTCACTGAATTTGAGATTTTTATAAAGAAATCGATGCTCAAAATTTCCTGAAATTAAATCAGCATTTTTTTTGGTATCTATATCTCTATCTAGAGCGATTACTTTTGTATCAGGAAAATCTAATATCTTTTTTGTGTAACCACCTTGACCAAAAGTACAATCAATAAATGTGCCACCATGTTGAGGGGTAATAACGCTAATTATTTCATTAAGCAGTACAGGATAATGTTTTGATTCATCCTTTACTATGGTGGCTTCCATTTATTTTTTTGAAGACCATTAATTTTTTTGTCTTCTTAAAAATGCAGGTATCTCTAAATCATCCTCTTCTTGTTCGTCTTCCAACAATAAAGGTTCTGATTGTTCGCTTCCACTTGAAGTATTAAATAAATCTGGTTCTTCCATATCAACACCAAATTCCTCTAATCCATTTGATGTAGCCTCAGTTTGAGTTTCTTCTAAATGTTGGTCATTATTTAATGCTTCTTGAGTAAAGGATGTTTCTTGTTCATGTAATGAGGAACTTTCATCAATAATTTGCTCTACTTCAGTATTAGAAGAGGTGTTCATTTCTTGTGAGGTTGCTCCCTCCATCATATTTTTTTGCTCTTCTATTACCTCGTTATCAATCTTAAGTGCATTAGCACCATGCGAAACAGGATTTGAAGATTGAGTTGAAAAAGTAAATGATGCTGTCCCCAAATTAGAAAAATCTGAATACCCTGGGTTTCTATTTTGTATTCTATGCACCATATTAATTACTGATTTTGCTTCAGGTTGTTGACCATCTAAAGATGTTGCAACAATTGAAACTCTCATTTTTCCATCTAAATCTGAGTCTGTAATTGCTCCAATAATTAATTCTGCTTCTGGATCAACTTCAGCTCTTACTTTATTTACTGCCTCATCAACTTCAAAAAGTTTTAAATCTTTGCCACCAGTAATGTTTACTAATAATCCTTTAGCACCTTTTAATGTATAATCATCAATTAAAGGATTACTGATTGCCATCTCTGCGGCTTTTAAAGCTCTACCTTCTCCTTCAGCTTCACCAGTTCCCATCATAGCTTTGCCCATTGATGCCATCACAGTTTCAACATCTGCAAAATCAAGATTAATTAAACCGGGTCTTACCATAAGATCTGTTATACTTTGAACTCCATGCATTAAAACATTATTTGAAAGATTAAATGATTCCTCAAATGTAGTTTGTTCATTTGCAATTTTGAATAAATTTTGATTTGGAATAACTATAATTGTATCAACATGTTTTCTAAGTTCCTCTAAACCTTGTTGAGCTCTTCTCATTCTTGAGGGGCCTTCATAAAGGAAAGGAAGAGTAACTACGCCGACAGTAAGAATATTTAATTCTTTTGCAGCTCTAGCAATAACGTGTGCAGCACCAGTTCCTGTTCCACCACCCATACCAGCAGCAATAAAAACCATATTTGCACCTTGTAGAGTATTTACAATTTCATTTAATGACTCATCAGCAGCAGCTTGACCAATATCTAATTTTGCACCAGCACCTAAACCTTTTGTAAGATTAAGACCTAATTGTATCTTAGTTCTAGCTTTACTCATTTTTAGATCTTGAGCATCTGTATTTACTGCAATAAATTCTACCCCTTGAAGATTGTTATCAATCATTTCATTTATTGCATTTCCTCCTGCACCACCTACTCCTAATACAAGTAGTCTCGGCTGAAGCTCTTTAATTTCTGGTGTTTTAAAGTTTATAGTCATCGTTATTTCCCCTGTTATTTATTTAATTGCTGCTCCCATTTAAGACTTCCTCGATTTAAATTTGATTTTTTTCTGGCATTAGTCTTAAATTTCTCAAAAGTTGTTGGTTCCCAAATTTGAAATGTTTTTCCTTGACCAACAAACACCATGCTTTTTTTTATTTTAGCATGTTTTAATAATTTTTCTGTTAATGATATTCTTCCCTCACTATCAAATTGTAAGTTAATACTTTCAGCTAAAACAGAAGTTGCAAAATAATCTCTTTTTTCATCAAATGGATTTAAAATATCTATGCTATTTGAAATTTTTTCAATTCTATCTTGCGGCCATGCTTCTATAGATTGATTATTAAATGAAGGAAAACAAATTACACTATTATAACCAAGATTAGATATATATGCTCTAAAACTTGCTGGCACTGATACCCTTCCTTTTTTGTCTATATTGTTTTCGTAACTCGATAAAAACATAATCCATAAATTTTAAAATTCCCATATTTGGGAATATATGGGATAATATGGGATATATAATATAGAGTCAATACCTTACAAATCTCTTAATATTTGATTCTTAAATAAAGAAAAAGTGAATCAAAACGTGAACATTTATTAAGGGAATGTTAAAGAAGTTTGCCAGATAAAATATAAGCCGGGTTCTGTCGTTTAAATTTATCATTTGTCTAGGCTTTAAATCACTTTAAAGCTCAAGCAACTAACCCTGATGACTAGCTAAGGACAGCTTTTAGTATTTAAACAATGTCATCTCTACTTAGTCTTGCTCCCAGTGGGGTTTTCCAGCGTTCCTTGTTACCAAGAGAACCGGTGCGCTCTTACCACACCTTTTCACCCTTGCCATGATATGGCGGTTTATTTTCTGTGGCACTATCCCTAGGGTTGCCCCCGCCAGGCGTTACCTGGCACTGTATCCTTTCGGAGCCCGGACTTTCCTCTTTTATATAAAAATAAAAGCGATAAATCATTTATCTGGCGTAATTAAGATATTACTTTTTAAGATATTTTCAACTTAAGATTATTTAACTTTTAATATATTTTTAGAAATTAAAAAACATTCGTGGTCAATTTTACCATTGATAAGTTGATTTCTATATTTTCTTTGAAAAGCGGTAGTTAAAATTTTATTAGATTTATCCATATTATAGCCTGATATTTTGCAATATCCTATCTTATATAAATTTTTAATAAATATTTGCTCTAATTTATCGTTAATTTTGATTTTTCTTGATTTTTTTAATTTTTTTAAATCTAAATTATGCCAATTAATAATTTTTTCTTTTGCTAAAATAAACCAAGGAAATTTTTCTCCTGGATCTTTCTTCCTATCAGGTGCTATATCTGAATGACCTAAGATATTTTTTTTATCAATATTAAATTTTTTTTTTAAGTCTTTAATTAAAGATAATAAGGATTTAACTTGTTTTTGACGAAAAGATTTATAACCATGGTTGTGACCTGGATTATTTATTTCAATTCCAATTGAATGTCTATTTAGAGATTTTAATTTTTTCCATTTAGATTTTCCGGCATGCCATGCTGTATAACTATCTGGCACCATTCTAACTATATTTCCATTATTCTTGATGAAATAATGACAACTAACTTTTGAAGTTAAATCCAATAATCTTGAAATTGCTTTCGATTCTTTTACCATTCCGGTGTAATGAATAATTATATATTTAATGGAATTTTTAAGTCTCTTTTTGGTATCAAAATTAGGGGAATAATTATTATTGAATATTAATGCCTGTTTTTTGGCTATTTTTTTCATATTTTGTTAATTTACATGTAGAAATATTATATTATATAGATCAAAAAAATGTTTAAAAAATTAATTTATATATCACTTTTAACTGCAAGCTTGTCTTTAAATGTTGTTGCTAACGCAGATGAGGAAATTCTTAAAAAAAATGATCCATCTCAAATTAAAGATTGTCACGAAGGTATAAATAGAACAATATTCACATTAAATAAAGGTCTTGATAATATAATTTTTAAGCCAGTTGCAAAGGTGTATAGAACTTTACCAAACCCCATCAGATCTGGAGTTAGTAATTCTTTAGATAATTTGTCTAATTTAGTGACTATACCAAACAATGTGCTGCAAGGTGAATTCAGAAAAGCAGGTACCAACACAGGAAGGTTTGTAATAAACACAACTGTTGGAATATTAGGATTTATAGATGTTGCTGAAAAAGTTGGATTTGAGGAATATGAAAAAGAAGACTATGGTCAATCATTGGCTGTGCAAGGTGTTGGTCCAGGTTGTTACTTAGTTTTGCCTGTACTTGGTCCTTCTACAGTTAGAGATACAGCAAGTTCTTTAGCAAATATAATTGGAGGAGATGCTTGGTATAACGTAACTGTCAAAAATAATACTCAACATTTTGAGGATAGCGATTACATAGTTTCAAGATTATCAGCTGGAATAGACTTTAGAGCTAAAAATATAGAGTCTTTCGATAATCTTGAAAAAAATGCTGTTGATTTTTATGCTTCTGTCAAAAGCTTATATTTACAAGATAGGCAGCAAAAAATATTAAATTCTAATGGTATCATTGAGGCGATGGATGATTCTGATTGGGATGATATTGAAAATTAAACTGCTCAAATAATATATATTTATGAAAAAAAAACTTGAAACTCTTGTACTTACAATCTTATTACTTTTTTCAGTAAATTCTAAATCATTTTCAATAGAAGCTGACGTTTTTGTTCAATCCACAGTTAATAGAGCTGCTGATACTCTTGGTGGGAATCTTTCTAAAGAACAAAGAATTGAGGAGCTAAAAAAAATCGCAGCTGACACTGTGGATATAAATGGAATAGGATTTTATTCTTTAGGAGGTCACAGAAAGGGATTATCTAAAGAAAAATTAAATGAATACACTAATGTTTTTCGTAATTATTTTATGACAAGTTTTTCTAGTAGATTGGCTGAATATTCTAATCCAATTATAGAAGTCAACTCTAAAGAAAAAATTAATGAAAATTACACCATTGTTTCAAGCACTTTAGTAGCCACAGAGAAAAGACCTGAGATAAAAATTGAATGGAGAGTTTATACAAAAAATCCTGAAAAACCCTTAATTAGAGATTTAATAATTGAGGGATTAAGTTTGGCAAGAACGCAAAAAGAGGAATTCAACTCTATAATTCAAGGTGCTGATGGTAACATTGAGGCTCTATTAGAAAATTTAAAAAATTTCTCTAATGAATAAAATAAATATTTTTTTTTAACATTGTTTTTAAAGATATCTTCAAAAATAGCCTTTATCGTTTCAGGTACATACACTTTAGTTTTTCTTTTATTTGCAGTTTATAAAGGTTTTATTCTATATTTTGTTCAAAAAGCCATGGAAGATACATTTGTTGGAGGTGAAACATCAGATATATCAATAACTCTATGGTTTATAATAAGTGGTATTTTAGCATTTGCATCAATTTTATTTTTTTATTTTATAAAAATTAAAGATTTAAACAGCCAGAAAGTAATACTGAGTGGAATAACAATATCATGGATATTTATTAGTATATTTCAAATTTTTTTATTTAAGGAATATTTTTATCTATCACTACTTACTATAATACCAATAATCACTTGTTACATAGCAATAAAAACTCTTAAAACTAAAATAATCAAACAACTAAACGAAAAAGGTCTCTCAGAAAAGGAAGTTCATTTATTACAACTTCTTGCGGGAATAGAAAAAAAATAAATTATGGTGGGCCCGCCAGGACTCGAACCTGGGACCAATACATTATGAGTGTACTGCTCTAACCAACTGAGCTACAGGCCCTTAAAGTAATAATGTAGATACAATGCTTTTAAAGTACTTACAAGTTAATTCATAAATAAAAAGTTAATATGAAGTCACCAAATCAAGTATTATTAACTAAATTAAAGTTACAAATATTTTTAATATGTATTATTGTGTCAAAAATGAGAAACAAATTAATTAAATATTTTAAATTAATTTTTTTAACTTTAAGCTTTATAATAGTATTATCATCTTCACTAATTTATTTATACGACAAACGATATTTAATAATCAATAAATTCAATTTTATAATTTTAAATAAAGATACTTCAGACTACTCAGATCCAAGACTTTTAGATGAATTTTGGGCTAATGAAATTTTAAAAGGTGGATATATTCTTCATTTAAGGCACGCAGATCATTTTTGGGTAGATGTACGTTCTTATGATGCTCTAGAGGCTATAGTTCATAGTAATGATATTGATATTGGAAGAAATGCAGAAAATGATTATTTAGCAAAAGCAGTCTGCCTAAATGAAAGAGGTAAAATTCAAGCTAGAGCTATGGGAGAACATTTTAAATATGCAAAAGTGCCAATTTCTTATGTAATTTCCTCAGTATCTTGTAGGTCAAGACAGACAGCAAAACTTGCATTTGGAGGTTATAATAAAGTTAGTCATATTCTTAATCATCCTGGCATTTACAATGAAGAATTCTCAAGTTATTTAAAAAAAATAAAAAAATTTTATTTAAATTTACCAGTCAGTAATGATAGTAATTTAGTTGTTTCATCTGACAATGGAGTTATTACACCGTTAATGTTTGAAAATAATCCGCCCAGTTTAAGATTAGATGAAGGAGGCTTTTCAGTCATTTCAATAAAAAACAATAAACTTTATTTTGAACATGAATTTAGAAATTTTTCTAATTTTTCAAGAGTTTTTTATAAAAGATAGTAGTTTTGGTGGGCCGTGTTGGTTACGCTCCAACTACCCCTGCAATGTCAATGCAGTACTCTACTATTGAGCTAACGGCCCGATCACATAAAGAAATAAATTTTAACTCTCTAAAAAACTTTTTAATTGTTTAGATCTACTAGGATGTTTTAATTTACGAAGTGCTTTAGCCTCTATTTGTCTTATTCTTTCTCTAGTCACAGAGAATTGTAAGCCAACTTCTTCAAGTGTATGATCTGTGTTCATACCCACACCAAATCTCATTCTCAAAACTCGTTCTTCACGAGGTGTTAAAGTTGATAAAATTTTTGTAGTTGCTTCACCTAGATTTGATTTTATTGCCTGTTCTAATGGAGCTAATGCTTTAGTGTCTTCGATAAAATCACCCAAACTACTATCTTCTTCATCACCAACTGGTTTCTCTAAAGACACTGGTTCTTTAGAAATCTTTAATACTTTTCTTACTTTATCTAATGGCATTCTTAATTTTTTTGCTAACTCTTCAGGTGTTGCCTCTCTACCAAACTCACTTAAAATTATTCTTTGCGTTCTTACTATTTTATTTATCGTTTCAATCATGTGAACTGGTATCCTTATTGTTCTTGCTTGATCAGCGATAGAACGTGTAATAGCTTGTCTAATCCACCAAGTTGCATATGTTGAAAATTTATATCCTCTTCGATATTCAAATTTATCGACTGCTTTCATTAATCCAATATTTCCTTCTTGAATTAAATCAAGAAATTGAAGTCCCCTATTAGTGTATTTTTTTGCAATAGAAATAACTAACCTTAAATTTGCCTCAACCATTTCTTTTTTTGCTATTCTTGACTCTTTTTCGCCTTTTTGAACTCTACTTACAATTTTTTTAAAGTCTGTGACTGAAATTCCTGATTTGTGACTTATTTCAACCAATCTATCTCTAATGTTCTTGAATTCATTTTTATTTTTTAAAAAAAACTTTTTCCATTCTTCATTTGTATCTAGAAATTTTTTTAAATTTGGATTGATTTCATTACCAATATAAAATTTAATAAATTCATTTCTAGATATTTTTTGATCCATAGCTAATCTCAAAAGATTACCCTCTAAAGAAATAATTTTTTTGTTTTCTAAATAATGTTTTTGAACTAATTCCTCTAGAACTGAAGGTGATAATTGAAGAGATTTTATGTTTTCTAAAATATCATTAACTATTTTTTCATATGTCTTTTCTTTAGAATTAGAAAATATCTCAGAGTTTAAAATACAATTTAGTTTTTCTTTTTGATATTTAATTAATTTACTGTAATCTTTAGTTAGTGCACCTACTGTTTTTAAAATTTTTGGTTTAATTTCATTTTCCATAGCAGCAAGTGTGGGATTAAAATCATCTTCCTCATTCTCTGTACCTTCTTCTTCTCCTGAATTTTTTTGTTTTGCACTTTGACCTGTGTTTTCATCTTCCATATAGTTTGTATCTATATCTATTATTTCTCTTACTAATATCTCATCATTCTGAAGTTTTTCATTCCATTCAAATAATTGTTTTGCAGTAATTGGGCTTTGTGATAATGCACTTAACATTACATCTTTTCCTGCTTCTATTCTCTTTGCTATAGCAATTTCACCTTCTCTAGATAAGAGCTCTACTCCTCCCATCTCTCTTAAATACATTCTTATAGGGTCATCACTTTTTTCTATAGTTTTACCTTCTTCTTTTGTAGAGTTATCTTTTTTCCTTAAAGCTTTAAAATCAGTTTTTTTTTCAACTAAGGAAATATTTTCATCTAGGATATGTATGAAAGCTTGAGCTAAATTTTCATCTGATAAGTTTCTTTTTCCTAAAGATTTACTTAACTCTTCATAAGTAATAAAGCCTCTGTGAGTTCCTCGACCCATCAGTCTTGCAAATGATTTAGTAATTATTCGTTCCACAGTAAAAAAGTTTGAAAGACTTATATAATGTCAAATGAGTAAAAATCCATTAATTATTTTTAACAAATTAATTGATATTTTGTCTTTTTTTTAGCTCTTTTAGCTCATTAAAAGTGTCTTCACTAAAATCTTTTGAAAACCTCGACTCTAATTCCTGGATTCTAAATTCTAAATCGAAGTTATTTAGATCTCTTTTAATATCTTCAAGAATTTCAATAACCTCAAAATCATTATCACTCTTGTTTTTAAGTATATGTTTAATTGGTGCAAATCGATTTATTTTATCAATTATTTGATTGTCGAGATCTAAATCCTCAGGATTAAGTTTTTCATCTAGTTTTAATTTGTCAATTATTGAATTAAATATAGTTTTATTTTCATCTGAAAACATTTTTATATCATCTAGAAGATTAGTATTATCTTGAAAAATATTTATGTTATTTATTATTAAATATAATATAGAAAATTCTTTTAATTCAACGCCACTGAATTCTTTGCTATCTTTATAATGTTTTTTTGTTACCTCTAAAGATTTAATTGTTTTTGTATATCTTGTCTTTTTTATTTGTAATTGATGTGGTGTTAATTCTGAAATTCTCTCTAAGAAGTATTCTAAAACATATTTTTTAATTAATGCATCTTTAATACTATTTGCAATATTTCTTAATTTTTTTTCAAATACTGCTAAAGATGAAGGATCATTTTTAGTTTGTTGCCTATAATGATTAAAAATAAATTGATGTATTGATAGTTTGCTATTTTTAGAAAAATCCAAAAAATTACTTTTACCATTTTTATTAACATAGCTGTCTGGATCTTCATTATCTGGTAGAAATAAAAAAGAAAT
This sequence comes from alpha proteobacterium HIMB5, assembly GCA_000299095.1. Taxonomy (NCBI): domain Bacteria; kingdom Pseudomonadati; phylum Pseudomonadota; class Alphaproteobacteria; order Candidatus Pelagibacterales; family Candidatus Pelagibacteraceae; species alpha proteobacterium HIMB5. The sequence continues at coordinate 170,545 of CP003809.1, read as the reverse complement.
CTGTTTGTCAGGTTGTAAATCTTTAATTGAATTTTCTGCTGCTCTCAAAGCAGCTTTATATCCACTCTCATCACCATCAAAACAAATGATAATGTCATCAAAAAATTGATTTAGCGTTGAAATTTGTTTATCAGTCAAAGATGTTCCTAAATTTGCAACTACATTTTCAATTCTATTCTTGTTCAGACCAACAACATCCATATATCCTTCAACCAAAAATATATTCTCTGACTTATTGGAAAGTTTTCTAGCAACATCTAAATTATATAAATTTGATCCTTTTTTAAAAAAATTTGTTTCAGGTGAATTAATGTATTTTGCTAAGTAATCTATCTTTTCAATTATTCTTCCACCCAATGCAATTGGTTGTCCAGACAAATTATTTATTGGAAAAATAATTCTGTTTCTAAATCTTTCAACTAGCTTATTTTTTTTATCATCAACATAGAATAATCCTGTTTCTAATAATGTGCTTTCTTTAAATTCATCTTTAAATTTTTCGATAAAAGAAGAATTATAATCTACAAAACCTATCTTAAATTTTTTTACAATTTCTTTTCCTAAAGATCTATTTCTTAAATAATCTCTAGCATTAGAATAAGTTTCATTTTTTAATAATTCATTATGATAATAATCAACGTAGCGTGAATAGATCATTGAATATTCTTTCCACTTCTTCTCTCTTTCTTCATCTTGTTTGGAAAACATATAAGGTTGCATACCTGCTATATTAGCTAAGTATCTAACGGCTTCACCAAATTTTAAATTTTGGGTTTTCATTACAAAATCAAAAATATTCCCATGTTCTGAAGTAGCAAAACAATGATAAAATTCTTTTTCATCACTTACAGTAAATGAAGGTGTTTTTTCATTTTTAAATGGGGATAAACCAACAAATTCTTTTCCTCTTTTTTTTAAATCCACTGTTTTTGAAACAACAGTTGATACTTTTAATCTTGATTTAATTTCATCAAGGTACTCTTTGGGATACTTCATTATTTAATTTAATAATTCTTTTATTAAAGAGCCTGCTTTTGTAAAATCTACTTCATCAGAATATTCTTTTTTAAGGGCGCCCATTACTTTTCCCATGTCTTTAATAGTGGTAGCTCCAGTTTTTGAAATTATTTGCTCACAGATTTTTTTTGTCTCTTCATCGCTTAATTGTTTTGGTAAAAAACTTGTTAAAATATCATGTTCATTTTGTTCAACTTCCAAAAGATCTGTTCGATTATTCTTTTTGTATATTTCAATCGATTCGGCTCTTTGCTTAACCATCTTCTTTAAAAGTTTTTTAATATCTTCATCGTCAGTTTCTTTTTTATTCGGACCTGACCTATTTGTGATATCTAAATCCTTAATAGAAGATAAAATTAACCTGTAAGTTGAGATTTTAGATTTATCTTTAGCTTTAAGAGCATTTTTATATTCAGTTTCGATAGTTTCTTTCAAAGACATAATTTTTTTAATCTACTTGAAAGATAAAAATCTTCAAAAGAAAAAATTGTTTTTTCACAGTTTTATAATACATATCAGTTGCGATAATAATTCAATTATTGTAATTACCTTTAACTCATGAGTTGTAATTGATAAAAAAAAGAAAAAAAACTAACTCAAAAAAAATCTCAGATTTATACACAGGCATTTTAGTTCTTGAAAATAGAAAAATATTTAAAGGTATTGGCCTAGGTTATCAAGGGACTGCCACAGGCGAGGTTTGTTTCAATACATCACTTACTGGATATCAAGAAATAATTTCTGACCCATCTTATGCGGGTCAAATAATCAATTTTACCTTTCCTCACATAGGGAACGTAGGGACTAATAAAGAAGATGTTGAGTCTGATAAAATCTGGACTAGAGGAGTAATAATTAATTCAGAGATAACTGATCACTCAAATTACAGAGCGTTATCTCATTTAGATAATTGGCTTAAAAAAAATAAAATTGTTGGGATAACAGGTTTAGATACAAGAAATTTAACTAATTTTATTAGAGATAAAGGTGCTCCAAAAGGAACGATTTCTCATTCAAAAAAAGGTAAATTTAATCTTAACAGTTTAACTAAGAGTACAATTAATTGGAGTGGATTAAAAAATTTAGATCTTGCTAAAGAAGTTAGTACGAAGAAAAATTTTACCTGGAAAGGCTTTAGAACATGGACGAAAGAAAATGGATTCAAGAAAAATAATAAAAACTCATATCATGTTGTAGCAATAGATTATGGAATTAAAAAAAATATTTTAAGATATTTTTCAGATTTTAAATGTAAAGTTACTGTTGTTCCTTGTGATACTAAAGCTGATAAAATCCTAGCTCTTAAACCTAGTGGAATTTTTTTATCTAATGGTCCGGGTGATCCAGCGGCTACAGGTAAATACGCAATTCAGATAATAAAAGATTTAATAAAGAAAAATTTACCAATATTTGGTATTTGTTTAGGTCATCAAATCTTAGCTTTAACGCTTGGTGGAAAAACAAAAAAAATGAAATTAGGACATAGAGGAGCAAACCACCCTGTTAAAAATCTTATTCATGATAAAGTAGAAATCACAAGTCAAAATCATGGTTTTGAAGTCATAAAAGAAAGTTTACCTAAAAATGTAGAAGTAACTCACAAATCATTATTTGATAACTCAATTGAAGGAATAAGATTAAAAAACAAACCAATTTTTTCTGTTCAATACCATCCTGAATCTAATCCTGGTCCACAAGATAGCGTTTATCTATTTCAAGAATTTATTAACTTAATGAAAAAAAATGCCAAAAAGAAAAGATATTAAAAAAATATTGGTTGTAGGAGCAGGTCCAATTATCATTGGTCAAGCATGTGAATTTGATTATTCAGGAACGCAAGCTTGCAAGGCATTAAGAGATGAAGGTTATAAAGTAATATTAATCAATTCAAATCCAGCAACAATTATGACCGACCCAGATGTTGCTGACAAAACTTATATAGAGCCAATTACTTTAGAAGTTTTAGAAAAAATTCTTAAAAAAGAAAAACCAGATGCAATTTTACCAACAATGGGAGGTCAAACAGCTCTTAATCTTGCAATGGATGCTGAAAAAAAAGGAATTCTTAAAAAATATAAAATTGAATTAATTGGAGCAAATTCAAAAGCTATTTCAAATGCTGAAGATAGAAAAAAGTTTAGAAAAAATATGTTAGATATTGGTTTGGACTTACCAAAGTCACAAATCGTAAACAACATTAAACAAGCATCGAAAGCTTTAAAACAAATTGGTTTACCTGCAATAATAAGACCCGCTTTTACTCTTGGTGGTCTGGGTGGTGGTATAGCTAGAACAAAAAAAGATTATATTAAAATTGTATCTAATGGTCTGCATGAGTCACCTGTAAGCCAAGTTTTAGTAGAAGAATGTTTGCAGGGATGGAAAGAATTTGAAATGGAAGTTGTTAGAGACAGAAAAGACAACTGCATTATTATTTGTTCAATTGAAAATATTGATCCAATGGGAATTCACACAGGAGACTCTGTTACAGTTGCCCCTGCTCTAACATTAACTGATAAAGAGTATCAAGTGATGAGAAATGCTTCTATTGCATGCTTAAGAAAAATAGGAGTTGAAACAGGTGGGTCTAATGTTCAGTTTGCAATCAATCCTAAAAATGGACGAATGGTTGTAATAGAAATGAATCCAAGAGTTTCCAGATCTTCTGCTTTAGCTTCTAAAGCAACAGGTTTTCCAATTGCCAAGGTTGCAGCTAAACTTGCTGTTGGTTACACATTGGATGAATTAAAAAATGAAATAACAAAAGTTACACCAGCTTCTTTTGAACCAAGTATTGATTATGTTGTAACTAAAATCCCAAGATTTACATTTGAAAAATTTCAAACATCACCAGCTGAACTTGGTACATCTATGAAATCTGTTGGTGAAGCGATGGCCATTGGAAGAAACTTCAAAGAATCTTTACAAAAAGCAATGGTATCCTTAGAAACAGGTTTTTCTGGTTTGGATAGAATTTTTGACTTAAACAAAAACCAAATTGAGAAAAAATTAAAAGAAAATATTCCAAATAAAATACTCTTAATTGCAGAAGCAATTAGAAAAAAAATTAATCTTAAAAAAATTTATAATTTATCAAAAGTTGATCCTTGGTTTCTAGAGCAAATAAAAGAGATTGTTGATAATGAAAATAAAATTAAAAATAAAGGATTACCAAGAAATTTTGAAGAATTTAATAAAATTAAATCAATTGGATTTTCGGATAAGAAATTGTCTGAACTTACAAATACTTCGGAAGATATAATAAGAAAAAGAAGATCAGCCCTAAAAGTATTACCGGTGTACAAAAAAGTCGATACATGTGCAGCAGAGTTTAAATCATTTACGCCATATATGTATTCTACTTATCAAAGAAATTTTTCTTTAAATACTGAGTGCGAGGCTGATCCATCATCTAAGAAAAAAATTGTTATTCTTGGTGGCGGTCCCAATAGAATAGGACAAGGTATCGAATTTGATTATTGCTGTTGTCAGGCAAGCTTCTCATTAAAAGATGCTGGTTTTGAAACTATAATGGTAAATTGTAATCCAGAAACTGTTTCAACAGATTATGATACTAGTGACAGATTATATTTTGAACCTCTTAAAGAAGAGTATGTATTTAATATAATCAAAAAAGAACAAGAGAATGGTAATTTAATTGGGGTTATAGCTCAATTTGGTGGTCAGACACCAATTAAATTAGCAAAATTTTTAAATGATAACAAATTACCAATTTTAGGTACACAATACTCTTCAATAGACTTAGCTGAAGATAGAGATAGATTTAGAAATCTATTAAACAAACTGGACTTAAAACAAGCTGAAAGCGGTATAGCTAAAACATATAATCAAGCAATTCAAATCGCAGAAAAAATTGGTCTTCCTTTAATGGTAAGACCTTCATATGTTTTAGGTGGAAGAGCCATGGAGATTGTTCATGACAAAAGTCAGTTAAAAAATTTTGTATTAGAAGCATTTAAAGCTGCAGAAAATAATCCAATATTAATTGATAAGTTCTTAGACCATGCAATGGAAGTTGATGTTGATGCGCTTTCAGATGGCAAAGAAGTTTATGTAGCTGGAATAATGCAACACATAGAGGAAGCAGGAATTCATTCTGGTGACTCCGCTTGTTGTTTGCCTCCTGTTTCAATTAAACCTTATTTGGTTAAAGAAATTGAAAATCAAACTAAAAAATTAGCTTTAGCACTCAAAGTAAGAGGTTTCATGAATATTCAATTTGCAATTAAAAAAGATGAAATTTATGTAATCGAAGTTAATCCAAGAGCTAGTAGAACTGTTCCATTCGTATCAAAAGCAAAAGGATTGCCATTAGCAAAAATAGCTTCAAGAGTTATGGCTGGTGAACAATTATCTAAATTTTCATTGAAAGAAAAAACTAAAAATATGTACGCAGTCAAAGAGGCAGTATTCCCATTTAATAAATTTCCTCAAAGCGATGTGCTTCTTGGTCCAGAAATGAAATCAACAGGTGAAGTGATGGGATTTGATAAAGATTTTGGTATCGCTTATGCAAAAAGCCAAATATCAGCATACAATTCTCTACCTACAAAAGGATTAGCATTTATATCACTTAAAAACTCACACAAAGATGAAGGTATTGATCTTGCTAAAGAGCTAATAAAATTAAACTTTACGTTATGTGCAACAAAAGGAACTGCGGAGTACATAAGAAAATTTGGGATGAAATGTAAAATTATCAATAAAGTCAGTAGTGGTAGACCTCATATTGTAGATGTTTTAGACTCTAAAAAAATAGCTTTAGTAATTAATACTGGAGGTGGAAACAGTGAACATAGATTAAATGATGCAATTGCACTAAGAAGAGCTACATTAAAAAATAAAGTTCCTTACTGCACAAACATGTCTACTGCAATGGCTTGTTTACAAGGAATAAAATCCCTTAAAACAAAAAAATTAGAAGTTAATTCTCTTCAAGATATTTAATTATTTACTTTCCAGTCTGTTGGAAAAGTTACATAATTTACTTGAACACATCTTCTTTCTTTAACAATTTTTTTCTTTTCCATTCCATGCCAAGTATTTGGTCCACTTGTAAACATGTATCCATAATTATGTTTATACGGAACTGTTTTTACTTTTTCTAATTTTTCATTGTAAAAATCTGTTCCAAGATCTTCAGATTCATTTACATTGTTTACAAAAATTAATCCTGAGAGTAATTTTTCTTTGATATCACAGTGTGGTTTAAGCCAAAATCCTTCCCTATCACAAATTACTTCAACTCTAACATAAGAATTTGATAAATCTTTATTTAACATTTTTGAAATAGTTTCATGAGTTTCTTTGGACTGAAGCTCATTAATAAATTTAACTAAATTTGGAAACTCTTTTGCATTCTCTTTAGTTATAAAACATCTAAACTTTATAGCCTTTCCTCCTGAGGCAATCCCTTCTCTAAATTCTGCTGCACCACCATCTATAGCTCTTGTGCCGTCATAATTTAAATTATGTTTAGTCACATCTGGAATATCTGCTTCTACTATTTCTTTAATTGCACCTTCGCTAAGAGCATTATCATACTCCCAATGATCAAAAGGAAATTCATGTTTTTTGGAATGGTTTTTGATTGAATTAAGAAAAGTCATAATTTTTTAATTGTTCTTTAATATAGCTTGATATTCTATCAGTTTCATTAAGTTTATCATAACTCCAATCTTCTACAGTATCCTCAAGATCTTTAATAATTTTCATAGATTTAAATAATTTAAAGAATTTTTGAAATCTTAAATTACTTTTTACTGGTTTCATTTGAGCTACATAAATTGGTTTACCAGTCATTGCTGATTCTGAAATCATAGAAGTCGAGTCACATGTAACAACTATACGATCAGCTATTTTTAAAGAAGATAAGTAGGCTTTCTTATCTACTGTATCTATAATTATTTGGTTTTTATCAAAATAGTTTTTTGCAATCTCAATAATATTTTTTGGTGTTCTCATAGATGGAATTAGTATTAGTTGATAACCATTTTGAATAAAGTTTTTTTCTATTTTTGCAAAAATATTTTTGATTTCTAATTTATCATAATTATAATATTTATTTGGACCACCAACTATTAAAGCAACTAATTTATCTTTTTTAACTCTATCTTCTAAATAATTCTCATTTTCATCAAGTTCTTTATATCTTAAATAATGAATTGCCCCTTTGCTTGTTAATACATTGCTACCTGTCAAACCATCATGCTCTGGTGCAATAACGTAATCAAAATTATTTAATGAAACTTTTGGATCTTGAATGTGAATATTCATTACCTTGTTTCCAAATTTTTTTTTTAAAAATATTGATGGAATCACGCTTTTTCTTCCACACGAAATAACAATATTAAAATTTTGATCTATTTTATTTTTGAAAACAAAGTCCTTCACGGGAGTTAAACTTGGTGGAATAAGTTTCCAAAAAGAACTCAATTCAATTTTCTCGTGTGTAAAATCTAAATCCAAGGCTTTAGCAAGGCCTTCAACTTGACTTATCATTCCATGCATACCTTCAGTTAATAATAAGCCTTTTAATTTTGTCATTTATAACTATATAGCTCTCATATGAATGAAAATCCAACTAAACACACAAAAGTATTAATTATAGGTTCTGGTCCCGCAGGTTATACTGCAGCCGTATATGCGGCTAGAGCAATGTTGAAACCAATTTTAGTTTATGGGGCTCAACCAGGTGGACAATTAACAACAACTACTGATGTTGAAAACTTCCCAGGCTTTGCAGATGTAATCCAAGGTCCTTGGTTAATGGATCAAATGAAAGATCAAGCAAAAGCTGTTGGTACAGAAATGATTGAGGATCATATTTCTTCAGTAAATTTAAAATCTACTCCATTTGAAGCAATTGGTGATAGTGGTCAAAAATATACTGCAGACAGTATAATTATTTCAACTGGTGCACAAGCTAGATGGTTAAATTTAGATTCAGAACAAGAGTTTAGAGGTTTTGGTGTTTCAGCTTGCGCTACGTGTGATGGTTTCTTTTTTAAAGATAAAGAAGTTGCAGTTGTTGGTGGCGGCAATGCTGCTGTTGAAGAAGCAATGTTCCTAACTAAATTTGCATCAAAAGTAAAATTAATTCACAGAAGAGATACTTTGAGAGCTGAAAAAATGCTTCAACAAAAATTAATGGAAAACAAAAAAATAGAAGTAATTTGGGATTCTGTTGTGGAAGATGTAATTGGAAATAATGAACCAAAAAATGTTAAAGGAATTAAAGTTAAAAATTTAAAAACAAATAATGTTGAAGAAATGAAATTAGATGGCTTGTTTATTGCAATTGGTCATGACCCAGCAACACAACTTTTTAAGGATCAACTTGAGATGGATAAAGAAGGTTATTTAATAACTAAACCAGATTCTACAGAAACAAATATACCAGGAGTTTATGCTGCTGGAGATGTTAAGGACAAAACTTTCAGACAAGCTGTAACTGCTGCGGGAATGGGTTGTATGGCGGCTTTGGAAGCTGAGAAATTCTTATCTCACTAAACTATTTATTAAGGCTTTCACAAAAAGATTTAATTCTGCTCATTGCTTTTTGTAAATTCTTCATAGATGTTGCATAAGAAATCCTAAAATAACCATCTAGTCCAAATGCTGAACCTTGAACAACCGCCACATTGGATTTTTCTAACAATTTTTTAACAAATTCAGTATCTGTTTTTAATCCAGTCTTTTTATTTAATAGACCTTTACAACTTGGAAAAACATAGAAAGCTCCCTCTGGTGTTAAGCAGTTTATTCCATCAATATTATTTAAGCTTTGCACTACAAAATTTCTTCTTTCTTTAAAAGCTTTTGATCTTGTCTTTATAAATCCTTGACTACCATTTAAAGCTTCAACAGCGGCTGCCTGGCTAATAGAAGATGGATTTGACGTGGATTGAGATTGAATTTTTCCAATAGCTTTAATTATATCCTTTGGACCTGCTGCATAACCTATTCTCCAACCAGTCATTGCATAAGATTTACTAACACCATTCATTGTTAAAGTTCTATCTTTTAATTGTGAAATTTGCGCAATTGTAAAAAAGTTGAAGTTATCGTACTTGATATGTTCATAGATATCATCACTCAAAATATGAACTTTTTTATTTTTGATTAAAACTTTTGCTAAATTCTGAATTTCTTTTTTTGTGTAACCAGCGCCTGTTGGATTAGAAGGTGAATTTAAAATTAACCATTTTGTTTTTTTTGTAATTGCTTTTTTAAGTTTGCTGGGAGTAAGTTTAAATCCTTCTTGCTCTGTACATTTAACTATTTTTGGTTTTCCCCCTGCTAATAAAACCATATCAGGGTAAGAAACCCAAAAAGGTGCGGGAATAATTACTTCATCACCTTTATTAAGAGTTGCCATAAAGGCATTATATAAAACTTGTTTTCCACCAGTTCCAACAGTGATTTGATCAGTAGTATAGTTGATTTTGTTTTCTCTTTTAAACTTATCTACAATAGCTTTTTTTAATGCTGGAGTTCCATCTACTGCTGTATATTTAGTGTCTCCACTTTTAATTGCTTTTATTGCTGCTTTCTTGATATTGTCTGGAGTATCAAAATCAGGCTCACCTGCACCGAGACCTATCACATCTTTACCAGCCGCTCTTAATTCTCTTGCTTTCTGAGTAACAGCTATAGTTGGGGATGGTTTAATTCTTTTTAAACTGTCTGATATTATACTCATTGAAATATTAATTAATTTTACTACCTTCTTTAATATATGGAAAATACATATCAAGATTTAATTACAGATATTCAAAGTAAAAACCCGAAAATCAGTGGAAAACTTGAAGGTGGCAAAAAATTCAAAATTAAATCTGATTTTAAACCTGCGGGCGACCAACCAGAAGCAATAAAAAAACTTGTTAACGGAGCAAATAAAGAAGAATTTAACCAAGTATTGTTAGGCGTTACTGGATCTGGAAAAACTTTTACCATGGCAAAAGTTATTGAAGCTACCAATAGACCTGCATTGATTTTAGCTCCTAATAAAACTTTAGCTGCCCAACTTTATGGGGAGATGAAAACTTTTTTTCCAGATAACGCTGTCGAGTATTTTGTTTCGTACTATGATTATTATACTCCTGAAGCTTATGTTCCTAGATCGGATACTTATATTGAAAAAGAAGCATCTATTAATGAACAGATAGATAGAATGAGACACTCAGCAACGAGATCTCTTTTGGAGAGAGATGATGTATTAATTGTTGCAAGTGTATCTTGTATTTATGGATTAGGCTCGGTTGAAGCATATAGCAAAATGACTTTAACTCTTCAAAAGAATTACGATTACAATAGAGAACAATTAATTAAATCATTAGTTGCTCTTCAGTATAAAAGGAATGATCAAAATTTTTATAGAGGGACTTTTAGAGCAAGAGGAGAGTATCTTGAAATATTCCCTTCTCACTTAGAAGATAGAGCATGGAGACTAAGTTTATTTGGAGATAAGTTAGAGCAAATCGAAGAATTTGATCCATTAACTGGTGACAAAGTTAGAGATCTAAATTTAGTTAAAGTGTATGCAAATAGTCATTACATAACTCCCAAACCAACAATAGAACAAGCAGTTATCAATATTAAGAGAGAATTAGAGGTAACTTTAAAAAAACATAGGTCCGAAAATAAACTTTTAGAAGCACAAAGATTAGAAGAAAGAACTAAGTTTGATTTAGAAATGATTGAAGCTACAGGTTCTTGTGCAGGTATTGAAAACTACTCTAGATTTTTATCAGGTAGAAAACCAGGAGAACCGCCTCCCACACTTTTTGAATATTTTCCAGATAATACATTAATTTTTGTTGATGAATGCCATGTAACAGTTCCTCAACTTAATGGTATGTACAAAGGTGATAGATCAAGAAAAAGTACTTTAGCTGAATATGGGTTCAGGCTTCCCTCATGTATGGATAACAGACCACTAAAATTTGAAGAATGGGATTTAATGAGAACTCAAACTGTTTTTGTGTCTGCAACACCAGGTCCTTGGGAACTTGAACAAACAAAAGGTAAATTTATAGATCAGGTAATAAGACCCACTGGACTGATTGATCCACCTGTTGAAATAAGACCAGCAAAAAATCAAGTGGATGACTTAATGCATGAATGCAAAAAAGTTATAGAAAACAATCATAGAGTTTTGGTCACTACCCTTACAAAAAAAATGGCAGAAGATTTAACTGAATACCTGCATGAAAATGGAATAAAAGTTAGATATCTTCACTCAGATATTGATACGCTTGAAAGAATAGAAATCATGCGAGACCTTAGAATGGGAGTTTTTGATGTGCTTGTTGGTATTAATTTATTAAGAGAAGGATTAGACATACCAGAATGTGCACTAGTTGGAATATTGGATGCTGACAAAGAAGGATTTTTAAGATCTGAAACTTCTTTAATTCAAACTATTGGAAGAGCTGCAAGAAATGTTGATGGAAAGGTTGTCTTATATGCTGATAAAGAAACTAAAAGTATAAAAAAAGCTATACAAGAAACTGAGAGAAGAAGAAAAATTCAACTTGCATATAATAAAAAACATAAAATTGATGCTAAATCTGTAAAAAAAGAAATTAGTGACATACTAGAGAGTGTTTATGAAAAAGATTATGTAAAAATAAGTGAAGGCTCAAATGTCGGTGGAAACTTAAAAAAACATTTAAAAGCTCTTGATAAAAAAATGAAAGAAGCAGCATCTAATTTGGAGTTTGAAGAAGCAGCAAAAATTAGAGATGAAATTAGAAAACTAGAAAGTACAGAGTTAGAAATAACTCTCAATCCAAAAATCAGGCAATATGATGTAAAAAATAAACTTTATCCAAAAGGTAGATCAACATTAGGTATGCCTGGAACTAAAGTTACAAAAAAAAGAGATAAAAAATGGAAGCACGGAAAATAATTATTACAGGTGGTGCTACAAGAATTGGCGCAGCTATAGCAAAAAAATTATCTGGTCCAAATAAAGAAATATTAATTCATTTTAATAAGTCAAAAAAAAAAGCTGAAATATTAAAAAAGCAATTAGAGAAGAATAATACAAAAGTCTATTTAGTAAAAGGTGATCTGAGTAAAGAAAAAGATATTAATAAAATATTAAAGTTTGCAAAATCGAAATTAAATTACTTTGATTGTCTCATAAACAACGCATCTTTATTTGAAAATGACAAATTAGATAACTTCACAAAAAATAGTTGGAACAACCATATTAATACAAACTTAAAAGCACCTGCATTATTATCAAAAGGATTTAGCAAAAATATTAAAAAGGGGAATAACAATATTATTAATATTATTGATCAAAGAGTATTTAAACTTACTCCATTCTTTTTTTCTTATACTTTAAGTAAAACAGGTCTTTATACTTTAACCAAAACTAGCGCTATGAGTCTTTCACCAAATGTGAGAGTAAATGGAATTGCGCCAGGGCCAACTATAAAAAATATCAGACAATCAGAAAAACACTTCAAAAAACAATATTTAGCAACACCTCTTAAAAGACAAGTAGATGTTAATGAGATTTGTAATGCTGTTGACTTTTTTATCAAAAATAGATCTATTACAGGTCAAGTATTAGCTATTGATAGTGGACAAAATATGAATTGGCAAACTCCAGATATAATCGGGACAAAAGAATGAAAAAAAATAACTTAAAATTAGTTAAAATTAATAAAACAAAAAATCTTTTCAATTATGAAAAGAAAATTTTAATTAATGAATTAATTTTAGATTTAAAATTAGGTTATTATGACTTCGAAAAAGAAAAACCTCAAAAAGTCAAATTTAGCCTTGAAATAGATTATGAGGACAAAAAACCTACAAATGATAAAGATATTAAATCAATTGTAAATTACGGCACGATTGTAAAATTAATTACAAAACTAGTTAAAAAGAAACATTACAATTTCCTAGAAACATTAGCAGAAGCAGTTTTTGATGAATTATTTAAAGATAAAAGAATTGCAAAGATAATGTTAAAAATTGAAAAATTAGAAATCCTCAAAGAATGCTCTTCAGTTGGTATTCAAATTACCAAAAAAAGAAGTCATGATAAGTTCTGATATAGGTAAGGAAGTCATTAAAAAAGAACTTCCTTTAATTCCAAAGTTGCCTGGTGTTTACAGAATGTTAAATGATAAAGAAGAAATTCTTTATGTTGGAAAGGCAAAAAATTTACCAAACAGATTAAAGAGTTATGTTGCAGAAAAAAATCACATAATTAGAACCGAAAGAATGTTGTCTCAAACTAGAAAGTTAGAGATAACAACTACTTCTAATGAAAGTGAAGCCTTACTATTAGAAGCAAACCTAATCAAAAAACATAAACCAAGATTTAATATTTTATTAAGAGACGATAAATCTTTTCCTTTTATTTATATCGGTAACAAAGAAAAATGGTCTCAAATAAAAAGACATAGAGGAAAAAAAACGAAAGAAGGTTTCTATTTTGGTCCTTTTGCTTCTGCTGGTTCTGCAAATTGGACTATCAAAATGATACAAAAAATATTTCATTTGAGAGTTTGTGATGACACAGTTTTTAAAAATAGAGAAAGACCATGTATATTGTATCAAATTAAAAGATGTTCAGGTCCTTGTGTTGGATATATAAAAGAAGATGACTATAAGCAAACTGTTAATGATGCTATTGAGTTTGTTTCAGGAAAATCTAGAAAAATTCAAAAAAATCTTTCTGATCAAATGGAAAAGGCAAGTGAAGAACTAGATTTTGAAAAAGCGGCAATTTTAAGAGATAGAATAAAATCTCTAAACATAATTCAATCCTCACAAAGAGTTAATGAAGCAAATTTAGTGGAGGCAGATGTAATTGCTGGTTATAAAGAGTCTGGCAAAACTTGTATTCAAGTATTTTTTTATAGATCTAAACAAAATTGGGGTAATCAAGCATTTTTTCCTAAACACGATCCAGATGAAAACCTAAACGAAATAATTAATTCCTTCGTGTCTCAATTTTATGAAAATAAAAGTGTTCCATCGTCAATTATACTTTCAGAAGAAATTAAAGAGAAAGCTTTAATTGAAAAAACTTTAACTCAAAAAGAAAATAAACAAATTACTATTTCTGTAGCTAAAAAAGGTTCTAAGTTAAAAGTTATTAATCAAGCAATTAAAAATGCTAAAGATAGTCTAAATAGAAAGCTTTATGAAAGTCAAAATAATAAAGATCTTTTTGATTCAGTTGCTAAAAAATTTAATTTGGAAACAAATATAAGTTTAATTGAAGTATATGATAACAGTCATATCCAAGGTACAAACAGTGTTGGAGCTCTTATTACTTATGGGGAAGAAGGATTTATTAAAAAAAGATATAGAAAATTCAATATTAAAAACAAGGATAATGAACAAGATGATTATGGAATGATGAGAGAAGTATTGAATAGAAGATTTAAAAAAGCAGTGCAAGAAAAAGACAATTATCTGTCATTTCCAGATCTAGTTATGGTTGATGGAGGTAAGGGTCAATATTCGGTGGCTCGAGAGACTCTGAACGAATTAGGTCTTCATGACATTCCACTAATTGCTATTGCTAAAGGTAAAATGAGAAATAGCGGAAATGAAACATTCTTTCACAATGGTAAAGAATATAAATTTACTAGAAATGACCCTACTCTTTTTTTCTTACAAAGAATTAGAGACGAGTCTCATAGATTTGCAATAAGTGCTCATAGAGCTAAAAGGAAAAAAGGGATAAGCAAGTCTCTTTTAGATCAAATAGAGGGTATTGGATCAATAAGAAAAAGAGCTTTATTAAATCACTTTGGCTCTGCAAGAGCAGTTGAATCTGCTAGTTTAGATGAAATCAAATCAGTTGATGGAGTTGAGGAAAAAGTTGCAAAAAAGATATATAACTTTTTTCACGAATAAAAAATGTTAAAAAAAATTCCTAATATACTTACAATTGGAAGAATAATAATTGTTCCTTTTTTCGTTATTGCTTTTTTTCTACCAGGTTTTTATGGCGATATAATTGCTTTAATCTTATTTATTGTTGCCTCTTTTACAGATTTTTTAGATGGAATGCTTGCAAGAATGATGGAACAAGAGTCTAAACTTGGTGAATTATTAGATCCAATAGCTGATAAAATTATAGTTGCTGCAGCGCTTATTTTATTAGTTATGAATGGAACTATAAAAAACTATGAGGTGATTGCAGCAATAATAATTCTAACTAGAGAAATTCTTGTATCTGGCTTAAGAGAATTTCTTGCTAAAGGAAGAATAAAACTTCCTGTTTCAAACTTATCTAAATTAAAAACTGTACTTCAAATGGTTTCAATTGGTCTTTTACTGTCTGGTGAAACTGGAAACAAAATTATAAATTTTCAAGATTATAATGCTCAAACAATTGGGATAATTCTTTTATGGTTATCAGCCTTTTTAACTTTATATACTGGTTATGAATATCTTAGAAAAGGTATAGACCACGCTATATCGGAAGATAGCAAGAATTAAGCTGCTTTTTTCTTTCTCACCAAAGATTGATAGCTTTCATTTAAGTCAATAATAGTATCACAGACTTTAAATTTATTGTCAGCAATACAAGAAACTGGAGTTACCTCAGCCGCAGTTCCTGTTAGAAAACAACCTACAAAATCTTTCAGTTCATTAGGGCTAATTTTTCTCTCATTTACTTTAATGTTCTTTGATCTAGCAATATCAATCACTGTTCTTCTTGTTATTCCATCTAAAAAAGAGTCTGGAACTGGTGTGTGCAATTCTCCATTTTTATCTTTAAAAAAAATGTTAGCTCCTGTCGCCTCTGCAATATTACCCTCATGATCTAACATTAAAGAGTCAGTGTAACCATCTTTTTCTGCTTCATGTTTTGATAAAGTACAAATCATATATAACCCCGCAGCCTTTGTATCCCAAGGTATTGTATTTGGAGCAGGTCTTCTCCATTTAGAAATATTTAATTTTATACCCTCAACTTTTAGTTTTGGGTCAAAGTAAGATCCCCATTCCCATGTAGCAATTGCAACATGAATTTTGGTCTGTTGTGCTGAAATTGCCATCATCTCACTTCCTCTCCAAGCTACTGGTCTAACATATCCATTTTCTACTTTTTGAGTTGCAATGATTTTTTTGGATGCCAAATTAATTTCTTCTTCACTATAAGGTATTTCAAAACCCATTCTTTTCGCAGAATAAAAAAAACGAGAAGTATGTTCTTCTAGTTTAAAGATAGAGCCATCATAAACTCTTTCTCCTTCGAAAACACAGCTCCCGTAATGTAAACCATGACTTAAAACATGAACTTTTACATCAGTCCAATCAACAAGTTCACCATTATACCAAATTTTTCCGTCTCTTTTATCGTAGGGTATCATGTAAGAAAATTTATTTTAATTTAATTGAAAATTATCTTTGTATCTTCAATATGTCAATATAACTTACCCATAATGAAAGAATTACTTTATTTAAAAGACGATCAATTAAAAGATCTTATAGAGAAACTTTTCATTGCATATAGAGACACTTTTGCAGATCCTAAAAAGATATTAGATAAACACTCAATTGGAATAGCTCATCATAAAGTTATACACCTATTGTCAATGTATGAGGGTATTTCAATTTCTGAATTATTACAAAAATTAAAAGTAACAAAACAAAGCTTAAATAGAGTTCTTAAAGATCTGACAAAACTTGAAGTAATTAGGTTTGAAAAAGATGAAAAAGATACCAGGGTTAAACATGTATATTTAGATGAAAAGGGAAAGAAATTATTTAAAGAAATTTTTGAAATTCAAAAAAAACGTATTTATGCTGCTTTATTGAGTTCTAAATCGGAAGAAGTAATTAACTTTGATAATGTTTTAAAAAAAATAATTAATGGATAATTTTCTAGCTCATATTTTGGTTGTGGACGATGATGACGGCATAAGGGATTTGGTCAAGAAGTATCTTAATGAAAATAATTTTTTAGTTACTACATCAAATAGTGCTGAAAATGCATCAGAAAAAATCAAAATTGTTAAATTTGATATCATTGTATTAGATATAATGATGCCTGGAAAAAATGGCTTAGAGTTTATTGAAGAACACAAAAGTACTATTAACACACCAATAATACTTTTGACCGCCAAAGGTGATGCAGATGAACGTGTGGCAGGTCTTGAGATTGGAGCTGATGATTATTTGCCAAAACCATTTGAGCCAAAAGAATTAGTACTAAGAATTAAAAATATTTTAAATAAAACTAAAACTATTGAACAAAAAAGAATTGTAGAATTCTCAAATATCAAAATTGATTTAAATAAATTACTAATCCATAAAGAAAGTGAAGAATTCAAAATAAACAATACCGAAAAAATTATTTTAGAAAGAATGATAAATAACCCAGGAAAAACTTTTTCTAGAGAAGATATTGGAAAGT
The DNA here is from genome assembly GCA_000299095.1 of alpha proteobacterium HIMB5. Taxonomy (NCBI): domain Bacteria; kingdom Pseudomonadati; phylum Pseudomonadota; class Alphaproteobacteria; order Candidatus Pelagibacterales; family Candidatus Pelagibacteraceae; species alpha proteobacterium HIMB5. The sequence continues at coordinate 153,099 of CP003809.1, read as the reverse complement.
TGATCAATATAGATAAGGAAAGATCAGTAGATGTAATTATTACAAGATTGAGAAAAAAAATTGAATTAGATCCAAAAAATCCAAAATTTTTACAAACATTAAGAGGTAGTGGTTATGTTTTATGGATTGAATAAATTTGTAAAAAATCTATTACCTAAAAGATTATTTTATAGAGCACTTTTAATTGTAGCTACTCCAGTAATCTTATTACAGTTAGTTGTTACAATTGTATTTTTTGATAGCCTTTGGATTAAAACTAATAAGGGTCTAACAAGAGCGTTGGTTAGTGAAATTGACACATTCATTGTTGCTTATGATAATGAGGATAACGATAAAGAATATTTAATAGACCTATTTTCAATTTATTTAGATCTAAATATTAAATTTATTGAGGATGAAGAATTTGATTTCAAAATAAATGAAAGATGGTTTAGTCCTTTAGATAGATCTTTAAGACGAGAATTAAAATCAAGTATAGGAAATCAAAAATTTTGGTTCAGCACAACTGATTATTTAGAATTAATCAATGTTCGAATAAAATATAAAAATGGATATTTTGAATTTTTATTTCCCAAAGATAGAGTGTCAAATTCTTCTGCAAGATTGTTTGGTTTGTGGATAACAGTACCAGCTATAGTTTTAATCGTAATAGCTATGATTTTTCTAAAAAATCAAACTAGACCTATTACAAATTTAGCAAGAGCTGCTGAAAAATTTGGTCGTGGTGAAGATGTTGATGAGTACAGACCATCAGGTTCTTTAGAAATTCGACAAGCTGGATATGAATTTGAAAAAATGAGAAAAAGAATTCAAAGACATCTTAACCAAAGATCAGAAATGCTTTCAGGTATAAGTCATGATTTGAGAACACCATTAACAAGAATGAAATTGCAACTTGCATTCATTAAGGATCAAGAAATTTCATCAAAACTTAGTGAAGATATAAATGAGATGGAAAAAATGCTTAATGAGTATTTACAATTTACAAGCTCAAATTTTTCAGAAAAAAATGAGATATTTAATATTTCCTTACTAATGAATGAGATCATTCATAAATACGAAAATAAAAACATTTCAAAAGATATAATTGGTGAAATTTATATAAATGGAAGAAAAAATTTATTAAGAAGATGTTTCAATAATATTATAGATAATGCTATTAAATATGGATCAAAAGTAGATGTTTCATTATCTAAAAAAAGTAAAAATCTGTTTATAATTATTGGAGATGATGGCCCAGGTATACCAGAGGCAGAATACAATAATGTATTTAAACCATTTTATAAAATTGATAAAGGAAGAGCGGAAGCAAAATCTAGTGTTGGCTTAGGCTTATCAATTGCTTCTGATATAATAAGATCTCATGGGGGCTATATTAGATTGAACAAATCTAAATTAAAGGGTCTAGAAGTTAAGATTTTTTTGCCCGTTTAATTTTTTTTTTAACAACAGTTTTAGTCTTAGTTTGTTTTAATTTTGCTATCTTATTTTCTAGGTTTTCAACCCTTTTTGCTAAAACTTCAAATTCATCTTTGCTAGTTAATTTCATTTTGAAAACAATCTCATCTCTTTTAGATCTAAGTATATTGAAAATCTCATTGCCTAAATCTTTAGAGGTTATTAAGCCTTTTTCAAAAACTTCAGATAATTTATCAAAAACAAATTTTGAATTTTTCATAATTTTATTTAATATTAAAAATAACTTATAATCATTTAACTAAATGTTCATTAATAATTTTGACCCAGTTGCATTTACAATCCTGTCTTTAGAAATAAGATGGTATTCCTTAGCTTATATTTTTGGAATTTTAATTGGATGGTATCTTAGTAAGAAATTCTTTATTGATAATGACAAAATAAAGGAGGCTTTTGATGATTATATCACTTATGTAATCGTTGGAATTATTCTTGGAGGAAGATTGGGTTATGTTTTTTTCTATGACTTTAGTTATTATTTCAATAATCCACTAGAGATTTTTCAAATATGGAATGGAGGAATGTCATTTCATGGAGGTCTACTTGGTGTAATACTTGCATCAATATTATTTTCAAAATCAAAAAATTTAGATGTTTTTGAATTTCTTGATGTGATCGCAATTGTGACGCCGGTAGGATTATTTTTAGGAAGAATTGCTAATTTTATAAATTCTGAACTTTATGGAAAAGCTACAGAAGTAATTTGGTCTGTTAAGTTTTTAAAAGTAGATGAAATTTATAGACACCCCTCCCAATTGTACGAAGCATTTCTTGAAGGAATAGTATTATTTGTAATTTTAATATTTGTTAAAAAAAGATCAAAAAATTTAAATTCAGGGTATATTTCTGGAATATTTTTAATCTTTTATTCTATATTTAGATTTATTTGTGAATTTTTTAGAGTACCTGATGAACAAATTGGATATCTGCTCTTAAATCTAACATTGGGTCAGATTATTAGTATAACTTTCTTAGCAATTGGAATTACAATTTTTTCTTTAAAAAATGAAAAAAAATAAAAGCAAAATATTATCTTTAGATGATTTTATTGATTATGCTCTTTATGACAAAAAGAAAGGATATTACATAAAAAAAAACCCATTTGGAAAAAATGGAGATTTTATAACTGCTCCAAATATTTCTATTCTATTTTCTGAAATGATTTCTATTTGGTTAGTTTCATATTGGAATCATCTAAATCAGCCGAAAAAAATTGATATAATTGAATTAGGTGCTGGTAATGGGGCGCTCATGAAAGGAATAATAAATACATTAAAAAATTTTCCTAATTTTTATAATTCTTGTAATTTTTTAATATATGAAAAAAGCAAAACTTTAATTGATATTCAAAAGAAAAATATTTCTTCACGAAAAATCTCTTGGAAAAAGAAATTAGAATTTAAAAAAAAAATCCTATAATATTTATCGCTAATGAATTTTTTGATGCTTTGCCGATAAAACATCTAACTAAAATCAAAACTGATTGGTATGAGAAATATGTAGAAATTTTACAAAATAAAGGGAAATTTAGACAAAAAAAAATAGACATTAAAAAGTACAAAAAAGACTTGTTTTCTGAAATCATAAAAAAACAAAAGTTTATTGAGTATTCTCCTCTCTCCTTAAAATATTTAAGAGATATAGGAAAAATTATTAATACAAATGATGGTGGTTTATTGTTATTTGATTACGGATATTCAGAAAATAAATTTAAAGATACTCTTCAAGCTATTCAAAATCATAAATATGCCAACATTTTAGATAATATTGGCAGTAGAGATATCACTTATAATTTGAACTTTTACTTTCTTAAAAAATTTATACAAAGTTTAAAAAAACTAAAAAGTATTTACATCAATCAGAGAAACTTTCTTTTAAATATGGGGATAATGCAAAGAGCTGAAATTATTTCTAAAAAACTTCAATTTTCAAAGAAAGCAGATTTATTTTATAGAGTTGGTAGACTAATTGATGAAGATAAAATGGGTTCTTTGTTTAAAGTAATGTTTGTAACAAAAAAAAATAATTCATTTAAGGTGGGTTTTTAAATTGATTAAGTCAAAAAAATTATCTTCACATAATATCAAACATGGATTTTTTAACAAAAAAGGTGGGGTGTCTAAAGGTATTTATCAAAGTCTAAATTGTGGTCCAGGATCTAATGACAATAAAAGAGCTATAAATAAAAATTTAGATATTGTTAGGAAAAAAATAAATAAAAACACTGATGAAATTTATCTGGTTAAACAAATTCATAGTAGTAAGTTTGTGTATATTGATAAAAATCAAAACAAAAAAATTAAAAAAGTTGAAGCAGATGCAATTATCACAAACAAAAATAATCTTCCTATTGGAGTTTTAACAGCTGACTGTGTTCCAATTTTAATATCTGATAAAAAAAACTCTATTATTGCAGCAATCCATGCGGGCTGGAAAGGTGCCTATAAAGATATAATACGAAAAGTTATAAAATTCATTGTGAATAAAGGATATAAACCAAGCGATTTGATTGCTGCTATAGGACCATGTATTTCTCAAAATAATTATGAAGTCAAATACGATTTCAAAAAAAAATTCTTAAAGAAAAACAATAAAAATAAAATATTTTTCAAGATTATTAAAAATAGGATTTATTTTAATTTAAGAAATTTTGTTAAGAACTCCATAAAGCATAGTGGAGTTAATAGAATAGATGTGCTAAATAAAGATACGTTTAATATAAAAAACAATTATTTTAGTGCTAGAAGATCAATTCATCTTAAAGAGAATGATTATGGTAGAAATATTTCATTAATTATGATTAATTCTAAAAATTGATGAAATTATTAACTGGCAATAGCAATAAACCTTTAAGTAAAAAGATTTCTCAATTTTTAAAAACAAAACTTGTAAATTCCAGTATCAAGAAATTTGCAGATGGAGAAATCTATATTGAAATTAATGAAAATATAAGAGGTAATAGTATTTTTATTATTCAATCAGTTTCCTCTCCTGCAAATGACAACTTAATGGAATTATTGCTATGTATAGATGCGCTAAAAAGATCATCAGCAAAAAATATTACTGCAGTTATTCCATATTTTGGTTATGCAAGACAGGATAGAAAAGTTGTACCAAGAACATCTATATCAGCAAAATTAGTATCTAATCTTATCACAAAAGCAGGAGCTGATAGAGTTGTGACAGTTGATTTGCATTCAGGACAAATTCAAGGATTTTTTGATATTCCTGTAGATAACTTATTTGCAACTCCAATATTTGCTCGACATGTTAAAAAGAAAATAAAAGAAAAAAATCTTATATGTGTTGCACCAGATGTAGGAGGAACTCAAAGAGCAAGAGCGCTTGGCAATCTTCTTAACGTTGGACTTGCTATTGTAGATAAAAGAAGACCAAAACCAGGTCAATCTCAAGTAATGAATGTAATTGGTAATGTTAAAGATAAAACTTGTATAATTGTAGATGACTTAATTGATTCTGGAGGAACAATAGTTAATGCAGCTAAAGCTCTTAAAGATAGAGGAGCAAAAAATGTTTATGTCTATATCACACATGGCGTATTGAGTGGAGAGGCAGTCAAAAAGATACAAAAGTCAGTTATTAAAAACTTAGTTATTACCGATACAATAGATAACAGCGATAAATTGAAAAAAGCTAAAAATATTGAAGTTTTATCTATTTCTGGACTGATGGGAGAAGCAATAAAAAGAATCTCTAATTCGACTTCTGTATCTGATTTATTTAAATAATTCCCTTGTTTTATTAAAGAAGTTGGGCTAAAAGACCCCAGTTTTATGAATTCACTAGACGCTACTATAAGAAATAATAAGACTAAGGGTGAGCTTAGCATTATTAGAAAAGAAGGAAATGTTCCAGCTATAGTTTATGGCGGAAAGGATAATAACGAGAACATATCTATTTCAAAAAAAACTTTAAAGTCTTTAGTTGAGAAAGATAATTTCTACTCAAATATAATCAGCTTAAATATTAATGGGAAAACTCAAAACGTATTACCTAGAGAAGTAATTTATCATATAATATCTGACGAGCCTATTCATGTTGATTTTCAAAGAGTTGTACCAGGAGTAAAAATTAGAATAGACGTTCCAGTTCAGTTTATTAACCAAGAAAAATCACCAGGCCTTAAAAAAGGTGGTGTATTAAACATTGTAAGAAGAAAAGTTGAATTAAGATGTCCAAGTGAAAAAATTCCAGAGAGTTTAGTTATTGATCTAGATGGAGTTGATATTGGTGAAAGTTTTAAAATTTCATCAATTAAACTTGAACAAGATGTAGTTCCTACCATTCAAGGAAGAGACTTTGTTATCGCAACATTAGCTGCTCCGACAGTTATGAAAGAACCTGAAAAACCTGCTGAAGCTGAAGCTGCAGAAGGTGCAGATGGTGCAGAGGGTGCAGCTGCAGAAGGTGGAGATAAACCAGCTGAGGGTGGTGATAAACCAGCTGAGGGTGATAAAAAGGAAGCTGCTCCAGCAGAAAAAAAGTAGTCTAATAATTGATCTTTAAAAATTAAAATAAATTTATGCTTTTATTTGTAGGTTTAGGTAACCCAACACCAAATAGTGAGAATAATAGACATAACATAGGCTTTAAAATTATAGATGCCATAAATAAAAAATTTGGTTTATCAAAACAAAAACCAAAATTTAAAGGTTTACTTACCACTGGTGAAATTGAAGGCGAAAAAGTTTATGCAATAAAACCTTTAACATTCATGAATAATTCTGGAATATGTATAAGAGAATTATTAGAATATTTTAAAATTGATGCAGAAGACGTGATTGTTTTTCATGATGATCTTGATGTTGAATTTGGAAAAATTAAAGCTAAATTTGGTGGGTCAAGTGCAGGTCATAACGGTATTGCATCTATAGATAAATTTATTAGTAAAGAATATTCTAGAATTAGAATTGGAATTGGAAAGCCAAAAGGTAACATCGAAGTTGGTGATTTTGTTTTACAAAACTTTGATGATGATGAAATGACTGAGCTAGAGAAAATCACAACAAATATAACTGAGTCCCTAGATATTCTTGTTAAAAAAAAATTAGACCTATTTTCAAGTACAGTAAACAATAAATAATGAGTTTTAAATGTGGAATTGTTGGTTTACCTAATGTAGGTAAATCTACTTTATTTAATGCTTTAACAAATTCAAATAAAGCTCAGGCAGCAAATTTTCCCTTTTGTACAATTGATCCAAATGTAGGTGTCGTTGCTGTTCCCGATATTAGATTGGACAACTTAGCCAAAATTTCAAAATCAAAAAAAATAATTAATACAACAATATCTTTTGTTGATATAGCAGGGTTAGTTAAAGGCGCATCAAAAGGAGAAGGTCTTGGCAATAAATTTCTATCTCACATCAGAGAGGTTGATGCTATAATTCATATGATACGATGCTTTGAGTCAGATGATATCCAAAATGTAAATCCTGATGTTGATCCTGTAAGAGATCTAGAAATTATCGAAACAGAAATGATGCTAGCTGATTTAGAGTCTATTCAAAAAAGACTTGAAAAAAATAATAAAAAGAATGTTGAACCTGAACAACTAAAATTATTAGAAATTGCTTTAGATTGTATAAATAACGATAAAAGTTTAGACTGTTTGAAAGAAGAATTCACATTTAAACAGTTGAAACAAAGTGGGTTGCTTTCAATAAAACCCAAAATATTTGTTTGCAATGTTGATGAACAAAGCGTTCAAAAAGGAAACAATCATACTGAAAATTTTATAAATAAATATGGGAGTGAAAATACATTAATTGTTTCTGCTGATATAGAAAATCAAATAAATGAACTTGAAGATAGTGAGAGAAAAAATTACATGGATATGATTGGTTTGAAAGACACAGGTTTATCAATGTTAATTCAAAAAGGTTATGCAATATTAGAATTAGATACCTTTTTTACTTCTGGACCAGAAGAAACTCGAGCTTGGACAATTCAAAAAAATTGTCTAGCTCCTAAAGCGGCTGGTGAAATTCATACAGACTTTGAAAAAGGATTTATTAGAGCAGAGACTATCTCATATGAAGATTTTGTATCAAACGATGGGTGGGTAAATTCTAAAACGAATGGTAAAATGAGATTAGAAGGTAAAGATTATATTGTTAAAGATGGTGATGTTTTAAACTTCAGATTCAACACGTGACCAAATTCTTTTCATGCTGAAATAAACTAAAATTGTTAAAATAATCAAATATACAATAACTTTGAAACCCATTTGGTGCCTAGACTCCAAATGAGGCTCTGCAGACCACATTAAAAATGTTGTTACATCTTTAGCCATTTGTGCTTCAGAAGCAACTGTTCCATCTGAGTATTCAACTAAACCATCTGATAATGGTTTAGACATTTTAATCTTATTGCCATACATATATTTGTTATAATGCACTCCTTCATCAAGTTTCATTCCACTTGGTGCATCTTCATAACCTAAAAGCAGTGAATAGATATAATCTACCCCACCCCCTCTTGCTTTAACAAGAACAGACATGTCTGGTGGATAAGCACCCCCATTAGCTGCTTGAGCTGCTTTTACATTTTCGTAAGGTTTTACAAACTTATCTGATAATTTAGCTGGTCTAGTAAACATTTCTCCATCTTCATTCGGTCCATCAGTAACCTCAAAAGATGCTGCAATTGCTTTAGCTTCTGCTTCTGAAAACTCTGGTCCTCCTTTTTCAGATAAATTTCTATAACTCAAATATTTCATCGAATGGCAAGAAGAACAAACTTCTGTATATACTTGATAGCCTCTTTGAAGAGAGCCTCGATCAAATTTTCCAAACAAACCTTTAAAAGACCAATCAGTTTTTAAATATTCAACCTTCTCTGCTGAATTAGCTTGAAAAGTAAAAATAAAAACTAAAACAAAGAATTTTAATAAAATTTTCACTTTTAGTTTAATGACCTTTCTTCTTTTTTCTTGGCCATTGCTAGGTTGGGCGATCCGCCTAATACAGGTTCTGTTATGCTCAATGGAACCGGTAAGGTTTTCTCTTTCAATCCTAAAACTGGTAAAATTACTAAGAAATGTAAAAAATAATATGCTGTAGCAACTCTAGCTATTAACAAATAAAGACCTTCCGCAGGCATTGCTCCGACATAACCAAGTATCAAAACATCAGCAACTAATATCCAATAGAACTGTTTATAAAGTGGTCTGAAAACAGCTGATCTAATTTTTGATGTATCAAGCCATGGTAGTGCTGCTAAAATTAAAATTGCTGATAACATTGCAACAACACCTAATAATTTATCGGGTACAGATCTTAAAATTGCATAGAAAGGTAATAAATACCACTCCGGAACAATATGCGCTGGAGTAACCATTGGGTTAGCTTCAATATAATTATCGGCGTGACCTAAAATATTTGGTGTATAGAAAACAAAAAAAGCAAAAACGATCATAAACATAAGTAAAGCGAAGCCATCTTTTATGACAATATATGGATGGAACGGTACTGTGTCCTTTGAAGGTTTTTTAATATCAATTCCAACTGGATTATTATTTCCTGGAACATGTAAAGCCCATATGTGAAGCACAACTAGTCCTAAAATTAAAAATGGAATTAGATAGTGTAATGTAAAAAATCTTGTAAGAGTGGGATTATCAACTGAATACCCTCCCCACAACCATGTAACTATTCCTTCACCTACTAATGGGATAGCACTAAATAAATTTGTGATAACTGTTGCACCCCAAAAACTCATTTGACCCCAAGGTAAAACATAACCCATAAAAGCTGCAGCCATCATTAAAAGATAAATGATAATACCAATGATCCATATAATTTCTCTTGGAGCTTTGTATGAGCCATAAAATAAAGATCTAAATATATGAATATATACAGCTAGGAAAAACATTGATGCACCGTTTGCATGAATATATCTTATTAACCATCCATAGTTTACATCACGCATGATATGTTCAACACTTTCAAATGCCATATCAGCATGTGCAATATAATGCATAGCTAAAGTTAAACCGGTTACGATTTGTGTAATTAAACAAAAAGTTAAAATACCGCCAAATGTCCACCAGTAGTTTAAATTTTTTGGCGTCGGATAATCTGTTAAATGGTTTGCTAAAGTTAGCAAAGGTAATCTATCGTTGAACCATTTACCTACTTTTGAATTTGGTGTGTAATCGTGATCACTCATTTTTTATTTATCCAATCTTAATTGTGTTTGCATTTACGAATTCATATTTGGGAACTTCCATATTCCAAGGAGCAGGACCTTTTCTTATTCTTCCAGAAGTATCATAATGAGATCCATGACAAGGGCAGAACCATCCATTGTAATCACCTTTATCATTTAACGGAACACAGCCTAAGTGGGTACAAACCCCTAACATCACTAACCACTCTGGGTTTTTGGCTCTATCTTCATCTTTTTCAGGGTGTATCAATTCTTCCATTTTGACTGCTCTAGCTTCATCAATTTCTTCCTGAGTTCTTCTTCTTATAAAAACTGGTTTACCTCTCCATAAAACTGTAATTGTATTTCCTGGTTGAACTGAGCTAACATCAACTTCAGTACTAGCCAATGCTTTGACTGATGCATCAGGGTTCATTTGATCAATCATTGGCCAGACAACAGCTGCAGCCCCTACTGCTCCAACAGCATATGTAGCAGTAAATAAAAAATCTCTTCTTTCTGGTTTTTTCTTAGAATCAGACATATATAAAATGTAACTAAAAATTATTTAATATATGATTTTCTATAAGAAAATACTTTTTTTTCTATGGATAGAATGACACATAAACGAATAACTGATGCCCAAAATTGCATTATACGAACCTGATATACCTCAAAATACTGCAGCAATTATTAGAACTTGTGCATGCCTTGGAGCGGATCTAGAAATTATTGAACCATGTGGATTTCTACTAAGTGACAAGAGATTTAAAAGAGTAGTTATGGATTATTTTAATGAAGATGAAATCAAATTTTATCAAAATTCTGAACATTTTTTTGACGAAAAAAAAAATGGAAGAGTTGTATTAATGACCACAAAAGCATCTATAGCCTACACTGATTTTAAATTTGATAAAAATGATACGCTACTATTTGGTAGAGAAAGTTCAGGTGTTCCAGATTTTGTGCATAAAAAAGTTTCAAATAGACTTAAAATACCAATGGCCCAGAATAAAAGGTCTTTAAATTTAGCCACATCTGTTGCTATAATTTTAGCTGAAAATATAAGACAAATAAATTTATCTTAATGGAATTAGAATTAAAAAAAGATTTGGCAAGTAATTGGTTTAAACTATTACAAAACTCCTTTTGTAATGACATAGAAAAATTTGAGAAAAATAAATTAAAATTTAAATCTACTTCTTGGAAAAGAAGTCAAAAATTAGATGAAGGTGGAGGTGAATTTAGAATTCTTAAAGGTGGTAAGGTTTTTGAAAAAGTTGGTGTTAACTTCTCAAAAGTTTACGGAAAATTTCCTAAGAAATTTCAAAAAAATATACCAGGTGCATCTAAAGATCCAAGATTTTGGGCTTCAGGAATTTCAGTTGTAATGCATATGAATAATCCTCATATACCTGCAATGCATTTTAATACCAGATTTATAAGCACAACTTTTGAATGGTTTGGGGGTGGAATGGATGTAACACCTGCAATTAATGATTTAAATGAAAAAAAAAATTTTCATAATAATTTAAAAAAGATGTGTGACAGGCATAATAAAAGTTATTACAAAAAATATAAAAAATGGTGTGATGAATATTTTTTTCTTCCTCATAGAAAAGAGCCAAGAGGGATAGGTGGTATATTTTTCGATTATAAAAAAGAAAATTTTCATAATGATTTCAAATTTGTTAGAGATGTGGGAGTTACATTCCAATCAATATTTAATTCGATAATAAATAAAAAGATTAATAAAAAATGGTCATCAAAAGAGAAAGAGGCTCAGTATGTAAAAAGAGGTAGATATGCAGAGTTTAATCTATTATATGATAGAGGAACAAAATTTGGATTGCAAACTGGTGGCAATGTAGAAGGTATCTTAATGTCATTACCTCCATTAGCAAAATGGAAATAAAATGGATAAAGAGCCAATAACATTAAATGGTCTTAATAAACTAAAAGAAGAACTTGTTTATTTAAAAGAAAAAAAAAGACCAGAAATTGTTGCTGCAATAGCAGAAGCTAGATCTCATGGTGATCTAAAAGAAAACGCTGAATATCATGCAGCAAAAGAAGAGCAATCACATAACGAGGGAAGAATTGATGAAATAAATGATATCATCGCTAGAGCAAACGTTATTGATGTCACAAAAATAAATAATGATGGAAAAGTAATTTTTGGCTCAACTGTTTTTCTTGAAAATTTAGATACTGGTGAAAAGATTAATTATAAAATTGTTGGTAAAGATGAGGCAGATTTAAAACAAAAACTCATTTACTTTCAGTCACCAATTGGAAAAGGTTTAATTGGAAAAAATAAAGATGATCTTGTTGAAGTTAAAACCCCAGCAGGTATCAAAAATTTTGAAATTAAAGACGTAAAATATATTTAATTTCTTATAATTCTATTAATTTGATCTTTAGAAATATTGAAGTCATTATTCACCCAAAATTCCTCTAGTAATTTCAATTTTTTTCCTAATGTTTTGCCTTCAACTAAATCATATTCTTGCATCAGATTTTTAGTTTCAATTGGAAATTTTGGTAAATCTTTATTTTTAAGCATATTTTTTAAATCAATTATTTTTTGATCTATTTTTTTGTTTGTGAGGATCTTAAAATTCAAAATATCCAAGACAGACTCTTTGCCATCAAAATAAAGTTTTTTTACTAAATTTTTTTCTGTAAAAGTATTTTTATTAACTTTAGATTTATAAAAATTATCTAAATATTTTATTCGTTTTTGATCTTTTTTTGAAATGTTAAACTTATACATAAAATAATCAGCGTTATCAGTTTTGTCTATAATCATAACTGCCAATAAAAAAGAGAAGTCTGCCTCTAGATAAATTTTCTTAGAAATTTCATTTAATTTTTCAAATGAATTCATTTTTAAAATTTGAGGAAAAGTAAGCCTTAGAAGTTCTGCACTTTCCTTATCTTTTGAAATATGTTCTAAACCATTAGATCTAATAATCTTTCTAAGCTCATCTAACAGTCTTTCAGAGGATAAATTTTTGATGCCCTCTAAGTTAATTTTAATTTTTTTTAAAATCCTTGGGTCATGTTTATTTTTTGAATATTTAAGAAAAAATCTCACATATCTTACTATTCTTAAATAATCTTCTTTTATTCTTTTTTCTACATCACCAATAAATTTTATTTTACCTGCTAATATATCTTTTCTACCTTCATAAGGATCAAATAAATTTCCTTCTTTGTCTGAGTATATTGAATTTATTGAAAAATCTCTTCTAGATGCATCTTCCTTCCAGTCTTTTGAAAATTCAACTTTTGCATGCCTTCCATCGGTAACAACATCTTTTCTAAGTGAGGTAATCTCGAATTTCTGATTATTGATAACTGCTGTAATTGTGCCATGCTCAATTCCCGTTTCATAAAAATTGATGTTGTTTTTTTTCAATGCTTGAGACACATCAACGGGCGTTAAATTTGTAGCTAAATCAATATCATCAATTTTTTCTTTATTAATTATTTTTCTTATGCAACCACCAACATATCTTAACTCACTTTCATCAGAATATGAGTTGATAGCATTAAATAATTTATCGACTTCAGTATCTATTGAAATTTTTTTAATATTTTGTGTTACGTAATCTAAATTACTTGTTCTTGAGAAAAATTTATCTATCAAGCTTTCCATATTTGGCTGGGGCGCTAGGATTCGAACCTAGGATGCAGGTACCAAAAACCCGTGCCTTACCGCTTGGCTACGCCCCAATATCGTTTTCATATAACACAAAAAAATTAAATTTATATAGTTTTTGCAACAATACACCAATAATTTCTAAATTTTTTATTTATATACTTTTTTGCTAATTCGCTGTCCTTTTTGGTCAAATAGTATCCAACAATCACTGAACCAGATCCTGTCATTCTGACAAATTTTGATTTTGTGTAATTTTCTAAGTGAGACTTAATTTGTTTCAATTTTGAATATTTTCTTAATGCTATTGGCTCTAAATCATTTTTAAGATTACTCAATTTATCTAAATTAAATACACCGGCTTTTGATTTATTAAAGATGGCTTTAGAGTATTTTTTTACGTTGGAGTAAATTGCTTTTGTGGAACATCCTAATTTTGGTTTTACCAGAACAATATTAAAATTTTTTTTAGTCTTGAAAGCTGAGATTTTTCCTTTTGAATTTAAAATTAAATTACTTTTATAAATCCCAAGAACTACATCCGATCCAATTAAATCACATATTTCTCTAATTTTTTTTGAACTTATTTTAAAAAAATTCTTTTTTATAAATAAAGATAGTAAACTTGCAGCATTCATCGAGCCTCCACCAAGGCCAGCTCTTTGAGGAATATTCTTTGTAATTTTAATTTGAAATTTTTTTTTCTTTAATAAATTTCTATCATCAAGAATATTTAGCAACTTTGTTATGGTATTATCTCTTTTAATATTTTTGGAAAATTTTCCATTAAATATTATTTGATGTTTTTTATGCCTTATTTCTTTTAATTTAATCAAATCATATAAATTTACGAAAGAAACAATGCTTTCAATTTTATGAAGTGACCCTTTTTTTCCAACTACATTTAAAGCTAAATTTATTTTGGCAGGTGAATATAAAGTTCTTATGTTCATTTTAAGTATTTTGAGGACCAGAGATTAATTTAATATTTATTTTCTCTTTCATTTCTTCTTCGGTGTCCTCAAAACTTAATACATTACTCCAAAAATATCTTGCTTGAATTTTACGATCTAATTTCCATAAAATATCACCATAGTGATCATTAACAATTGGATCATCGGGCATAAGTTCAACTGCTCTTTTTAAAAATTTTTCAGCTTTAACATAATCGTCAATTAAATAGTAAGCCCAACCAATTGAATCTATTATATAAGGATCATTACTTTTAATAGCATAAGCTTTCTCTAACATAGAGATGGCTTCATCAATTTTATAATCTCTCTCTAACCATGAGTATGCCAAATAATTTAAAACATAAGCATCATCAGGATCAATTTCTAAAGAGGCAAGTAAATCTTTGTCTGAATTTTCAAAATCTTTTATTCTCTCGTAACTTCCTCCCCTTCTATATAAAATATCTGAGCTTAGTTCTGAATTTGAATCAATAGAAGATAAGACTGTTGAATAAAATGATATCGCTTTTTTATATTTTTTTGCACTTTTATGAAAATTTCCTACATCTAAAATCATTTTCAAATTTGGGTAATCGAACTTTGAAAATTCTTTAACTAAATAATTTAATGCTTTTATATCATCAGATTCTTTTCCAATAATCTGGGCTTCTTTTTTAATTCTAAACCAATAATAAAATAAAGTTTCTTTATTAAAAACTTTCAAAGTTTCTTTGGCTTTTTCATAATTTTGATTCAAATAATAATTATCTGCTACCAAAGCTAAATTAAATACAAATTTAGGATTTAAAAAATTTGCTATGTTTAAATAAAAATTAGATTTTTCAAATTGATCTTGTGAAGAATAAAGATTTGATATCAAAAATAAAAATTCGCTGATTAAATCTTTATGATTTTTACATGAAAATACTTTTTTGAAATTTTCATATTTTTTATTTTCAATCCAATTTTTTCCCTGAGATAATAATATAGGATTATTGATATATTCTATTTTGTTTGTAAGTTGTATTGCCTCATCTATCCTATTATTTTCAATCAAATAAGAGAGATAAAAAAATAAATATCTTGAATAATCAAATTTATTATTTTCATCAATTAGTTTTAAAAAAAAATCCTCAGTATTAATATCTCCTAAATAACATCTTTTAAATGTATTAGTAATTAGAGTTAAATTTCCAAAATTTTGATCATTAAAGGAAATTCTTTTTTCTTTAAATACATAAATATATTGTCTTAAAGTTTCATAAATAATGAGATTAAATCTGTTTTGTTCTGTCAAAAAAGACAATTTAACTAAATATTTTTCTGCTCGGTCAAAATTATCTTTCTTAATACTATCTACAACCAACAAAACATAGCTTTCGAAAAAATCAGTATTCTCTTTCCTTAAATTCTGTTTAATTAGATTTATTGCACCAGTGATTTTATTTTCTTGTACTAAAGAAAAAATGTATCTTTTAAGATAAGGGTCATGCTTATCAATGAGTATTTTTGAAGACCTAAAAAAATCTAGAGAATTTGAATTATCTTTATTCTCGTATGCAACTATCCCTGAGAAATAATTGGATAAATATCTAGAGTCAAATTTTTCAAAACTAGCACTTTTAGTATCAGTAGGTGTCTGATAAACTAAACCAATTAGAACAACTAATTTTATATATTTTAAAATCTTAAATTTTAAATGATTAAAAACAAATCTGATCATAGCCTGGTATATACTGATGAATTCATAAATACAATTGAGCAAGATTTTGTATTTAGTAACAAGCCAATAAATAGATTTAAAGTTAAGTTAGAAACTACAAAAAACCAGAATGCTGAAAAAAAGACGCTTCTGGAAGAATTGAAAAAAAATATAAATTCAATTGAAAATTGTAATTTAAAATCAAATTCTAACCATCTCATTTTAGGTGATGGGAAACCTGATAGTCCAATCATGCTTATAGGTGAAGCACCATCGGCTATTGAAGACGAATCTGGCAAAACCTTTCAGGGTGAAGTGGGTACTTTGCTTGATAAAATGTTACTGGCTATAGAAATTAAAAGAGACTCAATATATTTGAGTTATGCAATAAATTTCAGACCTCCAGAAGACAGGAAGCCTACTTCTCAAGAAATTAAAAGATATTCAATTTTCTTAAAAAAACACATCTCTATAATTGACCCTAAATTAATAATTGTAATGGGCAGTTCTGCGATGGAGGCTTTAACTGGCTCAGGTAACAAGATTTCAAAAGAACGTGGAAATTGGAAAGAAATTATACTCGATAATAAAACTTATCCAATGATGATAAGCTTTAACCCATCTTACCTAATAAGATTTCCCGAGAATAAAAAATACTCTTGGGAAGATTTAAAAAAAATAAGAGACAAAATTAAAGAATTAAAAATTAAATTGTGATGCAAGTTATTGCTGGTGTTGACGAAGTTGGCAGAGGAAGTTTAATGGGACCAGTTTTTGCTGCTGCAGTAATACTGGATAAAAAAATAAATAAAAAATTATTAAAAGATTCAAAAACTCTAAATAAAAATGAACGTGAGAAAATTGCAAAATATATTAAACAAAACTCTACGTGGAGCCTAGGAAAAGCGTCAGTAAAAGAGATCGAAAAATTAAACATTTTAAATGCAACTCTTCTCGCAATGAAAAGAGCAATATTGAAGCTTAAGAAAAAACCTAAATTAATTCTTGTGGACGGTAACAAAACTCCAGAAATTAGAAATTATAATTTAAAATCAGTAGTTAAGGGCGATAAAAAAATACCTAGTATCTCTGCGGCTTCAATTATTGCCAAAGTATCTAGAGATAGACTAGTTAAAAATTTATCAAAAAAGTTTAATAAATATTATTGGGAAACAAACTGTGGCTATGGCACTAAAAAACATTTAGTTGCTATAAAAAAACATGGAATAACTATTCATCATCGAAAAACTTTTGCACCGATCTCTAAATTAAAATAAGTTTCACGTAGAAACACAATATATTGTTGTCATAAAAATTTAGACACAATTAAGCTTAAATTAATTCAATCCCAGGTTGACCACAGAATCTTTTTGGAGTCTACTTTCACTTATACAAAATGAATTTTGAAGCAAAAAGTAAAATTGTAAATGGTGATAGTTTAAAGGAATTAAAAAAAATTCCTGACGAAACTTTTGATTTAGTTTTTGCTGACCCTCCTTACAATTTGCAACTTAAAAATGAACTAAGCAGACCTGATCAATCGAAAGTTAGTGCGGTTAATGACAAATGGGACCAATTTGAAAATTTCAGAAAATATGATGAATTTACATTTGAATGGTTGAGTGAATGCAAAAGAGTTCTAAAAAAAAATGGAGCTATTTGGGTAATCGGGAGTTATCACAATATTTTTAGAGTTGGATATACAATTCAAAACCTCGGATTTTGGATACTTAATGATGTAATTTGGAACAAAAATAATCCAATGCCAAACTTTAGAGGCACAAGATTTACTAATGCTCATGAAACATTAATTTGGGCATCAAAATCAGAAAAATCAAAATACACATTTAATTATCAGTCTCTTAAATGTTTAAATGATGATCTTCAAATGAGATCAAATTGGAACCTGCCAATTTGTAGTGGTACAGAAAGATTAAAAAAAAATGGTAAGAAAATACATTCAACTCAAAAGCCAGAGGCTTTACTTCATAGAATATTATTAGCCACTACAAACAAAAATGATTTGGTTTTAGATCCCTTTTTAGGATCAGGCACAACAGCTGCAGTTGCCAAAAAATTAGGTAGAAAATATTATGGTATAGAAAAAGAAAAAACTTATTTCAAAGCTGTTGAACAAAGACTTAAGGATATAAAACCAATAGAAGATGATTTCTTAGATACATTAAAAAACAACAGATCAAAACCAAGAATTCCATTTGGCTCATTAGTTGAACTTGGAATAATAAAACCGGGTACGATAATATTTGATAATAAAAAGAAAATTAATGCAAAAATTATGGCTGATGGAAGTATCAAACATCAACAAGCTGAAGGATCAATCCATAAAGTAGCAGCAACTATTTTAGGAGCTGAAAGCTGTAATGGGTGGACTTATTGGCATTATAATATGAATGGTAATATTGTACCCATAGATCATTTAAGACAAAGATTAATTCCTAAAAATTAATTATCATAAATTTTACCTAAGTAACTTTCTAAAAATTTTTCATTTTTTACTAGTCTTTTCATAATTAAGTTTCTTGTTAAAATAAATAGCGGATTTGATAGATGAAAAGCAAATTGGTTAAATTTTGAACGCTTATTTACCATTTTTGTTTTTTGTAGCCTTCTAGGAAAATATTTTTCTGTTTCATTTATTGAAAAGTTTTGAAAAAGTTCATGAGACCCTTCAATTGATTGAGAAGCGCCTTGAGCAAAAGATGGAGGGAAAGCAAAAAAAGCATCTCCTACAGTAAAAATATTTTTGTTATTTAGATGTAAAATTTCATCAGTAATAAATACTGGAAAACATTTTAAATTATCTAATTTATGAATTATCTGATTGTATGTTGGAGGAATTTCAGAAACTATTTCATCAACAAAATCTGAGGAATTGAATTGTTGATAGTTTTTTAATCGATCTTTGTTTAAGTTTTTTCTTAAAATACCAATAAAGTTTAAATCTTCATTTTCTGATGTTGGATAAATTACGTAGTGAAAATTAGCGCCAAGGAATAAAGAGATATTTTGAAAATTTATTTTTTCAATTTTATCTCTATTTATAGTTCCTCTTATAGCTACTGAATTATTAAATTTTAAAGAGTTTTTTGAATTTGAAATTAATGAAGAACTTTTTGAAAATACACCATCAGCAATAATTAAATAATCAAATTTTTCTGAATATTCATTTGAAAATGAAAGCTCTATTTTATCTTCTTTCAAATCAATTTTTGAAATATCATGACCATAAAAAATATCATTTTTTGAAATTTTGCTAATTAAAAACTTAATTAATGATGATCTTTTTATTGTTGTATATTTATTATTAGCAGAATTAAATTTTGAAATATTTAGATCACAAATCTTATCAGGATTATCTATTGAGTAAAAATCTAGATTATCTGGAAAAAATTTTTGACTATTATCTAATTGATCAAATCCAATATAATTTAATAATTTAACACTATTATTAGATAGCTGTATCCCATAACCATCATCCAAATTTATTTCTTCATTTTTTTCAAATAATAAAACCTTAAAGTCAGAGTTTTGTTTAAAAATATTTGCTAAATACAATCCAGATATTCCAGCTCCAATAATTGCAATTTTCTTCATATTGTTTCCAATTCTTTCAATATTCTTTTTGTAAAAGATGGAAGAACAATTTCTTCAACTTTTTTTGGATCAATCCAGTAATGAACAGGAGAATTTTGTTTTTTCTCTGTTTTTTTAATTTGAATAGCCATATCCATATTTGATAATTTAATGTTTAAATGTTTTTTAAATCTTTTATCATATCGCACTTCCTTCATTGGAAATATCTTTAAATTTCTCAAAAAATTAAATGTATTATTTTTTATTAAAAAATATTTATTATTTTTTTTATGAACATTAACTACGAAAAATTTTTTTTTATTTTTTTTTAGGATTTTTTTCAAAGTAAAATCTTTTTTTATCAACGCTTTACAATTATGGTTTATAGGGCACATATCACATACAGGGTTAAAAGGTTTGCAAATTGTTGCTCCTAATTCCATCAGTGCTTGTGCGTAATCACTTGAACGTCTTGTTGTTCCAAATATTGATTTTGTCTTATTTAAGTACTCTTTGGTGATTTGATTTTCTTTTTTTAATAAAAGATATCTTTTAAGTACTCTCTCTATGTTTCCATCTAAAGGAATATAAGGTTTATTAAAACCAATAGATAAAATTGCGCTTGCAGTATAATTACCAATACCTGGTAAAGAGAGAAGATCTTCGAAATTGTTTGGAATTTTTTTATTATATTTTTTTACAATAACTTGTGCTGTTTTTTTTAGATTCCTAGCTCTTGAATAGTAACCTAACCCCTCCCACAATTTAAATAATTTTGAATTATCAACTTTTGATAATTTTTCAATCGTTGGTAATATTTTGATAAATCTATTAAAATATGGGATTACAGTTGCAACTTGTGTTTGTTGCAACATAAATTCACTTATGAGTGTGTAATATTCTTTTTTTGATTTGGAACACTTTTTTCGCCACGGCAAATCTCTTTTATTTAAATCATACCATTTCAGAATTTTTTTTGATATCATCGACTCTATCATATGCAATACAATAAAAACTTTAAGCAGAGAAATTCTTCCATTCAAGGTTTAAGATCTTTTAGAGACACTTTGCCAAAAAAAATTAAAAAAATAATTGATAAAAAAGGTCATATTTATTCTGAAACATTAAATAATTGGAAATACATAGTTGGAGATGAGTTGTTTAAATATTGCTATCCAAAATCATTTAAAAATTCAAATAGGTTTGGAGTTAGCACATTAGTCATCATGGTAAAAAGAGGTCATGAGGTAGATCTTGAATACTCAAAACAGGAAATTATGGATAAGATGAATAATTTTTTTGGATATTCTGTGGTCGAAAAACTAAAATTCACAAGTTTTAATGATGAAACTGAAATTTCAAATGTAGAAACTCAAACAATAAATGTGACAAATAATAAATTTAAAGAAAAAATCAAAGATGTTAAGAATGACAAATTAAAAAAATCTTTAGCAGAATTAACCAGAGTATTTAGAGAAAAATGAAAAAAATTATCCAATCAATATTCTTCATAGCGATAACATTTATAATCAATAGCGTTTCTGCAAGTGAAATAAACAGAATTAAAGTTGGTAATGAAGATGCTAAGATAACTATAATAGCTTATGAGTCACTAACTTGTAGTCATTGTGCAAACTTTCATAAAAATGTTTACCCACAATTAAAGAAAGAATTTATTGATACCGGTTTAGTAAAAATTGAATTCAGACATTTTCCTTTGGATATTATAGCCTTCAACGCTTCTAAAATTGCGCAATGTAGAAATGATGGAAACTCAGAAATTTTAGAAACTTTATATGCCAATCAACAAAAATGGGTAAAAGGAAATAATGCTAGTGAGGCAAATGATAACTTAAAGAAATTTATTGAAGAACAAGGAATAAACATAGACTTTAAAAGATGTATTACAGATAAACGAATTGAAGACTTTGTTCTAAATGATCGAATCGAAGGATCTAAAGAATTTAAAGTAAATGCTACTCCCACGATTATTATCAACAACGAAAAGTTTGAAAAATCTCTTAATTATAAAAATTTAAAAAAATCATTAGAAAAAATGATATAAGTTAGCTCATGGAGTTTAAAAAAATCCAATTAAATGGATTTAAATCATTTGCTGATAAGACAAACTTTTTAATCGAGGAAGGTTTGACTGGAATAGTTGGACCAAATGGATGTGGAAAATCAAACATTGTAGAGTCGTTAAGATGGGTAATGGGAGAAACTTCTGCAAAAAGTATGCGTGGCTCCGGAATGGAAGATGTAATTTTTTCAGGAACATCAAATAAACCATCAAAAAATATTGCTGAAGTTTCAATCACAGTAAATAATGAAAAAAATGAAGGGCCAATTCAATATAGAGAGCTGAGTGAGATTCACATAAGAAGAAAAATTGAAAAAGATAAAGGATCAAAATTTTATATTAATGATAAAGAAGTGAGAGCAAGGGATGCTCAAATGTTTTTTGCAGACCTTTCTACTGGAGCGCACTCGCCTTCTATGATCAGCCAAGGAAGAATTGGAGCTCTGGTAACAGCAAAACCTACTGATAGAAGAGCAATACTTGAGGAGGCTGCCGGCATTTCAGGACTGCATGTCAGAAGACATGAAGCTGAATTAAGACTTGGTGCGGCTGAAAATAATTTGAAAAGAGCTGATGAATTGAGAAGACAACAGGAAAAACAATTAGCAAACTTGCAAAAGCAAGCAGAAGAAGCAACAAAATATAAATTAATTTCTGAGGAAATAAAAAAAATTGAGGCAGGCTTATATTATTTAAAACTTTTAGATATAGAAAAAGAAATAAGAGTTGAGAATGAAATCAACACTGAAGCTGAAAGTGAAGTTGATGGATTTAATAAAAAAATTAATGAATTAGAAATTCAGATAAAGACTGAAACTGATAAGGTAAATCCACTAAGAGAAAAAAATATTGAAAATTTGTCAAAGATACAAAGACTTAATTTAGAACTTCAAAGTTTAGATGAAGAAAATTTAAGAATTCAGGAAGAAATAGGTTCAATTAAAAAATCTCTTCAAATAATTGATGAAGATATAATAAGAGAAAAAGGAATTGTTGTAGATGCAAATTCTAATGAAAAAAGACTTAAAGAAGAAAAAAATGAATTAATAGAAATAGACTCAAAATATTTCGAAACAGAAAAACTGTCTAATGAGGAATTAGAAAAAGCAAAAACTGAATTAGATGAGGAACAAAAGCAAGCAAATGAAATAATTAAAACATTTGCAGATGGAAATATAAATATAAATGTAAACCAGGTTAAAAGTGTTGAAGAAAATATTGATAAAATTAAATCTTTGATAAATGAAAATGAACTCAATCAAGCACTAACCTTATTAGATAGATGCAAAATTGAACTGAATGATTTTTTAAAAAATCTAGGTGATGAAGAAAGCAAAAAAAGACTGTCTGTGCTAAATAACAAAAATGAGCAAATAAAAATTCTTCAAGGTAAGTACACTGATAGCTTTAGTAAAAATCAATCAATCAAGAAAGAGTCTTTAAAAAGAAATGAAAGAATTAAGACAATTGAAACTGAAATAGAAAGCTGGATTAACTTATTAACTAATTCTAATAAAATGATTAATGAGCTAACTGAAAGAAAAAGTAAATTATCAAATCAATTAAATGAATTGGATAATCAACCTGAAATTCAAGCAGAAAAAAAAGGTCAGATAAATGAAAGTTTAAGAATTTCTGAAAAAGAAAAGCAAGATAATGAAAAAATTATCAGTGATACTGACGAAAAAATTGAAAATTTAAGATCTGAACTTAATAAGATTCAAGAAGACTCAATTCAAATTAGGGAGAGAAAAGCAAGTTCAGGTGCAACAATTGAAGGATTAAAAAAAAGAAAAAATGATCTTTTAGATAGAGTTAATTCTGAGTTAAGCTTGAGTGAAGATAATATTCTAGAAAATTCAAACTTATTTGGTGTTGAAGAATTACCTGATCCTGTAGTGCAAGAAGATTTGCTTGATAAAAAGAAGCAAGAAAGAGAAAAATTTGGATCTGTTAATTTAAAAGCTGACGAGGAAACAAGTAAATATGAAACAGAAATTAAAAAAATGGAGCAAGACAGAGCTGATCTTGTGACAGCAATAATCAAGCTAAAAGAGAGTATTAATGAACTTAATCAAAAAGGAAGAGAAAGATTGTTGGAGGCTTTTGAAAAAGTAAATAGAAAATTTAATGAAGTTTATACAAAACTTTTTAATGGAGGTAATGCAAAACTTGAATTGGTTGATAGCGATGATCCTCTTGAAGCAGGTTTAGAAATGTTAGTTAGTCCTCCAGGTAAAAGACTACAGTCGATTACACTTTTGTCTGGTGGAGAGCAAGCCTTAACAGCTCTTTCATTAATATTTGCAGTTTTTCTTACAAATCCATCTCCAATATGTGTTTTAGATGAAGTTGATGCGCCCCTAGATGATGCGAACGTTACTAGATTTTGTGGTTTGTTAGAGGAGCTAATTAATATTACAAATACAAAATTTATAATTGTAACACACCACGCTCTAACAATGTCTAAAATGAACAGATTATATGGTGTGACCATGCCAGAAAAAGGGATTAGCCAACTTGTTGCTGTGGATCTACAAAAAGCTGAAAGTATGGTTGCTTAGATAGAATGGCTGAGGACCCTCTCAAAACTCGCCTTGAAATTGCAAAATCAAAGTTTTTAAAGAAAAATAAGTCCGAAAAAGACGGAAAAACATCACCCATTGGTACTGCATTTAAATTGAGTACCGAACTTGTATCTGCAGTGGCTGTTGGGACAATTATTGGGTTTATTTTAGACAAGACCTTTGGTACTAAGCCCTGGTTAATAATAATATTTTTTTTTGTGGGTGTCATTGCAGGCATAACTAATGTAATAAGATCCGCAAAAAACATGCAAAAATAAAGTTTTAGACAATGGCAGCAAATCCAATGTCTCAATTCGAAGTTTATAGAATTGGGCCCGAAATTAAAATAGGAAGTTTTGATATCTCGTTTACAAACGCAAGTTTGTTTATGATAATCAGCACGTTAGCAATTTTAGTTGTCTTTAACCTTGGTTCAAAAAAAAATTCACTGATACCTAATAAAATACAGTTACTAGCTGAGCTAAGTTATACATTTGTATCTAAAATGATTAGCGATACAGCCGGATCTAAAGGAAAACCATATTTTGCTTTTATTTTTTCACTATTTATGTTTGTCTTGTTCTGCAACATGTTTGGGATGATCCCTTACACTTTTACAGTAACAAGTCATATCATTGTTACATTTTTATTGGCAGCTTTTATATTTATTGGGGTTACGGTTATTGGATTTATTAAGCATGGTCTTGGTTATTTGAAGTTATTTGTACCTAGTGGTGTGCCAGCTGTACTCTTACCTTTGATTGTTGTTATTGAAATTATTTCTTATTTAAGTCGACCAATAAGCTTATCTGTTAGATTATTTGCTAACATGATGGCTGGTCATACTATGATGAAAGTTTTCGGTGGCTTTGTAATAAGTCTCGGAGTTGTTGGTGGATGGCTTCCACTAAGTTTTTCGGTTGCATTAACTGGTTTGGAGATCTTAGTTGCTTTTCTTCAAGCATATGTTTTTGCAATCTTAACCTGCATCTATTTAAATGATGCATTAAATTTACACCATTAAAACAAGGAGGATATAATGGAATTAGAAGCAGCAAAAATGATCGGAGCAGGACTTGCGGCAATAGCTTTAGCAGGTGCTGGTGTAGGTATTGGTATAATTTTTGGAAATTATTTATCAGGTGCAATGAGAAATCCATCTGCAGCTCAAAAACAGTTTCCTAATCTACTTTTAGGTTTCGCATTAGCGGAAGCAACAGGATTATTTGGATTAGTAGTTGCGTTAATCATCTTATTTGCATTTTAAATTTGATGGTAAAAAAAATATTTCTTAACTTAATATTTTTAAGCTTCCTAACTGTGGAAGCTTACGCAGCTGAAAGTGGAGGTATGCCTCAGCTGAATCCAGAATTTTGGGTTTCACAAATTTTTTGGTTAATACTTACATTTGGAACACTCTTGATTGTGTTGTCAAAATTGATACTTCCAAAAATAAGTGCAAACTTAGAATCTCGAAAATCACAAATTCTGGAAAATATTGAGTCAGCTGATAAGCAAAGAAAAGAAAGTGAACTTAAGATTAAAGAATTTGATGATCTAGTAGCTAAAAGTAAAATAGAGGCAAAAAATATTTTAGCCCAAGCTAGAGAAAAAGTTCAAAAAGATATTACATCTAAAAGAGAAACTTTGGATAAGCAGTTAGACGAAGAAATAAAAAAAGCTGAAGATGAAATAAGTGCTTTAAGAAAAAACGCACCTGAAAAAATAAACAAAATTGCAATAGATACTTCATCAGAATTAGTTAAAAAATTAATTGGCGCTGATGTAAACGCAAGTAGTATCTCAGCAATTGTTGATGATTTATCTAAAAGAAATGGAGATAAATATTATGGCAATTGATGCAACGTTTTGGGTAGCAGTATCATTCGTTATCTTTTTTGCAGGATTATTCTATTTAAAAGTTCCTCAAAAAATTAATGAAGTGCTAAATAATTTGATATCAGAAATTAGAAACGAAATTGATGAAAGTGAAAAACTTAGAACAGAAGCTAAAACCCTTTTAGATAACGCACAAAAAAAACTTGATACAGCGCAAAATGTTAGCAATGAAATTATTGAGCAAGCAAAGAAAGAGAGTGATAAATTAATCATTGATTTAAATGATAAATTTCACAGATCTTCAGAAATTAAAAAAAACTTAGCTGAAAATAAAATAGATCAGATGAAAAAAGCTGCACTAAAAGAAATAAGAGATGCATCTGTCAAAATAGCTGTCGACTCTGTTAAGAAAATCATCACTACATCAGTTGACTCTTCAAAATTAGATACTTTGTTTCAAAAAAACCTAGATGAAACTAAAGAAGAATTAAAAAAAATTAATTCATAATCGCTTACAATTTAAAAAAAAAACTATAGATTGCTGATATGAACTCAGTAGTAATTGGATCTGGATTTGGTGGAATTGCAACAGCCCTCAGACTAAAGGCTAAAAATCATAATGTTATTTTAATTGAAAAACATGAAGATTTAGGCGGTAGAGCTCGTGTGTTCAAAAAAAATGGATTTACATATGATGCTGGACCAACTGTAATTACAGCACCTTATTTAATAAATGAATTATTTGAAATCTTTAATAAGAAACCTGAAGATTATATAAAAATTACTCCTCTTAAAACTTGGTATCAATTTATATTTGAAGATGACACAAAGTTTAATTATTCAGGAAATGAAGAGGATATGAAAAATCAAATTGAAAAATTAAATTCTCAAGATGTTGGTGGTTATGAAAAATTAGTAGAATTTACTAAAAAAATTTTTAACAAAGGCTTCCTTGAATTGGCCGATGTTCCTTTTGAAAAACCAATCTTTATGATGAAGCAATTACCTGCTTTATTAAATCTTAAAAGCTATAAATCAGTTTACTCGCTAGTCTCGTCATATATCAAAAATGAAAAGTTAAGACGAATGCTAAGTATGCACCCTCTTTTGGTTGGCGGTAATCCATTTACAACAACTTCTATATATGGACTGATACTCTACTTAGAAAAAAAATGGGGAATTCATTATTCTATTGGGGGTACTGGAAATATCATTAAAGGTTTTGAAAAACTAATGAATGAGGTTGGAATAAAAATTATTAAAGGTCATGAAGTAAGTGAGATAAAATCTCAGGGAAAAAATATCCAAGGTGTAATTTTAGATGATGGAACAAATATTGATTGTCAAAATGTAATTTGTAATGCTGATCCACCTGCAGTTTATGAGAAACTTTTGAATAAAAAAAATTTTACAAATTTTTTTAAATGGAAAAAAAACAGGATGGAATATTCTATGGGTCTATTTGTTTATTATTTTGGAACAAAAAAAATATATGACAATGTTGAACATCATACGATTAAATTTGGAAATAAATACAAAGAACATCTTGATGATATATTTAATCGAAAGAAGTTAAATAATGACATTAGCTATTACTTACATAGACCTACAGCAACAGATAAATCTATGGCTCCAGAGGGACATGATTGTTTTTACGTATTAGTGCCAGTTCCAAATAATCAATCAAATATTGATTGGAATATTGAAGGTGAAAAAATGAAAAATTTGGTAATTGAAAAAATGGAAAAACAATTAATGCCTAATTTAAAAAACAACATTGTTGAAGATTTTTATTTAACACCTGATTATTTTGAAAAAGAACTAAATACAAAATACGGTTCAGGTTTTTCAATTCAGCCAAAATTTACTCAATCAGCCTACTTCAGATTTCATAATAAATCTGAAATTTTTAATGGATTATATTTTGTGGGTGCTGGAACGCATCCTGGAGCAGGCGTCCCTGGTGTATTATCATCTGCTAAAGTTCTTGATAAAATTTTATAATGAATAAAAATTATTTATCTATTTATGCCAAATCATTTAATTGGGCAGGTTTCTTTTTACCAAAAAACACTTATTTAGATTGCTCAAAATTATATGATTTTTGCAGAACGGCTGACAATATTGCAGATGATCAAAATTCTTTAGAATTAAAAAATAAAATTTTTTATGAATTCAAGGAAGCTTTTAATAAAAAAGATCAAAACAATTCCATAATTAAAAATATGTGGGGTTTAATTGAAAAATTTAACATTTCTCCAAAAATAGTTGAAGATCTTTTTGATGGAATTCATTCAGATATTAAAGAAGAAGTTAAATTAAATTCAAAAAAAGAATTGTTAATCTATTCTTATAGAGTTGCTGGAACTGTGGGATTAATGATGGCAAAAATTCTTAAAGTAGAGGATAAAAATTCTTTAAGATCAGCAATTAACTTAGGTATAGCCATGCAGTTAACAAATATATCAAGAGATGTAATAGAAGATGAAATTAACAATAGAAGTTATATTAATGCTAATTTAGAAACAATTAAATCAACAATTTTTTTTGCTGATAAATTTTATGATAATTCTTTCTACGCAATGAAAAAAATTCCATTTTCTCTTAGGTTTTCAATAATTGTTGCAAGACGTATTTATCGAAAAATAGGCCACAAAATAATAAAGATTAAAACCTTTGAGGAATATAAAAATTCAGGAAAAATTTTCGTTAATAATTATGAAAAAATTCTAGAAACACTCCTTTCTATTTTTGATCTGATTAAATTAACAACATTTAATAATGATATAATTGATCATAATCATGATTTAATTGAAGAAGAGATAAATATTAATGAAAGAATTTGATTACGTAATAAAAGGTGCTGGTTGTGCAGGTTTATCATTAGCCTATGAATTAAATCAAAATCAAAAACTTGAGAAAAAAACACTAGCAATTGTAGAGCCTAGGCAAATTTACGATAGAGACAAAACTTGGTCATTTTGGAAAACTATCAATCATAATTTTGATGACTGTGTAATAAAAAATTGGTCCAATTTTACAGTAAACATTAAAGGAAAAATGCATCATCTAAAATGTGATGATACCCCCTATCAAACTGTAAATAGTGGAATTTTTTACAAGAAAATAGTTTCTAATTTAAAATCAAACTCAAATATTTCATTCTTTAAAGATATAAATGAAATTAATACCGAACGAAGTTTAGTATTTAATAGCGTGCCTAATAAAGGTGAATTCAAAGATAGATTGTGGCAACATTTTTTTGGTGTTGAAATAGAAACACCTAAAGATACTTTTGATGATAAAATTTTTAATCTCATGGATTTTGATTGTGATCAGCGCAATAGTGTTCACTTCTACTACACTTTGCCTTTTTCCAAAAATAAAGCCCTAATAGAAACTACATGGTTATCTAGTTTAAATAATGAAAACATAATGGATTACGAAAATCAAATTAAAGAATATCTAGAAAAAAAATTGAAAATTAAAGACTACAAAATCATATTTAAAGAGAAAGGTGCTATTCCTTTATTTAAACAAATAAATTCTACTAAAAATAATGAAATCAATATAGGAACTGCTGGCGGCATGACTAGATTAAGCACAGGATATACTTTTCTAAATATTCAAGAACATTCAAAATATATTCGAGAAAATCTTGAAAAAATAAAAAATAAAAAAAAATATACTATTGGAAAGAAATATCATTTCTTAGATGAAATTTTTATTCGTGTATTAAAAGATAATCCAAAATTAATGCCAGAGATATTTTTTAATATGTTTGAAGTAGAATCGAAAAAAGTAATAAATTTTTTATCAAACAAGAGTAATCTTCTAGAGGATATATCTGTTATTTTAAAAATGCCGAAAATAATATTTATTAAAGCTTTATTTAAATAAAATGAATAATAAAATTAGTAAAATTAATCTAAATCATTCTTTATTATTTTTTTTAATAATTAATTTATTAACTTTTGTATGCTTCTACCTACAAGTAAAAAACATATCCCCTATTATTTGTTTATCCTTTATCCTAACATTAGGCATTTCACATGGGGCATTAGATAATTATAAAGGGAAAAAATTATTTAAAAAATTTAAAATTGATAAATTTATATTTTTTTATCCGTCATATATATCTATTGGAATAGCAATAATTGTATTATGGTTAATTTTTCCTTTAACAACATTTTTGATTTTTTTATTAATTGCTTCTTATCATTTTGGTAAAGAGGATACACAATTCCTCATAACTAAAGAGAATTCATTTATACAATTATTATATTTTATCAAAGGAATACTCATTATACTTGCTCCTCTTCACTTCCATTTCAATGAAACAATAAATATTTTTAAATTTCTTTTTATTGAAAATGAAGTTTTTTTTTCTTTACTGGAGATTATTGAGCAATATAGAATTATCGTTATTGGTATAGTTACAAGTAGTTTATCAAGTGTTTATTTTTTTATTAAAAACTATAATTTTAATAGAACTTCAATTATTTTAGATTATTTTTCAATTTTACTTCTTAATTTTTATTTCGAACCTTTAACTGCTTTTACTGTCTACTTTTGTTTCCTTCATTCAATAAGACATATCATTTCATTAGCTAATGAATTAGACTCAACTAACATAAAAAAAGGATTAAATTTATTTTGGAAAAAATGTTTACCTTTGACTATTATAACTATTCTTTTTTTTGGTTTGGCTTTCTATTGGTTAATTAATCAGTATTCACTAGATAATGTTATTTTTAAACTAATATTTATTGGTTTGGCGTCTTTAACCTTTCCGCATATATTGCTCGAATATTTTTTAGAAAAAAATGAAAGAAAAACAAATTAAAATTTTATTATCTGCACCAAGAGGATTTTGTGCTGGAGTTGAAAGAGCTATTGAAATTGTAGAAAAATCTTTAAAAAAATTTGGTAGTCCAGTTTACGTGAGACATGAAATAGTTCACAACAAATACGTAGTTGATGACTTAAGAAAAAAAGGAGCTATCTTTGTAGAGGAACTAGACGAAATTGAAGATAAATCTAGACCAGTAATATTTTCTGCACATGGAGTTCCAAAAAGTGTCCCAGCTCAAGCAGATAATTATAATATAAATTACATTGATGCTACTTGCCCACTTGTTTCAAAAGTACATAGAGAAGCTGAAAACCTTAATAAAGCTGGATTTCATATAATACTTATTGGTCATAAAAATCATCCAGAAGTAATTGGTACTATGGGACAGCTCCCTGTGGGATCAATCGATTTAATACAGGATAAAGAAGAGGCTCAAAATTATGATTTAGAAGATGGAAGAAAGTTAGCTTATGTCACTCAAACAACTCTCTCAGTCGATGATACTAAAGATATTATAAAAATATTAAAAAAAAGATATCCTGATATCAAAGAACCTTCAAAAGATGACATATGTTATGCAACAACTAATAGACAAATGGCAGTTAAAAATATTGCAAAAAAATGTGATATGTTTTTTGTTATAGGAAGTAGAAATTCATCTAACTCTGTAAGACTTGTTGAAGTTGCTAAAAATTCAGGGTGTGAAAAAGCTTATCTTGTTCACTCCGAAAGTAAAGTGCCTTATGATGATATTAATAAATGTTCTACTATTGGAATATCTTCAGGTGCATCTGCGCCAGACATATTGGTTGATGATTTTATTAATCAATTAAAACAAAAATTTTCAGTTGTCACAGAAGAAATTGAAATAATTAAAGAAAATGTAATATTCAAAGTTCCAAACAAACTTAACTAAATGGCAGTTTATACAAAAATCAGTGATAAAGATATCGTTCTAATTAATAAAAAATTCAAATTAGGAAAAAAAATAAAGTTTCAAGGAATTAAAAAAGGTATTGAGAATTCAAATTATCTTCTCAGAACTGACAAAGGGAAATTTATTCTTACAATTTTTGAAAAAAGAGTGAATAACTCAGATCTACCTTTTTTCATGAAGTTAATGGATTTACTAAGCTTAAGAAAAATAATTTGCCCAAAACCTTTAAAGGATAATTATGGGAAATACTTGTTTAAAATTAAAAATAAAAGAGCATGCATTGTCTCTTTTCTATCAGGTAAAGACAAAAATAATCTAACTTATAAAAATTGCTTTGAGGTAGGAAAAAATATAGCAAAAATGCATAAAGCAACTAAGAACTTTAAAATTAAAAGAGCTAATTCAATGGGAATTAATAAATTACACCCTTTGCTCAATAGTATAAATTTTAAAAAATCTAAGTTAATTTTAAGTTACAAAGAATTTCTTTTTAATAATTTAAAAGAAATTAAAAAAAATTGGCCTAAAAAATTACCTAGTGGAATAATTCACGCAGATTTATTTGTAGATAATATATTTTTTAAAAATAACAAATTTTCAGGCTTTATTGATTTTTATTTTTCTGCAAACGATTATTACGCATATGAACTTGCAATTTGTATAAACGCATTATGTTTTGATAAAAATAAATCAAAGTTCATTCTTAATAAGCAAAAAGTAAATAACCTAATAAAAGGTTATGAAAAAATAAGAAAAATATCAATTTACGAGAAGAATAAATTAAACATTCTTTGTAAAGGAGCTGCGATAAGATATCTACTAACTAGAGCCTATGATTACATCAACACACCTAAGACAGCATTAATTAAAATTAAAGATCCAAAAGAGTACTATCAAAAATTAATGATACACAACCAAATAAATTCATTCAAAGAATATATTCATTAATGATTAAAATATATACAGATGGTTCTTGTTTAAATAATCCAGGCAATGGTGGTTGGGCAGCAATAATAATTAAAAACGATGAGATAACTGAAATTAGTGGTAATGAAAAAAATACCACAAATAATAGAATGGAATTACTTGCTCCAATTTCTGCATTAAATAAAATTAAAGATGAGTTAGATATTGAGATTTACACAGACTCTAAATATGTGAAACAAGGTATTACCGAATGGATTAATAATTGGAAAACTAATGATTGGAAAACATCAAAAAAAGAAGATGTTAAAAATAAAGATTTATGGACACAATTAGATATTCTAAATAATTCTCTCAATATCCAATGGAAATGGGTAAAAGCCCATGCTGGTGATGAATTTAATGAAAAAGTCGATTTATTAGCTAAAAAAGCTGCAGAAAAACTAGACTAAATTTAAAAAGTTTTCTGCTGCGGAAATTTCACAAGCTCCAGTGTCCTCTTCTTCTTGAAGTTTTGTAACTTTCCCGTTTTCAACAAGCATAGTATATCTATTCGATCGTATTCCTAATCCTCTTGCACTTTTATCAACATCAGCACCGATTGACTTAGTAAAACTTAAAAAAGGATCGCCTGCCATAACAATCTTATCTCCTACATTATGCTCTTTGCCCCAAGCACTCATAACAAAAGGATCATTTACCGACATGCAAATTACATGGTCAATACCTTTGCTTTTAAAAGCATCGATATTTTTTACGTATCCAGGAAGATGTTTTGCAGAACAAACTGAAGTGTATGCACCAGGTAAGCCAAAAATGATTACTTTTTTTCCTTTTGTATACTCTTCAATACTCTTTTTTATTGGCTCTCCACCCTCTAAAACAAATATTTCTTCACTAGGTAAATTTTCATTTTCTTTTAATTTCATTGAATTTTCTCCTTAATGTGCTGCTTAACTATATTAATATCATTATCAAGTAAATCAAAATTTTCTTTTTCATTTGAAATATACTTAAGCTCATCTGGTAAATCTGGTTTAATGTTTATTGCATTAAATATAGCATCTGGAAATTTACAAGGATGAGCTGTAGATAAAACAATATTTGTTCCTTCAAGTTCTACATCATCAAAACCTCCATAACCTATCGCAGTGTGAGGGTCTAGAATCTCTTTATGACTTTCATAAACTTTTTTTATTAATGAAATTACTTTTTTTTCATCTGCACTTGAGGATGAAAAGTCTTTTCTTATTTTATCTAGTTTAGATTGGTCTAAATCGTATTTCTTTTCACTTTTAATTTTTTGCATAACTGAACTTGTTTCATGATCGTCTTCATTATTTAAGTCAAAAATCAATCTTTCAAAGTTACTTGCAATTTGAATATCCATACTAGGTGAGTTAGTTTCTTGTACCTTTTCTGAATAATATTGCCCCGAACTTATCGCTCTGTGCAAAATATCATTTTGGTTTGTTGCTACAATCAATTTACCAATTTGTAATCCCATTTTTTTTGCAAGATAGCCTGCATAAACATCACCAAAATTTCCTGTGGGTACTGAAAAGTTAATAGGTCCTTTATCATTTTTTACCAAATAAAAGGAATAAAAATAATATACAGATTGTGCGATAATTCTTGCCCAATTAATGGAATTAACACCTGACATCCTGATTGATTTTGCATAATTATGATCTGCAAACATTGATTTTACTAAATTTTGACAATCATCAAAATTTCCATTGATTGCAATATTATGTACATTTTTATCCTTAGCAGTTGTCATTAATTTTCTTTGAACTGGAGAAACACGATTATGAGGGTGTAGTACGAATATATTAATATTTTTCTTTCCTCTAATCGCTTCTATGGCAGCAGCACCTGTGTCGCCAGAAGTAGCAACTACAATATTTATTTTATCGTCCTCTTTTGACAAATAATATTCATAAAAATTTCCAAGAAGCTGCATTGCGACATCTTTAAATGCTAAAGTAGGACCATGGAATAATTCCAAAACCTTTCTATCGCCAACATTAATCAATTTAACGACATTTTTTTCTCTAAAAGTTGAATATGATTTAGAGATCAAATCTTCTAGATCTTTTCCAGAAACAAAATCATCTACAAATGGTGCAATAATTTTATTAGCTAATTCAATGTAATTTAAATTTGAAAATTCATTTAACTCTTTTTCAGTAAATTTTTTAAGGTTTTTTGGAATAAATAGCCCCCCATCATCGGCTAATCCTTTTAAGAAAACATCCTTAAATTCAAACTCTTTTGATTTATCTCTAGTGCTTATGTATTTCATCTAATAATTTTTTTTTCTAAAATACAGATATATCAAAAATATTGAAATCGCTAAAGAAAACCAAGTTAATGCATATTTTTTATGATTATTTGAAATATTGGCAGTAATTTTTTTTGGTTTAGGTATTTCGTAATTCCCTCCTAGATAAATTAAATATTCTGAAAATTCCTTACCAGTATATTTAAAAATATCTTCTCTATTTAAAGTGAACCAATAATTATTATTAATATCATTTTCAGGTTTAAAAATATTGGCTCTTGGTTGTAATCTTAGAGTTCCTGTAAAATTAGATTGTTCAAAAGAATACAATTCATCTTTATCCTTCATTTCAAATGGTATCCAGCCTCTATTAATTAAATAATTTTCATTTTCTACTATAATTGGGTTAATTACCTCAAAACCTGGTTTTCCTTCATCGTTTAAATTGTATAAATAAATTTGCTTATCATAATCAATCTTTCCAGATGCAATTATTCTAACAAAATTTTTTCTATCAACTTGGTTGATATTAACTGGATCTTTTTTAAGTGATTGTTCTATTTTTGAAATTAAATCTAATTTCCAATTTAATCTAACTAGTTGCCACGAACCAAGACCTATAAAAACAAGGATAAAAAAATAAACAAATATCGAAAATAATAACTTGGACTTCAATTTAGAAACTATTAACTGCCCCAAATATAAATAGCAGCAAATAAGAATAACCAAACGACATCAACAAAATGCCAATACCATGCAGCTGCCTCAAAACCAAAATGATGATCTTTGTTAAAATGACCTAATTTTCCTCTCCACAAACATACTGCTAGAAATATTGTTCCCACAATTACATGGAAGCCATGAAATCCAGTGGCCATATAAAATACCGATCCATAAATGTGATCTGAAAAAGTAAAAGTCGCATGATGATATTCGTAAGCTTGTAATAAAGTAAAACAGAAACCTAGGATTACAGTTAACCACAACCCTTGAATAAATCCTTTTCTATCTCCTTCTAATAAAGCATGGTGAGACCAAGTTACGGTCGTACCAGATAAAAGAAGTACCAACGTA
Source organism: alpha proteobacterium HIMB5 (assembly GCA_000299095.1). NCBI lineage: Bacteria > Pseudomonadati > Pseudomonadota > Alphaproteobacteria > Candidatus Pelagibacterales > Candidatus Pelagibacteraceae > alpha proteobacterium HIMB5. The sequence continues at coordinate 116,970 of CP003809.1, read as the reverse complement.
TTAATCAATGGAATATCCCACGGATCAAAAGTTTCAATATCTTTAGGTGGCCAAACATTTCCCACAAACTCATTTGGAAATAAACTTATGTCAAAGTATGCCCAGAACCATGCAACAAAAAACATTACCTCAGAAGCAATAAATAAAGTCATCCCATATCTATGATGTATTTGAACTACAGGAGTATGATGTCCTTGATGCTCCGCTTCTATAACCACATCTCTGAACCACATATAAGCCCCATAAATTAATAGAGCAAAACCCAAATACATTCCCCACGATACTTCATTATGAAGATAATAAACTGTTCCTAATGCTAATACTAAACACGAAAATGAAACATAAATTGGCCAAGGACTTGGGTCAACTAAGTGGTAATCATGTTTTTTTTCTGCTGACATATTTCTGTATTTATGACTGTTTATAATAATCTGTCGAGAAAAAAGTATATGACATAGTTACATCTTCAAGCTTGCTTGTGGATGGATCATTTACAAGCTCTGGATCTAGATAAAAGGTCATCACATATGTTGCTTTTTCTCCAGGTTTTAGTTCCTGCTTTTCAAAACAAAAACATCCTAATTTACTGTAATATTTTCCAAAACTTGATGGAGATACATTAAAGCTAGCTACACCATAGGTAGTTTCATCTCCGTAATTTTCTACTTCAAATTCAATTTTATTTACTTGCCCTACTTTGACATCCATTACATTTGACTTAGCTTTAAAGTCCCATGGCAAGTTATTTACATTTGTATCAAATCTGACGCTGACAACTTTATCTAATACTATTTTTGGAGCTTCTTTAGAAACTTGAGTAGTTCCACCAAAACCTGTTACCCTGCAGAAAAGGTCATATAGTGGAACAGCTGCATAGGACAATCCTAGCATCAAAACAAAAACTCCTGCTAATAAAATTGGTGTTAAATTCTTTTTACTTGTCATTATATAGCTCTATTAAAAACTCCAGTATTGTACAGAGTAAATAAAAACAAAAATATCATAAAAGCAATTATAACTAATGCTGTAATGACATTTTTTCTTTTAGTTTTTTTATCTGGTTCGATCATACAATTTTATCTATTAAAAATAATACAAATACTAAAAATAAATATAAGATTGAGTATCCAAATATAGATTTAGCTTTTTTTGCATCAAACTTGTTTTTCTTAGTTTTGAATAACTCGTAACATAAATAGTTATAATAAAATGTCAAAATTAATGAAGGTATTAAGAAAGTAAGTCCTACAAAATTAATTATAAATGGAAAAATAATTACAGGAACCATTAATAAAGAATAAACAAATATATTTATTTTTGTGCTTTCTATTCCATCTGTTAATGGCAACATTGGAATTTTGGCTTTTTTATAATCATCTGATTTATAAAGGCTTAAAGCCCAAAAATGTGATGGAGTCCAAAAAAATATTATTAAAAAAAATGTTAGTGGTTCTAGAGAAAGCGAGTTTGTTGCTATTGTCCATCCAATTACAGGTGGAAGTGCTCCAGCAGCACCACCAATGACAATATTCTGAGGTGTTTTTCTCTTAAGCCAAATTGTATAAACAAAAACATAAAACAGAATAGTAAACAAAAGTAAACTTGCTGATAATCTGTTAGAAAAAAAATCTAAAGCGATTACTGATATAAAGGATAAAGTTATTCCAAAAATTAAAGCCTGATTTCTATTTACTTTCCCTGTAGGAATTGGTCTAAGACAAGTTCTTGTCATCAGTGCATCAAGGTCTGACTCGTACCACATGTTCAATGCGCCAGCCGCTCCTGCTCCTATAGAGACAAGTAATATTCCGATGATTGCATCTTTAGTAGATATTCCAATAGGTGCTGTAAGTAAGCCAACTGCACAAGTAAAGATTACAAGAGACATTACTCTTGGTTTCATTAATTTAAATAACTCAGAGAAGTTAAATAAATCTTCTTGTGATAAGTTTCTCTTCTTTGTACCTAAGTTAGACATCAAATTTCATTTTCAAAAATCTAGCTATGAGATTTTGAAGTACTCGCATCATCCTCAAACTTTGGTAACTCTTCAAAAGTATGGAAGTTTGGCGGTGATGGTACAGTCCATTCTAAAGTAGTTGCACCTTCGCCCCACGGATTTTGTGCAGCTTTTTTCTTTTTAACAAAAGCATAAATTAAGTTAACAAAGAAAACTGCCAATCCAGCAACAGCCACATATGAACCAATAGATGAAATATAATTCCAGCCAGCAAATGCATCTGGATAATCAGCATATCTTCTTGGCATACCCGCAAGTCCTAAGAAATGCTGTGGGAAGAATATCAAGTTTACACCTATAAAAGTTAGCCAGAAATGAATTTTTCCTAATGCTTCTGAATAATCATATCCAGACATTTTTCCAAACCAATAATAGAAACCTGCGAATATCGCAAATACAGCTCCTAAAGAAAGTACATAATGAAAGTGAGCAACTACATAGTATGTATCATGCATTGCTGTATCTACACCTGCGTTTGCTAAAACTACACCAGTAACTCCACCAACTGTAAACATGAAGATAAATCCTAATGCCCACATCATTGGAGTTTGGAAAGAAATAGAACCACCCCACATCGTAGCTATCCATGAAAAGATTTTAATTCCTGTTGGTACAGCAATAATCATTGTTGCTGCTAAAAAATATGCTTTTGTATCTGTACTTAAACCTACTGTATACATATGGTGAGCCCAAACAACAAAACCTACAACTCCAATTGCTACCATTGCATAAGCCATACCCAAATAACCAAATACAGGTTTTCTAGAAAATGTTGAAACGATGTGACTGATCATTCCAAAACCTGGTAAAATCAAAATGTAAACTTCTGGGTGTCCAAAGAACCAGAATAAATGTTGGAACAATACAGGATCTCCTCCGGTTTGTGCTTCAAAAAAAGCTGTTCCAAAATTTCTATCAGTTAATAGCATTGTAATTGCACCTGCTAAAACTGGTAATGATAATAAAAGTAAGAATGCTGTTACTAATACTGACCATGCAAATAATGGCATTTTATGTAAAGTCATTCCTGGCGTTCTCATATTTAAAATAGTTGTAATAAAATTCACTGCTCCTAAAATCGACGAAGCACCTGCAATGTGTAAACTTAAAATAGCCAAATCCATTGCTGGACCCGGTTGACCAGTTTTAGATGACAATGGTGGATAAATAGTCCAACCACCTCCAACACCTTGCGCACCTGGAGGGCCATCAGCAAAAATAGAAAGTATTAATAAAATAAATGAAACAGGTAATAACCAAAATGAAATATTATTCATCCTTGGGAACGCCATATCAGGAGCACCAATCATAATTGGAACAAACCAGTTTCCAAATCCACCAATCATTGCTGGCATTACCATGAAGAAAATCATGATTAGTCCATGACCAGTAACCAAAACATTATAAAGATGATAATTTCCACCTAAGATACCATCACCTGGATGCATCAATTCCATACGCATTAAAACTGAAAAAGCTGTACCAATAACCCCTGCAATAATAGCAAAGATTAAATACATTGTTCCAATGTCTTTATGGTTTGTTGAATAAGCCCATCTCTTCCAACCTGTTGGAGTATGGTGATCGTCGTGTGATGCTGTTTGTGTATACATTATTATTTACTCGCTATTTTTTTATTTATTTCATTTTCAATTGGTTCTTTTGCAAATTTTACTCGAGCATCCATTAACCACTCTTGATACTCTTCTTCACTTACAACTTTTACAGTTATCGGCATGAACGCATGTTTAATTCCGCAAAGTTCTGAACATTGGCCATAATAAGTTCCAGTTTTTTCAGCTTTAAACCAAGTCTCATTTATTCTTCCTGGAACTGCATCTCTTTTCACTCCAAAAGATGGAAGTGCCCATGCATGTAAAACATCATTTGCAGTAATTAAAACTTTAACTACTTTATTTACTGGAACAACTACTTCATTATCTACTGCTAATAATCTTGGTTGGTTAGCTTTTAAATCTTTATCTTCAACCATATAAGAGTCGAAAATTATATTTTCATCTGGATATTCATATCCCCAATACCATTGGTAACCTATTGCTTTGATTGTTAAATCTGCTTTTGGAATAGCATCCTGTTTATATAAAATTTTAAACGATGGAACCGCGATTACGATCAATATTAAACATGGAATTAAAGTCCATAAAACTTCAACAGCAACATTGTGAGTTCTTTTTGAAGGATTTGGATTAGCTGATGCTCTAAACTTTACACATACATACAACATCAAAAATAAAACAAATGCACTAATTGCTACAATGATTGGAAGTAGTAGGTTGTCGTGAAAACTTATTATATCTCTCATCGACTCTGAAGCTGCTTCTTGGAAACCAAGTTGCCAATCTTTAGGTTGATTAGCCATTGCCTCAAAAGAGAAAAAAAATGTAGTTAACGTTAATAGAATTTTTTTCATTTATATGTAGGTATATAAAGCCTCTTTCTAAAAATTACACATTTGTTTTCGCGACAATTTATCAATTAATGGCGTAATTTATGATCGAAATAGCTGATATTACTGCAGTCTCAGACCTTAAAATATTCTCATTTATTTTAATCGCTTGAACATCTTTAAAAGAAAGAATCTTGCCTCTTTCATTCTCTGAAAAATCTCCCTCTGGCCCAACAACTATACATACAGGTTTGTTAGTTAATTTTTCTAGATCTACTTTTTTGTTGTCACTGCTTAGATCTGTTAAAATCAAATTCATCTCACTTGATTTTAAAAAATCTTCTAAATTAGTTGCATCTTCTAATGTTGGAATATTAATTCTGTTTGATTGTTCGGTAGCTTCAATAATGACTTTTTCCAGTCTTTCTTTATTAAGTTTTCGAACTACAGTTCTTTCAAAAATAATTGGAACAAATTTTGTTATTCCAAGTTCAGTTGCTTTTTGTATCATGAAATTAAAGTAATTAGATTTAATCGGTGAAAAAGCTAACCATAATTCTCTTTGATTTTCTTTTTGTCTTATTTGATTTGTAATCTCAAACTCAACAATGCTTTTTGTTATGTTTAGAATTTTAGCTTTCCATTCGCCACTGCTATTAAATAAAGAAAAATTTTCATTCTCTTTTATCCTCATTACTTTTGAAATGTAATGAGATTGTGATTTATCAAGCTTTGAAACTAAATTAAGTGATAAACTTTCTTTAAAAAATAATCTAATATTACTCATTAAAGTTAAGTTTAATTATGAAAAATATTAAAGCAATAATTTTTGATGCTTACGGAACGTTGTTTGATGTGAATTCTGCAGCTGAAAAATGCAAAGATAAAATTGGTGATAAGTGGGAAGCATTTGCAAATTATTGGAGAACAACACAATTAGAATATACATGGCTTAGAAGCTTAATGAAAAGACACAAAGATTTTTGGCAAGTTACAGAGGATAGTTTGGATAAGTCTATGAAAGTTTTTAATATAGACAATTCAATGAGAAATGAATTATTAGATCTTTATAAAATTCTATCTCCTTATCCAGAAGTACCAGAAATTTTAAAATCTTTAAAAGAGAAAGACTATAAACTTTCTATACTTTCAAATGGAACTCCTTCTCTACTTAATGAGCTTGTAAAAGGTAATAATTTAGAAAATTTATTTGATGATGTTTTTTCAATTGAGGAAGTTGGAATTTATAAACCAGATTCAAAAGTTTACGATTTACCAATTAAAAAATATAAAATTAAAAACAATGAAGTTGCTTTTTTAAGTGCAAATACTTGGGATGTATCAGGTGGTGGTAATTATGGTTTTAATTCAATTTGGGTAAATAGAAATAATAATGTTTTTGATAACCTTGATTACAAGCCTGAGAATGAAATCAAAAATTTAAAAGAATTAGTTGATCTTATCTAATTCTACTTTCATCAAAATTTTTATTCAATTTTAAATTTATTTGTTTTGAATTTTTATCATTCCAATTAGATAATGATTTTAAGATAGGTATCAATGAGGTTCCAAATGAAGTTAATGAATATTCTACTTTAGGAGGCATTACTTGTTTGACCTCTCTGTTTACAAGTCCATCTAATTCTAGTTCCTTTAATTGTTTTGATAGCATTTGTTGTGTAATGCTAGAAAGAGTTTTTTTTAAAATTCCAAATCTTACTTTTTTTTCATTAAACAAAATAAACAATATTCTTATTTTCCATTTACCGCCAAAAAAATAAGTTGCTCTTTCTGCGGGACATTCAGCAATTTTATTCATTACAATAATTTAAAATGTAAACTATTTAATTCAAGTATGATTTTATATACTAGTATGATTATATTGAGTACTTGCTAATTATTCTAAAAATATTAAATACACTTCCAAACTATAGGAGATATTATGAATAAAGGACAAAGAGCAGGTGATGGTGCTATAGCCGTTGAAGTTGAACAAGGAAAATCTTATTTTTGGTGTAGTTGTGGTAAAAGTTCAAAACAACCGTTTTGTGATGGTTCACATAAAGGGTCTGAATTTAATCCAATAGCTTACAAAGCTGAGGAAAGTAAAAAATTATTTTTTTGTGCTTGCAAACAAACTGATAACCAGCCATTTTGTGATGGTTCACATAATAAAAAATAAATATGAAAACAATTGAAGTAAGTAAAATTATCGATCCAATTCCAGCTTCTGATGGTGCTGGAGTTAAACTGAAAAGAAGTATTGGTGTTGAACCAAACTACTTTGATCCATTTTTAATGTTAGATGAATTTGGTTCAGAAAATAGCGAAGACTATATTGCTGGTTTTCCACCCCACCCTCATAGAGGTATTGAAACTGTAACTTATATGCTTGCTGGAGATTTTGAACACAAAGACAGTACTGGTGGTGAAGGAAGAATGACTGCAGGTGATGTTCAGTGGATGAAAACTGGAAGTGGAATAATTCATTCTGAAATGCCCGCAATGAAAGAAGGTAAACTTCATGGTTTTCAACTATGGATTAACATGCCAGCTAAATTAAAAATGAGCAAACCCGAATACATTTATATTGATGCAGATAAAATGAGTGTTCACAAAGATGACGAAAAACAAGTAAAGGTAATAGCAGGAAAATTTGAAAACGCTGAAGGTCCTGTAAAAGGTCATAACGTTGAGCCTGTTTATTTTGATGTTGAATTAAAAAAAGATAAAGAATTCAAATTTAATATTCCTTCAACTCACAATACTTTTATTTACCTAGTAAACGGAGAAATTGAAATTGGAGAAGGAAATCACGATAACGTTAAAGACAGCACTTTAATTCTTCTTACAAAGGGTGAAGAGCTTAAAGTGAAAGCAAAATCAGATGCTAAATTCCTAGTTATTTCTGGAAAACCAATAAATGAAGAAATAGCAAGAGGTGGCCCTTTTGTAATGAATACTAAAGCAGAGATCTTGCAAGCTGTTCAAGATTATCATAATGGTACTTTTGTAAAATAAATATGAAATCAGTAGTAATATCAAAACCGGGTGGACCAGAAGTTTTAGAAGTAAAAGATCTAAATTTAGATGAACCTAAAAATGATGAAGTAACAATTCAAAATCATACAATAGGTTTAAATTATATTGATACATATCATCGATCAGGTTTGTATCCTGTTCCCCTACCTTCGGGAATAGGATTAGAAGCTGCTGGAGAAATTACAAAAGTTGGTTCTGATGTAAAAGACTTTAAAGTTGGTGATAAAGTAGCTTATTGTGCAGCACCACTTGGAGCATATGCAAGTCATAGAAATTATCCAACAAAAAATTTAGTTAAAGTTCCAAATGGTGTTGATTTAGAAACAGCTGCAACTTTAATGACAAAAGGAATTACAACATTTTATTTATTACATAAAACTTATCCTGCACAATCAGGAGAAACAGTTTTATTTCATGCAGCAGCAGGTGGTGTTGGTCAAATTTTTGGTCAATGGGCTAAAAGTTTAGGATGTAATGTTATTGGAACTGTTGGTTCAGATGAAAAAATTGAGATAGCAAAAAATAATGGCTATGATCATGTAATTAACTACAACAAAGATAACTTTGCCGAAAAGGTTAAAGAAATCACAAACGGAAAAGGTTTGTCAGTTGTTTATGATGGTGTTGGTAAATCAACGTTTGATGGTTCTATTGAATGTCTGAAGTTAAGAGGAATGATGGTTTCATTTGGTAATGCATCTGGTCCTTTAGATCCTGTAAATGTTGCAAAATCAATTCAGCCAAAAGGTTTGTATTTAACGAGACCAAGTATCATGCAATATACAACTACTAGAGAAGAACTTGATGAGGCAGCAAATAAAGTTTTTGAAATGGTAACTAGTGGAAAAGTAAAAACTAAAATTTCGAAAAAATATTCTTTAGAAGATATTACACAAGCTCACAAGGATTTAGAATCTAGAATTTTAACTGGTCCAGCAGTAATTATTCCTTAATCAACTTCCACATCCATATCTGCCATATGCAATCTCAGTGCATTTGTTGAAATATGAATTTCTCTAATAAAAAAAAGTATTGAGATAATCATAGACAAACAACATGATCCAAAAATTATTCTAGCTAAAAATAATCTATCAAGGTAGAGACCAAACACAGTTAGCATATTAAATAAAAATCCAAAGGCTGCAAAAAGTATAGTCCATCTTAATAGTGTAATTCTGCGACTTAAATTGATGAATTGTTTTTTCCATTCGTGAGGTATGTGTTTTTCATAAACATGCTCATCATGAAGTTGCCTAATCAATATACTTAAGGAGTGAAATCTATTGCTATAAACACTCATTAGTAAAGGAATAGCAGGAAACATTAAGGCAGTAACTGTATAATCTATATTCATACGAATCAGTTTGATTATGAATCTAGCCTTTGCTATTTACAACTAAAATATCATGAAACAATTAAACCTTTTTCTAGAATTAACGCGTTTAAAAAGACCAATAGGATATATGCTGTTATTTTGGCCATGTGCTTGGGGATTAACAGTTGCTTATGATTTTGAGCAAAATTTAAATAAATATTTTTTTTATTTAGTTTTATTTTTTCTTGGTGCAGTTTTAATGAGATCTGCAGGGTGTATCATAAACGATATAGCTGATAAAGATTTTGATAAAAAAGTTACTAGAACAAAAAATAGACCAATAGCATCAGGAGAAGTGTCAGTTAAAGTTGGTTTTATATATTCAGCTATACTTTGTGTCTTAGCATTTTTGGTTTTAATTAACTTTAATATGTTCACAATAATTTTGGCTTTGGGTTCAATGCCTCTGGCTTTTACCTATCCTTTGATGAAAAGATTTACATATTGGCCTCAATTATTTTTAGGCGTTACATTTAATTATGGATTAGTATTAGGTTGGACATCAATTTATAGTGAAATTTCTATAACTCCTATCGTATTTTACATTGGAGCCATATTTTGGACACTAGGTTACGACACTATATACGGGTTTCAAGATATAAAAGACGATGAAATTATAGGATTAAAATCAACTTCAATTAAATTTAAGAATAATCCTAAAATATTTTTATTTTTATCGTATACAATTTTTTTTATATCATTGTTATTTATTGGTATTAGTATGGATTTAAATAATATTTACTTTATATTTTTAATAATAATTTTTTCTCACCTATATATTTTACAAATCAATCAACTAAAAACTAAAGATACTGTAAATTGTTTAAAAGTTTTTAAATCTAATAACACTCTAGGATTTTTAGTTTTTGTAAGTTTAATTTTTGGAAAAATTTAACTTATGACAAATATTGAAATCTTAAAGCGTCTGTACAATAACTATACAAAAAAATATCTAAATAAAATTTTACTTTCTGTTTTTTTTACCTTGCTTTTAGCAGGTAGCACTTCCTCTGTTGCTTATTTGTTAGATCCAGCAATAAAAGAACTCTTTATAGAACAAACAAAAGGAATGATGGTTATAATTCCTGTGTTAATAGTAATTGCATTTGCTGTCAAAGGATCTTCTTTATATTTAGCAAAAGTTATAATGATTAATGTATCTGAAGAGATAAGGAGAGATATACAAGCAGATATGTTCAAATCATTGATCAAAGCTGATACTCAACTTGTTGATAATAAACATTCCGGAAAATTCATCACGAACATAATTAATGATGTTAATATGATTACTAATCTTGTAAGTACTGCAATTCTCAATCTATTTAAAGATAGCCTAACATTAATTGGTTTGCTGAGTGTAATGTTTTATCAAAATTGGAAACTATCATTAATTGCTTTAATAATGATACCTTTAGCAAGTGCCGCGGCGAGATCTTTAGGTAAAAGAATGGGAAAAGTTACTACAGAACAGATGCAAAAGGCAGGAGTATTGAATACTTATTTAATGGAAATATTTAAAAATCATAAGTTAATGAAAATTTTCCAAAAAGAAAACTTTGAAGAAAAAAGAGCTATTGAATATATAAATAATTTGAAAGAAACTTCGAGAAAAATAAATATTGTATTTGTAAGAGCGTCACCAATTATGGAAGCTTTAACTGGTATTATGATTGCAATCTTAATTTATGTTTCAGCAAAATTAGTTATGAGCAATGAGCTCGAAGTAAGTAATTTTTTTTCTTTTTTGGCAGCGATGATGCTCGCATATCAACCGGTTAGATCATTAGCAACTCTTAACATCACAATTCAGCAGGGCCTTTCAGGCGCTAGAAGAGTAATACCAATTATTGATGATAAGAATGAAATTCAAGACATTTCTGATGCAAAAGAATTAGATCTTAATAACGGCGAAATAGAATTTAAAAATGTATCCTTTAATTATGGTAATGAAAAAAATACACTAAATGAAGTCAGTATTAAAATTCCAGGTAAGAAAATGACTTCATTAGTAGGTCATAGTGGTGCTGGTAAATCAACAATTCTAAACTTAATACCAAGATTTTATAACGTTAATAAGGGAGATATTCTTATTGATCAAAGTTCAATTTATAAGTCTAAAATAAATTCTTTGAGAGAAAAGATTTCGATGGTCAGTCAAGAAACTACACTATTTGATGATACAATTAGAAACAATATTGCTTACGCCAAACTTGATGCAACAGCACAAGAAGTTGAGGAAGCAGCAAAATTCTCATTTGCTGATGAATTTATTGAGAAGTTACCAAATAAATACGACACAATAATTGGAGAAAATGGGATTAGACTGTCAGGAGGAGAAAAGCAAAGATTATCAATTGCGAGAGCAATATTAAAAAAAAGTCCAATAATTTTGTTGGATGAAGCAACTTCATCATTAGATGCAGAAACAGAAAATAAAATTCAAAAAGCAATTAGTTTCTTAACTGAGGGAAAAACAACTGTGGTAATTGCACATCGATTATCAACTATTTTAAATTCAGATAAAATTTATGTAATTGATAACGGTCAAGTTGTCGGTGAAGGTAAACACGAAGATCTTTTAAAAAATTCAAATATTTATAAAAACTTCTATGAGAAACAAATTCGAAAAGCATAATGTTGTTTATTTATAGATTATTAATAAATATAATTTTAATATTTTCCCCAATAATAATTTTAATCAGAATATTTAAAAAAAAAGAAAATATTCTTAGAGTTAAGGAAAAATTTGGATTTAATTCAGTTAAAAGAAAAAAAGGTAGATTAATTTGGTTTCATGGTGCAAGTGTTGGTGAATTACAGAGCATTGTACCATTATTAGAAAAATTAGAAAAATCAAAAAAAATATCTCAAATTTTGATTACATCTAATACATTAAGTTCATCAAAAATAATTTCAAACTTTAAATTCAAGAAAGTAGCTCATCAATTTTTTCCAATAGATAACAATGAAATTGTAAAGAAATTTATAAACTATTGGAAACCATCAGCCACCTTTTTTATAGATTCGGAAATTTGGCCTAATATGATTTTTAATCTAAAATTAAATAGAATACCCACAATACTTATCAATGGAAGGATAACTGAAAATTCATTTAAAAGATGGATGAAATTTGAAAACTTTTCTAAATCAATTTTTAGCAACCTTACTGTTTGTTTGTCATCTAATAAAAAAACAGTTTCCTATTTAAAAAAACTTGGTGCCAAAAACATTAAATATTTTGGTAATCTTAAATATGCACAATCAGAGAATGAAAAAGTAATATTAGAGAAAAATGTAATAAACTTTTTTAAAAAGAGAATTACATGGTGCGCATCAAGTACTCACAATACTGAAGAAATATTTATTGGAAATTTACATTATCAACTAAAAAAAAAATTAAAAATTTAATTACAATAATAATTCCAAGACACATTGATAGAGAAAAAAAAATAAAAAAAGAGCTAAATGAACTGGGTTTAAAAGTTCATTTGCATGAACCAAAAACTTTAATCAAACATGATACAGATATTTATTTAGTAAATTCCTTTGGAAAAACTAAATCTTTTTACTCAATTGTAAACAATGTGTTTCTTGGTGGATCACTAATTGAACATGGAGGACAAAATCCTCTAGAAGCTGTAAGATATAATTGCAATATATTGCATGGGCCTCATGTTTCAAATTTTAGAGAAATTTATAGTTTTCTTAATAGTCAAAAAATTTCAAAAAAAATAAAGAATTTAGATCAAACAAAAAAATTACTTGAAAAACTCCTATCTTCAAAAAAAAATAAAAAAAATATAAAAAATAAAGTTAATGTTATTGGTCAAAGAATTTTAAAACAAAACATGAATGAAATTCAGATAATTTTAAATAATATATGAATTTAAAAAAACCTTCTTTTTGGGACTTTAAAAAACCAAATCTTTTATCTTATTTTCTACTTCCACTTACTCTTCCTGTAATTATAAGAAATTTTTTTTTCATAACTCTAAAAAAGAAAAAATTCCCTGAGATTAAAACAATCTGCGTTGGAAATATTTACTTAGGAGGCACTGGTAAAACCCCTTTATGCATAAAAATTTATGAAATTTTAAAAGAAAAAAATTTAAATATCGCTACTGCCAAAAAATTTTATGATAATCAAAAAGATGAACAACTTCTTTTGCAGAAAAAAACAAAAACTATTATTGCAAATACAAGAAAGGATGCTGTCCTTGAAAGTATTAAAAAAAAATATGCAATTCTTATATTTGATGATGGATTGCAAGATTCTCAGATTGATTATGACAAAAAACTTGTTTGTTTTAAATCTGACAATTGGATAGGAAATGGACAGATTATTCCTGCAGGGCCACTTAGAGAAAAAATTTCAAGTTTGAAACGTTTTGATGCAATATTTTTGAATGGTAAAAAAGATTATAATAAAGAACTTACAGAAAAAATATTAAGAATAAACTCAAATATCAAAATTTTTCAAACTAGCTATAAAATTTTAGATATTAACAAATATGATTTGAACTCAGAATATTTAATTTTTTCTGGTATAGGTGAACCAAAAGATTTTAAAAACTTATTAGTAGAAAATGGCTTCAAAATAAAAAAAGAAATTATATTTTCAGATCATTTCGAATATACATCAAAAGAAATTAATAAAATTTTAGATTTAGCGAAAAATGAAAATTTGAAAATATTAACTACTGAAAAAGATTATATGAAATTATCACAATCACTTAATAAAGAGATTTCTTTTCTAGATATAGATTTAGAAATTGAAAATAAAAAAGAGTTAATTAATTTTTTATTGAATTAATATGAAACATATTAAGTATTTTTTGGAATTTATATTTATAACATTTTTATTTTTAATTTTTAAATTCATTGGATTAAAATTTTCAAGAATTTTAGCATCATATTTATTTATAAAACTTGGACCACTTTTTAGATCAAAAAAAACTATTTACTCAAATATTTCTTTGGCTTTTCCAAATTCAGAAGAAAATTTAAAAAAAAATATTTCAAAGAAGATGTGGCAAAGTTATGGGAAAATTTTAGCAGAATATATCTTCATTAAAAATTTTAGAAATTTAAATTCAGAAAAATATTTAAATATTAAAGGGCAGAAAATATTAGATGATGTTAAAAATTCTAATAAGCCTGTAATATTCATATCAGGTCATTTTGATAATTTCGAACTGATGGCAATGCATATAGAAAAATCAGGAATAAAACTTGCGGCAATTTATAGGCCACTAAATAATTATTTTCTTAATCCAACTATGGAAAATATAAGAAAAAAATTTATTTGTGAAAAACAAATAAAAAAAGGTATCTCTGGAACAAAAGAAATTCTTAAACACTTTAAATCTGGAACATCAATAGCCCTAATGATAGATCAAAGAGTTTCAGAAGGAATTAGGTCTACATTGTTTGATAAAGATGCATTAACTACTACAATACCAGCTCAATTTATAAAAAAATTCAATTGTAAAATAGTTCCAATATTTATTGAAAGAAATAATGTTGAAAATTTTAATTTAGAAATTATGAGCCCTTTAACATTTAACAATCAAGAAACAGTTGAAAGTATAACTCTAAAATTAAATAAAATATTAGAAAAAATGATAATGAGAAACCCTCATCAGTGGATATGGTCACACAATCGATGGAAATAGATTATTTTTTTTCTCTTTTGATAGCAGCTTCTTTGTAAGAAAAATAAGGTTCTTGTTCATCAACATTCCAATAAGTTAAATTTTCTAAAGAAATTTTTTTTCCTGAAATTGCACAAATTACATGATCACCATCTTGAATAACTTCAAAATTATTGGGTAAATACTTTATTTTTGCTAATTTTTTAAACATTTTTAGTTTATATATTCTTATATGAAAGTTGGTGTAATAGGAAGTGGTGGTAGAGAGCATGCTTTATGCCAATCTTTAAAAAAATCTAAAGAAATTAGTCAAATCTACTGCTTTCCAGGTAATGCTGGAACAGATCAAATTGCTAAGAATGTAAACATCAATTTAAACAACTTTGAAGAACTTAAAAATTTCATAATAAAAGAAAAAATAAATTATATTGTTGTAGGTCCAGAGAAACCTCTTGTCGATGGGATTGTAGATTATTTAGAAAAGTTTAATATCAAAGTATTTGGTCCAAATAAAATTGCTTCAAAATTAGAGGGATCAAAAATTTTTACTAAAAATTTATGTGAAAAATATAATATACCAACTGCTAAATTTGGAGTTTTCCCAAGTATAGCTGAGTCCCTAAAATTTCTCAATGATTGTAAATTTCCAATTGTGATCAAAGCAGATGGTCTTGCCGCTGGTAAAGGAGTTTATATTTCTGAAAACTTTCAAGATGCCTCAATTGCTGTAAATGAGATATTTAGTGGAAAGTTTGGAGAAGCAAATCAATTGTTAATTGAGGAATTTTTACAAGGCGAAGAGATGAGTTTCTTTGTTGTGTGTGATGGTAAAAATTATAAGATGTTTGGCACAGCCCAAGATCATAAAAGAGTTGAAGAGGGTGATAAAGGAAAAAATACTGGTGGTATGGGAGCATATTCACCTTCACGATTAGAAAATGAAGAATTGAACAAAAAAATTCTTGAGAAAATAATTGAACCCACTCTAAGAGGAATAAAAGATCTTAACTCAGAATATAAAGGGTTTTTATATGCTGGCTTAATGATTATAAAAAATGAACCCTACTTGATTGAGTATAATGTCAGAATGGGTGATCCAGAATGTCAAACGTTAATGCCAAAACTTAAGAGTGATTTTTTTTCAATCATTAAAAAATGTAATGAAAAAAAATTAAACGAAATAGAAATTGAATGGTATGACGATAAATCGTTATGTATAGTTTTATGTTCTATAGGTTATCCCGAAAAATATAAAAATGATATTTCTATTAATTTAGACGATATAAATTTGAGTAAAAATCAATTTTTGTTTCATGCTGGAACAAAATTATTAAATAATTCAATTGTATCTAATGGTGGAAGAGTTTTGAATATTGTTACTAGATCTCAAAAATTTAATGATGCCAGAGAGTTGTCTTTGAATATATTAAAAGAATTAAATTGGGAGAATGGTTTTTACAGAAAAGATATTGGTCATAAAGTTATTGATTGATGAGAGTAATTTCAGGAAAACTCAAAGGAAAAAAAATTCTTCTACCAAAAGATAATTTAACCAGACCTTTGAGAGATTTAGTAAAGGAGTCTATATTTAATTTATTAGAGCACTCTAATAAACTCAATATATCAATTAAAAATGCAAACGTATTAGATTTATTCGCTGGCTCAGGATCATTTGGATTAGAAATTATTTCAAGGGGTGCTGAAAAAGTAACATTTGTTGAAAATTATTCACCAGCTTACGAAATTCTGTCTAAAAATATTATTAATTTACAATGTCAAAATGAAACTGAGATAATAAATGCTAACTGTTTTGATTATATTGATAAACTAAACAAAGAAGAGTTGAAGTTTGATTTAATTTTTTTAGATCCTCCTTTTAAAGAAAAAGAAATTAATAATTTAATTGAAAATATTAAAAATAAAGAATTATTAAATAAAGATGGAATAATTATTCTTCATAGACATAAAAAAGATGATGTGGTGCTAACAAGTTATTTAAATATTATTGAACAAAGATCTTATGGAATTTCCAAAATAACCTTTGGGAATTAATTTTTTAATATCTTTAAAGTTTCTTTTTTAATTAACTCTACAGCGGGTTGATCAAATGGATTTATCTTCATTGCTTTTGCAAGCAAAATTGTTTCTAAAATAAAAAAAGTGAATAGCTCACCTAGTGTTTTCTCATCTCTCTTTTTTATTATAAAGGTTCTAAATGGGATATTCTTTTTAATAAAAACTTTCTGTGTAGCTCTAAATTGTGCAAACAATACATCACTCATACTTTTATTTTTTAAATAATTATGTGAATTTAAAACTGAGTTATCATCAATTTTTTGAGTGCTGGTTTCTTTAACATAAAAAAAGGTAAAAAAATTATTTTTAAAACCGTCTAAATAAAGTTGCATTACACTATGATTGTCTTTAGGGACCGACGAGACTATCGGCAAAATACCTTTTGAGTTTTTACCCAAACTTTCGGCTACAAGTTGTTGGTACCAATAAAATAAATCATTAGAACTTTCATCATAATTTAAAATTATAGAATTTTTTTTGTTTTGATTGTGGAGCTTTAATAACGACATAGTATTATTAATCAGGCAATTAATGAACTTTTTATTTTTAATTAAATTATCAAATTGCTTAAATTTATTCGGGTCTAAACCCATCAAATAAGCTGGTACCATACCCGTCTCTGACAAAACTGAATACCTGCCACCAATAAAATTGCTATGATCTATTACTTCACTTTGCAATTTATATGCCAAAGTTCTTAAATAACTTTGTCTATTTTCAGTTATGAAAAGGCAATTTTTTTTTATTTTCTGAGAATTAAAATTTGAGAGAGTTTCAAGTGTATTACCAGACTTTGATATAATTATAATTAATTTTTTTTCTTTTATTTTAAGATTTTTGTTCGGTGTAATATTATTTGTAAATAAAAATTTTTTTTTTACTTTATCTGATAAAAAATTATATATGGCCTGAGAGCCAAGAGAAGATCCTCCCATACCAATAATGTGAAATAAATTTAATTTTTTGAATTTAACTAAATTTGAAAATTTAAATGAGTATTTGTATTTTTTTGATAAACTAAGTAATAAATCATTATTTTCTTGAGAAAATTCATAAACTAAACTTGTCCAAATTTTTTTTATTTTTGAATTAGAATTTTTTTCTCTAAAATTTTTAAACTCTATTCCGCTAGAGATCATTATTTATTTTGAATTTGTTTTAATACAAAATCCTCTGCTGACCCAGAATTATTTGATTGAGTATTTGTTTCTAAATTTTCAACATCTAAGATACTTTTGATATTTATTTCATTTTCAATTTTATCAGAGTCGCTTTCATCTAATTCCTCTGATGGTGGAGGTAACTCCATATAATTGGGTGGTGTGACCAAGGGATTTTTTTTTTGAACTAAGAACTCATCACTATTTTCATTTTTTCTTCCACTCAAACCATCCTTAATTGATTGGCAAGATGCAAACAAAAATACAAATAAAATTAATAAGATATTAAATTTTTTCATCTTTTATCTTTTTATAGAAAATTTCAGCAATTATAAGGCAAAAAACTCCAAGTGATATGAATATATCTGCAATATTAAAAACAAACCAATGGAAATCGCCAATATGAAAATCAATAAAATCTGGAACAGCTGAAAATCTTATCCTATCTATAAAATTTCCTAATGCACCACCAGCAACCATAGAATAAAAATATGAAATATGATTTTCGGATATGGTTATAAAATAAAAAACAACTAAAATAACTAAACCAATTATAAATGTAACTAAATTGTAAAAACCTGGATTATCAAAACCTAGTAATCCAAATGCAATACCATCATTCCAAATTAAATCAAAATTTAAAAAACTAGTAATAAAAATTATAGAGTTATTTATATCAAAATATTCAATAATAAGTTTCTTTGTAATTTGATCAAAAAGACAGATACTTAGGACTATTAAAGAAAAAACTAAAAATCTTTTTTTATTTGTCATCAATCAATCCGCACTGACTTCTTTCACATTTGTTTATTTTAAGTTTCCAACAAACAGGGCATTTACTACCTTTTGCTTTAGATGTTGTAACTTTAATTTCGTCTACGGAACCTTTAATAACTTCTGCTGATGATGTTATACATAATTCAGCAAAGTCTATATCTTTAAAATCATTATAACTTTTCTCATTAATTTCTATTTTTAAATCTGCTTCAAGACTTGACCCAATTTCTTTTGAAGCTCTTTTTTCTTCAATACTAGAATTACAAACTTCTCTTATTTTCTTTAATTCAATCCATTTATTATTTAATTTTTCATCACTAAATTTAGGTGGAATTTTTTTAAAAAATTCTAAGTGTATACTTTTTTTACTTTTATGAATTAGTTTAAAAATTTCTTCAGTGGTAAAAGATAAAATAGGAGCAAACCATCTGATTAAATTATCAAGAATTATATTAAGTGTTTTAATACAACTTTTTCTTATTTCCGAATCTCTTGTCTCACAGTAAAGTGTATCTTTTCTTATATCAAAATAAAAAGCCGATAAATCAACTGTGCAAAAATTTAATAATTCTTTATACAAATTGTGAAAATCATATTTGAGAAAATAACCATTAAATTTTTTATCAAGTTTGTATAATTTATTAAGCATATATCTCTCTAACTCAGGCAATTCATTTAAATTTAGCTTATCGAGATCTACCTCATTGAAATCATCATTTATATTTCCTAATAAGTATCTAAATGTATTTCTGATTTTTCTGTAAGAATCTGCGTGTTGATCTAAGATTGTATAATCTATTCTTAAATCTTCAGCATAATTTGAGGATGCAACCCAAATTCTAAGAATATCAGCCCCATATTTTTTTAATATATCTTCAGGAGCAATAACATTACCTAATGATTTAGACATTTTAAGTCCTTTTCCATCAACAACAAATCCATGAGATAATATTGACTCGAAAGGCGCTCTTCCTCTTGTTCCACAAGACTCAAGCAAAGATGAGTGAAACCATCCTCTATGTTGATCAGAACCCTCTAAATACATTGATGCGGGCCATTTTAAATCATCTCTTTTTTCTAAAACAAAAGAGTGTGTCGAACCACTGTCAAACCACACTTCAACAATATCACTAAGTTTTTCATAATCACTTGCTTTAAATTTGTTGCCTAAAAATCTTTGAGGATCGTCTGAGAACCAACAATCTGATCCCTCTTTTTCATAAATACTTGCAATATTTTCTATTACTTCATCATCAACTAAAATTTCTTTTGTTTTTTTGTGAACAAATATTGGAAGAGGAACGCCCCAAACTCTTTGTCTTGAAACACACCAATCTGGTCTGGTTTCAATCATTGATTTTAATCTCTCTTTTCCTTTCTTTGGAAAAAATTCTGTTTCATCAATTGCTTTTAGTGCCTTATCTCGCAGTTTATGACTTTCCATTGATATAAACCATTGTGGAGTTGCGCGATGCACTAACGGTGCTTTTGATCTCCACGAATGAGGATAGGAATGAACAAGTTCTCCATTAGATAAAAGTCTTTTATAATTTTTAAGTTTTTCTATTACTATTGAATTTGATTTAAAGATATGTAATCCCTCAAATTCCTTAACATTTGATGTATATTTTCCATCACCATCAACAGTCTCTATTGCTTTAATTCCATTATTTAAACACAAATTAAAATCATCTGGTCCGTGACTTGGAGCACAATGAACTATTCCAGTTCCTTGATCTGTTGTAACAAATCTAGCTTCCAACATTGGGATATCGTAATCATAACCCATTTCAAAGAATGGATGAAAACAAACTGTACCCTCAAATTCTTTTCCTGAGAAAGTTTTTATTAAATTAAATTTTTCTAAACTACATTCTTTAACAACTGATTCTTGTAAATCTTTTGCTATAACTATCTTTTTACCCTTGAAATCATTTTCGTCTAAAATTTCTATCAAAACATAATCCAATGCTTGATTAAAAGCCAAAGCCTTGTTTGCAGGTATTGTCCAAGGGGTTGTTGTCCAAATTATAATATCAGAATCAACAAGTTCTTTTATTTTGGAACTTTTAACTTTAAACGCAGTATAAATTGTATCTGATTTATGATCTTGATATTCAACTTCAGCATCAGCTAAAGCAGTTTTTTCTACTGTTGACCATAATACTGGTTTAAAACCTCTATATAAACTTCCTTCTTTTAAAAATTTACCAAGTTCTCTTACAATTTGAGCTTCAGCACTAAAGCTCATTGTAGAATAGTAATTTTCCCAATCTCCAATTACACCTAATCTCTTAAATTGACCTTTGTGGATGTCTATCCATTTTTCTGCAAATTCTCTGCATTCTTTTCTAAATTCTACAATTGGAACGTCATTCTTATTTTTTTTATTTTTTTTATATTGTTCTTCTATCTTCCATTCTATTGGCAAACCATGACAATCCCATCCTGGTACATAGATAGAGTCTTTACCATCCATTTGATGAAATTTAACAATTATATCTTTTAAAATTTTGTTTAGTGCAGTTCCCATATGAATATTACCATTTGCATATGGCGGACCATCATGAAGAATAAATTTTTCTTTTCCTTTACTTGCCTTACGTAATTCGTTGTAAAGATTAATCTCTTTCCAATAATCCAGCATTTGAGGTTCTCTCGTTGGAAGATTGGCCTTCATTGAAAATGCCGTTTTTGGAAGATTAATTTGTGCTTTAGACATATTTTTTCTTTGCTTTAGCTAGATCAATTTTTATTTGTTGTTTTAATTTTTCAATATTAGTAAATTTTTTTTCTTTTCGTATAAATTTTAAAAAATTTACTCTTAAATACTTATTATAAAGATTTCCAGAAAAATTAAATAAATGAACCTCTAACAATAATTTTTTTTGATTAAAAGTAGGTCTATAACCTATGTTAGCTATACCTTTGTAGATTTTTCCTTTCATAAATACATTCACAGCGTAAACGCCTAGCATTGGAATTAAAAAATCTTTAATGCCAATATTACATGTAGGAAACCCAATCTTCCTACCTAATTGTCTTCCTTTTTCAACTTTACCATCAACAAACCACTTTCTATCCAAAAGTTTATTTGCAAAATCCAATTTTCCATTTTCTAAAGATTTTCTTATAAGAGTAGAGGAAACAATTTTATTATTTAATTTAACTGGCTTAGGTTTAACTAATTTATAATTCAAATCACTTTCAAAGCTTTTTAGTTGTTTAACATCTCCTTCCCTATTTTTGCCAAATCTAAAATTATCACTTACAAATATGAATTTTGTTTTCAATTTTTTTGAGATTATATTTTTGATAAAATTAATTGAATTAGTAGATGAAAAATTTTTATCGAATTTTTTATTTATTAAAAAATCAATTTTTAAATTTTTCATTAATTCATTTTTTTGTTTTAAGGATGAAATTCTAAAATTTTTCAATTTTTTATTAAAAAACATTTTTGGCATTGGTTCAAAAGTTAATACTCCAATTTTGAGTTTATATTTTTTTTTGTACTTCTGAGCTTCTTTAAAAAGTTTTTTGTGTCCTAAATGAACACCATCAAAATTACCAATTAGGAGAATTGAGCCTTTAATATTTTTTGGAATATCAAAATTATTAAAAATTTTCATCAATTCTTACCATGTCAGTTTTGATTGGATATAGTTTGGAATAGATTCATACATCTTTGAAACTTTTTCAATACCACTATTTTCTATTTCTGTTTTATGAATTCCATCTGAAATAATTAAAGAGTCAAAATTTTGTAAATTTGCACCTTTAATATCTGTATTAAGATTATCACCAATACATAATATTTTTTTATCTTTATTATTAATTGCTTGATTGTAAACTTCTGGATAAGGTTTGCCAAAATATATAACTTTGCCCCCCATTTTTTCAAAAACCATTGCTACTGATCCTGCGCATAGTTCTCTTTTATTTCCACGATCTACAATTAAATCTGGATTTGTACATATCATTTTTTTGTGAATATATCTTTCTAACAAATCTTTATAAAAATTTAAATCATCAGATTTATCATCATATAAACCTGTACATAATATATATTCACTTTCATCTAAATTTTCTTTCTTATTATTTTTAAAGCTTAAAAATAAATCAAAGTCTCTTGGGGGTCCTATGTGAAAAAAATCTTTATCATTAAGATTTTTCTTTAAATAATTTAGAGCTGCTTGACCTGATGTATAAACGTGATTGATTTGTTCAGACTTCATTCCCAATTTTTCTAAGAATTTTTTTACTGTTTCGTTAGGTCTTGGGGCATTAGTTAGCAAAACATAATTTTTTTTAATTTCACTTAACTTAGATAAAACTCCAATAGCTCCTTCATGAAGCTTAATACCATTATGCACAACACCCCATAAATCTATGTAGAGTATATCGTAGTCACTAACTATAGACTTTAACCCATCTGCATCTAAATTTTTAGTCATCCTGATTAGATATAACCTTAAAAAGCCTTTTTTTCTAAGTTTTTTGATAATTATGGAGCTGCATAGATCTTGAAATACATGACCAAATATCTATATGAGCTCCATATTTATTTAAAGGAGAGTTTATGAAATTCAAACCGTTACACGACAGAGTTTTAATAGAAGTTTTAGACAGTAGTGAGAAAACTGCTGGTGGAATTATTATACCAGATTCAGCGCAAGAAAAACCTCAAGAAGGTAAAGTTGTAGCTGTTGGTGGTGGTGCAAAGACTGAAGACGGAAAAACTATACCAATGGACGTTAAAGTTGGTGACAAAGTACTTTTTGGTAAGTGGTCAGGCACTGAAGTTAAAATCGACGGTAAAGAGTACAGCATAATGAAAGAGTCAGACATTATGGGTATTTCAAGCAAGTAATTAATTATAAAGGAGAAATATAATGGCAAAAGTTGTTAAATTTGATGCTGAAGCAAGAGCAGCAATGATAAGAGGTGTAAATATCTTGGCCGACACTGTTAAAGTAACTTTAGGACCAAAAGGAAGAAATGTTGTTATGGATAAATCTTATGGTGCTCCAAGAATTACTAAAGATGGTGTTTCAGTTGCTAAAGAAATTGACCTAGAAGATAAATTTGAAAACATGGGTGCACAGATGGTAAAGGAAGTTGCTAGCAAAACAAATGATGAAGCTGGTGATGGTACAACTACTGCAACTATTCTTGCACAAGCAATTGTTAAAGAAGGTGTAAAATATGTTACAGCAGGAATGAACCCTATGGATGTAAAAAGAGGTATAGATGCTGCTGTTGAAACAGTTAAAGAAAACTTAGTTGCTTCTGCAAAAAAAGTTAAAGATAGTGATGAGATAGCTCAAGTTGGAACAATTTCAGCAAACGGCGATAAAGAAATTGGAACAATGATTGCAAAAGCAATGCAAAAAGTTGGTAATGAGGGTGTTATCACTGTTGAAGAAAACAAAGGTATAGAGACAGAGCTTGATGTAGTTGAAGGTATGCAATTTGATAGAGGTTATCTATCTCCATACTTTATTACAAACAGTGATAAAATGACTACAGAGCTAGATAATCCATTTATTCTTTTACATGAGAAGAAATTAACAAATCTACAACCAATGGTTCCACTTTTAGAAGCTGTTGTGCAAGCTGGGAGACCATTAATGATTATTTCTGAAGATGTTGAAGGTGAAGCTTTGGCAACTTTAGTTGTTAACAAATTAAGAGGTGGTTTAAAAGTTGTAGCAGTTAAAGCTCCAGGATTTGGTGATAGAAGAAAAGCAATGTTAGAAGATATTGCTATCCTAACTGGTGGATCTGTTATTTCTGAAGATTTAGGGATTAAACTTGAAAATGTTAAGTTAGATGATCTTGGTTCATGTAAAAAAGTTAAAGTTGATAAAGACAACAGTACAATTGTAAATGGTGCTGGTAAAAAATCTGACATTGAAGCAAGGTGTGGTTCGATCAAACAACAAATTGATGAAACAACATCTGATTATGATAAAGAAAAACTTCAAGAGAGACTTGCTAAATTAGCTGGTGGTGTTGCAGTTATCAAAGTTGGTGGTGCAACAGAAGTTGAAGTTAAAGAGAGAAAAGACAGAGTTGAAGATGCATTAAATGCAACTAGAGCTGCTGTTGAAGAAGGTATCGTGACTGGTGGTGGATGTGCTTTGTTATATGCATCAAGAGATCTTAGCAAAGTTAAGGTTAAAGGTGATGACCAAAAAGCTGGTGTAGATCTTGTTAAAAAAGCACTTGAAGCACCTATTAGACAAATTACTAAAAATGCTGGAGTAGATGGTTCAGTTGTAGTTGGTAAATTGTTAGAGCAAAATAAAAAAACTCATGGTTATGATGCTCAAAGTGAAGAGTATTGTGATATGTTTGCAAAAGGTATCATTGATCCTGTGAAAGTTGTTAGAACTGCTTTACAAGATGCAGCTTCTATTTCAGGATTATTAGTAACTACTGAAGCAATGATTGCAGACAAACCTGAAGAAAAAGATGCTGGTGCAGCTGGTGGAATGCCTGGAGGAATGGGCGGCATGGGTGGAATGGGTGGAATGGGTGGAATGGGAATGTAAGTCCCCTACACTCTATAAAAAATTTAAAAGGCCATCATTAATGATGGCCTTTTTTTTAGGTAAAAAATTATGTCTAAAAGATACAGTGGAAAATCATTCAAAGACTCAAGTGTGAAAAAAAAACCAAAATTTACACTTAAAGAAAAGAGGAAATTTAAAAGAGAAAAGTCAAAAAAGTCTAACAAATCTAAATAAGTATCAATTAATCAAGCCAGTTATGCACTTTTTTAATGTTTTAAAATCAATTTAAATCAGTATAAGGGCGACACTTTATGAGTAATAATATTAGAAACATCACAATTATCGCCCATGTTGACCATGGAAAGACAACTTTAATTGATAATTTGATGAAACAAAGTGGATCATTCAGAGATAATGAGGTTGTTGATGAAAGATTAATGGACTCTGGTGAATTAGAGAAAGAAAGAGGAATTACTATTCTTGCAAAACCAGCTTCTATTAATTGGAAAGAATCTAGAATTAACATAATCGATACGCCAGGTCACAGAGACTTTGCTGCTGAAGTTGAAAGAGTATTAAGTATGGCTGATGGAGCATTGCTTTTAATAGACTCAGCTGAAGGTGTAATGCCTCAAACAAAATTTGTACTATCAAAAGCTTTGAAACAAGGTTTAAAGCCAATAGTGGTAATTAATAAACTTGATAAGCCTGATCAAAGGGCAAATGAAGTTTTAGATGAAACATTTGATTTATTTGTCAGCTTAGATGCAAATGAAGAACAATTAGATTTTCCAGTACTATACGCGAGTGGTAGATCTGGTTGGGCATCAAAAGAAGTTGATGGACCAAGAGAAAATTTAAAACCACTTTTAGATATGATAGTGGAACATGTTGAGCCTGCAAAGTTAGATAAAACAAAACCATTTGCAATGTTATCTACTCTTCTTTATGCAGATAGTTTTTTAGGTAGAAGTTTAGTTGGTAGAATTGCCCAAGGAACGGCAAAAGCTAACCAAGCTATTAAAGCTTTAAATCTAAAGGGTGAAAAAGTTGATGAAGGCAGATTAACTAAAATTTTTAGATACGAAGGAACCAAAAAAGTACCAATAGAAGTTGGTGAAGCAGGAGATATCGTTGTAGTTGCAGGTTTAGAAAAAACAAATGTAGCTGATACGATTTGTGATTTAGAGGTAAATGAACCTATTGCTGCAACACCTATAGATCCACCAACAATGTCTATAACTATAACTGTTAACACATCTCCATTAGCAGGAACTGAAGGCTCAAAATTAACAAGTACACAAATCAGAGACAGATTAATTCAAGAAGCACAAAATAATGTTGGAATCACATTTGAAGAAAATGATGGAAATGACTCTTTTATTGTAAGTGGTAGAGGAGAGTTAATGTTAGAGATTTTACTTACTCAAATGAGAAGAGAAGGTTTTGAGATGACTGTAAGTCCACCAAAGGTACTTTATAAAAAAGATGAAAATGGAAATAGATTAGAACCAATAGAAGAGATTACTATGGATTTAGATGAAGAACATTCTTCAAAAGTAATTGACTCTATGAATAGAAGAAAAGGTAAGTTAATCGAACTTAAGGACACAGGTAAAGATAAGAAAAGATTAATTTTTCATGCACCAACAAGAGGGTTGATGGGATACACAAGTAGATTTTTAACTCTTACAAAAGGTAATGGTGTAATTAACAGAATTTTTCATGAATATGGTCCATATGAAGGAGACATGGAAGGTAGAAAAAATGGAGCGTTAATTTCCATGGAGCAAGGTAAAGCAGTTGCTTTTGCAATTTTTAACTTACAGGCTAGAGGTGAGATGTTTGTAACACACAACGATCCTGTCTATACTGGCATGATTGTTGGTATGCAACCTAAACCTGGTGATATGATAATAAATGTCATGAAAGGAAAAAAATTAACTAACATGAGAACTCAAGGCACAGATGAAAATGTTGTTCTTACTCCTGTTAGAAAAATGTCAATTGCAGAACAGCTAAGTATGCTGAACAGTGATGAAGCATTGGAAATTACACCTGAGTCTTGTAGGTTAAGAAAAGCTATTCTGGATCCTCATGAAAGAAAAAGAAGTGAAAAAGCTTCAGCAGCTTAATTAAAAATTTTGTCTACAATAAATAATCCTAAAGCAACACAAGGTCCAATTCCAAAAGCATAAATCAGAGTTCCAACTCCTACTGTTCCACCTAAATACCAACCTACTCCAACAGCTGTAATTTCAATGCAACCTCTGACTAAAGCAATAGGAAGATTTGTTTTTTTGGTTAATCCTGTCATTAAACCATCTCTTGGACCTGGACCTAAATTTGCAGTTAGATAAAAACCACTTCCAAGACCTACTAAAAATACACCTAAGATTGCCATAAAATATTGAGAAATAAGATTATTTGGAGAACCTACTAAATGAATTGTTATATCTAACATTATAGCAATAATGATTATGTTCATAATTGTGCCTAGACCAGGTTTTTGTTTTAAAAAAAACCATAATGATAGAACCCCAACACTAATAAAAAATGTAGCTACTCCAATAGAAAGGTCTGTAATAATTGATGCACCTTCTGCCAAAACTGTCCAAGGTGAATTTCCTGTCGTTGAAACTACTAACAAAGCTTCCCCAAAACCAAATAACATCAAACCAAAACATAAATATGAAAATGTTGAAATTTTAGGTTTAAAATTAAATGTTTCTTTCGAACTCCAACCAACTACTGGAATTTTTTTAATAGATAAAAACATTTTTGCTTGATACTTTAAATTTTTTTTTTATTAAAGCTTAATCTTATCATGAAAAAAATAACCTTCATTTTATTGTTTTTTTTAATCTCAAGTAATTCATTTTCTCATATGGGCCACTATAAGAACTTTAATAACATTGAAATGGAAATTTTAAGAAATGGTGAGGTGATTGGATATAATTTTTATTTTTTTAAAAGAGATGGAAATAATACCACTGTAACAAATCAAATTAAATTTACTGTAAAGCTATTTGGTGCAACAGTTTTTGAAGTAGAAGGTTATGGTGAGGAAAAATATAATAAAGAACAACTTATCTCTTACGAATCTAAAACTAGACAAAATAAAAAAAATAAATTTGTCGATCTAAAATATGATAACCAAAGTAATAAATTTAAAGTGAATGGTTCCTCTTATACTGGTTTAGCTAGTGATGATAATGTTATTGGAAATTGGTGGAGTCATAAAATACTTCAAGCAAGCTCTCAAATCAGCCCAATATCAGGAAGTATTAAAGAACAAGTTGTGACATTCCTTGGTAAGGAGACAATAATACTTTACGGCAAATCTTATGAAGTTGAGCATTTTAAACTTCAATCAAAAGACATGAATATACCAGAAGATAAAAGATTAGATTTTGACATCTGGTACGATAAAGAAAACTCTATCATTAGAAAAGTAACTTATTCAAGAATGGGTGAATGGGAATATAGAGTAAAAGAATTTAATTAGATTTTTTTATTTTATTGTAAAGATCATTAGCACTAATCCAGCCTGACTCTAATCTAGAACCAACAAACCAATCTCCACATATCCCTAGTTTTATTTTTTTATCCCAATAGCTTTTTATTTTAAGTGGTTTGGGATTGTATGAATATTTCCATCCATGATTTAAAATATTATTTAACTTTTCTTTCTTAGTATTTGTTAATTCAAAAAATCTATTTATTAAAATATTTGAATTTATTAATTTCATCTTTTTATTTTTATTTATTTTTTTATTTGCCCAATTACTTGTACTTTGTAGGGTCCAATGATTAAATCTGCTTTTAAATCTATTTTTACTGTTCTCTAATGCAGCCCAACCTAAAATAGGATCATCAAAAAAATAACTGCTAATTTTTTTAATATTTTTTTTTAATGTAAACATTACGGTTATATTTGCATTCATTTTTATTTTATTTTTAAGAATACTTTTGTCTTTTAAATATTTAATAGTTAATTTTTTTGTCTGAGGGTGAGGACAAGTTAAAATTAAATTTTTACAATTTATTTTTTTGTTACTTACAAATTCTAACTCCCAATATAAATTTTTTCTTTTTATTTTTTTTAGTTCTCTCTCAAAATTACAATTAATATCTTTAATTAAATACTTGCTGATATCATTATTACCATTAGTTCCTATTATCTTTTGATGTTTCTTATTTTCTTTTATTTTATTATTTAAAAAAAGGTGGTTTCCACCCCATTTTTTTAAAATTCTTAATTTGATTAATTTATAAATAAATTTTTTAAATTTGACTGTTTTTGGAGAAATGTATTGCACTCCATGATCATAACCAATTTTTTTATCAAATCTTTTAAATGAAGATCTTCCCCCTGGTCCTCTTGCCTTATCATAAATAGCGACTTGATATTTTTTTTTTAATAAATTTGCAATTGTGGAGCCAGATATACCTGAGCCAATTATACAATAATCAATCATTTGCCAGCAACAACCATTCCCTCTATCATCATTGTTGGAGAATTTGTTGCATATTCAAACTCTAAATCATTGGCAAGTGTAAGATTTTTAAACATATCTTTTAAATTACCAGCAATTGTAATTTCGTTTACTGGTTCTTTTAAAATTCCATTTTCAACTAAATAACCTGCAGCACCAACAGAGTAATCACCAGTAATTAAATTTGTGCCATGACCAATAGTTTCAGTAATATAAATAGCTTTAGATGAAGAATTCAAAAGATCGTCATAACTTAAATTTCCTCTGTCAAAATATAAATTTGTAGAACCTCCTGCTCTACCATTAGATTTGATATTTAATTTTTTGCCATTGTATGTATCAACTAAATAGTTTTTTAAAATTCCTTTATCTACTAAACATAGTTCATTTGAATGAACACCATCCCCATCAAAAAGCTGAGATCCTAAACCTTTTCTGATATCAGGCTTATCAATTATTGTAATATCTTTTGAAAAAATCTCTGAACCAATTTTATCTTTCAAAAACGAAGTACCTCTTGCAATTGAAGATGAAGAAATTGCTCCTGCAAATGCACTTAATATTCCTTTTGCTATTCTTTTGTCAAAAATTAGATTTAACTTTTCACTACTGATTTTTTTAGGACTTAGTTTTTTTATTGTTCTATCTGTTGCTAATTTTGCTAATTCTTCTGGTTTCTTAATTTCATCTAAGTGGCACTTACTTGTATATTCATAATCCCTTTCCATTCCCCCATTATCTTTAGCAACAACCACACAAGATGAAGAGAATGAAGAAGATTTATGTCCACCACTAAATCCGTCACTATTAATCAATATAAAATTAGATTTATTCTGTGAAAATCCAGACTCTGTATTTATTACTTTTTTTTCTTCAAAAACCTTTTCTTCTAATTCTTTAAGATATTGAATTTTTTTATCGTTTTCAAAACTTGTATCATCGTAAAGTTCTAAATCTAAATTATCTTTAGAATAAAGATCTTTATCCGGTAAAGAATTAAACTCATCCTCAGGTGTTAATTTTGTAGTTTCTACACACCTTTCAATAAGTGTTTTGAGATTATCATTTAATAAATTTGAAGATGCTATAGAAGATTTTTTTTTATTTATATAAGTTGTAATACTTGCGACTAAACTATCTGAACGATTAGACTCATCTAAAATTTTATTTCTAAAGCTTACGGTTTCATCGATAGAATTTGAAACCAAAACTTCACAATCTGTTGCACCAAATTTTTTTGCTAAATCCAAACATTGAGAAGCTTTGTCCTCTAAGAAATTTTGATCTTTAACCATAATTAAAGTTGTGTTCCACCAACAGTCATTTGGTCAATTAATATTGAAGGTTGAGCAACACCTACAGGGACTCCTTGTCCTGCTTTTCCACAAGTTCCTATACCTGGATCTAACATCATATCATTACCAACCATTGAAACTTTTCTTAAAATTGATGGCCCATCTCCAATCAAAGTTGCACCTTTAATTGGCGAACCAATTTTCCCATCAACAATTTCGTACGCTTCAGTACAGTTAAACACAAATTTTCCAGAGGTGATATCAACTTGACCGCCACCAAAACTGACTGCAAATATTCCTTTCTTAACAGAAGATATCATTTCATCCTGAGTATTCTTACCACTCAACATCATGGTATTTCTCATTCTTGGAAGAACAACATGTTTGTAACTTTCTCTTCTACCGCTTCCTGTAGACTTTGTGTTCATCAGTCTAGCATTCAAACGATCTTGCATATAATTTTTTAATATTCCATTTTCAATTAAAACTGTTTTTTCTGTTGGAGTTCCTTCATCATCTATTGTCAAACTGCCCCTCCTATTATCAATTGTTCCATCATCTACAATTGTAACTCCCTCGCTTGCAACTTTTTCTCCCATTAAATTATGAAAAGCAGATGTTTTTTTTCTATTAAAATCTCCTTCTAATCCATGACCAATTGCTTCGTGAATAAGAATTGCAGGCCATCCTGGTCCCAAAACAACAGGCATTTCTCCAGCAGGTGCAGGCTTACTTTCTAAATTTACCGAAGCAATTCTTAAAGCCTCATCGCAAACATTTTTCCAATTATCATCTTTTAAATAAGTGTCATATGACTGTCTGCCACCAATACCATATACGCCAGACTCTTTTCTTCCATTTTTCTCCAACATCACAGAAACATTGAATCTAATTAAAGGTCTAACATCATTTAGAGTTTCGCCTCCTGCTCTTATTATTTCTACTGATTTTTGTTCACCACTAAAACTTGCTGTCACCTGTTTGGCGTTTGGATTTTTTGATCTTATATAGTTATTAACATTATTTAAAATTTCTATTTTTGAATTTAAATCTTTTTGCTCTATAGGATTAATATCTTCATAAAATTTCTTGTTAGTTTTTGGTATTGAATGATTATAGGTCCCCTTAATTGATTTAAGGGTGGCTTTTAAATTATCAGAAGATTTTTTTAGAGAATCTTTAGATATTTCATTAGAATGAGAATAAGCAACTACCTCACCTGAAATTGCCCTAAAACCAAACCCTAGATCTGTTGCATAACTAGAACTTTTTATTTTATTATCGTCTAACAAAATTGACTCTGCTTTTGAGTCTTCTAAATAAAGTTCACCATCATCACATGAGTTCAAAGTTTCTGATACAATTTCATCAGCAATATTTTTTGAAATATCTGTATTTTTGAAGAAGTTAGACATATCTGGTATGTAGTTAATTACTTTAATAATTCAACTAATAGATTTAACTCACTTGTAAGTTTTAATAAGAATATTATCTTAAAACTATGAAGGTATATTTCAATAATTCATGTAAAATCTGTAAAGCTGAAATTGATCTCTATAAAAAAGAAAAATGTAGTGAAATTGATTGGGTAGATATCACAAATAACAAAGTTGCATCAGAAGAAACTAATAAATCTGACAAAGATCTTTTAAGAAGACTGCATGTAAAAGAGGGTGGTAAGATAATTGGTGGTGCTGAAGCTTTTTTAATACTGTGGAGTAAAATGCCAAAGTATAGATTTTTATATAAATTTTTTAAACTTCCAATAATTTTTCCAATTTTTAATCTACTTTATGAATTAGTTGCTTTCTTTTTGTATTTAAAAAATAAAAAACAATTAAAAAATTATTGAAAAAAAAATATCAATACTTCACTTAAAAACCACATAGAAATAAAAAACATTATGAAGAAAACAATGTACATATAAGTAACTACTTTATTCCTTTTTCTTCTTAATCTTACAAAATCTTTATCATCAAGATCAGAGATATCTCTTTCTCCAATTACATGATAATCGTAACTCCATCTCCAAAGAGAGTCGCCCAGTCTATCATCTAATTTATTAAAATAATCGATCCAGGCTAAAATATATTTAATGATAAAAAATAAAATTAATAATGTAATAAAACTTGCAAACATTAATTTTAATTTTCAGATTTTGATCTCATTCTACCAATTAATTGTGTTAAAGAGTCTACCATCATATCGGAGGCTTTAAAAATTTCATTATTTTTGTATTCGTGAGAAAGATTTTTTTCTGGATTAGTTTTGTCTTCAATTACTATCCCCTCATCTGGAGAATTGTTTTTTATATAAATAAGTAATAACCATTCATCATCCGAAGACTCGTCCCATCTGATAAATATCTCACCAGTTTCAAACCTTCTATCTATACAGCGTAAAATTGACATGTGTCTGGTAATGTGTCGCTTATTTAATTGAAAAACCAAACTACTTGCGCTCCTATAAAAGCTTTCAAGTGCAAACTCAACTTTTTGTCTTGCTAATGTAAATTCTTTTTCTTTTTGTAATAAAGTTTCTCTGTCTTCATCTCCAATTAATTTTACTCCTAAAGCCTCTACTCTTTCTCTAATTTTCTGATCTCTAATTATTCGGTATTTTTCTTTTAATTTATCTATTCTTTGTTGGAGTTCTGCATAATCTTCTCTCTCTTCTTTAAGTGAAATTCTCTCAAGATTTTCAAGCTCCTTAATCTCTCTAATTCTAAATTTTTCAATTTGCTTATCTAATTTTAATTTTTGTAAAAATTGTTTTTGTTTTTCTGCCTGCTCAATTCTTATTAGAGCTTGCTCTTTCCTTAAAAATGCTTTGATATCTCTTGCTCTTTCTTTTTCTAATTTTATTTCATCTTTAATTGCTTGTTTTTTAAGTTTTAATTCTAATGATGCTTGTTCTTTTTTTCTTTTTTCATCTTCTTTTTTTAAATCTTCTTCTCTCTTTATCTCTTCCAATTGTATTCGTCTTTTCTCATCAGCTCTTAAAGTTTTATAATTTGTAATTGTTGATTCAATTTTATCAAAAAAAGATTGAATATATTTTTCAATATTGATTGAAAAATTGAAATTAAAATTTGGTTTTAATGCAAATTGAAGTCTAACAATTTTTGATACAAAAGTTTCTTTTGGTTTTATTTTAATTTTTCTTAAACTTTTCTTGAAATTTTTAGATTTATTTTTTCTTAAACTTTTGGGTGTCTTTTTTGAAATTTTCTTACTTCTTTTAATTTTCTTTACTTTTTTTATTAGAGGTTTTTTTTTGAAATTTCTTCCTCTTTTAGGGATTTTCCTCTTTTTACGTGATTTTTTATTTTTCTTTTTAGATTTTTTCATAAAGAGATTTGATATTTATCAAGTATTTATTGGTAAATATAGTCTCTTGTGGCCGGAGTTGAAGTATAATTTTTTGTTAATTGAAATTGATAAACAACCTGGTCACCCCATTTAAATGCCATTTCACAACCTGCGAGATAAAACTCCCACATTCTAAAAAACTTTTCATCAAACATTTTAATAATCTTCTCTTTGTTTTTTAAACAATTCAATTTCCAATTTTTTAGAGTATAAGAATAGTGAAGTTTCAACACCTCAATATCAGAAACTACTAAACCTGCTTTTTCAACAGGTTTTGTAACCTCACTTAAACTAGGCGTATATCCTCCTGGGAATATATATTTTGTAATCCAAGGATGAGGATCTCTAGGTGGCATTACAGATCCAATTGTGTGAATTAAAGAAACTCCATCATCTTTTAATAGTCTTTCAACTTGTTTAAAAAATTTTTTATAAAATTTTCTTCCAACATGTTCGAACATTCCTACACTTACAATTCTATCAAACTTCTCATTTAATTCTCTATAATCGATTAATTTAAATTTTACTTGATTATCAAGATTTAATTCTTTTGCTTTTTGACTAGCGTATTTGAGTTGGTTTTCAGATAATGTTATGCCAGTAACTTCACAATCAGTTTTTCTTGCAATTTCGAGAGCTAAACCTCCCCAACCACAACCAATATCTAAAACTTTTTGATCCCTTTTAATATTTAATTTTTTAATTATATGTTGAATTTTATTATTTTGAGCAGTTTCTAAATCATCATTTTCGTTTTTAAAATATGCACAAGAGTATTGTCTTTTAGGGTCTAAAAATAAATCATATAAATCATCAGAAATATCATAATGATGTGAGACATTCATTTTTGATTTTTTTATAAAATTAAAATTTGTTAAATAACGATATGATCCTCTCAATCTATTCATTAAATAACTGATGTAATTAAATTCATTTCTACCAATATTCATCAAAGCAATATCTAAAAATTCAGTTATATCTGCATTTTCAATTTGAAGACTTCCGTCTGTATAAGCTTCACCAAAATATAAGTCTGGGTTAATTAATAATTTGTAATGTAATTTTTTATCTAATAACTTAATTGTAATTGGTTCTCTTTTTTTAGGTTCACCAATAATATACTTCTTTTTATCAGCATCGATTAATATAAATCCATCTTTTTTAAAAATTTGATTAAGAAATCTTGCAAGCAACATTTTATGCGACTGATTTTAAAGTTAATTGAAAATCTAGTTTTTTCAAATTTTGAATTAAATCTCTTTTATCTTCTTCCTTAAGTAAAGATAATGGAGGTAGAATATTTTCTAATAATTTATCGGATTGACTGAGATAAGCATGAAGGCCTTTGATTGTATTATATTTATCAAATAATTTTCTTATATCATGTAATTTTTCATTAACTGTTTGTTCTTTTTTTGAAAGGAAATCCTCATAAACTTTTCTAGATAGAGAAGCTGAAACGTTTGCATTTGCTGTAATCATTCCTGCATAACCAAATTTAAGACCTTCTAATAAATTAAGCTCTGTCCCTGAAAAATAAGAAAAATTATCAATTTTAATTTTTTTAAATAAATTGCCTGTACTATCTTTGATACCAACTATTTGATCTGGAAATTCTTTTTTTAGTTCCATAACTAAATTTTCATTAAATTTAAATCCACAAAGTGCTTCAAAATTATAAAGAATTATTTTCGAAGTCGGTACAGACTCAATTAATCTTTTGTAAAACTTTTTTACCCCTAATTCATCATAAGAATAAAATGCAGGTGGCATTATTAAAAATTTATCAAAATTTAAAGAGCAAGAAGTTTTCATGAAGTTGATTATTTCAATTAATGAGTTTAATCCTGTTCCAATTATGAATTTGTCGCTATATTTGCTTTTTGATAATTGATTAATTAGACTTATTTTCTCAGAGACTGAAATATATTGAGCTTGACCAGTGCTACCAAACATTACAACTCCATGACATCCCTCATCAATTATTTTTTCTGAGTGTTTTATAGTTTTTTCAATATTTAAGCTTAAATCATCATTAAAAACAGATATTGTTGCCGCATAAATACCACTAATTAATTTATTCATATAAAAAATTTATATAAATCAAATAAATTAGTAAAGAGTATTTTAGAATATGAAAATATTAGCAGTTCAGAACAGAATGGGTATGGGTGATCTAGTAATTTTCCTCCCATATATTGAAGCTATTTCAAAAAAATTTAATTCTCCAGTAAGTATTTTAGTTCAAGAAAGTTCGAGAGCCACTGAATTTTTGAAGGATACAAAATATATAGATGAAATAATTATATTAAAAAAAAATAATAAAATAAAAAATGATGAACACAGTGGAATCATTGGATCCTTTAATTTAATTAAAGATTTAAAAAAGCGTAATTTTGAAAAAATATTTATTTTCAATTCTTCATTAAGATACAGATTAATTTCAACTCTTGCAGGAATTAAACAAATATATCAATACAAACTTTTTGATAAAAAAAATCAACATATGATAGATACTGCTAAACAATTTCTTAATAAAGAGTTGGAAATTGAAGTAAAAAATGATGCTCGTATTGAAATTTCTAAAAGTTTTGAAAATGAAATATTAAAGAAAATAAATATTGATAAAACTAAAACTAATGTTCTCTTGGCAATTGGTGGTTCTGGACCAACTAAAAGAATACCTGCTTCAACATTTTTAAAATTTATTGAAAAAATTGCAGATATAAAAAATTATCACTTTTATTTAGCAACTGGTTCAAGTGATGAAGAACAAAAAATTTTACAAGAATTCCTAAATTCTGATTTTAAGAATTACTTCACACCTTTAGATAAATTTTCAATTAAAGAAATATTGCCTATAATTAAAAGTTGTAAAGTTTCTATTTGTAACGATACAGGATTTGGACATTTCTCGGCTGCTTTAGAAGTAAACACTATTACTCTGATGGCTGATACTCCATTAATGTATGGTGACTATAGCTCAAAAATGCACCCTGTTATTCCTGATGGAGAAGAAACTGTATCACACAATACTCTAGGAAAAGATAAGATTAATTCAGATAAAATTTTTAAAAAGTTTTTATCATTAACAAATTAAGAAATATTTCTTAATACAACCTCTTTTGCTTCATTTACTATAGCTGATAGTCTTGCAGTTTCTGGAGAAACATCAGGATGTATTTTCTTTTGTATGTTTACATAAGCTTTATTTACATCTTCTTTAGTAATTTTTTTTTTCATATCTAAGTTAAGAATTTTGTAAGCTTCAGAAACTGTCATTGTTGTATTATTTGTTGTACTTGATTGGCTAAAATTAAATCTACCAGAACTTCTTAAAGTTTGAATAAGCCTGAATAATGAAAATAATTGGAATAAAGATAAACCCTTTAACTTCATTAGACCCAAGCTAATTAATGTTAAGGGTAAAGACAGTAAAAACTTTCCACCTATAGCAAATAAAATAGCTAAAATCACTGATCCAAAAATTATTAGGATCCTAAGACTTTTAGATATTTTTTTTGGTGAAATATTGGTTAAAAATTTAAGAATAAAGTAGAACAACGTCAAAATTACTACTGTATAAATTATTATATTCATGTATTTCGTCTCAAAATGAAAATACCACATCTTAAAAAAAAACCAGAACTTAAATCATGTCATAATGTTACATGGGAAGATAATTATAGCTGGATACATCAAGAAAATATTTTAGAAGTTTTAAAAGATAAAAATAAACTTAATCCAGAAGTTAAAGAATACCTAGAAAATGAAAACATTTATGCAGACCATCATCTTAAAGATACAAAAGATTTACAAAAAACTTTATTTGATGAAATTAAAGGACGAATTAAATTAGATGACGAGTCTCTTCCATACAAAGATCATACATATGAGTATTGGACAAAAACTACCACAAAAGGAAATTACTCCATAAAATTAAGAAAAAAAATTAATTCTTCAACCGTTGAGGAAATTTGGAATGGTGATCAAGAGAAAGAAAAGTTAGGTGTTGAATACTTCGGTGTTGGCGATTTAGAAGTGAGCTTTAATGATCAATATCTAGGTTATTCATTAGATACAAAAGGATCAGAATATTACTCAATATTTATACGAGATATAAAAAGTAAAGAAGCGATATCACCAGAAATAAAAGATACTTCTGGAAGTATAACTTTCAGCTTAGACGACAATTATATTTTTTACTCAAAACTAGATGATAACCATCGAGCAAGAACAATATATCGACATAAACTTGGAACTAAAGTTGAAGAAGATGAATTAATTTTCAACGAAAAAAGTGATGCTTTTACTGTAAGTATTAGCTTAAGCTCGGATGAGAAATATTTTTTTATTTCTACATCAGACCATAACACATCTGAACAATATTATTTTAAATCAGATGAAGAAAAACCAAAACCTAAACTCATCAAAAAAAGAAAAAAAGGAGTTTTATATTCTGTAAACTCTTGGGATAATAAATTCTATAACCATACCAACGAGAATGCAGAAGATTTTAAAGTTGAAATTTCAAACAGTCTAGAAAACCAGAAATGGTCAGATTTTATTCCACCTAAAGAAGAGGTTTTAGTTGGCGGGTGTACTTTTTTAAATAATTGGATTTTAAGATCAGAAACCTCAAATGCATTAGATAAAATCTTTGTTAAAAATATTAAAACAGGGTTAGAAGAAGAACTTGTTTTTTCGGATGAAACGGTGACCTTTCCTGGGGTGTCTTTAATGCAAAGAGATAAAAATACAGATACAGTTTATCTAAGTTATTCTTCACCAAAAACACCTTCGAGAGTTTATAGATATAACCTTCAAACTAAAGAAAAAGCTCTTGTTAAGGAACAGGAAATTCCATCAGGTCATAATCCTAGTGATTATGTAGTGGAAAGAATAGAATATAAGTCTCATGATGGGAGATTAGTTCCTTTAACAATTACAAGACACAAAAATACAAAATTAGATGGTTCAGCTAATTTGTTATTATATGGATATGGATCTTATGGAAGTTCTATGAATCCAATATTTTCATCTACCAGACTAAGTTTAATTAACAGAGACATTATTTGGGCTACTGCACATATTAGAGGGGGTATGGAAAAAGGTATGAAGTGGTGGAAAGAAGGTAAACTTTTAAATAAAAAAAATACTTTTGAAGATTACATCTATGCTGCAAAATATTTGATTGATAATAAATATACTTCTAAAAAAAAAATAATTGGAATGGGTGGTTCTGCTGGTGGTTTATTAATGGGAGCAGTTGTTAATAGTGCTCCTGAATTATTTTTAGGAATAATAATGGCTGTTCCTTTTGTGGACTCATTAACTACAAATCTAGATCATTCATTACCACTTACAATTGGTGAATTTGATGAATTTGGTAATGCTAAAGATATAAAAGAACATTTTGATTATATTTATTCTTACGCACCCTATAACAATATAAAAAAAATGGATTACCCAAATATTTTAATTACAACAAGCTTGAGTGATAATAGGGTATTGTTCGATGAACCTGCAAAATTTACTGCAAAATTAAGAGACTATAAAACTGACAATAATTTATTACTTTTAAAAACAGAAATGAACGCTGGTCATGGCGGTAAATCTGGTAGAGATGGAGCAATAGAAGAAATTGCAGTTGACTATGCTTTTGCCTTAAAAATTTCGAATAAAATATAATACACTATTGAAATATAAAGTTTCGTACCTACATAAGTTTAGTAAGTCGCCTAATGGGGCTTACCAAATAACTTGCTTAATAAAAGGAGGAAACTATGACAAGTAAGGATCTATCTATATTTAACTCACTAAGACCATTTTCAATTGGATTTGATGATATGTTTGATCAATTTGAAAATATGTTAGGTAATGGAAGTTTGACAATGCAATCAAACTATCCGCCTTATAACATCAGAAGAACTGGAAAAGACAACTATGCTATTGAGGTTGCTTTAGCTGGTTTTAACAAAAATGATGTGGAAGTTGAGTTTGAGGATAATTTATTAACTGTAAGAACAAAACAAGTTAATAAATCTGAAGATAAAAATGTGGATGGGGAGATTATTCATAAAGGAATATCTCAAAGACAATTTGCAAGATCATTTACAATTGCTGATGATGTAAAGGTAAATGGTGCAGAGCTTAAAGATGGTCTTTTGACAATTTCTTGTGAAAGAATTGTACCTGAACATAAGAAGAAAAAACTTATAGAAATAAAGTAAATAACCTTACTTGCGGAGATTTTATCTCCGCAAGTTTGATCAAAAACATCCTTTCGAAATAAAACCAATTACAATTTCATTTTCACCAATCTCAAATTTTCGTTCACAAGGAATCCCATATTTTCTAGTTTTATAAATCATTACTTTATTTCCACTTTCATTTAAGAAATCTTCATCTGAAATACCTAATTCTGATTTCAAGTTTGAAACAGGCTTGCCAATAAATGTACTTAGCTTTTCATTTTCTTTTTTTACAATTTCATCTGTTTTTTCTTTAACTGTTTGACATCCAATTAAAAAATTAAAAATAAAGAAAAATAAAATAAACTTGGTCATAACATATAAATATCATTAAAATTTATGCTTAATATAAACTTGTGAGTTGAATTATGTGAATAAATTTTAGTTTTTATAAGTAATTTAATAAAGAATCGCTTACTTATGAATTTTAGGAGGAAAAATGCTTAATAATTATTTTAATTATAAAAAACACAAAACTGATTTTAAAACAGAAGTAATTGCAGGAACTACCACATTCTTAACAATGGCATATATTATGTTTTTAAATCCGTTTATCTTGTCAGGTGAATTTGCGGGACCAGAAAAAGGATTTTTTGATTTTGGTGCAGTTTATACTGCAACTATTTTAGCTACTGCTCTTGCTTGTTTCATTATGGCATTCTATGGAAAAACTTGGCCAATTGGTTTGGCGCCAGGAATGGGAATAAATGCTTTTGTTGCTTTTGGAGTATGTGCTGGAATGGGATACACTCCTCAAGAAGCATTAGGTGCTGTATTAGTAGCTGGAATATTATTCTTAATCATTTCGCTTACACCAATAAGAGCATGGTTAATCAATTCTATACCAAGAAGTTTAAAACTAGGAATAGGCGCTGGAATTGGATTATTTTTAGCTATCATTGGGTTACAAATAATGGAAGTTGTAGTTGATGATCCTGTAACTTTAGTAAAACTTGGAAACTTGGGCGACCCGATAGTTCTTCTTGGTTGTGCAACATTTATAGCCATAATTGTTTTGGAGAAAATGAATGTAAAAGGAAATATCATAATTGGGATATTAGCTTTTAGTATCATTGCATGGGCATCAGGTCTTGCTAAATTTAATGGTCTAGTAAGTTCACCTCCACCAATGACATATTTGTTTGAGTTTGATTTATCAGCTGCAATGACTGCTGGTATGTCGACAGTTATCTTCACTTTATTATTTATTGATTTTTTTGATACAGCTGGAACTTTAACTTCTGTAGCAAATGTAGCAGGTAAAGTTGATAAACAAGGAAAAGTCCAAGATATTAATAAAGCAATGTTATCTGACAGTGTAGGTACTGTTGCTGGAGCAATGATGGGTACTACTACAGTAACTAGTTATGTTGAATCAGGTGCTGGCGTAAAGGCTGGTGGAAAAACTGGTATGACTTCACTTGTTATTGGTTTGCTATTTTTAGCATGTATATTTTTTGCTCCTTTGGCAACAAGTCTACCAAAACAAATTGATGGTGCTGCTTTATTGTTTGTTTCAGTTCTATTTGTGAGAAACATTACAGATATAGAATGGAATGATATTGCAGAATCTGCACCAGCAATTCTTGCGATGATAGCAATGCCTTTAACTTATAGTATTAGTAATGGTATAGCTCTAGCTTTTGTATCTTATGCATTAATTAAATTATTCACTGGGAAGTTTTCTTCAACTTCTCCAGCAATTTGGGTAATTGCAATTCTAAGTTTGATAAGCTTTATCGTTGGCTAAAATTTTTTTCAGGGCTAGTGGAATTTACTAGCCCTGATTATTTCTTTTAATAATATCTTCAATTGTTAATTCCTCATAATGTTCTGTTGGTTGAACTATCCAAGGATCATTTTCTAACTTAACAGGACAAAAATCTGGCTCAAAACTTGAGGATTTTTTTTTCCATAAACAAGCTGTTTTTACTTCTTGAATAAAATTCTTAGTAGGACCATAATTTTTTAACCATTCAATACTTTTGTTCAACGTCAAGCCTGTATCTGAAAGATCATCGATAAGTAGAACTCGATTAAAATCGTTGTCTTTTGCCAGTGAACTTATTTCTCTTGCAAACATTAATTCACCTTGTTTGTCTTCCATTCCTTTACCGGAATAACTTTGAATCACAATATAAGCTATAGGCAGTTTTAAAATCCTAGATAAAATATCTATTATTGGGGCTGCTCCACGCATTATACCAACCAAAACGGTGGGTTTATAATTTTGATGTATTTGAGTAGCTAATTTCTCAACAATTTTATTATACTCTTCAAATGAAATAATTAATTTATCTGCCATAAAAATGTTTATCATATAAATAAATAATTTAAAAAAAAATTATGAAAATATACGATTGTTTCATGTTCTATGATGAAGATGTAATTCTAGATTTAAGATTAAACATCTTAAATGAATATATTGATTATTTTGTTATAGTTGAAAGTAAATTCTTTCATAACGGTAAAGAACGAAAATTAAGATTTGATATAAAAAAATATACAAAATTTAGAGACAAAATTATTTATATTATTCAAGATAACCAACCAAGTGGAATTCAGGAAATCTTAAAAGATGATAGTACTGGAACTATATCAGCTAAAGAAATAAACAATGCTCTGTTAAGAGAAAATAGTCAGAGAGATCTAATTTCACAAGGTTTAAAAATGGCAAATGACAATGATTTAATATTAATCTCTGATGTTGATGAGATTCCAAATTTGGAAAAAACAAAATTAAAAGAAACAAAAAATGAAATTTTAATGTTTGTACAAGATATATTTTATTATAAACTTAACAGATATCTACCTAATTTTCAGTGGTTTGGAACTAAAGGATGTTTAAAGAAAAATCTTAAATCACCACAATGGTTGAGAAATATAAAAAATAAGAAATATTCTTTTTATAGAGTTGATACTTTTTTTTCTGATAAGAAATATATCAATAAAAAATTCATTAATCATGGTGGTTGGCATTTTTCAAATTTAAAGAATGCAGAGGATTTAGAATTGAAATTAAAATCATACTTGCACCATAGGGATTATGAGGTTGAAGAACTTGGAAAAACAAAAATTAAAGAATTGATGAAAACTAATGAAACTATTTATGACATGTTTGGTGATAAAACTTCTAAAAAATATGGAGACGATAAAAGAAGAAAACTTGATATATATGAAATAAATAAATTACCAATTTTTATTCAAAAAAATTTGGAAAAATACAAAAATTGGATTGATTAAATGTGGAGGAAAAATGAAAGGCTATGTTGTTTGTGTATATGAAGAAATAAAGGACAATGAAATTTTAAAAGATTATGCGGTTAAAGCAAAAGAAGCTGTTGATAAATATAGAGGAAATTTTTTAGTTAGAGGAGGTAATAAGATTACAACTGAAGGCAAAGAATTTATTCGAACAGTTGTAATTGAATTTGAAACTTTTGAAATTGCCAAAAATTTTTTTTATTCAGATGAATATCAATCAGCTCATACTATTCTTGGTAATAGTGTTGTTAGAAATCATCAAATAATTGAGGGTGCTTAATATTGTATTGGTTCAGGATCAATGCTTCTCCACAAGTACCAAGTAGCAACTGAACAATATGGCGAAAACCTTTTTTTTAGAAGATTGACAAACTTTTCTGGGGGCAAATAATCTTTTTTATAATTCTTAGAAATTGCTCTTAACAAACCAATATCTTGGATAGGCCAAATATTTGGCCTATTATAAGTAAACAATAAAATCATTTCAGCAGACCATTTTCCAATTTGTCTTAATTTAGATAGATATTCTATTGCTTCTTCATCATTCATTTTTTCTATTAACTTTGGGTTAAAAGATTTTTCTATCATTTGTTTTGATAGACTTTTTATTCCTAAAATTTTTTGTCTACTTAAACCACATTTCCGTAATTTTGCAGTTGTTAACTTTGAAACTATTAAGGGTTTGATTTTTCCATTACACACTTTTTTAAATCTTAAAAAGACTGAGTTAGCGGCAGCAACACTAATCTGCTGGCCAATGATACTTTTGCAAAGAGAGAAAAAAATATCTTTTCTTGATGTTAGTATTACTTCTGATGGAGATTTATAAGATTTAATTAACT
Organism: alpha proteobacterium HIMB5; assembly: GCA_000299095.1. Taxonomy (NCBI): domain Bacteria; kingdom Pseudomonadati; phylum Pseudomonadota; class Alphaproteobacteria; order Candidatus Pelagibacterales; family Candidatus Pelagibacteraceae; species alpha proteobacterium HIMB5. The sequence continues at coordinate 72,413 of CP003809.1, read as the reverse complement.
TCTCCATAATCTTATCTTTATTTGATAGATATTTTTTTGCAGTTGACCAATATTGAGGTTTTTTAGTCATTTAATGTTTTGGAAGAAATGACATTCTTTTTATAAATCTCTCTCCTGAATATAATTAGTGTGGAGAAAATAACTAATGCTGCTCCAAATAAACTTTTAATTGTTGGAACCTCATCCCATATTAAATATCCAAAAATTATTGCAAAAACCAAAGCTAAATATTTAAGAGGTGTAACAAGAGAAACCTCTGAATATTTATATGATTGGCTGAGCCATAAATTCGCTACACCTCCAAAAATACCTATCATAGCTAGAATTAAAAAATCTTTAATTGTAGGCATAACCCAACCATAAGGAATTGAAAGTAAACTTAATAATGTAATCGAAATTGAAAAGAATAATGAAATTAGCCATACAGGTTCAGAAGTTGAAAGTTTTCTGATAGTAATCGCAACATAGGATAATCCAATACAAAAAATTATTGGAAAGATGTAATAAATATTTAGTGAAGTTATTCCGGGTTCAGTAATAATTAAAATACCAACAAAACCTACAATTACAGCTAACCACCTATAAATGCCTACCTTTTCACTTAATAAAAAAATAGAAAATATTGTTGTAAATATTGGAGCAGCAAAAGAAATACTAACAACAGTTGCTAATGGCAAACTTCTTAGAGCTATAAAAATTGCTACTAAAGCAATCAATCCAGAAAAACATCTTAAAAAATGTAAACCTGCCCTTTTTGTGTAATAAAAATTACTTAATCTTTCTCTTGGAATTACAAAAAAATAAAAAATAATTCCAAAAAAACCTCTAAAAAATAAAACTTGTCCTAAAGGATAGTGTTCGGACCATTTGACTATTATGTCCATAACCGAAAAAGCACATATGGACATAAACATATACAAAAATCCTAATTGATTTTTAGTAAGCATAATAATAACTTGTAATTTAAATTAAGGTTTTATCAATGGAAATAGCAGTTTTAGCGCTCGGGTGTTTTTGGGGACCTGAAAAAAAGTTTGGTCAAATTAATGGGATCCTAAAAACTGAAGTTGGATATTGTGGAGGACATAATTCTACTACAACTTATAAAGAAGTTTGTTCAGGTAATTCAGGTCATGCTGAAGTAGTAAAATTAGAATATGATCCATCTATCATTTCATACAATGAAATAATTGAAACCTTTTTTAAGATACATGATCCTACAACTTTAAATTCACAAGGCCCTGACTTTGGAACTCAATATAGAAGTGAAATTTTCTACCATAATGAAGAACAAAAAAAAATTGCAAAAGAAGTTTTGAATCAAATTGATAAACAACTCAATGGAAAAGTAGTAACTAAAATCTCAGAAATTAAGAATTATTGTAAAGCAGAGGAATATCATCAAAATTACTTAGAAAAAAATTGATGCCATTAGTTACTACAACCTATCTTTCTGAAAATTTAAACAGAGTAAAAATTATAGATTGTTCTTGGCATATGCCAAATGTAAATCGTGATGGTCAAAAGGAGTATGACATTAAACATATTCCAGGAGCTATTTTTTTTGACTTAGATAAAAATTCTAGAACAGATACTGATTTACCACACATGCTTGTTAATAAAAAAGATTGGGAAAAAATAGTTTCAAATATGGGAATAAATAATAATGATGAAATTATTATTTATGATAACTCTGATGTCATTAGTTCGTGTAGGTGTTGGTATAATTTTGTTTATTATGGACATGACATAAATTTAGTGAGTGTTTTAGATGGTGGATTAAAAAAGTGGATTTCAGAAAATAAAATTACCAATTCAGAAAAACAACAATTAACTCAATCAAATTATCATTCAAATGAACACAAAGAGCTTGTCAAAAACAAAGTTCAAATTGACGAAAATATTTCAAAAAAAAAATATTTAGTTGTTGATGCTAGAAGTAAAGATAGATTTGAAGGCAAAGTTAAAGAACCGCGAGAAGGTTTAAGAAGCGGATCTATACTAAATTCGAAGTGTTTACCTTTTTCAGAGGTTTTGAATAAAAAAGGAACTTTTAAAGATAAAAATGAGCTTAAAAAATTATTTAAGTCAACTTTAGAAATTATAAATGAAAATGATACTGTATTTTCTTGCGGATCTGGTGTAACAGCGTGTGTTTTGGCTTTTGCATATCATTTAATTAATGATAAATATTTGCCAAAAATATACGATGGATCCTGGGCAGAATACGGAAAATTATAATGAAAAAATCTACTAAAATTTTTACAATAATAATCACATTTTTTTTAATAATTGCGATTGTGATTATTGGAAGAACAATGATTGGAAATCATTTTAAAAAAAAATTCAGTAAAAGACCACCACCCGGAATTATTGTTACAGAAGTTGTGAATAAACAATTCCATGAAAGCATAGATACTTTTGGTACAGCAGTTTCAAACAAAACAAAAACATATAGAATAAAAAAAAATGATCTTCGAGATGAATTGAAACTTAATAATTTTATTAAAAAAGGTGAGACAATTGTAGCTCTTAATGACAAAGATATTGTTGCTCCATTTGATGGAGTTTTGGGGTACACAGGTTTAACTGAAGATATATTGATGTCTGATAGTACAATCATAATTACTTTAGACGATAACTCAATTATTTACTCTGATATTAAAATTCCAGAGAATTATTCTGCTTTGATAAAAAAAGGATTGCCCATAGAAGCAAAGGTCTCAAGTTATAAAGATAAGGTTTTTGAAGGAGAGATTGATTTTGTATCAAGTAGAATAAATGCTGACACAAGAAGTTTACTATCTAGAGTAAAAATTGAAAATAATAATTTAGAGTTAATGTCAGGTTCATTGTTAGAAGTTAACATAAAAGTAAATTCTCGAGATACTCTAAGTGTTCCAGATACCAGTATAATAATGGAAGGTGAGAAGGCATATGTATATAAAATTTCAAAAGAAAATATTGCAGATAAAACAGAGGTTAAAATAGGTGTTAGAAAAAAAGGAAATGTTGAAATTTTATCTGGATTAAAAATTGGTGATGTTGTGGCTGCTGAAGGTCTTAAAAAAGTTAGGCCCAAAAGTAAAATAAAACCCATCAAAAAATAAATGTATATCACAGAATTAAGCATAAAAAGACCAACCGTATCTTGGGTGATGTCCTTAATTCTAATAATTTTTGGATTATTCGTTTTTTGGAAACTTCCTGTCAGAGAACTTCCTGATGGTATACAGCCACCAGTAGTTCAAATACAAGTTGACTATAAATCAGCTGCTTCAGACATAGTTGACCAAGAAGTTACTCAAGTAATTGAAGATGTAATAGGAGGAGCAGAGGGAATAAAAAATATAGATTCTAAATCAGAAAATGGGAGAAGCACAATAAATGTCGAGTTTGATACAAGCATTGACTTAGATAATGCAGCTAATGATATTAGGGAAAGGGTTGCACGTGTGATTGATAATCTGCCAAGTGAAGCTGATCCTCCCCAAATATTAAAAAGAGCAGCAGGGTTTACTACAACTATGTGGCTTGCACTATCTTCAAAAACATGGAGTGATTTAGAATTAGGAGATTATGCTGAACGTTACCTAGTAGATACTTTTTCCAGTGTAAAAAATGTAGGAAGAATAAGAGTTGGTGGTTTAAGAGAACTGAGTATAAGAATTTGGATTGATCCAATAAAACTAGCTGCAAATAATTTAACTGTTCAAGAATTTGAGAATGCTTTAAAGAGTGAAAATATTAGACTACCTGCAGGCACGCTGGAAGCAGCCAACATAGATTTAACTTTAAATTTAGATAAATCATATAACGATATAGAAACAATAAAACAATTACCAATTAAGAAAACATTGAATAATACAGTTTTATTATCAGATATTGCTAATGTTGAATTTGGACCTGTATCAGAAAAAACATTATTTAAAGCTCAAACAAAAGATCAATTAAATCTTAAAACAGTTGGTATTGGAATTTATGCTAGAAGTGGAGCGTCCACTGTTGAGTTGTCTGATGAAATAAAAGATAAAATTAAAGAAGTAAAAAAATCTCTTCCTAGTGATCTAAATTTAGAAATTGCATTTAATCGAGCTAATTATGTAGAGGCTGCCATTGAAGAGGTTTATAAAACTTTAGTCATCGCTTTTATATTAGTGGTAATAATTATTTATCTTTTTTTAGGAAATTTAAAGGCTGTTATTGTTCCTGCAATTGCATTGCCTGTAAGTTTAGTTGCCTCATTTTTAGGTTTATATATTTTTGGCTTATCAATTAATATATTTGTACTTTTAAGCTTTATACTAGCTATTGGAATAATAACAGATGACTCTGTTATAATGACAGATGCTATTTATAGAAGAATTGAGAATGGTGAAACACCCTTAGTTGCTGCTTATAAGGGATCAAAACAAATTTCTTTTGCGATCATAGCAACAACTTTAATACTAATTGCTGTGTTTTTACCTTTAATATTTATTGATGGAATTTCAGGATCACTTTTTAGAGAAACTGCAATTGCTTTATCTTTTTCAATAGTTGTTTCTTCTTTTGTTGCATTAACATTATCTCCAATGTTGGCTAGTAAATTTTTAAATAAGAGATCTGATAAAAATTTGTTACTCAAAAAATTTGAGGACTTTTTTAAATCTTTCTCAAATTTTTATAAAGAAACACTTAATGTATTACTGAATAGATCTAAAACAATTTCGATATTTATAATATTCATTGTACTTATATCTGTTGGCCTTTTTGCATTTACTAAAAAAGAATTGCTCCCGCTTGAAGATAGGGGTGCTTATTTAGTAATAGGGTTTACAGATGAAGGAAGTTCTTTTGAATATACTCAAGAGAAAGCTCAAGAAGTCGAAAAAAGATTAATACCTTTACTTCAAGCTGAAGACAGTCCTTACTCTAGATTTATTATGAGGGTGCCTGGATTTGGAAGTTCAGCTAATTCATACAACAGTTTTATAATTATTGCTTTATTGGATGATTGGAAAAATAGAAAGAACGACTCTCAAACAGTGATGAGACAAGCCATAGGTAAAATTGTAACTGTTCCTCAAGCTGTAGCTTTTCCAATCTCTCCGCAATCTATAAGAGTATCTAATTATAATAAACCATTACAAATGGTAATTTACGGATCAACTTATGAAGAGCTAGAGAATATTCAAAGTCAAGTAATTAGAAAACTAAGAGCAAACAAAAATCTTTCAAGAATAGAATCAGATTACAACAGAAACAAACCAGAGGTAAAACTTTTAATTAATAAAAATAAAGCAAAAGATCTGGGTGTATCGACTCAATCAATTGGGAAGACTTTAGAAACTCTATATGGAGGGAAAAGAGTAACTACCTTTAATAGACTTGGAAAAGAATATCCAATAATTATTCAACAATATTTGACAGACAGAAGAGATAAAGATGGTATATCAAAAATTTTTGTCAGATCAGAAACTAATGGAAAGTTAATATCTTTAGCTAACCTAGTAAACTTTAAACAAGAAGGTGCAGCAAAAGAATTGGCAAGATATAATAGGCAAAGAGCTGTAACAATATCAGCTAATATAAGCGAAAATTATACATTAACTGAAGCTATAAGTTATTTAGAAAATGTAATGTCTGAAGTTGCTCCTCAAAATCAAATTACATGGAAAGGTAAGTCTGAAGAAGTTAAAGAGACAAGTAATGAATTATTTTTAATTTTTGCTCTGGCACTTTTAACAGCATATTTAGTAATGGCTGCAACTTTTAATTCATTCATCCATCCATTTATTATTGTATTGACAGTTCCGTTAGCAATATTTGGAGGTTTGATTTTTATATTATTCCTAAATAGTTCAATAAATATCTTTTCTCAAATTGCCCTCATTATCTTGATCGGTATTTCTACAAAAAATAGTATTTTGATTGTGGATTATGCAAATCAAATTCGAACAACAGGAAAAAATATTGAGGCAGCTGTTAAAGAAGCGTGTAGTATAAGATTTAGACCTATTATAATGACATCATTAAGTACTATGATTGCAATGATTCCTTTAGTTATTGGAAATATAGGTCCTGGTGCGGGAGAAGGCTCAAGATTAGCTGTGGGTTCAACAATACTTGGTGGGATGATTATCTCTACATTCTTTACACTTTATGTGACACCAACAATGTATTTAACTTTAGCTAAAAACACCAAAAGGATAGATGCTGTTGATTTAGAATTAAAAAATCAATTATCTAAAAAATAATATATTTATTTTTATTTAATTTATTTGAACATTTAACAAGTTGTTTACGATAAATTTTTGATTGTTTCTCAACTTTTTTTGCAAGTCCAATTACTTTTTTATTTTTTTTATAATATTTATAATTCCCCCACCCTTCATGATAAGCGAGGTATTGTTTAAATGCATCTTTTTTAGAAATTTTTAAAATTTGAGATGATTTAGTTGTATACCAACCAATAAAATCAACACTATCTTTAAATAAAATTCTAGAAGCTAATTTATTGCCAGTTTCCTCTTTATACTGTTTCCAAGTACCCTTTACAGCTTGAGAATATCCTAATGAACTTGAGGGTCTTTTATAAGGTATTACTTTAAATATCTTTTGCCTTTCAGGTCTTGCAAGCCAATCAAAATCAGACTCCATTCTAATAATTGCTAATTGAATATAAATTGGAGTTCCCCATTTTTTTTCAGTTTTTTTTGCAAATTTATACCATAAATATCTTTCACTAAATATTGAACATCCGTCTGCAGTATTAGATGGAATAGATGAGCAAGCAGAAAAGCTTAATAATGATAATATTAAAAAAATTTTATTTATTCTTTTCATAAAATTTGTAGATATTCCAAAAAATCATAACAATTAACACGCCATATAAATTTCCAAATAAATCTTCATATTGAAATGTTCGATTAGGAATTAATATATGTAATAGCTCTAATATTATTGAATAAAGTATTAAAAATCCAAATAAGTAATATAATTTTTTTAATTGAAAATAAGTTAAAACACCTAAGACAGATACAATTGTAAATACATAAAAATGATTAGAGGAAATGTTAAAAAAATCAGTGGTCAATTGAGGTTGTTTTGTAAAATCATTATATATAAAAAACCCCGCCAAACTTCCTGGATACAAATATACAATTAACAGCATTAAGTTTGTTAATTTAAAAATAATTTTATGATTTGAAAAAAAATGAATCATCTATAGAAACTATTTTTTAACAAAAAATAAAATAATTTAAACTTATGAGTTCAATTATATTGGTTAGACACGGTCAAAGTGTTTGGAATCTTGAAAATAGATTTACTGGCTGGGTAGATGTTGACATTACGAAAAATGGTGAAGAAGAGGCAAAAAAAGCTGGTAATTTATTATTAAAAAATAACCTTAAAATTGATTATTATTTTACTTCTTTTCAACTGCGTGCAAAACGAACTCTATCGATTATAAAAAAAATTTTGAATGATAACAAACAAGTTCGAGAATTCTGGGAGTTAAATGAAAGGCATTATGGTGCATTAACAGGATTAAATAAAGATGAAATGAAGGAAATACTTGGAGAAAAAAAAGTTCATGAATTCCGACGATCTTGGAACTTAAGACCAGATAAACTTGATCGAGATAATCCAAATCATCCTTGCAATTTAGAAGTTTATAAAGATATTCCTAATAATTTAATTCCCGACACAGAGTCCTTAGAGGATACCTATAATCGAGTAATAAAGATTTATGATAAGCATATAAAACAATTAGTTAAAAAAAATAACATATTAATTTCTGCCCATGGAAATTCTATCAGAGCTTTGTGTAAATTTTTATTTAAACTAGATGAAAATCAGATTTCAAAATTAGAAATCCCTACGGGAAACCCTCTTTACATCAAATTTGATGTTAATGAAAACATTTCTGAATGTAGATATTTAGATAACGATCGTGCTAAAGATCTTGTAGTTTTTTAAAAACATCTAGATTAGTTACGTGAAAAAATTTTTTTTTACTCTCATATCCAAATAGCTGTTTTTTTTTAATTAAATCATTCCAAATATTTCTTATTGAAAAATTTTCTACATTCAAATTTTTAAATAAATCTCTGCTTAAAATTTGACATCCTGTATAAATAAATTTATTCATTTCCCTCTTAGATATTAAATTTTTATTTAAATCAAAATCTCCATTTAAATTTTTATCAAAACTCAACTCTTCATTTACCAACATCAAAATATTCTTTAAGTTTTTTTTAAAATATAAATTTTCCATTTCTTTTAGTTCAGTAGAATAATCAGATTCCCAAACAGTATCTGGATTAAAAACAAAAAAATCCTCAGATGATGATGAATTAATCAAATTTAGAATGCCTCCTCCAGTGTCAAGAATTTGCTCTCCATCCTCCACAATAGAAATCTTAGCTTTAAAATTATTATTTTTTATAAAATTTTTTATCTGGTCTTGAAGATAAAATGTATTTAAATAAATACGATTTATATCTAAGCTTTCTATTAAATTTATGCATCTTTGGAGTAATGTTAGATCCTTTATTTTTAAAAGTGGTTTGGGGGTAACATCTGTTAAAGGTTTTACTCGTTTACCATATCCAGCGCAAAGAATTAATGCAGTTTCTATTTTCATTTTATTTGTTTTGGAAAATAATCACTTAATAATTCATTTAGTTTTTTTAAATTATTATTATTCTTAATTCTTAGTTCAATTAATTTCCAAGTATATGGGATCATTTTAAGATAATTGAATTTTTTATCTCTAACAGCCAATCTTTTAAATATTCCTATTATTTTCAAATTTCTCAAGACAGATAATATTTCAAAATCATTTTTTAAGTCTAAATAATTTATTTTTTTATTCTTATATAAATAATAATCAAAAATTTTATTTTTTGTTTTCAAAGATGTTTTGAGTCTAACATCATCAATAATTGATGCTAAATCATAGGCCTTATTACCAATCAACGCATCTTGATTATCAATTAATGAAATTTTATTTTTATTCATCATTATATTAGAAACATGAAAATCTCTATGAACAAACGTGTTATTTTTCAATTTTAATTTAGTAATTAATTTTTTTATCTCAATTTTCAATTTTTTATTGAAAACTTCTTTTTTGTTTTTGTTAAATATGGATGGAATATACCATTTACAAAATAATTCACTTTCTTCGAATAAAATTTTTTTACTATACTCTGGCACTGAGTAAATTTCATCTTTGAAGTTTTTAATTTTTTTATCTTTAATATTTTGGACCTTAGATAACAAATCTATTGCCTGTTTAAAATATTCAAAATCTTTAGGCTTTTTTTTCAAAAAATTAAACATTGTTTTTCTACCTAAATCTTCAATTTCAATATAGTTTAAATTATATCTTTCTTTTATTAACTTTGGCGCTTTAACATTATTCTTATTCAAAATTTTATTTATACTGTCGTAAACAAGTAAATTTTTTTCTTTCTCTTTATCGGCGTATACAATTATTGAATTTTTTTTATTAAAAGATTTTCTGTAGAATTTTCTAAAGGATGCGTCTCCTTTAATTTTTTTTAATCTATAATTATTCAAGGACATTTTTTTTCAAATTTTCGTAGTAAAGCTCTCTTTTTAAATAATCTCTAGAATAACTAAAACTTAACTTTGTATAATCACTTAGATTATTAAGTAATAATGTTGGCCACTCTATTAATTTTAAAGAGTTATTAGCATCATCTAGGATACCTAAATTATTAATTTCATTAAATTCTTTTACCCTGTACAAATCATAATGTTTAATATTTAAATCTCCAACTTGATACTCATTAAGAATATTAAAAGTTGGGCTTGTGACTTCCGTTAATTCAAGATTATTTTTTTTTTGGAATTCATTGATTAGATATCTCACAAAAGTTGTTTTACCAACCCCCATATCTCCAATCAAAAATACTAAATCTCCATTTTCAAAAATCTTTGAAAATTCTTTTGCAATTTCTGCTGTTATTTTTTCTGAAGAAATGTCTATTTTACCACTGCTAGTATTAGTAGCGATATGCATTTGGTTTAAACGGTCCTTCTACACCAACACTTATATAATCTGCTTGGTCTTTAGAAAGTTTAGTTAATTTTGCCCCAACCTTTTTTAAATGTAGCATTGCAACTTTTTCATCCAAATGTTTTGGTAAAACATATACTTTGTTTTCATAGTTTTTATAATTATTCCAAAGTTCTATTTGCGCAATTACTTGATTTGTAAATGATGCACTCATCACAAAACTAGGATGACCTGTAGCACAACCTAAATTAACTAATCTGCCTTCTGCTAAAAGTATAATTCTTTTTCCACTTGGTAATTCTATTTCATGAACTTGAGGTTTTACCTCTGTCCATTTGTAATTCTTAAGTGCCTCAACTTGTATTTCATTATCAAAGTGACCAATATTACATAAAATTGCTCTATCCTTCATATCTCTCATATGGTCAGCTGTAACTATATCTTTATTTCCAGTTGCCGTAACAACTATATCTGCTTTACTTATAGCTTCTTCCATCAAAACAACTTCATAACCTTCCATAGCAGCTTGTAACGCACAAATAGGATCCGCTTCTGTAACTAGAACTCTCGCCCCACTTTGTCTTAAAGAGGCAGCACTACCTTTTCCAACATCTCCAAAACCTGCAACTATTGCAACTTTTCCAGACATCATAACATCTGTAGCTCTTCTAATTCCATCCACTAAACTCTCTCTGCATCCATATAGATTATCAAATTTAGATTTTGTAACAGAGTCATTAACATTAATTGCTGGAACCATAAGAGTTTTATCTTTTTCCATTTTGTTTAATGCTTTTATTCCTGTTGTTGTTTCCTCAGAAACACCTCTAATATCTTTTAGTAAATCCTTGTATTCTTTATGCATAATAGCAGTCAGATCACCACCATCATCAAGTAACATGTTTGGTTTCCAGTCCTTTTTTCCCTCGATTGTTTGTTTAATGCACCAAACATATTCTTCCTCTGTTTCACCTTTCCATGCATACACAGGTATTCCAGCCTTAGCTATAGCTGCAGCAGCATGATCTTGTGTCGAAAAAATATTACACGAAGACCATCTCACCTCTGCACCTAAATTTACAAGTGTTTCAATTAATACTGCTGTTTGAATAGTCATATGTAAACAACCTATAATTTTAGCTCCTTTTAGCGGTTGTTTTCCTTTATATTCTTCTCTTAATGCCATTAATCCTGGCATTTCGCTTTCAGCGATTTGAATTTCTTTTCTCCCAAATTCTGCTTCTGCAATATTTTTTACTTTAAAATCATCCATGGCGAGGCTTCTAGCAACAAAATAAAAAATAATCAACAATCATTAGGCTTTTATAAAATTTATTTCTATGGAAGCGCCTTTTTTATTAGCATTATTTGAAGCAGTTATCGTTGCATCATGCAAATCTACAAGATTTTTAACAATGTTTAGCCCTAAACCTGAGTGCTTTCCAAATTTATCAGGTCTATTACTGTAAAACCTTTTAAAAATTTTATTTGTATCTTTTTCCTTAAAACCTCTTCCCTCATCAATCACTTTTATTAAAATATTATTTTGATTATTTTTAATTAACTCTACAAAAATATTAGTATTATCATTACTAAAAGATATAGAATTATCTAATAAGTTCGCAATAATTTGTTCAATTCTATTTTCAATACCATTTATAAAATAATCCTTATTTCCATCATCTTTAAAAGAAATATTTATTCCTCTTTTTGCAGAATAAATATTGTTAAAATCATCAACAACTGATCTAATTATTGGTTCAAGATTAATTTTTTTCATTTTCTCTTTACTTAAGGCAACTTCATCTCTTAATATTTGAGAGTAATCAGTGATAAGTCGCTCAATTCTTTCGACATCATGACTAAGAATATTTACTAATTTTTCTCTTTGTTCTACATTGTCTGTATCTTGTAAAATTTCAGATGCACTTTTCAAGGATGCTAAAGGATTCCTGATTTCATGAACCAAATCAGTAGAAAAGTTTTCTGCATTAGAAATCCTTTTTTGAAGTTCTAAAGTCATATCATCCAGTGATTTGGACAACAGTCCTAGTTCATCATTTCTTATTTTTAAACTATCAATATTTGTTTTCTCTTTTCTTTTTGCTTTAATATTTTTTGTGTAACTTACGAGATTTTGAATTGGTTTTAAAAAATATCGATTCAAAACAAATGAGAAGATCAAAATTACAATTGCAACTACTATTGCAGTTCGTATGATAAAAGTTTCTCTTTCTTGTATTGCAGCTCTAACATCATTAGCATTTTCTGTGATTGCAACATAGCCAACATTCTTACCATCTTTATTGATGTTTTTAATTGTTGTTAACTTAAATTGTTCATAAGTTTCCTCAGAAAAAGTATACGGTTTTCCAAAATTTCTTGAGTCTATATAGATAAAAAGAACATCTTTTAGAGAAATTGAATTTTTTTTATTAATATTAATATTTTTTTTTTCTATTATCTCTTTTGTTTTTTCATCATTTAACACCTCAAATTCAATTATATTTAACCTTTGAGAAAATGCTCTTGGATCTAAATCTAAAGTATCTGTATCTCCAATAAGATTGAGTTCATTATCAAAAAAAATAACTCTATCTAGATTTTGGAATAAAAAACGTGTTGAAGTTAAAAATTTTTGAATATCTCTTTTATTAAGATTTACATCTAATCTTAAAATGTTGTCTATAGTATTGTTTATTACATTAATATGATTTGCAGATTTTTTCTTAATCAAATTTGGCTGAACATTTTTTAGATAAAGAACTGTTAATATTCCTATTACTAAAAAAAATAAAAAATTAATAAATAAAAATTTTTTTAAAATAGATAAATTTTTAATTACATTATTTAGCATCAACCAACGTTCCACCTATAACCACTACCATACCTAGTTTCTATAGCTGAGAATTCAGGATCAACTTTTTTAAATTTTTTTCTAATACGTTTAACATGACTATCAATTGTTCGATCTTCAATATCTGTATCTTCTCTATAAGCGATATCCATTAATTGCGCTCTTTCTTTTATAATTCCTGGTCTTTTAGCTAATTCTTTAACAATCAAAAATTCTGTTGTCGTAAGCTTATCAGGAAGTTGTTTTCCGTCCCATTCACATTCTAATTGTGAAGGATCTAATTTTAATTTACCGTGTGATATAATACTTTTATTTTCTTCTAACGTTGTATTTGAATCTTTTTTTCTCAATTGGACTCTTATTCTTTCAATAAGAACTTTAATGGAAAAACCACCTGATTTTTTTATAAAATCATCTGCTCCAAGTTTTAAACCTAATAATTCATCTATTTCATCATCTTTTGAAGTTAAAAAAATTACCGGCAATGAAGTTTTTTTTCTAAGTTTTTTTAATAATTCTTCGCCATCCATCTTTGGCATCTTAATATCAACCACAGCTAAATCTGGTGGCGTTCTTGTTAACCCTATTAAAGCACTCTCACCATCTATATAAGTTTGAACTTTAAAACCTTCTTTTTCTAAGGCTATACTTAAACTTGTAAGTATGTTTCTATCATCATCTATAAGAGCAATAGTTTGTTTTTGCATATACCCCTTTAAAAATACTAAATTGTTCTAATTTGGGCAAACAACAAAATTAATGTAATACACCCCAATTATCACCAACATTTACATCTACGGTTAATGGTGTTGAGAATGAATGAAACTCACTTTCTGATACGCTTGACATTTCTTGTCTGATTAACTTGCAAACTTTCTCTACGTCTTTCTTGGGTGACTCAAAAATTAATTCATCATGAATTTGTAAGAGTATTTTGCAATCTTTATATTTAGTCTCAGATAATTTCTCATTTAATCTTATCATAGCTAATCTCATTATCTCTGAGGCAGATCCTTGAATAGGTGCGTTTATAGCAGCTCTCTCTTGAAAATTTCTTATATTATAATTTTTATCATTTATCGCATTAAAATGCGATCTTCTTCCAAAAATATTATTTACATAACCACTTTTTCTACAAAACTTTATTGTACTATCCATATAAATTTTTATTTCTGGGAACTTTAAAAAATAAGCATTAAGAAATTCTTCTGCTTCATGGTTTGAAACATTAATTTGTTTTGCCAATCCATATTGAGAAATTCCATAAATAATTCCAAAATTTATAGCTTTAGCTTTTCTTCTTTGATCTGAGTTTACTTTTTTTATATCTACATTAAAAATTTGACTTGCTGTTAATGAATGAATATCAATATCGTTTTTAAAAGCTTTTTTTAATTCTCTTACATCTGCCAAGTCAGCTAAAATTCTCATTTCTACTTGATTATAGTCAGCAGAAATTAAAGTTTTGTTTCCGTCAGCAATAAAAGCTTTCCTGATGTCCCTTCCATCTTCTGTTTTTATAGGAATATTCTGTAAATTAGGATCACTTGAAGCTAAACGGCCAGTGGTTGTTGCAGCTAGTAAAAATGAGGTGTGAATTCTATTTGTTTTATTGTTTAAATGTTCAGGCAAAGTATCTGAATAAGTATTTTTTAGTTTTGATATTTGTCTCCAATCAAGAACTAGCTGTGGAAATTCATGTCCTTTAAATGCTAAATCTTCAAGGACTGATGCACTTGTTGCAAAACTACCTTTCTTTGTTTTTTTTAAATTTGCTATTTTCAAGTCATTATAAATAATTTCTCCAAGTTGCTTGGGAGAAGCAATATTGAATTCTTTTTTTGAAATTTTAAATATATCTTTTTCTAGCTTAATAATTTTTTTTTCAAATTTTATAGATAAAGTCTTTAAAAACTTACTATCTATTTTAATTCCTTCAATTTCCATAAAAGCTAAGATCTTAATGAGAGGTTTCTCAAAATTCTCATAAATATTAACTAATTTTTCAACCTTCAAACTCTTATTAAATTTTTTATAAAGTCTGTAAGTAATATCAGCATCTTCAGCTGCATAATCTTTAGCCTTTTCTATTTCAACCTCACTAAAATTAATTTCTTTTTTTCCAGTTCCTACTATTTCTTTAAATGAAATTGTTTTATGACCTAAATGTAATTCTGAAAGAGTATCCATGTTGTGTCTATTCTTTCCAGCATCTAGAACATATGACATCAACATAGTATCTTCCATTGAATTAAGAACAATTCCTTGATAGTAGAAAATAATAAAATCAAATTTAATGTTTTGACCAATTTTTTTAATACTACTATCTTCCAAAATTGGCTTTAATTTTTTTAAGACATCATCTTTTTTAAAATATTTTTTTGATTTATGACCAATTGGAATATAACTAGCTTTACCAATTTTTGTGCTAATTGATATACCTACTAGTTCAGCTTGATGTGGATCTAATGAATTTGTTTCAGTATCTACCGCAAATTCACCTGCTTCTTCAGCCTCGCCAACAAGTTTGTCTATTTCATCTAATTTTGTAATTAATTTATAATTTTTATTAGATATTGGTTTGTCATCTTTTTTTTGAATTGAATCAACTTTATCGTTTTTAAAACCAGTTTCTCCATAAGCAGATATTGCGGAGCTTAAGAGTCTGTTAAACTCCATTTCTCTCAAAAAAGAGTATAGTTTTTCCTTATCTATATCTTGAAGCTTAAATTCTTCTAATTTTTGTTTTACTGGCGCTTTGTTGTTTAGTGTGACTAACTTTTTACTGATTATCGCTTTATCTTTGTTTTCTATTAACGTTTCACGTCTTTTGTTTTGTTTTATTTCATGAGCATTTTTTAGTAACTCTTCTAAATTTCCATATTTATTAATTAATTCTGCTGCTGTTTTTACTCCTATTCCAGGTACACCTGGAACATTATCACTACTATCTCCAGCAAGTGATTGAACATCAATTACCTTATCGGCATCAACACCAAACTTATTTTTTACATCTTCTTCTGATACAAATTTATTTTTCATGGGATCATAAATTCGAACCCCTTTTTTATAGAGCTGCATTAAATCTTTATCAGAAGAGATAATTGTAACTTTTGAGCCTTTTTTTAATATTTGTTCTACATAAGTGGCTATTAAATCATCTGCTTCATAGTTAATTAGATCTACAGAAGGAAGATTAAAAGCTAAAACAGATTTTCTAATGTATTCAAATTGAGGGGCTAAATCATCAGGTGCTTCTGATCTATTAGCTTTATAATCATTATAAATTTCATTCCTAAATGTTTTTCTAGCAGAATCAAAAATTACAGCAAAATGAGTGGGCTTTTGCAAATTTTGATCTGATTTAGAATCTTCTAACAACTTAAATAACATGCTGCAAAAACCACTAACAGCTCCTGTAGGAAGACCATCACTTTTTCTAGTTAGTGGAGGCAAAGCATAATAAGCTCTAAAAATATATCCAGAACCATCAACTAGATAATAATGATCTTCAGATTTTTTTTTCATTAAATAATGGTATTAAAGATTCTTTTTAGAATTATTCTATATAATTCTAAATTTTTGGATATTAAAAAAAGTAGATTATTAAATAAAATAACTGTAAAAGTATTTAATGGAAGTTGTAAAAAATTTAAATCAATCGTCAATTGTAAAAACTTTTTTAATAATAATTCTTGGTTCGTTAGCTTTAACTATATCAGCCAAAATTAAAATTCCTTTTTATCCAGTGCCAATGACGATGCAAACTTTTGTTGTAATGTTATTGGGTTTAGCATTTGGTTACAAAATAGGATTGGCAACAGTCAGTTTATATTTATTTGAAGGTATTGTTGGATTACCAGTTTTTTCAAACTCACCAGAAAAAGGTGTGGGTTTAGTTTACTTTACTGGTCCAACAATGGGATATTTGATTGGTTTCTTATCAGCAACACTAATTGCTGGAACAATAAGTTCTAATGACAACCTATTAAAGATAATTTCTAAACTGTTATTATCTGTATCAACAATTTATATTTTGGGTGTTTTGTGGCTAGGCACACTTATAGGATGGGATAAGCCAATACTAGAGTTTGGAGTATATCCATTTTTACTAGCAGAAATATTTAAGCTAGCTTTGTTGGTAATAATTTCAAAAAAAATAATTAATTTTAGAAAATTTATTTAGGAGATCTTTTAGAAAGAATTCTTTGAAGAGTTCTTCTATGCATTTTTAGTCTTCTAGCTGTCTCAGAAACATTTCTATTGCACAACTCAAATACACGATGAATATGTTCCCACTTTACTCTATCAGCAGACATTGGATTTTCCGGAGGCGCTGCTCTTTTTGATGGATCAGCTAATAAAGCTTTTTCTACGTCTTCAGCATCAGCAGGTTTTGCTAGATAATCTATAGCACCCTCTTTAATTGCAGCTACTGCAGTTGGAATATTTCCATAACCAGTTAACATTATTACTCTACTATCAGAGTTAGAGTTTTGAATTTCTTTTACAACATCTAAACCATTTCCATCACCCAGTCTTAAATCAACCACAGCGAATCCTGGTTTTGATGTTTTGACTGTATCAATACCTTTTCGTACACCTTCAGCTTGTACAACCGAAAAACCTTTTTTTTCCATTGCTCTAGCAAGTCGCTCTCTAAAAGGATTATCATCATCAACTAAAAGCAACGATTTATTCTCAAAATCATTGATGTTTTTTAATACAGCTTGTTCTTTCATAGTTAGGGTAATATGGTGATTTATTCTCAGATTACAACACTTAATTATTTGCTTTACATCAAGTCTATATTGCTCTAATTGCACGTTAAATGTGAAAGTTTTATTAATTTAAAGCTTTTTTTTTATTAAATTTTTTTTGGAGGCATATGAAATGCAAAAATTTAAATCAGTTGAAGAGCTTATAAATCAACTGCAGCCTGAACAGCCTGTTTACTGTATCAGGAGAGAATCGATAAAAACTGCTTCAAAATTTTTTATAGATAAATTCCCAGGTAAAATTCTATTTGCGGTCAAAACTAATCCTCACCCTGAAGTTTTAAAAACTATCATTGAGAGTGGAATTGATCAATTTGATGTGGCCTCAATAGATGAAATAAAAAGCATTAAAAGTATAAATCAAAACATTAAATGTTCATTTATGCACACAGTTAAGTCTAGAGAAAGCATTGAAAAAGCATATTTTCAATATGGAGTTAAAACATTTTCTTTGGACACTAAAGACGAATTAATAAAAATTATTGAAAGCACTAAAAACGCAAATGATTTAGAGTTATTTGTGAGAGTTGCAGTATCAAATGAACATGCTGAAATAGATTTATCGAAAAAATTTGGTGCTATTAGCTCTGAAGCAATTGGTCTTGTTAGGTTAGCCAAACAATATGCTGCTAAGATAGGAATAAGTTTTCACGTTGGGTCACAATGTATGCATCCAATTTCATACTCTAAAGGAATCTCAGAAATAGGTAATATAATTAAAAAAACTAAAATTCTACCAGACTATATTAATGTAGGTGGTGGGTTTCCAACAATTTATCCAGATTTAATTCCTCAAAGTTTAGATAGTTATTTTGAAGAGATAAAAAAAGGATTAACTAACTTAAAACTTGAAAAATTACCAGAAATTATATGTGAACCTGGAAGAGCACTAGTTGCTGAAAGTGGTTCAACAATCGTAAGAGTAAACTTAAGAAAGAAACAAAAACTCTACATTAATGATGGAACTTATGGAACATTGTTTGATGCTGGTACTCCAAATATTGTTTATCCTTCTAAGATGATTAAAGATCAATCAAATAAAATTATTTCAAAAAAATTAACTGCTTTCGATTTTTATGGTCCTACTTGTGATAGTATGGATTACATGAAAGGACCTTTCCTTTTGCCAAATAACATAAAAGAGAATGATTATATTGAATTAGGACAATTAGGTGCTTACGGTTTAACATTTAGAACTCAATTCAACGGTTTCTATTCAGATTTAATTTATGAAGTAGAAGATAAACCAATAATGAGCATGTTTGAGAAAAGTGGTAACCAAGGTATATTAGTTGCCTAATGTCAGATAATAAGCCGTTAGGACACAACAGTAAGAAAGATTTCTTAAAAAATCCTGTAGAACATATTGATATTACTTCGTTTGATTCTAGAAAAATAATTTCTTCAATGGAAAAGATGTCTTTTGTTTCTAGAGAAACTGCTAATGCCGCTAATATTTATAATGAAATGTTAAAAGATAAAGATTGTACAATTTTTTTAACTCTTGCTGGATCTACATCTGCAGCAGGATGTATGAATATTTATAAAGATTTAGTGAAATATAATATGGTCGATGCAATCGTTGCAACCGGAGCTTCAATCATAGATATGGATTTTTTTGAAGCTTTAGGTTTTAAACACTATCAAGGTTCACAATTTCAAGATGATACAGAACTAAGGAAAAACTACATAGATAGAATTTATGATACATACATTGATGAGGATGAACTTCAAATGTGTGATAAAAAAATATGTGAAATTGCAGACTCATTAGAGCCAAGAAGTTACACATCAAGAGAATTTATTTGGGAAATGGGAAAATACTTAAAAGAAAATTCAATTAAAAAAGATTCATTGATCGAAACTGCATATGACAATAATGTTCCAATTTTTTGTCCTGCATTTACAGACTCTAGTGCTGGCTTTGGTTTGGTTATACATCAAGAGAATAATCCAAAAAAACATATCACAATAGACTCAATTCGTGAATTTAGAGAACTAACTGAAATAAAAATAAGATCTAAAGGTTCAGGGCTTTTTATGATTGGTGGAGGTGTGCCTAAAAACTTTATTCAAGATACTGTAATTTGTGCTGAGCTACTTGGGAAAGAGGTTGAGATGCATAAATATGCTGTTCAAATAACAGTCGCTGACTCTAGGGATGGAGCATGTAGTAGCTCTACCTTAAAGGAAGCTAGTTCTTGGGGTAAAGTAGACGTTACACAAGAACAAATGGTTTTTGCTGAAGCAACTAGCGTTTTACCTTTGATAGCAAGCGATGCTTATCATAAGGGTGAATGGAAAAATAGAGAAAGAAAAAATTTCTCAAAAATATTTAATTAAATTGAAATATCTTTCAAACAAAAAAGGATTTCTTGGAGTTGATAATAAATTCAATTTTAGAGAAAAAGTAGTTATAGTCCCATTTGGACTTGAAAAAACTGTTAGCTATGGTGGTGGTACTAAAAATGGCCCAAAAGAGATTATTAAAGCATCTCATCAAGTTGAGCTTTATGATGAAGAGCTCAATTGTGAACCCTACAAAAAAATAGGTATTAAAACATTAGAGACTTTTAAAATTGACAAAAATATTAATAAAGCCTTAAAAAAAATGGCTAGTGTTAATAAGGAAATTTTAGATAAAAAACTTTTTCCTATGACCTTTGGTGGTGAACATTCTATCACTCCTGGGTGTATTGATCCATTTGTAAAAAAATATAAGAAAATTTGTCTGTTACATTTTGATGCTCATGCTGATCTTCGAGATAGCTATAATGGAGAGAAGTTTTCTCACGCATCAGCTATCAGACGTTGTTTAGATCACAAAAATGTATCTATCATATCATTCGGAATTCGTAATATTTCTGAGAGTGAAATACCTTTTTTGAAAAAAAATAAATTCAGAATAAACATTTTTTGGGCAAAAGATAAACCTAGATGGGATTTAAAAAAATTTAAGAAATTAATTAAAAACAAAACTGTTTATCTTACATTTGATGTGGATGGTCTAGATTCGAGTATTATGCCTGCTACTGGTACTCCTGAGCCAGGTGGTTTATTATGGGATGAAACTTTAAATATCATAAGAATAGCAGCAAAAAATTCTAATATAGTTGGTGCTGATATTAATGAGCTAGCACCAATAAAAGGATTTAATTCTTATAATTTTTTGGTAGCTAAACTAGCTTATAAAATATTGTCTTATAAATTTTTCTACTAAATTTTAACAGGCTTTAAAATATTAAATAATAATCTAAAAGGGATTAACATTACTAACGCCACAAATATTTTTACAGTCAAATCTCCCAAAGCTAAAGTAAACCATGATATCCCTGTTCCATAAAATGAAATGGAGAAAAATAGAAAAGTATCTACAACTGAACCAATTATTGATGAAGCTAATGGAGCTATAAACCATTTTTTTTTCCTTAATTTATCAAAAATTTGTACATCTAATAATTGAGCAACTATAAATGCTGTTCCAGAGCCAATTGCTATTCGAATTGAAATTAAATCACCAAAATTTGTAGAAAAAATTAATGTAAATAAAATTCCTATTGAAAAACCAAAATAAACAATTTTTTTAGCACTATTTTTTCCATAAACTCTATTTGCTAGATCGGTAATTAAAAAAGCAACAGGATAACTGAAAGCACCGTAAGTAAGTATGTTTTCTAAGTCAAATTTATTTATCGGAAATTGAACTAAATAATTTGATATAAGAACAATAACTCCCATAAGAAATGAGAGTAATATAAATGGTCTGTTCATTAAGCTGATTTAGAAGATGAGATAGCTTTTTTTACGTAGGGTGATTTAATTAGAATACTCTTTTTAAGTTTTTTTAATCTCGGTGATAAGTTTTTATTTTTAACTGTTTTTAGAAACTCATCAAAACTTCCTTTTTTATCAACAGTTCTAACTCCAGCGTTGCTCACTGTTATTTTTAAACTTCTTTTTAACAACTCGCTTGTAAATTTAACTTTTTTTAAATTAGGTAAAAATCTTCTTTTAGTCTTATTGTTAGCATGACTAACATTGTGGCCTTTCATTGGGATTTTACCAGTTAATTCGCATTTTTTAGACATAGTATTTACGGCACTATATAAGGGGAGATCTTTCATGCGTCAAGTTTAATACAACACAAATTATGAATGATTTCCAACAATTTCCGAATAATTTTTAACTCCCTCTTTTATAAGTATTTCTTTTAACTCTTTTTTTATTTTACTTACAATATTTGGTCCTTGATAAACCATACCTGTATAAAGCTGAATATAATCTGCACCTGAAAGAAATTTTTCAAATGCGCTTTTTCCTGAATCTACCCCTCCTACACCGATAATTTTTATTTCACCTTTTAACAATTTATAAAATTTTTTTATTACTATATTTGATTTTACTTCAATCGGTTTTCCAGATAATCCTCCTTTTTGATGTTTTTGAATATCATTTAAGTTTTCTCTTGTAGAGTCTGAAGTATTTGAGATTATTGCGACATCAATTTTATTTTCTAAAAGAATTTCTGAAATTTCATTTATTTGTTTATCAATGATATCTGGAGAAATTTTGACAACTATTGGTGTCTTAGAATTTAATTCTTTTTTTCTTAAATTAATTTTTTCTAACAACTCCTTTAGTTTAGTTTGATCATGAAAATTTCTAAGATTTTCCGTGTTAGGTGAAGATATATTTATTGTTATGTAATCTGCATATTCATGGAATGTTTCAAAGTTAATAAGATAATCATTAAGTCTATCTTTGGTATCTTTATTGGGTCCTATATTTATTCCTAGAACCCCTCTTTTTGGATTATTTTCAATTCTACCCAATACACTCTTTGATCCTTTGTTGTTAAATCCCAGTCTATTAATTAGAGCCTCATCCTCTACAAGTCTAAAAACTCTGGGTTTTGGATTACCATATTGGGGGAGAGGTGTAATTGTGCCTACCTCTACAAAACCAAACCCTAATTTGAATAAAGAATTATAAACCTCAGCATTTTTATCGAATCCAGCAGCCATTCCTATTGGATTAGGTATTTCTTTATTGAATAATTTTGTAGAAAATAAACTGTCACTTGTATTATTATCAAAAATATCAGGAACAATGTTTAGTTTTAAACTTTTGATTGCTAAATTATGGGCTGTTTCTGGATCTAGTTTAAATAGTAAAGATCTAAAATTTGAAAACATTATTCTAATTTACTTTTTATAAGTTCTTTAGTTTCATTTACACCAAAAAAACTTATAAAAAATCCCATTCTTGGTCCATTTTCATCTCCAAATACAACTTCATAAATTAGTTTGAACCAATCTCTTAAATTTTCAGCATAACCATTTTCTTTTCCAGCAGTATAAATTTCTGTTTGAATATCTTCTGGTTTCATACTGTCGTCACATTTCTGAAGTTTTTCAATTAAAGCTCTCAAAGCAATTAATTCTTTTTCATCAGGTTTTTTATATTTTTTTTGTGATTTAATTACATCGTTAAAATATTTAATTGCATAACTTACAAGTTTGTCAAATATCGGGTGGTTTTTTTCATCTATATCTTTTTTGTATTTTTTAACAAACTTCCACAACAATTCTTTAGAATCTGCATTACTTGTCTCTACTAAGTTTAATAACATTGAGAATGACATAATCATATTTTCTTTTGGGATCTTTCCATTATGAACATGCCAAACGGGATTCATTAAAGTTTGTAGCTCGTTTTGGGTCTTTGCTTTTTCAATAAAATCTAAATACTCATCAACTGCTTTTGGAACAATTTCCTTATAAAGTTTTTTAGCTCTTTTTGGATTTTGATACATATACAATGAAAGGCTTTCTGGTGATGCATAATCTAACCATTGTTCAATGGTAATACCATTTCCTTTAGATTTTGAAATTTTCTCACCTTTTTCATCCAAGAATAGTTCGTATGCAAAACCTGAAGGATTTTTTTTACCCAAAAGTTTGATTATTTTTGTAGATAAAATAGCACTCTCAATTAAATCTTTACCATACATCTCAAAATCAATATCTAAAGCATACCATCTCATTGCCCAATCAACTTTCCATTGCAACTTACAAGCGCCATCTAATATTGATGTTTCAAGTTTTTCACCATTATTATCAAAAATGATTGTAGAATTTTTATTATCAAACTCTAATACAGGTATTTCTAAAACTTTTCCTGTTTTAGGACAAATAGGTAAAAAAGGGCTATATGTTTTTTGTCTTTCTTTCCCGAGTGTTGGTAGAATAATATTCATGATACCATCATAATTTTCAAGAATAAGTTTCAAAGTATTATTGAAATGACCTGACTTATAAAGTGACGTGGAGCTCTTAAAAGAATAATTAAATTTAAAACTATCCAAAAATGTTTTGAGTTTTTCATTATTATGTTCACCAAAACTTTGAAACTTTTCAAAGGGATCTGGCACTTGCGTTAATGGCTTATTTAAATTTTCTTTTAATAAATTTTGGTTTGGAACATTTTCTGGAACTTTTCTTAAACCGTCCATATCATCAGAAAAAGTGATAATCTCTGTTGGCAAATCAGTTAATTGTTTTAAAGCATTAACCATCATTGATGTTCTTGCTACTTCTCCAAAAGTTCCAATATGAGGAAGTCCACTAGGGCCATATCCAGTTTGAAGAGTTATTTTACCTTTTTTTTCTATTAATGCCTTTCTTTCTCTCAGCATTTTTTTTGCTTCAACAATTGGCCATGCATTTGTCTTATCTAAATTTTCTTTATTAATCATTGAATTTTCTAATTAATACAATTTAAGAAGTATTACTATTTCTTATAGAGTTGAAATTTATTTACCATAAAATATGATTCTTTCAAAATGAGTAATTATAAAACTGTTTTTTTTACTTTGGGAATTTTGCAAATAATACTTGGTATTTCTATGATCATACCAGTATTTATACAAATTTTATTTTCAGAGTTAGATTCATCATTCATTGGAGCTTCAATTGTTACAATAATTTTTGGGACTTTGTTTTTTTTATCAAATCTTGATCATGATAAAAAACTTAATTTACAACAAGCTTTTTTATTGACTGCATTATCATGGTTGAGCATAGCAATATTTGGTGCTTTACCATTTATATTCTCAACAATGAACTTAACAGTAACAGACTCATTTTTTGAAAGCATGTCTGGAATAACAACAACTGGTTCAACAATTATCTCAAACTTAGAGATGGCTCCAAAAAGTATTTTGTTGTGGAGAGCGATATTACAATGGCTTGGTGGGATTGGTATAATTATTATGGCAATAACTTTAATGCCAATAATGAATGTTGGTGGCATGCAGCTTTTTAGAATCTCTAATAATGACTCTTCTGAAAAAATTTTACCAAAATCAAAAGAAATTGCATTAAGGCTTATTTATATATATTCAGTTTTAACAATTTTATGTGCAGTATTTTATAAGTTATTTGGTATGAATTATTTTGATAGTTTAACTCATTCAATGACTACAATCGCAACAGGGGGCTTTTCAAATTATAATGATTCAATTGGATATTTTGATAACGCTTATATCGAAATCGTTTCAATGACATTTATTATTTTTGGTAGTTTACCGTTTATTGCATATATCAAGTTTTTAAATGGAGATCGTCAAATCTTTAAATCAGATAGTCAAATTTTAACTTTTTTTAAGATTATTTTATTTTCAATTATTATTTTAATCATTTATTTAAGTTTTGTTGAGTTCGATAAATTTAATTTAAGATCAATTTTTTTCAATGTAATTTCAATTATCTCTGGTACAGGATATGTTAATGATCAATTTGATGATTGGGGAAGTTTTACAATTGTACTTTTTTTAATTTTAATGTTTATTGGTGGATGTGCAGGATCAACTACTTGTGGAATAAAAGTCTTTAGATTTCAAATATTATATCTATTTCTAATTAATCAATTAAAAAAAATGATTTATCCTAAAGGAATTTTTGTAATCAAATATGCTCAAAACTCAATTAATGAAAAATTTATTGCATCAATAATTTCATTCATCTTTTTTTACTTATTAATTTTCTTCAGTCTTTCTGCATTGTTATCGTTATCAGGATTAGATTTTATTACTTCAATCTCAGGAGCAGCAACTTCAATATCAAATGTTGGTCCGGGCCTAGGATCAACCATAGGTCCAAATGGCAATTTTTCTACTTTACCTGACATTTCTAAGTGGATACTTACAATAGGCATGATTTTAGGAAGGTTGGAATTATTTGCTATTTTAGTATTATTCTTGCCAGCGTTTTGGAGAAATTAAAATGATTGAAATAAAAAAACAATCTATATCAGAAACTTTCTCAATCTATTTTGATAAGAGAATGTTAAGAATTCTTTTACTTGGAGCAATTTCAGGTTTTCCTTGGGTTATAATTGGTAGTAGCTTAAGCTTATGGTTAAAAGAGGAAGGATTAAGCAGATCCACAATTGGATGGGCAGGATTAATTTTTGGTGTCTATGCTTTTAATTATTTATGGGCTCCACTTATAGACAGAATTAAAATTCCATTTTTAACAAACAAAATTGGTCATAGAAGAGGTTGGATTGTTTTAATGCAAATTTTAATTTTAATTTCTTTAATTTTTTGGAGTTTAATAGATCCAACAGAAAACTTAGCAATAGTAATCTCAGTTGGATTACTAATTGCGATAGCTTCAGCAACTCAAGATATTACTGTTGATGCATTAAGAATTGAACAAATTGGTGAAAATGAAGGAAGATCAATGGCAGCTGGTGCCGCTATGGCGGTAGTCGGTTGGTGGAGTGGATATAAACTTGGAGGTGTAATAGCTTTATTCTCAGCAGAGTCATTTCAAAATTTAGGTTTTGAAAATTATTGGCAGATTACTTTTTTAATTTTAGGTATTCTAATTATCTTAATGAATATTGGTTTAATGTTTATTAATGAACACAAAAATATTAAAAGAGAAACAAATCAAAAAATTAATGACGAATTAATTTCAAAAAAACTAGGTAATAAAAATATTTTTTCAGATATCTTAACCTGGTTAGGTGGCACTATAAGCGGTCCTGTTATAAGTTTTTTTAAAAAAAATGGTTTTTCAATTGCATTAGGAATACTGGGTTTTGTCTTTTTATTTAAAGTTGGTGAAGCCTTCTTAGGAAGAATGTCCATAATATTCTATAAAGAAATAGGTTTTAGCAAATCTGATATTGCGATTTATTCAAAAACCTTGGGGTGGATAACTACAGTAATTTTTACTTTGCTAGGTGGTCTTTTCGTAATTAGATCTGGCACTATAAAAGCTATGTTTTTAGCGGGAGTGCTAATGGCAAGCACAAATTTATTATTTACTGTGCTTGCATGGAGTGAAAAATCTGAACTTATTTTTGCAATAGCAGTTATCTTTGACGATATTGCTGCTGCGTTTGCCACTGTTGCATTTGTTGCTTTTATATCTTTATTAGTAGACCGAACTTATACAGCAACTCAATATGCCTTGTTGGCATCAATAGGAACTGCTGGAAGAACCACATTAGCATCTTCATCAGGTGCTTTAGTTGATTGGTTAAATGGAGAATGGGGAATTTTTTTCATTTTAACTGCTTTAATGGTTATTCCTTCTTTAATAATTTTGTGGTACCTGAGAAAAAAATTACAAATTAATGAATAATTTTTTTTTTTGTTTAGAAATTAATAAAAATATTCATTTACATCCAAATGATAATTCCGAAACAGTAAGTGATTTACTATATGGTGAAAAATTTAAAATTTTAAATAAAAAAAAAAATTGGTATAAAATAAAAACTGTATATGATAGATACAATGGTTATATAAAAATAAAAAAATATACTTCAAATTTTTACTCAACACATAAAACTAACAAACTCAAATCAAAAATATATAAAAAGGTTGGAAGAAAATTTTTACCTACTAAATTATATCTTAGTTTCTCTTCTAAAATACAAAAATTATCTTCTTATGCTAATTTTATAAAGTTTGAAAAAAATAAATGGATTAAAAAAAGTGATATTAATCAATTAAACTATAAGACAAAAGATTTCAAAAAAATTTTTAAATTATTTTTAAATACAAAATATAAATGGGGTGGAAAAAGCTATAAAGGCTTAGATTGTTCAGCATTATTGCAGATGTTTTTTTATTTTAACAATGAATTTTGTCCTAGAGATACTGTAAAACAAATTCCATTTTTTAAAACTAATTTAAAAGTTAAAAAAAATTATCGAGATTTAATTAAAAAAATTATTTTTTGGAAAGGACATGTTGCAATAAAAACTAATAAAAAAGAACTAATACATGCATATGGTCCAAAAAGAAAAGTTATAATAATGAAAAAAGATAAAACTATAAACAAAATTAATAATGATACAGGATTAAAACCTATTTATATTTAGCTTATGAATAATATTGAACTAAACAAAAAATTTGAAATCTTAAAAAAAAAATTTCAAGCTGGTTTATTTGAGGAAGTAATAAATGGAGCTAAATCAACACTCAAGCAGCGCAAACATCAGGTTCTCTACAATATAATTTGTTTATCATATCAAAATTTAGGAAAATTTAATGAAGCAATTAAGATTATGGAATTAGGTCTTTTGCATAATCCGAAGAACACACATTTTTTAAACAATATTGGAGTAAGTTATTACAATCAACAAAATTATACTAAAGCCAATTATTATTTTATAAGAGGTCTTACTGAAAATCCAAATCATATTAGCATCTTAAATAATCTTGGAAATTTATATAGAGACTTA
This sequence comes from alpha proteobacterium HIMB5, assembly GCA_000299095.1. Taxonomy (NCBI): domain Bacteria; kingdom Pseudomonadati; phylum Pseudomonadota; class Alphaproteobacteria; order Candidatus Pelagibacterales; family Candidatus Pelagibacteraceae; species alpha proteobacterium HIMB5. The sequence goes on along the minus strand of CP003809.1, from coordinate 43,978 downwards.
AATTCAACAAATGAAGCTATAAAGTATTATAACAAATGCATTGAAATTAACGATAGTCTAATACAACCTTTGTTTAATCTTTCTTTATGTTATGAATCATTAGGTGAATTTGAAAAAGCAAAAGATATTTTAAATAAAATATTAAAATTAAATCCAGGCTTTACTGAAGTAGATAGAATTCTATCTACAATGACCAAATACAAAAAAAATAATGCTCATTTTTTAAAAATAAAAGACAAAATAAAAGATAATTCTCTAAGTAAAAATCAATTACGACATCTACATTTTGCAATTGCTAAATATTATGAAGACATAGGTGATATAGAAAAATCATTTGAAAATTATTTTAAAGCAAATGAGTACTCAAAAAAATTGACCAACTACAATATAAATGATGATAAAAAGTTTTTTGAAAAAATAAAATTATTTAATTTAGATAATTTCCCCAATGAAAGCACGAACAATAATAGAAAAATTATATTCATTGTAGGGATGCCAAGGTCTGGAACTTCATTGATTGAACAAATACTATCTTCTCATAAAAATGTATTTGGTGGTGGAGAATTAAATTTTTTAAATAAAATTGTAAATAAAAATTTTTTTAAAAAAAAAGAAATTGAAAAATTTGATGAATATAAAAAAATTGAAATCTTATTAGATTCTAATAAAGAATATATGGATAATATTTCTTTACTAGATAATTCAAATAATGCATTCGTAGATAAAGCTCCTTTAAATTTTAAATATATTGGATTTATTAAAAAGATATTTCCAAATTCAAAAGTGATCAATTGTAAACGAGATCCGATTGACGTTGGTTGGTCAATCTTTAAAAATCATTTTATGGCGGGTTCATATTTTTCAAATTCTTTTGAAGATATTGGCAAATTCTACAAACTTTATAAAGATATTTTGGATTATTGGGAAAACCACACTCCTAGTTTTATATATAATATTGAATATAAAAATTTAGTGGAAAAACCAGAGGATCAAATTAAAAAACTTTTAAAATATTGTGATTTAGATTGGGATGAGAATTGCTTAATACATCACAAAAACACTAATTCAATTAAGACAGTGAGCTCCACTCAGGCAAGAAAACCAATTTACCAGTCTAGTTTGAATAATTCAAAAATTTTTGATCATTATTTGGATGATTTGAAAAAATTTATTAATTAACTAGATCTTCCAAAGTCGGGTTTAGCTATATCATGCTTAAGTCTTAAAATTTGAGCTCTTACTTTTTTTGTATACAAAAGTTTTCTAATTATTGATTTATTATTTTTTTTTCTAATATCTTTTTTAAAACTTTGTAAATTTTTTATAAACAGATCGATTGCTTTTGATAAATTAAAACTATTATTAAAAAAAATATCCCTCCACATAATTTCATTAGATGCTGCTATTCTAGAAAAATCTCTTAGACCTCCTGCGCTGAATTGAATTAAATTATAATTTTGTTTGTTCTCAAAATCTTGAGCAGATTTTACTAGATTATAAGCAATTAGGTGTGGCAAGTGACTTGTCATAGAAAAAATTTTATCATGACGATCTGCACTCATTAGTACAACTTTGGAACCAATTTTTTTCCAGAACTTTTTAAGTTTATTCAAATCTCTAGTCTTAGAATTTCTGTCCTTTATTAAAATACACCACTTTTTATCAAACATTGTCGATGAACCATTTTTTGGACCACTGACCTCAGACCCAGATATAGGATGGCTTGATATCCAGCTTGTATTTTTATTTAAATTTTTATTTATAATCTTTTGAGTTTCTATTTTTGATGAACCAATATCAGTAACTAAGTTTTTACTACTTAATAAAGTATTTATTTTTTTTATAATATTTTTATATTCACTCATTGGTGTACAAAAAATAATTAAATCACAATTGGAAACAGTATCGTCAAATTTAGTCAAAATTTTACAAGGTAATTTTAATTGTTTTATTTGAGATAAATATTTTTTTGACTTCTCATATACATATATATTTTTAGCAATTTTTTTTTTATAAATTTTTCTAACTAAAGATGACCCTAAAAGTCCACAGCCTATTATAAGAATATTTTTCATTACTTTAAAATACTTTTAGTTACTTTCATAAATTTAGAATTTTCTTTTACAGAACCAATTGTTAATCTCAATCTGTTTTTTATTTTATACCCAGTAAAAGTATTTCTCAAAATTATGCCTTTTGTTTGTAATTTTCTATAAAATCTTTCAGCTGAAAGAAAACAATTGTCAAAATTTAGAAGTAAAAAATTAGCAGTCACCTCATTTGTATAAATATTAAACTTTGATAAAAAATTTTTTATTTTTTTTGCTTCAGAAATATTATGTTTTATTGATTTATTAATAAAATTTTTGTCTTTTAAAGCTGCTTCGGCGGCAAGTTGGGCCATTAAATTTACATTAAACGGTGGCTTAATCTTATTTAATTCTTTAATAATTTTCTTTGAACCATGTCCCCACCCCACTCTTAATGATGCCAACCCATAAATTTTAGAAAATGTTCTTAAAATAAAAACATTTTCCTTAGATTTAAACAAATCTAAGCCAGACTTATAATCTTTGTTTTTCATATACTCATAATAAGCATCATCAACAACAAGAAGAATATTTTTTCTTAATTTATCTCTTAGTAATTTTAATTCTTTATAATCTAGATAAGTGCCTGTTGGATTATTTGGATTAGCAATAAAAACTATTTTTGTTTTTTTTGTTACTTTTCTTAGTATTTCTTTAACTGAAATTTTATAATCAACTTCCTCAGAAAAAATTACTTTGGCACCAACAATATTTGCGTAAATCCTATACATGAGAAAACTATATCTTGGTACTATTACTTCATCTTTAGGATTTAAAAATAACTGACAAAGCATTTGAATTATCTCATCTGAACCTGCACCACAAATTACATTATTTTCATCACATGCAAATATTTTTGAAATAGTTTTTCTTAGAGCTTTTGATTGTGGATCTGGATATCGATATAATTTTGAGTCTTTTGATTTAATTACTCTTTGCGCGTTTGGACTTACTCCTAGAGCTGACTCATTTGCTGAAAGTTTAATGATATCTTTAAGATTTCTAATTTTGGATTTTCCAGGTTTATATACTTCCAGATTCAATTTTTTAAATTTGGGAACACTCATTATTTATAATTATATGTATATTTATTTAAAAATCATACCTACATAAGCTGTTTTTTTAAAAATTGACATAATAATTATCTTCTAGTACAAAATCCCTGCGCTGATTTACCTGAATTGCGAGCGCTTTAAAAAAACCGCTAAAAAAGTTTTTTTCTCACAATTCGTAATCAGCATTAATTTATGATTAATAAAAAAGATATAAAAACGCTGATTGTCAAAAAGCCATTAACTTTAGATTGTGGAAGAGTAATTAGTGACTTTCCAATAGCTTATGAAACTTATGGAAAACTTAATGAAAGAAAAGATAATGCAATTTTAATATTTCATGCTTTGACTGGTGATCAATTTGTTGCTGGTAAAAATCCTGTAACAAATAAAGATGGATGGTGGACCTATGCTGTTGGATCAGGAAAAGCAATTAACACTGATAAATATTTTTTAATTTGTGCAAATGTAATAGGTGGATGTATGGGATCATTTGGACCAAGTCACATTGATCCTGAAACTAAAGAAGCCTTTGGAACTAAATTCCCAGTAATCACTATTAATGATATGGTAAATGCACAAGTTAACTTGCTTGATCATTTTAAAATTAATAAATTATTTTCTGTAATTGGTGGATCTATGGGTGGAATGCAAGTTCTTCAATTTGTAAGTAATTTTCCAGATAAAACTAAAACAGCAATACCAATTGCATGTACATCTAGTCATTCTGCTCAAAATATTGCTTTTAATGAACTTGGAAGACAATCAATTATGGCAGACTCTGATTGGAACGAAGGAAATTATCAAAATCAAAACTTAAATCCAGGTAAAGGCTTATCTGTTGCTAGAATGGCAGCACATATTACTTATCTATCAAAAAAAGGTTTGGAGAATAAATTTGGAAGAAAACTTCAGGAAAGAGACGATTTAAAATTTGGGTTTGATGCTGACTTTCAAATTGAAAGTTATTTAAGACATCAAGGTAGTGTGTTTGTTGATAGATTTGATGCTAATAGCTATTTATACATTACAAGGGCAATGGATTATTTTGACTTACCCAGAAAGTTTGGTGGTAATTTATCAAAAGCTTTTAAAAAAACTAAAACAAAATTTTTTATCATTTCTTTCACATCGGATTGGTTATACCCAACACAAGAAAATAAAGACATTGTAATTGCGCTAAATTCTATTGGAGCAGATGTTGGATTTGCTGAGATTGAATCAGATAAGGGTCATGATTCTTTTTTATTAGATGTACCAGATTTTTTGAATGTTCTTAAAAACTTTGTTGATAAATCTTACGAGGAATTATTAAGATGAAATATGAATTTCAAATCATAACTCAATTAATTAATAAACAAAGTCGAGTTTTGGATGTTGGTTGCGGAGATGGTGGCCTTATGCAGTACTTAAAAGAAAATAAAAATGTTGATATACGAGGTCTTGAAATATCAAAAGCTAATGTAAGAAAATGTATTTCAAAAGGTCTTATAACTATTGAAGGTGATGCTGAGAAAGATTTAATCCAATTTCCTAATAAATCTTTTGATTACGTTATACTAAGTCAAACTTTGCAAGCTTTTCTAAATCCTCAACTTGTTATTAATGAACTTTTAAGAGTTGGAAAACAAGCAATAGTCACAATTCCTAATTTTGGTTATTGGAAAATTAGATTACATTTACTTTTGAAAGGAACAATGCCTGTTACAAAAACTCTTCCCAATGAATGGTATGACACTCCAAATTTACATATGTGTACTATAAAAGATTTTGTAGAATTTTGTAAAAAAAACCAATTTAAATTAAATAAATCTTTAGCTTTAAATGAAAATAAATTTTCAAACATTAAAGTTTCAAACTTAAATATTAAAAATCTAACATCAGATCTTGGTATATTTGTGTTAGAAAAATAAAATGAAAGTTCATATTATCCCTTGCCTAAAAGACAATTATAGCTATATCATTCATGATGAAGCTAATGATTATGCGTGTGTTGTGGATCCTAGTGAAGCAAATCCAATCATTGATTTTATAAAGAAAAAAAATATTAAATTAAAATATATATTAAATACTCACCATCACTATGATCATGTCGGGGGTAATGAATTAATAAAAAAAGAATTTGATGCCAAAGTAATTGGTTTTAATAATGATAAAGAAAGAATACCTTTCATTGATATTAAACTAAAAGACCAAGAAATCTGGTCTTCAGATAATTTTACAGCTAAAGTTTTTCATATCCCTGGTCATACTTCTGGTCATATTTGTTTTCATTTTTATAAAGATAATTTTCTTTTTACTGGTGATACTCTTTTTTCGTTAGGCTGCGGTCGAATTTTTGAGGGTACGTATGAACAAATGTTTAATTCTTTAAAGATAATTAAAAGTTTTCCTGAAGAAACATTAATATATTGTGGGCATGAATATACTTCGAAAAACGCTGAATTTTGTTTGCAAAATGATCCTAGCAATAGTGAATTGATCAAAAAAATTAGCAAAATTAATGCATTGGTAAAAAAAGGAGAGCCTACGATTCCAAGTTCTTTGAAAGAAGAAATTGCATGTAATGTATTCTTAAGGGCAAAAGATGTAAAAATGTTCTCAAAATTGAGAGATTTAAAGGATAATTTTTAATTTATTCAGCTTGACTAAAGGTCTTCTCGGACTATATTGCGATAACTTTAAATTTCATATTATGTCTTACGCAGTAATTAAAACAGGTGGAAAACAATACAAAGTAAAAGCTGGAGAGATTCTGAAGATTGAAAAACTTCAAGATTCTAAGCCAAGCTCAAAGGTAGAGTTTAATGAAATTCTTGCTTACGGAGATGACAAAACTATAGAAATCGGTGCTCCAACAATTTCAGGTGCGAAAGTAGAAGCAGAGTTAATTGAAAATAGCAAAAATAGAACTGTATTAATTTTTAAGAAGAGAAGAAGACATAACTCAAGAAGAAAGAATGGTCATAGACAAGAATTTTCAAGAATTAGAATAAATAAAATTTATTCTAAAGATGGATCAGTATTATCAGAAGCTGAAAAAACAGTGAAAGTTGCAAAAAAAACTGAAAATAAAGAGGCTTCAAAATAAAAGGTAAATTATGGCAACAAAAAAAGCAGGTGGATCATCTAGAAACGGACGAGATAGTGCTGGTCGTAGACTTGGTGTAAAAAAGTACGGTGGTGAATCTGTAATCCCAGGAAACATTATAGTTAGACAAAGAGGAACTAAAATTTTTCCAGGGGAAAATGTTGGTATGGGAAAAGATCACTCAATTTTTTCTGTGATTAAAGGTAAAGTTGTTTTTAAAAAAACAAAATCAGATAGAACATTTGTTTCAGTAAAGCCCAATTAATAGTACAACAATATAATTAGGTTGTATTATGAAATTCTTAGATCAAGTTAAGATATATATTAAAGCCGGAAATGGTGGTGATGGATCGCCTAGTTTTCGTAGAGAAAAATTTATTGAATTTGGTGGACCAGATGGTGGAGATGGTGGTAACGGAGGTTCTGTAGTTTTGATATCTGAAAGAAATTTAAATACTTTAATTGATTACAGGTATCAACAACATCACAAGGCCCAAAGGGGTGACAATGGTGCGGGTCAAAATAGAACTGGTAAAGGTGGTGATGATTTAATTTTAAAAGTTCCTATAGGTACTCAAGTTTTTGAGGAAGATAATAAAACACTAATTTACGATTTTAAAAAAGAGGGTGAAAAATTTGTTGCTGCTGCTGGTGGCAAGGGAGGATTAGGTAATACAAGATTTAAAAGTTCTACAAATCGAGCACCTAAAAAATTTACAAAAGGAACTAAAGGTGAAGAATTTACAATTTGGTTACAATTAAAAACAATTGCAGACATAGGAATTATTGGATTACCTAATGCTGGAAAATCAAGTTTGTTAGCAGCTATTACAAATGCAAATCCAAAGATTGCTAATTATAAATTTACAACATTAAATCCTAATTTGGGTGTAGCTCAATATGATGATAAAGAAGTCGTATTAGCAGATATCCCAGGTTTAGTTGAAGGTGCTCACGAAGGAGTAGGTCTTGGGATTCAATTTTTAAAACATATTGAAAGATGTAAGTCATTACTACATTTAATTGACATCACAAATCTTGATATAAAAGAGTCATATGATCAGGTTAAAAAAGAGCTTGCCAATTATAGCTCTGAGATGATGAAGAAAAAAGAAATTGTCGTACTTAATAAAACAGACTTGGTTGATAAAGATATAATAGATGAAATTATATTAGAATTTTCAAAAAATATAAATTGCGAGATTATAACTTTGTCTACACTTGATAAAAATTCAATTGCACAACTTAAATCTAAATTAATTAATTATGTCGCTTAAAAATTCTAAAATTACAGTAATTAAAATAGGTTCGTCATTATTAATTGATCATAAAAAAAGAGTGAGAAAAAAGTGGCTTACTAGTTTTGCTGAAGATGTAAAAAATTTAAGAAAATTAAATCAAAAAATTGTAATTGTTAGTTCAGGAGCGATTGCAATGGGTTGTAAAAAAATGAATATTTTAAAAAAAAATTTAAAACTTGATAAAAGTCAAGCAATGGCATCAATAGGTCAAATCGAATTAATGAATTTATTTTCTGAAATTTTTTCTAAGTTTAAGATAAATATTTCACAAATTTTATTAACTTTAGAAGACACTGAGCAAAGACGAAGATCTATTAATGCAAGGCGTACTTTTGAAAATCTATTTAATCTAAACTATATTCCTGTTGTAAATGAAAACGATACTATTGCTACAAGCGAAATAAAATATGGAGACAATGATCGTTTAGCATCAAGAGTAGCTCAAATAATTAATGCAGACAATTTAGTTCTTTTTTCAGATGTCGATGGTCTTTACACAGATAACCCAAAGAAAAATAATAAAGCAAAACTAATTAAAGAAATTAAAGATATAGAACAAGATCTTACGGGAGTTAATATCAAAGGGATAAATGAATACGGAAGTGGTGGTATGAAAACAAAAATTGAAGCTGCAAAAATTTGTCAACTTTCAGGTAGTAATATGATTATTGCTAATGGTCTCAAAAATCATCCAATACAACATATCTTGAATGGAGATAATTACACTTTATTTGTTTCTAAATTATCAAAATTAGATGCTAGAAAAAAATGGATCTTAAGTTCAATTTCACCTAAAGGTTCTGTTATAATTGACGACGGAGCGAACAAAGCTCTTGGTAATGGCAAAAGCTTATTAGCTGCAGGAATAAAAAAAGTGGTAGGAAAATTTAATAAAGGAGACCATATCAAAGTGCTCAATAAAAGAGATAAAGAGATTGCAAGAGGCCTGGCATCTTTTTCATCAGACGAAATAAAGAAAATTCTCGGAAAACATTCAAACGAAATAGAAAAAATTTTAGGTTATGTATCTAAATCTGAGGTAATTCATAAAGATGATATGGTTGAAATAATATGAAAAAAGAACTTTTGAAAATTGGTTACAATTCCAAAATTGCTTTACAAGAAAATTTAAGTGAAAAAGTAAAAAATAAAGTTCTAAACGACTATTTTTTATTAATAAAGAAAAATAAAACTAAGATCATAATTTCTAATAAGAAAGATATCAATTTTGCAATTAAAAAAGGGATTAAAAATAATTTAATTGAAAGATTAAAGCTTGATGAAAAAAAAATAGATCAAATATTATTCTCTATTAAAAAAATAATTAAGTTAAAAGATCCATGTAATAAAGTATTGGAAACTTGGAAAAGACCAAATGGACTTAAAATTTCAAGAGTATCAATCCCTTTAGGTGTAATGGGTGTGATCTATGAAAGTAGACCTAATGTGACTTGTGATGTCTCATCATTATGTTTCAAGTCTGGTAATGCTGTAATTTTAAGAGGAGGTTCTGAAGCCATAAATACAAATAAAATACTTTCAGATCTTTTTAGAAAATCTCTCGAAAAGAATAATATTAATAAAAATTATGTTCAATTTATTAATTCAAAAAATAGAGGCTTTGTCGATTTAATGTTATCAAAGATGCAAAATTATATTGATGTTATTGTTCCGCGTGGTGGAAAAACATTAGTTCAAAAAGTTCAGAAATTGTCAAAAATACCTGTAATAGGCCATCTAGAAGGAATCTGTCATACTTACATTGATAATGAAGCAAATATGAAAATAGCTTCAAATATTATTTTTAATTCAAAAATGAGAAATACCGCTATTTGTGGTGCTACAGAAACTTTTTTAATTCATGAAAAAATTTCTCAAAACAATATCAATTTTATCTTCAAAAAATTATACGATAATAAATGTAAATTGATAGGAGATACAAAATTTAAGAAAAAATTTAAAGGTAAAGTAAAATTAGCTAAGAACAAAGATTGGATTACTGAGTATTTATCTCCAACTGTTTCGATCAAAACTGTTAAAAACATTGATGAAGCAATTATTCATATAAATAAATTTGGTACTATGCATACAGACTCCATCATTACAAAAAATAATAAAAAAGCTAAAAAATTTTTAACAAGAGTAAAAAGTTCAATAGCGATGCACAACACATCGACTCAATTTGCTGATGGTGGGGAGTTTGGCTTTGGTGGTGAGGTTGGTATTTCAACTAACAAAATACCACCAAGAGGACCTGTGGGACTCAATCAATTAGTGTCTTATAAATATGAAATTAAAAGTAATGGTGCAATCAGAAATTAAGGATAAAATTGGAGTTCTCGGTGGATCATTTGACCCTCCACATAAAGGTCATTTGGCCATATCTGTTGAGGCTAAAAAAAGATATAATTTAAAAAAAATTATCTGGGCTATTACTGAAAAAAATCCTTTTAAAAATAAAAGTGAAAATTCTTTATCGAAAAGAATAAAAGATTGTAAAAAATTAACAATCAAAAAAAAATATATTCAAATAAAATTTTTAGAAAAAGTAATTAAGTCAAATAAAACTGTTGATTTAATAAATTTTCTAAAAAAAAGCACTAACTCAGAGATATATTTTATTATGGGTGCGGATAATTTAATTAATTTTCACAAATGGCACAAATCTAAAGAAATTTCAAAAAAATGTAATATATTGGTCTTTGATAGGCAGGGTTATAAAAGAAAATCATTAAATTCAAAGACTTACATAAATAAAAATCCTAATAATTTAGAATTCATTGAATTTAAGAAGGTTAACATTTCATCTTCTCAATTAAGAAAAATTTGATAATCTAAATTTAATTAATGGATAAAATTGATTCTCTCAAACAAGTTGTTATAGACACACTTGATCAAAACAAAGCTCAGGACATAATTAGTATTGATCTAAAAGACAAAAGTTCAATGGCTGATTATATGATAATTGCGAGTGGAACTTCCTCAAGGCATATTCAGGCTCTATCCGAGCAAGTTTTAGAAAAATTTAAATCAAATGGGCTAATAGATTCTCGTATAGAAGGTAAAGAAAGTTCTGAATGGAAATTAGTAGATGGTATTGATTTAATTGTTCATATTTTTCACCCTGAAAAACGTAAATTTTATGAGTTAGAAAAAATGTGGTCTGAACTCATTCCAAAAGAAAAAGTAATGATATGAAAAAAGTTTATATATTTACCTTAGCTTTATTTTTATTTTTAAATTCAACTTTAGCAATTTCAAGTGAAAGCGATATTTATAAAAAAATTGATCTTTTTGGAGAAGTGCTCGAAAAAATTAATGAAGAATATGTTGAGGATATCAATCAATCTGAAAGTATGGACTCTGCAATTAATGGGCTTCTTCAATCTTTAGACCCATATTCTGCATATTTGTCACCAGAAAATTTTGAAGAAATGCAAACTGAGACTAGTGGTGAATTTGGTGGATTAGGAATAGAAGTTAGTATGGAGGCTGGTGTTGTAAAAGTAATCACCCCATTAGATGATACGCCTGCATCAAGAGCAGGATTAAAAGCAGGAGACTACATTGTAAAAATTAATGATACACAAGTTCAAGGAAAAACTCTTACTGAAGCTGTAGAAATTATGCGAGGACCAGTTGGTTCTGATATTGAATTAACAGTTAGAAGACGAGGAGTTAAGAAAGCATTAACATTCACTTTAACTAGAGAAATAATTGAAATTCAATCTGTAAAATCAGATTTGCTTGATAAAAATATTGGATATTTGAGATTGACTTCGTTCAACGAGAATAGCGCTCAACAAATAAAAAAAAGAATAAATGATCTAAATAATGAAAAAAAACTTAAAGGATTTATATTAGATCTACGAAATAATCCTGGTGGACTTCTTTCACAAGCAATTAAGATCACAGATTATTTTTTAGATAATGGTGAAATTGTTTCTACGAAAAGCAGAAAAGCATCTGAAAATAGAAAATGGTTTGCAAGAGATGGTGATTTAACTGGGGGTAAACCACTAATAGTATTAATTAACTATGGTTCAGCTTCAGCTTCAGAAATTGTTGCTGGAGCTTTAAAAGATCATAAAAGAGCAATTATTTTAGGTGAAAATAGTTATGGAAAAGGATCAGTACAATCCATTATTCCTTTGAGAAATGAAGGTGCAATAAGATTAACAATCGCAAAATATTATCTTCCTTCTGGTACTTCAATTTCTGAAGTTGGTGTAACACCTGATATTGAAATTAATGAAGAAGGAAATGAATTCAAAATAAAAACTGAAACTGACAATCAACTAAATTACGCATTAAAACTTCTTAACGGTTAATGAAGAAAGAATTTCAAGATCTACCTTATAGAAGTGGTGTTGGCATTGTTGTTTTGAACAAAAATAATAAAGTTTTTGTAGCTAGAAGAATAGACAATCCTAAAAATTTTTGGCAAATGCCTCAAGGTGGTGTAGATAAAAATGAAGATTTCTTAACTGCTGCGTTTAGAGAATTAGATGAGGAAACAAGTATAAAGTCTGTCGAGCTAATCAAAGAGTTAGATGGATTTATTACTTATAATCTACCAGATCATCTTTTAGGAATAATATGGAAAGGTAAGTATAAAGGACAAACTCAGAAATGGTTTGTAATGAGATTTATTGGAGAAGATAGTGAAATCAACATAAATACAAAACATCCGGAATTTTTGGAGTGGAAGTGGGTTGAGCTTAGTGAAATTACAAAATTAGTTGTTAATTTTAAGCTAGATTTATATCAGGAAGTTCAAAGAAAAGTTGAAAAAATTATTAATTGATAGTTTTTAAAACTTCAATTTTTTGATCAATAATAAATTTAGCTTGATCAGTTATTTCTGCGTTATTTGATGCTTCCTCTGCAGATTTTAACATCTCTGCTTTCTTGTCACCATTCATATCTTTCATATTAAAGATGGAACTTGTTAGAATTGAAAGATTGTTATCTTTAAATTCAACAATTCCATCCTCAACATAAAAACTTTCTTCACCAGACTTAGAGTTCACTTTTATGATCCCCGGTTTTAAAAATGAGATAATAGAAATATGATCTTTTAAAATACCCATTTCACCCTCATAGGCTGGAACGATCACCTCAGTAACATCCTCTTTTGAAAGAAATGATTGCTCTGGATTTACTATTTCTATTTTAAACTCTTCACTCATTAGGCTGCAGCTTCTTTTTCCATCTTCTCTGCTTTTTCTATGGCTTCTTCAATTGTTCCTACCATGTAAAAAGCGGCTTCTGGTAAATGATCATATTCACCTCTGCAAATAGCCGCAAAACCTTTAATTGTAGACTCTAGATCTACCAATTTACCAGGTGATCCTGTGAATACTTCTGCTACGAAAAATGGCTGAGATAAAAATCTCTGTATTTTTCTTGCTCTTGCAACAATTAATTTATCTTCCTCAGATAATTCATCCATTCCAAGAATGGCAATAATATCTTGTAAAGACTTGTATGTTTGAAGTACTTTTTGAACTTCTCTAGCAACTCTGTAATGTTCGTCTCCAACAATTCTTGGATCCAATATTCTTGAAGTAGAATCTAGTGGATCTACTGCTGGATAAATACCAATCTCTGCTATTTGCCTTGATAATACTGTAGTAGCATCAAGGTGAGCAAATGATGTAGCAGGAGCTGGGTCAGTCAAGTCATCCGCAGGTACATAAATAGCTTGTACAGAAGTAATTGAACCTTTGTTAGTTGTTGTAATTCTTTCTTGCAAGTTACCCATGTCAGTAGCTAATGTAGGTTGATATCCTACAGCTGAAGGAATTCTTCCTAAAAGAGCTGATACCTCTGATCCTGCTTGGGTAAATCTAAAAATATTATCAACGAAAAACAATACATCTTGACCTTCTTGATCTCTAAAATATTCAGCAACAGTTAATCCTGTTAAAGCAACCCTTGCTCTTGCTCCTGGAGGTTCGTTCATCTGTCCATAAACTAATGCAGCTTTTGAGCCTGCTCCATCTTTTTTAATTACTCCAGACTCTATCATTTCATGATAAAGATCATTCCCTTCTCTAGTTCTTTCTCCAACGCCAGCAAAAACTGAAAAACCACCATGCGCTTTTGCAACGTTGTTAATTAATTCCATAATAAGTACTGTCTTACCTACACCTGCACCACCAAATAATCCAATTTTACCACCCTTTGCATAAGGCGCTAAAAGATCGATTACTTTAATTCCAGTAACTAGAATTTCAGTTTCAGTCGATTGGTCATTAAATTCTGGAGCAGCTCTGTGAATTGGCCAAGTCTCTTTAGTTTTAACTTCTCCTCTTTCATCAATAGGTTCACCGACTACATTTATAATTCTTCCTAAAGTTTCAGGACCTACAGGAACTTGAATTGGAGCATTTGTGTTTACTACTTCATCACCTCTTTTAAGACCTTCAGTTGCGTCCATTGCAATTGTTCTTACAGTAGTTTCACCTAAGTGCTGTGCTACTTCTAAAACAAGTCTGTTATCTCCATTTTTACATTCTAATGCAGTTAAAATTTCTGGTAACTCTCCTTCAAATTTAACGTCTACTACGGCTCCAATAACCTGTGTAATTATTCCTTTGCTCATAATTATAAACTCTCTGCTCCTGATATGATTTCTATTAGTTCTTTTGTAATTGCTGCTTGACGGCTTCTATTGTACTCAATAGTTAGCTTATCAACCATTTCACCTGCGTTTCGGGTTGCGTTATCCATTGCACTCATTCTTGACCCTTGTTCGCTAGCTGAATTCTCTAACATTGCCTTAAATATTTGTGTTGAAATATTTTTTGGCAACAAATTGCTTAAAATTTCATCTTCATCTGGTTCAAACTCGTAACTACTACTATCTAACTCACCATCTTTTTTATCAGCTTCCAGAGGTATGATTTGTTGGGCTTGAGGTATCTGGGTAATTACATTTTTAAATTGATTATAGAATATTGTACAAACATCAAATTCTTCTTTTTCAAATTTCTCTATTATCATTTTACCAACTTTATCTGCATCAAAATAATTTACATTTTTTGAATTTTTAAAAGAAATGTTCTCAATTATCTTGTCTCCAAAAACTCTCTTTAATTGATCATTGCCTTTTGAACCCACAGTAATAATTTTTAACTCCTTACCTTCTTCACTTATTTTTGAGAAATATGCTTTAGCCTTTTTAATTATGTTTGTATTAAAACCACCACACAAACCTCTGTCAGAAGTCATTACAACGCATAAATGTATTTTATCACTCCCTGTTCCAGATAATAATCTTGGAGCATTCTCTTTATCAGATATACCATTAGATAAGTTTAAAATGACGTTATTCATTTTTTCTGAATATGGTCGTCCCTTCTCTGCACTATCTTGAGCTCTTCTTAACTTTGCAGCTGCAACCATTTTCATAGCTTTTGTTATCTTTTGCGTAGATTTTACACTAGCTATTCTTTTCTTCAGATCATCTAAACTTGCCATTTTTGATTATTTTAAGCTTTCTTTTAATTGTTTAACTAGATCCACAAGAAGTTTTTCAGTATCTTCTTCAAGTTTACCCGAGCTTTGAATAGACTCAATTATCTCTGGTTTATCTGATTTACACTTCTCAATAATTTTTGTTTCAAAGTTTGCGATATCTTTAAGTTCAATATCATCTAAATATCCCTTTACTCCACAGAATACTGAAATTACCTGTTCTGCCACAGTCATAGGTGAATATTGTTTTTGCTTAAGTAACTCTGTTAATTTTGATCCTCTATTTAGAAGTTGCTGAGTAGATGCATCTAGATCAGATCCAAATTGAGCAAAAGCTGCCATCTCTCTATACTGAGCTAATTCAAGTTTCATAGATCCTGAAACCTTTTTCATGGCCTTCGTTTGAGCAGATGATCCAACCCTTGATACGGATAATCCAACGTTAATTGCAGGTCTAATTCCTTGGTTAAATAATTCTGTTTCCAAGAAAATCTGACCATCTGTAATTGAGATTACATTAGTTGGAATAAAAGCAGAAACGTCACCACCCTGAGTTTCAATGATCGGTAATGCTGTTAAAGAACCGCCGCCATGTTCATCACTTAGTTTTGCAGCACGTTCTAACAATCTACTATGCAAATAAAAAACGTCACCTGGATAAGCTTCCCTTCCTGGAGGTCTTCTTAAAAGAAGTGACATTTGTCTATAAGCAACTGCTTGTTTAGATAAATCATCATAAATGATTAAAGCATGCATACCATTATCTCTAAAGAACTCTCCCATTGCACAACCAGTATAAGGAGCTAAAAATTGCAATGGAGCTGAGTCAGATGCAGTGGCAGCAACAATCGTTGTGTATTCCATTGCCCCAGCTTCTTCTAGAGTTTTTTGTATCTGTCTAACAGTTGATCTCTTCTGTCCTACCGCAACGTAAATACAATATAATTTTTGTTTTTCGTCACCAGACTCGTTAATTTTCTTTTGATTAATAATTGCATCAATTGCAACTGCAGTTTTACCTGTTTGTCTGTCACCAATAATTAATTCCCTTTGCCCTCTTCCGATTGGCACCAAACTGTCAATTGACTTTAAACCTGTTTGCATCGGTTCACTCACAGATTTTCTTGGAATAATACCAGGTGCTTTTACTTCAACTCTAGTTTTCTTAACATTCTTATCAAATGCACCTTTGCCATCTATTGGATTTCCTAAACCATCAACAACTCTTCCTAATAATTCTTTTCCCACTGGTGTATCAACAATATTTCCAGTTCTTTTAACAACGTCTCCTTCTTTAACGTTTCTATCATCACCAAAAATTACAACACCAACATTTTCACTTTCTAAGTTTAAGGCCATTCCTTTTGAACCATCAGAAAATTCGACCATTTCTCCGGCCTGAACATTATCTAGTCCATATATTCTAGCAATACCATCTCCAACTGATAAAACTTGTCCTACTTCTGATACTTCGGCTTTATCTCCGAAATCTTTAATTTGCTCTTTTAATATCTTTGTTACTTCTGAAGGATTTATTTCCATTTATGCCTCTATCATTCTATTTTCGATTTGTTGTAGTTTATTTTTGATGGAAGTATCAACCATTGTACTGCCTACTTGTACAATTAAACCTCCAATTAAACTTTTGTCATGTTTATAGTTTAATTTTATTTTTGAACTAAAATTTTTTGTTAGCTCATCAGTAATTTTGTTTAATTCATCACCTGAAAGTTCTTTTGCAGATTTTAATTCAGCTTTAAGTTCACCTCTTTTTTCTGAACAAATTTCAACAAAACCCTTCATTATTTGCTCAACATAGAAAAATCTTCTTTTATTCACTAAAAATATAAGAAAGTTTTTAATCAAATCATCTAATTTAAAATTATCTGAAATTTTTGTGATCACTTTTACTAGATCATCTTGGTTAGTAGTTGGATCTTTAATTAAATTATTAAAATCTTTACTTGCTGTAATTAATTGTAAAATTGCATTAATTTGTTCTTCAATTACATCTAATTTTTTTGACTCATCTGATAATTCAAACAAAGCTAGAGCGTATCTTTTTGAAGAAGTATTTGAAAAATCGCTATTCGAACTCAATTTATTTACCTATTAATGAAGTAATTTTATTTAAAAAACACGGTTTAATTAACATATGGTCGACGTATCTTCAAGTCGCACATTATGTCAAAAAGTCTTTTTTTAAGCCATTAATTGAAGGTAATCGGATCAACATCAACTGAAAGTTTTATTCCAGCTGGAAACTTATATTTTGAGATTATTTCTGATAATGAATTTTGCAATTTTATAGTTTTTGATCCTCTAATTAAATATCTTATCCTAAATTTCCCTTGGATTTTATAGATAGGAGCATTCACAGGACCTAATATTTTTCCTGAAATTTTATTTTGAAGAGATTCTTTTAATTTAAAAGACTCTTTTTTTAATTTTGTCTGATCTTTCCCAGATAATATTAGAGAAATAAATCTTTGAAATGGGGGTAAGTTATTTGTTTTTCTAATTTGAATTTCTTTTTCTAAAAAAATTTCTGGATTTTCATTTGTTAAATCTGAAACCATCTTAATATTTTTATTATAAGTTTGGAAATATACAGTTGCAGGATTACCAGTTCGACCAGCTCTCCCAGAAAGTTGATGATATAATTGTAAATTCTTTTCAGCACCTCTCAAATCATGTCCTTGTGTTGAAAAATCAATATCGACTACAACTATACAATTGAGACTTGGGAAATGAAAACCTTTTGAAATAAGCTGTGTGCCAATTAAAATTTCAATTTTATTATCAATAATTTTTTCTAATTTTTCTTTAGAACTTTTTTTATTCATTGTATCGCTTGAGAAAATCTCAATAGATCTTTTTGGAAACTTTTTCTTAACTTCTTCGTAGATTCTTTCAACCCCAGGTCCACTAAAATAATAATCGCATTTTCCATCTTCATTGCAATCCCTATTTAGAGATGTTTTGTGGCCACAGTAATGACATAAAAGATTATTTGATGATTTATGATAAACTAAATTAATCGAACAATAAGGGCATTCAAATTTTTTAAAACATTTTTTACATATTACGTTAGGTGAAAATCCCCTACGATTTAAGAAGAATAAAATTTGATCTTTCTTATCTAAATGTTCATTTACTCTATTTATAATTTCATTTGATAACCATGATTGTTTTTCTAATTTTGTATTATTTAAATTAATTATTTCATATTTTGGTAAAGAAGCATCTTTGTATCTTTTTTTTAATTTTGAAACCGAATATTTTTGTTTTTTTATATTTTCAAAAGTTTCAACTGAAGGTACTGCTGTAACTAAGTTGACAGGAATATTTTCATAAGAAGCTCTTAATATTGCCATATCTCTTGCATGATAAATAACTCCTTCATCTTGTTTAAATGATTGATCATGTTCCTCATCAATAACAATCATCTTTAAATTTTTAAAAGGCAAAAACATTGATGACCTTGCACCAATAACAACTTTAATCTTTCCTGTTGCAATACCATTCCAAATTATTTCTTTTTTTTTCTTTGAAATTCCTGAATGCCAGATAGCTGGTTTAAAACCAAAAAATTCATAAAATTTTTTTTCAAATTGATTGGTTAATCCAATTTCTGGTAACAATATTAAGCCTTGATTATTATTTGATAAAATTTCTTTTAATGCATAAAAATAAACAATAGTTTTTCCAGACCCTGTTGTTCCCTGTAACACATGAACTCTAAATCTATCATTTAATTTATTCATTTCTTTGAGTGATTTATGTTGTTCATTATTTAATTCAAAATTTAATGGATTTTGTAACTTTTTAAATTCTTCAAGTTTTTTAAGGTCTCCTTTTTCTATAGCGTTGCTGCTCAATAATAGTAATTTTAATGACATCCCTTTTGGAATTAAATTATAGTCAGAAAAACTATTCAAAAACTGAATAAAATTTTTATTTAATTTTGGTAAATTTAATTTTTTAATAATCTTTTTTACTTTAAAATTTTTGTTACTCTTTTTTTCAAATTCATTCCAAACAATACCTGTCATTTTTGACTTACCAAATGGAACCTCTACATAATCTCCAATATCTAATTTAATATCACTTTCATAAGTAAATGGATGATTGAAAATATTAGGTAAAAGAATTGGAAATTTCATTCTTATGATAATAAGTCTATATTTTTACTACTGAAACCTCTGAATCAAGTTTATCCCTCCATACCACAATTGATAAACATTTATCTTCTTGCGTTGTTAATGAGTGAGGTTGAAAACTTTTGTGAAATCTAGCTTGATTTGGTCCCAAAATTTCTGATTTATCTCCATAACTCTCAAATTTCGCCTTACCACTTAATACAAAATATATTTCTTCCGCTTCATGATGGTGCCACGTATAAAATGTGTTTTTATCAAAAAATATAAAATAAACACTTATTTCATTTGATATAAAAATACCTTCGGGACCAATAAACTCAAAATAACAAAAGTTTTCCAAAAATTTTTTTCCTACATCTTTTTCACTGTAATTTTGCTTCCAATTAATTTTTGGAGAAAGTTCTCTAATCAAATTATGAATATTGCTATTTTTTTTAGTATCTATTTTCCAATTATAAAATTTTTTTGCAGATTTAATGTAATTACTTTTTATATTATTGAAATTTAAAGCCTGAGGTAATTCAACAAAATTTGATAGTATTGAATTTTTTTCCCATAAAAGATCTAATTCATTATATATTTTATTGAATAAATCACTATTCATAGCAATTCAAAAAAATATCCTAATAATAGCTAAATTAAAAGTTAATGATTTATATATTTTTAATTAAGAGTGTATTGCTCTTTTGTCTACAGACAACGCAGCTTCTTTCACAGCTTCTGAAAAAGTTGGATGTGCATGACAAGTTCTGGCTATATCTTCAGAGCTAGCACCAAATTCCATTGCTATACCTATTTCTGCAATTAACTCACCAGCGTGTGGTCCAATTATATGAGCACCCAAAACTCTATCTGATTTTTCATCAGCTAAAATTTTTACAAAACCCTCTGCATCGTCAATGGCTTTTGCTCTAGAGTTCGCCATAAATGAAAACTTACCTATTTTATAACCAATATTATTTTCTTTTAATTGCTCTTCTGTTTTTCCAATAGAAGCGACTTCTGGTGTCGTATAAACTACTCCTGGAATTGTATCATAGTTAACATGGCCGGATTGACCTGCAATAATCTCTGCAACAGCTATACCTTCGTCTTCAGCTTTGTGAGCTAACATTGGTCCTTGTATTACGTCACCTATAGCATAAATATTGTTCATATTTGTTCGAAAGTTTTTATCAGTTTTTACTCTGTTTCTTTCATCAAGTTCTACACCTGTAACATCTAAGTTTAATCCATTAGTGTTTGCTTTTCTGCCCACAGAAATTAGAACAACATCACAATCAAAATCTTTTTTATTACCATCTTTATCTGTAGTAGAAACAACAGCGCCGCTATTATTTTTATTAATTTTTTCTACTTTATGTTGCATATGAAAAGTAATTCCTTGTTTCTTTAATATTTTCATAAATTCTTTTGAAATCTCATTATCCATTCCAGGCGTAATATGATCCAAAAATTCTACAACATGAACTTCTGATCCAAGTCTTGACCAAACTGATCCCATCTCTAAACCAATATAACCACCACCAACTACAACCATTTTTTTTGGAACTTTATTTAATTTTAATGCACCTGTAGATGAAACAATTATACCTTCATCAAATTCTATTCCTGGAAGCGATACAGGCACAGAACCTGTAGCTATGACAGTTTTTTCAGCCTCAATTAAAGTTTCATTTCCTTTTTCATCTTTAATTAAAATTTCATTTTGTGACTTAAAACTTCCATGACCTCTAAAGTAAGAAACTTTATTTTTCTTTAATAAGAACTCTACGCCTTTTGTAAGAACAGTTACTGCTTTATCCTTACTCTTCATCATTTTTTCTAAATTCAATTTAACTTCACCAACCTCTATACCTTTGTTTGATAAAGATTTAACTTTATGAAATTCTTCAGATAAATTTAGTAAACTTTTTGAAGGAATGCATCCAACATTAAGACATGTTCCGCCTAAAGATCCTCTAGATTCTATACATGCAGTTTTTAAACCTAATTGAGCCAATCTAATTGCGCAAACATATCCACCAGGACCACCACCTATAACAACTGCTTGAAATTTTTCTGCCATTTAAATATCTAAAAATAACCTTCTTGGATCTTCTAAGTTCTCTTTTACCATTTTTAAAAAAGAGACTGATTCTTTTCCATCAATAATTCTGTGATCATAAGATAACGCTAAATACATAATTGGTCTTATTTTAATTTCCCCATCTACAACAACAGGTCTTTCTACAATATTGTGCATTCCTAGAACTCCAGATTGAGGCAAATTTAATATTGGTGTTGATAGCATTGATCCATATACACCTCCATTACTGATTGTAAATGTACCACCTTGTAAATCCTCAATCGTTAATTTTCCATCTCTAGCTTTTTCAGAAATTACTTTAATATCTTTTTCGATGTCCGCGAAAGATAGTTCGTCTGCATTTCTTAAAACTGGCACTACAAGTCCTTTGTCTGTTCCAACAGCAAAACTAATATTGTAGTAGTTCTTATAAATGATTTCCTCTCCATCAATTTCTGCATTTACTGCTGGGAATGTTTTTAAAGCTGCCACACAAGCTTTTACAAAAAATGACATAAATCCTAATTTAATTCCATATCTGCTTTGAAAATCTTCTTGATTCTCTTTTCTCATTTCCATTATGCCTGTCATATCAACTTCATTGAATGTAGTTAACAATGCTGCATTTTCTTGAGCCTGCTTTAATCTCTTCGCTATAGTTAATCTTAGTCTGCTCATTTTGATTCTTTCTTCTTCACCAAATTGAGCTTTTCTTTCAGAAGGTGGTGGGTTTGCCCCCATCAAACTAATAAGGTCTCCTTTTAAAACTCTTCCATCTTTTCCAGAACCTCTTACTCTACTTAGATCAATTTTTTTTTCTTCTACCATTTTTCTCACTGCTGGAGATAAAACCTGTTTAGAATTATTTAAATTTGTTGGAGATTTTGGTTTTTTAACCTCTTTTGTTAATCTTAAAGGAGCATCTTCTTCTTTTTGTTTTTCTACCTTAATTTCTTTTTTCTTTGGTGTTTCTAAATTAACAACATTATTTTCTTTTTTAATTTCTGGTTCTTTTTTTACTTGGGGTTGTTTTGGAGATGTAGCAGATCCATTTTGACTAATAGACCCTAATAAAGCCCCAACCTCAACTGTTGATCCATCTTTTGAAACTATTTCACTTAAAACACCATCTATTGGTGAAGGCACTTCTAAATTTACTTTATCCGTTTCTAATTCTACGATAGGCTCATCTGCTTCAACATGATCACCCTCTTTTTTTAACCATTTAGCAACGGTGGCTTCAGTAATACTTTCGCCTAAAACAGGAACGACAATTTTTTCACTCATTTAATTTTATTCAAATACTTTTTTAATAATTTCTTGTTGTTGTGCAATATGCCTTTTTGCATATCCAGTTGCAGGAGATGCATCTGGGCTTCTTCCAATATAAGAAATTTGGTTATTATTAGCCTTAATGTTGTCTAATGTCCATTGAATATAATCTCTAACTGAAAACCATGCACCCATATTTTTTGGTTCCTCTTGACACCAGTAAAATTTAGCAGAATTTGCATATGGCTTTAATTCATTTACCAATGTTTTTGCTGGGAAAGGATATAATTGTTCAATTCTATAAATTACAACATCGTCTACTTTTAATTTTTCTCTTGCCTCTAAAAGATCAAAATAAACTTTTCCTGAACACATTATAACTTTACGCATTTTTGAAGCTTCTTTTAGTTTTATGAATCCAGTAGTTTCAGGATCTATTGCATGATCCCATAAAACTCTGTGAAAAGAATTTTTTCTAGTAAAGTCTACTAAATTCGATACACAATATTTATTTCTTAATAAAGATTTTGGTGTCATTATTATGAGCGGTTTTCTGAAATCTCTATTTATTTGTCTTCTTAATGCATGAAAATAATTTGCTGGTGTTGTGCAATTTAAAACTTGCATATTATCATTTGAACAAAGTTGTAAGTACCTTTCTAATCTTGCAGAAGAGTGTTCGGGTCCTTGACCTTCATAACCGTGAGGTAATAACATTACAATACCTGATGCTCGAGACCATTTTCTCTCTCCTGACGCAATAAATTGATCAACAATTACCTGGGCTCCATTTGCAAAATCTCCAAATTGAGCCTCCCATAAAGTTAATGTATTTGGTTCTACTAATGAGTATCCATATTCAAAGCCCAAAACTGCCAATTCAGATAAAAAACTATCTACAACTTCATATTGTTTCTGATCTTTTGAAATATTATTTAGAGGTATATATCTTGAATTATCAACTTGATTTCTAAGTACAGAATGTCTTTGACTAAATGTTCCTCTTCCAGAATCTTGACCAACTAATCTGACTGGAAAACCTTCTTGCAGTAGAGAGCCAAATGCAAGGGACTCTGCGGTTGCCCAATCAATACCTGTCCCTTCATCAATTGATTTTTTTCTTAGTTCAAAAATTTTTGAAATAGTTTTATGAGGATTTACTTCACTTGGTATAACATTAATTCTATCTGAGATAGCTTTTAATTGTTCGATATGTACACCACTTATTCCACGTTTGTCTTTTCCTGGCGCAGGTTTGTATCTAGACCAGGTACCTTCAAACCAAGTTATTTTTGGATTATAGTCTTTTGCACTTTTAAACTGTTCGTCTAATAAATTTTTAAATGTATCA
Organism: alpha proteobacterium HIMB5; assembly: GCA_000299095.1. Taxonomy (NCBI): domain Bacteria; kingdom Pseudomonadati; phylum Pseudomonadota; class Alphaproteobacteria; order Candidatus Pelagibacterales; family Candidatus Pelagibacteraceae; species alpha proteobacterium HIMB5. Next base: position 20,105 of record CP003809.1, on the reverse strand, counting down.
ATTTTTTCTTTTAATTCTTGTTCTGAATACATTCCTTCACTAATTAACTGATCTCCATAAACTTTTACACTTGATGGATGAGATCTAATTTTTTTATACATTAAAGGCTGTGTAAAAGATGGTTCATCTCCTTCGTTATGACCAAATCTTCTGTAACACCAAAGATCAATAACAACATCTCTATTAAATTTTAATCTAAACTCTGTTGCAATTCGTGTTGCATAAACTACTGCCTCAGGATTATCTCCATTAACATGCAGTATTGGTGCCTCCACCATTTTGGCCACATCAGATGAATATGGTGATGAACGTGCAAACCTTGGGCTTGTAGTAAATCCAATTTGATTATTTACTATAATGTGTATTGTGCCCCCAGTGTTATGACCTGGAAGTCCTGACATCGCAAAACACTCTGCCACAATTCCTTGACCAGCAAAAGCTGCATCCCCGTGAAGCAATATTGGAATTACTTTATTTCTTTTTTTATCACCATGAAAAAATTGTTTTGCTCTAGTTTGTCCTAAAACAACTGGATTTACTGCCTCTAAGTGTGAAGGATTATCAGTTAAACTTACGTGAACTGAATTACCATCAAACTCTCTATCAGATGATGCACCTAAATGATATTTAACATCACCTGCTGACTCTTTAGATGATAAAATATCACCGGCAAATTCATTAAAAATTCTTTTATAAGATTTTTGAAGCACATTTGCCAAAACATTAAGTCTACCTCTATGGGGCATTCCAATTTTAACTTCTTTTACTCCCGATTGACCACCAATTTTAATTATTTGTTCTAGAGCTGGAATTAAACTTTCTGCTCCATCTAATCCAAATCTTTTTGTTCCAACATATTTTTTTGCTAAAAATTTTTCAAACCCTTCGGCTTGGATTAATTTATTTAAAATTGCTTCTTTACCATTTTTTGTAAAGCTTATTGGGTTTTTTTCGCCCTCAATTCTTTTTCTTAACCAGATACGTTCCTCTGGATTGGAAATATGCATGTACTCATACCCTATCGATCCACAATAAGTTTTATTAACAAATTGAAGTATTTCAGAAATATTTGAATTTTTTTTATTTGTAACACCATTTAAAAAGATGTTTCTTTTATAATCACTCTTTTTAAATCCATAAAATTCTGGATGTAATTCTTCTAAATATTCTGTTTGCTTTAATCCTAAGGGATCAAGTTTTGCTAATAAATGACCTCTTAATCTATAAGCTCTGATTAATTCAACAGCTTTAATCGAGTCAATATTACTCTGTGTTTGATTTTCTGATGTAGAAGTTTTTTCCTCAGTTTGTTCATTTTCTTTTATTTGGGTATCTTGAAAATCAATTTGAATTTCTTTTCGAATAGGTGACCAAGTAGGTCCTTTAAGTTCATTTGCAACAATATTGAGTTCTTCACCTAAATCATCAAAATAGTTTTTCCAACTATCAGGTAGCTCAGGGTCATTATTTATGTATCTTAAATACATCTGCTCAATGAAAGCACTATTAGTTTTTGTTAAAAAGGATGTTTTTTCAAATTCAAGATTTTTTGTAAGTGACATTTTTTAAATTAGTATAATCCTGTTAAACTAATTTTCAATTAGACAATTTATTAAACAGTGTTTCTCCAATTTTAGATGGGGAGTTAGACATTGTAATTCCGCATTCTTCCATCTTTTTAATTTTATCTTGAGCGCCACCTTTGCCACCAGAAATAATTGCACCTGCATGTCCCATTCTTCTACCAGGAGGAGCTGTTATTCCAGCTATAAATCCAACTATAGGTTTCTTAATTTTATGGTTTTTGATGAATTCTGCAGCTTCCTCTTCTGCTGTCCCACCAATCTCACCAATCATTAGAATTGATTGTGTCTCTGGGTCATTTAAAAATAAATCCAAACAGTCTATAAAGTTTGTTCCATTAATTGGGTCACCACCAATACCAATACATGTTGACTGACCTAATCCATTAACTGTCGTTTGTGCAACTGCTTCATAAGTTAAAGTACCTGACCTTGATACAATACCAACAGATCCTTTTTTATGAATATTTCCTGGCATTATTCCAATTTTACATTCATCAGGGGTAATAATTCCTGGGCAGTTGGGACCTATCAGTCTACTTTTTGATTTATCTAAAATTTGTCTTACCTTTAGCATATCTTGAATTGGTATACCTTCTGTAATACAAACTATTAATTCAACTTCAGCTTCTATTGCTTCAATAATCGCTGCAGCAGCAAATTTTGCTGGAACATATATCATCGTGGCATCAGCACCTACAGAGCTTTTTGCTTCTGCAACAGAATTAAATACTGGTCTATCTAAATGTTTTTGTCCCCCTTTTTTGGGAGTAACTCCGCCAACTAAATTAGTTCCATATTTAATTGCTTGCTCAGAGTGGAAAGTGCCATGTGAGCCTGTAAAACCTTGACAAATTACTTTTGTATTTTTGTTTACTAAAACTGACATTACTTAATTGCCTCTACAATTTTTTTTGCAGCATCATCAAGATCGTTTGCAGAAATAATTTTTAAGCCAGAGCTATCAAGTATTTCTTTACCTTCTTTGAAATTGGTTCCTGCTAATCTTACAACTAATGGAACAGATATGTTTATTTCTTTTGCTGCATCTACGACTCCTTGAGCAAGAACATCACATCTCATTATTCCACCAAAGATATTTATCAAAATACCTTTAACATTTTTATCAGATAAGATTATTTTAAATGCTGCTGCCACTTTTTCTTTTGAAGCTCCACCCCCCACATCTAAAAAATTTGCAGGTTCCTTACCATATAATTTAATTATATCCATTGTAGCCATGGCTAAGCCTGCGCCATTAACCATACATCCAATACTTCCATCTAATTTAATATAAGCTAGTTCGTGTTTACTTGCCTCTATTTCAGTAGGATCTTCTTCATTTAAATCTCTTAGTTCTAAAATCTCAGGATGTCTAAATAAAGCATTATCGTCAAAATTTACCTTTGCATCTAAACAAATAATCTTATTGTCTTTTGTTAAGATGAGAGGATTTATTTCAACCATGTTTGCATCTGTGTTAACAAACATTTTGTAAATAGCTTTTATTAAACTTATCCCTTGATTTTGTGCACTATCTTTTAAATCAAAGATTTTTATAATTTCTTCACAATCTTTATCTGAAATATCGTCGTTAAAATCGACTTTTGTTGTAATTATTTTTTCAGGAGTTTTGCTTGCTACTTCTTCAATATCCATTCCACCTTGATCACTTGAAATAAAAGCAATTTTGGAACTTGCTCTATCTACTAAGCATGAAAGATAAAATTCTTTATCTATTTCAGATGATTCTTCTATATATAATCTTTTTACTTCTCTTCCTTCTGGACCAGTTTGATGTGTAACCAAAGTTTTTCCAAATAATTCATTGGCAGCTTTTTCAAGCTCTTGTAGGCTATCTAATATTTTAACTCCACCTGCTTTACCTCTGCCACCAGCATGAATTTGTGCTTTTAATACGTATTTTTTTGTTTCAAGATTTTTTGCTTTCTCTACAGCTTCATTGACACTTAAACCAAAAACACCTTTTGGAACTGGTGCTCCATATTTTTCCAAAATTTGTTTTGCTTGATGCTCGTGAATATTCATTATTTCGCTAGATCACCATCAATTGCTGAAGCAGCTTCCCATAATTTTTTCACAGCATCTACAGAATGCATAAATTCTTTTTTTTCTTTTTCGTCTAAATCAATTTCTTCTATTTTTTCTACCCCATTTTTTCCAATAATAACTGGTACACCTGCATAAACATTACTCACTCCGTATTCACCATTCAGATGTACTGCGCACGGCAAAAGTTTCTTTTGATCGTTCAAATAGGCTTCGGCCATCTGAACTCCAGATGCAGCAGGAGCATAAAAAGCAGACCCTTTTTCTAAAAATTTCACTATTTCAGCGCCACCATCTCTGGTTCTTTGATTGATACTTTCAACTCTCTCTTCAGAAATTTTTCCTTCTTTGACTAAATCCAATAATGGTTTTCCTGAAATTTTCGTAAATCTAGGAAGAGGCACCATTGTATCTCCATGACCACCCATTACCATTGCTTCTATCTCTCTTACTGGAACATTAAATTCTAATGAAAGAAATAATTTAAATCTTGAACTATCTAAAATTCCAGCCATACCAACTACTTTATTTGCTGGAAGACCTGAAAATTTTTGAAAAGCCATTACCATCACATCTAATGGATTTGTAATACAAATAACAAATGCATTTGGAGCATTATTCTTAACTCCCTCAGCTACTTGTTTTATTATTTTTAAATTAATTCCTAATAAATCATCTCTGCTCATTCCTGGTTTTCTTGGAACACCAGCAGTTATAATTACTACATCAGAGTCTTTAATATCTTTATAGTCATCTGTTCCTGACAATTTCACATTGAAACCGTCTACAGATGATGATTGTGCAATGTCTAGAGCTTTACCTTTGGCTATACCACTTGCAACATCAAATAAAACAACTTCATCAACTAATTCTTTTATTCCAATTAAGTGTGCTAGAGTTCCACCAATTTGTCCTGCTCCTATTAAAGATATTTTTTTCATTATTTTTTCTTCCTTTTATTTCATTGTTGGCATTATAAATTCTGCATTTGACCTAATTCCTGATGGCCATCTTGATGTGACTGTCTTTAATTTTGTATAAAATTTTACACCTTCCATTCCATGCATTGCACTATCTCCGAATAAAGATCTTTTCCATCCACCAAAACTATGAAATGCCATTGGTACAGGAATTGGAACATTAATACCAACCATTCCTACTTGAATCTTACTCGCAAATGTTCTTCCTGCATCTCCATCTCTTGTGTAAATACTAACGCCATTTCCATATTCATGATCATTTATTAATTGAGTTGCTTCCTCAAAAGTTTTAACTCTAACCACTGATAATACTGGACCAAATATTTCTTCTTTATAAATTCTCATATTTTTATCAACGTGATCAAATAAACAACCACCTATAAAGAACCCATTTTCATAGCCTTGAAGTTTTAAATCTCTGCCATCTACAACAAGTTCTGCACCTTCTTCAACTCCAAGATCAACATAACTTTTTACTTTTGCTAAATGTTCTTTTGTAACTAAAGGTCCCATTTCAGATGTTTTATCCATTCCAGGACCAACTTTTAAAGCTTCTGCTTTTTTTGAAAGTCTTGATACAAGTTCATCTCCAATATCTCCAACTGCTATAGCAACAGATTGGGCCATACATCTTTCACCAGCTGAACCATATGCAGCTCCCATTAATCCATTAACAGCTCCATCAAGATCACAATCTGGCATCACTACTAAATGATTTTTTGCACCTCCAAGTGCTTGAACTCTTTTTTCATTTTTAGCAGAATTTTCATAAATATATTTTGCAATTGGCGTAGATCCTACAAAACTCACAGCTTTAATATCTGGGTTAGTTAAAATTGCATCTACAGACTCTTTATCACCATGTACAACATTTAAAACACCATCAGGTAAACCAGCTTCTTTAAATAATTCTGCTAACCTTATTGAACAAGATGGATCTTTTTCCGATGGTTTTAATATAAAGGTATTTCCACATGCTATAGCTATTGGAAACATCCACATTGGGACCATTGCTGGAAAATTAAAGGGAGTGATACCAGCAACTACACCAAGAGGTTGACGCATTGAGTAACTGTCTACATTAGTTCCAACATTTTCTGAAAATTCACCCTTGAGTAAATGAGGTATTCCACATGCAAATTCAACTACCTCTAATCCTCTTGTTAGAGATCCTTTTGCATCCTCATAAACTTTTCCATGCTCAGCAACAATTAGTTCAGCAAGTTCATCTGAATTTTTTTCAATTAATTCTTTAAATTTAAAAATTATTCTTGCTCTTTGAAGTGCTGGTTTTAATGACCAAGATTCAAATGCTTTTTGAGCAACATTAACTGCATCATCTAGATCTGCTTTTGATGCTAATAATACTTCTTTTTCTTGTTCACCAGTTGCAGGGTTAAAAACTTTCCCTTTTCTATCTGATTTACCAGAAGTTAGCTTACCGCCAACGAAATGTTCAATAATTTTCATGAATACGATCTTTTAGAGCAAAAAACTTTATTAGTCTATTAATTATATGTTAGCCGTGGCTAGCATTTTCTTAATTTCAGCAATAGCCTTTGCTGGATTTAAACCCTTTGGACAAGCGTTGGTACAGTTTAATATTGTGTGGCATCTATATAATTTTAATTCATCTGCAACTTTTTTAAGTCTTTTCTCTCTTTCTTCATCTCTACTATCAACTATCCATCTGTATGCCTGAAGTAATACTGCGGGTCCTAAGTATTTATCTCCATTCCACCAATAACTAGGGCATGAGGTAGAACAACATGCACACATAATACATTCATATGCACCATCAAGTTTTTCTCTATCTTTTTGAGATTGAAAAATTTCTTTTGTCTCAGATTTTGAATTAGATTGTAACCACGGTTCTATAGACTGATATTGTTTATAAAGATCATCTAAATCACCAATCAAGTCTCTCTTAACTTTAAGGTGTGGCAAAGGGTAAATATCAATATCACCATCAATTTCTGCATGAGGTGTTGTGCATGCTAAACCATTTTTTCCACCCATATTCATTGCACAAGAACCACAAACGCCATGAGCACATGATCTTCTGTAAGCCAATGTTGGATCAATTTCATTCTTAATCTTATTTAAAACATCTAAAACCTTTGAAGGACAGTTATCCATATCGACCTCATAAGTGTCAACTCTAGGATTCTCTCCAGTTGAGGGATCCCATCTATAAACATTCACTTTCCTTAAATTTTTAGAACCAGTTTTATCTTTAAAATATTTACCTTTTTTTACCTTTGAGTTTTCTGGTAAATTAATCTGAACCATTAATACACTCTTTCCTGTGGTGGAAAATATTGTACTTCATTTGTTAAAGTTGTTTTATGAACTGGTCTATATGTAATTTTTGTATCTTTACCATCACACCAAATCAGTGTGTGCTGCATAAATTTTTCGTCATCCCTTTTAGGGTAATCTTCTCTTGCATGAGCACCTCTGCTCTCTTTTCTATTATAGGCTGAGTCAACTGTTGTGACCGCTTGTCTAATTAAATTATCAAACTCAAGTGTTTCAACTAAATCTGTATTAAATACTAATGATTTATCTTTTACTGAGATAGATCCCAAGCCATCATAAGTTTTTCTTATTTCATCAACACCCTCTTTTAAATTCTTTTCAGTTCTAAATACTGCACATTTAGACTGCATTGTTTTTTGCATTGCCAATCTTAGTTCTGCAGTACCTGTATCTCCATCTGCATTTCTTAACTTATCAAATCTATCTAAACACTTTTGTGTTTCTGACTCTGGAATTTCATCATGAGGTGCGCCTGGCTTAACTATTTCAGCTGCTCTCTTTGCTGCTGCTCTTCCAAAAACAACCAAATCAATTAAAGAGTTTGACCCTAATCTGTTAGCACCATGAACTGAAACACATGCGGCTTCACCAATTGCCATCAAGCCTGGAACTGTTTTTTCTGAACCATTAACAGTTAATACTTCACCCTTGTAGTTTGTTGGTATTCCACCCATGTTATAATGAACTGTTGGTACTACTGGGATTGGTTCCTTAGTTACATCAACATCTGCAAATAGTCTTGCAGCATCAGTAATTCCTGGCAGTCTACTTTCTATAATATCTTTATCTAAATGACTTAAATTTAAGTGAACATGATCTTGATCTTTACCAACACCTCTTCCCTCGTTAATTTCGATAGACATTGATCTACTTACAACATCTCTTGAGGCAAGATCTTTTGCTTTAGGAGCATATCGCTCCATAAATCTTTCACCTTTAGAATTTGTAAGATAACCACCTTCACCTCTTGCACCTTCTGTTATTAGTGTTCCATGCCCATAAATTCCTGTTGGATGAAATTGTACAAACTCCATATCTTGAAGTGGTAGACCTGCTCTTAATACCATTGCATTTCCATCACCTGTACATGTGTGAGCTGATGTTGCAGAATAATAAACTTTTCCATATCCACCTGTTGCAATAATTACTGTATGAGCTCTAAATCTATGAATAGTTCCGTCATTTAAGTTCCATGCAATAAGTCCTTTGCATTGCCCATCTTTCATCAATAGATCTAATGCAAAATATTCAATAAAAAATTCAGTTTTATGTTTAAGTGCTTGTCCATATAGTGTGTGTAAAATTGCGTGTCCTGTTCTATCAGCAGCCGCACATGTTCTTTGTACAATTCCATTACCATAATTTTTTGTCATTCCACCAAATGGTCTTTGATAGATCTTACCGTCCTCTGTTCTACTAAACGGTACTCCATACTTTTCTAACTCAATCACAGCTTTTGGGGCCTCTTTACATAAATATTCAATACTATCTTGATCACCTAACCAATCAGCACCTTTTACAGTATCATACATGTGCCATCTCCAGTCATCTTCACCCATATTTCCTAGTGCAGCAGAAATACCCCCTTGCGCTGCTGAAGTATGACTTCTTGTTGGAAACACTTTTGAAATACATGCAGTTTTAAGGCCTGCCTCGCTTAGACCTACTGCAGCTCTCAAGCCTGAGCCTCCAGCTCCTAAAACAACTACATCATATTGATGATCTATAATTTCGTATGAACTCATATGTTATTTAATAATATAATTGTAATTAAAGGAATTACCACAGCTGACAAATATAAAAGCTTGTTTGCGACATTTTTTATTTTCTCATCTCCAATATAGTCCTCAAAAACCTCACTAATACTTATAGCTGAGAAGAAAAAAGCTACAATTATGAAAATACTAAAAATAAAACCTGAAATTCCTTTTGAAAAAAAGTTAACTAATTCAAAATAACCTTGATTATAAATTGCTACAAAATTTAAAATAAACCAAATCATTAATGGAACTAAAAGTGCTCCACTGATTTTTAAAAATAACCATTTTTTTGTAGCACTAATCATTAAAAAAAATTCTTTCCAATTAAATAAAATAAAATTGTTAAAATTACTGAACCAACAATCACTACAAGACCCGTGATTTTTGTAGTTTTAAGGTCAAAACCATAACCCAAATCCATAGCAAGATGTCTTATCTCACTTAATATTTGAAAACTAAATGACCAAGTAATTCCTAAGATAATAAATTTTCCAAAAAAAGAATTAAAAAATATTTCAATAATTTTGAAACTTTCTTCACCTAACATTAAAACGCATGCTAAAAAACAAACTAATGATATTGCTATAATATTTATGATGCCAGTTATTCTATGTGAAATAGAAACCAATGAAGATATATGCCATCTATAAATTTGAATATGGGGAGATAGAGGTCTTTTATTTTCCATAAAAATTATTTTTAATTAATGTCTCAGCAATTTCCACCGCATTTAAGGCCGCTCCTCTTAATAAGTTATCTGATACAACCCACATATTTAAGCAATTCTTTTTTGTTTTATCTTCACGAATTCTAGAAATAAAAGTTTCGTCTTTTCCTGCTGCTTCAAGAGGTGTTGAATATCCTCCATCTTTTCTTTCATCTATAACTTTGCAACCTTCCATATTTTCTAAACATTCTCTAATTTGATCAATAGTAAAATCTTTTTCCAATTCTAAATTTACTGCTTCAGAATGTGAAACTAATACTGGCACTCTCACACATGTTGCAGATAATTCAATATTAGGATCTAATATTTTTTTAGTTTCATTAGTCATCTTTAGTTCTTCTTTTGTGTAGCCATCATCAGAAAATACATCAATATGAGGAATAAGATTAAATGAAATTTGTTTCGTGAAATTTTTAGAATTAATTTCTTTATTTTCTAAAGATAGTTTTGTTTGTTCAATTAATTCATCCATTGGTCCTTTACCACCGCCAGATACAGATTGATAAGTTGCAACAACTATTCTTTTTATCTTAAATAAGTCATGAATTGGTTTTAAAGGTAAAACCAATTGTGCAGTAGAGCAATTTGGATTAGCTATAATATTTTTCTTTATATTTTTTAAATCATCTGCATTTACTTGAGGCACTATTAAAGGAACGTCTGGATCCATTCTAAAATAGCTTGAGTTATCAATTACAAAACTATGTTCAGCAGCTTTTGGTGCATAAGTTTCTGAGATTTTACCACCGGCAGCAAAAAAAGTTATTTTAGCTTTTGAGAAATCAAAAGTTTCTAAATTTTCAACAACTATATCTTTGCCTTTGAAGTTAATTTTTGAACCAGCACTTCTAGGAGAAGCAACTAAATAGATTTCTGAAAAAGGTAAGTTTTTTCTCTCAAGTACCTCAAGTACTTTTCTTCCAACATTACCCGTTGCTCCTACAATTGCAATATTCATAATAATTGAGGTTTATACTAGATGAATGGCAAATCACAAACTTTTCCAGAAACTTTTTTACCATCAATATTAAGGTAAACAGTTTGTGATGCCTTGCAAAAGGGTTCGCTAATCATAGCTATACCTATTACTTTTTTGAAATGAGGTGAAAAACATGCAGACCTTAAATCTCCAATTTTTTTTTCATTCTCATAAATATCAAGTGATTTAGTTATTGAAAGTTTTTCTAAATCTAAGATTACACCCATTAATTTTCTTTCAATTCCTTTTGATTTAATGTCCTTTAATTTTTCTTTTCCTAAGAACTCAATATTGTTATCTAGATTTACGTACTTTTCAAAACCACACTCATAAGGGTTATCATTGTTATCAAAATCATTTCCATAGGATAATAATCCACTTTCAATTCTTTCAATTAAATTTGGACAACCAGCTTTTACATTTAAATCTTTTCCCTCCTCAAATAGTTTGTCATATAGTTGAACTCCAGAAGAAGTGTTTTCTACATATATTTCAAAACCACCTTGTTTAGACCAGCCTGATCTTGCTATTAAATGTTTCGTTCCTTGAAAATCATAAAAATCAAATCCAAAAAATTTTAAATCTAAAATTTTCTTCCCAAAAATCTTTTCCATTAAAGCAAAAGATTTTGGACCTTGTACTGCAATAATATCTACATTAGGTTCAAAAATGTTGACATCAAATTTATGTCCATGAGCAAGACCTTTTGCAAAAAATATTACATCGGAGTCTGCTATTGATATCCAAAACCTATTTTCATCAAGTTTTAGTATTACGGGATCATTAACCATTTTCCCATTTTCATCGATTATAGGACAATAGTAACAACGACCAATTTTAGATATAGACAAATCTCTACAAGTCATTAGCTGAACTAGTTTTGCTGCATCTTTTCCAACTATTTCAACTTGTCTTTCAGCTGCAACATCCCAAACCTGAACATCTTTTTTTAAATGATCACATGATTCTTCCAATGAACCAAAAGCTGCAGGTAATAGCATATGATTATAAACTGTATAAGCTGTAACTCCTTGTTTTTCTATTCTAGAAGTATAAGGAGTGCTTCTAAGTCTTCTTGATTTTGCAATTAGGTAGTTTTTCATTAATTTAAAAATTCTAGGATCTTGTCTCTCATTTCAAAGGCTTTTTCAATCATAATCATATGACCACAATTTTCTATGACATGTGTAGAGCTATTTTTAATATGGTCAGCAAACTTATGTCCATTTTCTAGATTTACCATTTTATCTAATTTACCAAATATCAATAAAGTTGGGTTTTGAATTTTTTTTGCAGCATTCAATCCATTTGAATAATTATTGCAGGCATTTAAATCTACAGCCAATATTTCACTTATATCTCTTGGAGATTGAATTATTCTTTCTACTGGATTTCCACCAATAAATTTTTTTGAGCCTTCATATCCCCATTTCATCATTAACTTAACAGCATCAGAGTCTCCATTTTCTGCAAGATTGATTAAGTCAGGATGAACAGGCATTTTGTATGAACCACCAACAAAAATAATTTTATTTAATCTCTCAGAATATTTTGAAGCATATTCTAAAATATCTAGGCATCCTTGAGAGTGTCCAATAAGATTAATTTTTTCTAATTTCAATGTTGAAAAAAAAGTTTCTAACCATTCAGCAATTTCTTCTATTGTCTTTAAGCATGGCCCTTCAGAATTTCCGTGACCAGGAAGGTCAATTGATAAAACATTAAAATTTTTATTTGAAAAAAATTGTTCAGATAATGACCAGACTATATGTGATAAGCCACTTCCATGTAAAAAAACAATTGTTTCTTTGCTGGGATCTATTCCTTGACCTGCATCTGATGCATGTATTTTTTTATTTTCTATTTCAAAAATCAAGAATTAACCTAAAATTTTTTTCTCAGTTCAAATTTCTGAATTTTTCCAGTCGATGTTTTTGGCAATTCACAAAATTCTATGTATTTAGGAATTTTAAATCCAGCTAATGTTTCTCTACAAAAATCCATTAATTCTTTATCAGTTACATCTTTATCTTTAACTTTTTCTATAAAGGCAGCTGGAACTTCGCCCCACTTTTCATCAGGCTTTGCAACAACTGCTGCGATTGATACTGCCGGATGCTTAGATAAAGTATTTTCAATTTCAATTGATGATATGTTTTCACCTCCTGAAATTATTATATCCTTAGATCTGTCTTGAATTTTTATATATCCATCAGGATGAGCTACAGCCAAATCTCCAGAATGAAACCAGCCTCCATTCATTGCTTTATCAGTGGCTGCTTTATCTTTGAAATATCCCTTCATGACAACATTTCCTCTAATCATAATTTCACCCATAGTTTTTCCATCTTGTGGGACTGGTTCCATATTTTCTGGATTCATCACTTTAATATCTTCTGTATTTGGGTATCTAACACCTTGTCTTGCTTTAATTTCATTTTTTTTATCTTCGTCTAGTGAATTCCACTCATCATTCCAGGCACATTGTGAAACATGACCATATGTTTCTGTAAGACCATAAACATGCATCACCTCAAAACCCAATGCCTCCATTTTCTTAAATATTATACTTGGAGGTGGAGCTCCAGCTGTAAGTACATAAACTTTATGTTCTAGTTTTTTTCGATCTTTTTCTGACGCACCTGTTATCATGTTTAACACTATTGGTGCTCCTCCAAAATGAGTAACCTTATGTTTTATAATCAATTCAAAGATTTTTTTTACATCTATGTTTCTCAGACAAACTGTTTTTCCATTTAGCATTGGAATCGTCCACGGATATCCCCAACCATTACAATGAAACATTGGGACTATTGTTAAAAAACTTAGTCTGTTTGGCATATTCCAAGCAACAGCACTTCCTGTTGACATTAAATATGATCCTCTATGATGATATACTACACCTTTTGGATTTCCAGTTGTACCTGAAGTGTAATTTAAAGAAATAGCTTGCCATTCATCTTTTGGTCTTTTCCAAATGTAATTGTCATCCCCTGTATTTAAAAAATCCTCATATTCATGTTCACCAATTTTCTTTAATAAACTTTGATCTGCAAAATCATCTTGGATATCAATTATTATCGGCTTATTTTTTAATTGTTCCATTACTTTTGAAATTACAGAATGAAATTGCCTATCTACAATAAATACTTTTGCTTCACTGTGCTCAAGTATATATTGTACAGTCTTAGCATCTAATCTAACGTTTATTGTATTTAATATTGCACCCGTCATTGGAACAGAGTAGTGAGCTTCAAAAATTTCAGGGGTATTCATAGCCATTACGGAAACGGTATCTCCTAATCCAATACCTATTTTTTCTAGAGCACTCGCAAACTTAGTACACCTTCTATAAACATCACTCCAAGTATAACTTCTGTTTTCGTAAACCAAGGCTTCATAATTTGGGTAAATATCTTTTGCTCTTTCTAAAAAAGTCAGAGGAGTTAAGGGAACAAAATTTGCATCATTTTTATCTAAATTTTGTTCGTAATTGTTCATATTAATTAAAGTTGAATTTCATTATATAATCACTTCCAGTCTTGACGCTTTTAAAGTGACTTTCGGCTCTTGGTAAAACTCTATTAAAATAAAACTGAGCAGTTTGAATTTTTTCTTCATGAAATTTCTTATTTTCATCGTAGTCTCTAAAAGAAACCTCAAGAACTTTAATCCATGCGAATGCAACTGAAACATAACCTAAAGCTTTTAAATAATCATTACAAGCTGCACTAGCATCATCTTTTTGATTTTTTATTTTATCTTTTATCCAAGAAGTAAATTCTTTAAGATCAGCCAGAGAATTTTTTAAATCTTCAACAAAAGGTTTAATTTTTGTATCTGATGATGAACATTCTTCCTCGATCATTTTAAGGTAGTCATCAATAATATCTCCATTTTTATTTACTAATTTTCTAAAAACTAAATCAGCTGCCTGAACAGAATTTGTTCCTTCGTAAATTGGAGTAATCCTATTGTCCCTGTAAAGTTGCTCGATACCCTGGTCTTTTGTGTAGCCATATCCACCAAATATCTGCATTGCATCATTTGTTATTTCCATTCCTAAATCGGTAAATAAAGATTTTACAACTGGTGTCATAAGTGAAACATAATTTAAGGCTTTTTGTTTAATACTCTTATCTTCGTGATACAAACTTACTTCTGTTTGTTGGGATAACCAAAAACATAAAGCTCTCTCTCCCTCGATTATCGATTTCATATTCAATAAAGATCTCCTGATATCAGCATGTTCGATAATGAAGTCTGCACCATTAGTTGATTTTGTATTATTTGTTTTTCCTTGTTTTCTTTCTTTCGCATATGCTAACGAATTTTGATAGGCAATCTCGGATATACCTAATCCTTGGATACCAACTACAATTCTTTCTAAATTCATCATGGTAAACATTGCATTTAAACCTTTGTCCTTCTGTCCAATCATATAGCCTTCGGCTTCATCAAAATTTAATACGCATGTAGCAGAACCTTTAATCCCCATTTTACTTTCAATAGATCCTGTTGAAATTCCATTTCTTTGACCAACCGAACCATCTTCTTTAACAATAAATTTTGGTACTAAAAATAAACTTATTCCTTTTGTTCCTGCTGGTGAATCACTAACTCTTGCTAAAACTAAATGAATTATATTTTCAGTTAAGTCATGATCTCCTGATGTAATAAAAATTTTTTGTCCACTTATTTTATAAGTGCCATTATCTTGTTCTACAGCTTTTGTTTTTAAAAGACCAAGATCAGTTCCACAAACTGGTTCTGTCAAACACATAGTCCCACTCCATTTACCCTCAACAATTTTTGGTAAATATTTATTTTTCATTTCATCAGATGCATGATGATTTATACAATTGTAAGCTCCAATACTTAATTCACTATAAAGTTTAAATGATAAACTTGCTGAAGATAACATTTCATCAAAAAAGGCGCTCACCGTTTTTGGCATTCCTTGGCCTCCATATTTTGGATCACAAGAAAGCGACGTCCAACCATCTTCTATATATTTTTGATAAGCTTCTTTATATCCAGGAGGTGTTCTAACTACTCCATTTTCTAATACAGTTGGATTTTCATCGCCTGCTTTTGCAAGTGGTAAAATTATATTTTGGTTGATTTTTGCTGCCTCTTCCAAAATATCTCTAACTAAATCTGAACTAACTTCTTTATATTTTTCAAGTTCATTATAATTTTTATTGTTTCTTAATTTTTCATAAAGAAACATCATGTCTTCAACTGGTGCTGTATAACTTGGCATATAGAAAGTTTAAGTGAAATAAGTAATTAATTCAATTTCGAAATTATCGCGTCACCCATTTGAGAAGTAGAAACTTCCTTAGTTCCTTCAGATAAAATATCTTTAGTTCTCAATCCGTCATTTAGTACTTCTTGAACTGCGTTTTCTAAGGAATCTGCTTCTTTATCTAGGTCTAGTGAATATCTTAATGCCATTGCAAAACTTAGTATTGTTGCAATTGGGTTTGCTATTCCTTTTCCAGCAATATCAGGCGCTGAACCATGAATTGGTTCGTACATAGCTCTCATTTCTCCATCTTTATTTTTTGCACCTAATGATGCTGATGGTAATAATCCTAAAGAACCTGTTAACATTGATGCTTGATCTGAAAGCATATCACCAAATAAATTATCAGTGACAATTACATCAAATTGTTTTGGGTATCTAAGTAATTGCATCGCACAATTATCTGCAAGCATATGACTAAGCTCAACATCTTTATATTCATTATCATGTAAAGTTTGAACTTCTTCTTTCCAAAGTTGTCCTGCTTCCATCACATTTGATTTTTCGCAAGATGTAACTTTATTTGATCTCTTCCTTGCTAGATCGAAAGCAATTCTTGCAACTCTTGTAATTTCGCTACTTGTGTAAGTGTGAGTATTAATTCCTTTTCTCTCTCCATTTTCAATTGGTTTAATTCCTCTTGGTTCTCCAAAGTAAATCCCACCTGTAAGTTCTCTTACAATCATGATATCTAAGCCTGAAACTATTTCTGGTTTTAAAGTTGATGCATCAACTAATTGTTTGAAACATATTGCTGGTCTTAAGTTTGCAAATAGCTTCAATTCTTTTCTTAATTTTAATAATGCTCTTTCAGGTTTTTTTGAAAACTCTACATTATCCCATTTTGGTCCACCCACAGCTCCTAACATAACTACAGCACTTTCTTGAGCTTTATAAAAAACTTCATCAGTTAAGGGAGTTCCATGTTTATCATAAGAACAACCTCCTGCTAAATCTTCATCTATTTCAAAATCAAGTGACTTTTTTGAATTAAACCAATTTATAATTTTTTTTACTTCTCCAGTAACTTCAGGACCAATTCCATCTCCAGCAAGCAGGAGAATTTTTCTTTTTTTAACTTTAATCATTAAAGATCCAAGGTTTTTGATTTTTTAAATTTTTTTCAAAAGATTCTATTTTTTCAGATTTTTTTAAAGATAGAGCGATATCATCCAAACCTTCTAATAGACATTTCTTTTTAAACGGGTCAATTTCGAATTTGATCTCACTGTTACCATAAATTATTTTTTCCTCTTCAAGATTAATCGAAATTTCTTCTTTTCTATTTGAATACTCTGATAATTCTTTAATTTTTACTTCCTCTACAATTATTGGAAGAATTCCGTTTTTAAAACAATTGTTATAAAAAATATCAGCAAAGCTTGAACTAATTACACAAGTAATTCCAAAATCTAATAACGCCCATGGAGCGTGCTCTCTAGAAGAACCACATCCAAAGTTTTTACCAGCTATTAATATTTTTGAATTATCATGAGGATCTTTATTTAAGATAAAATCATTTATCTTTTCTCCATTTTCATCATATCTCATTTCAAAAAATAAGTTTTTACCAAGTCCTGTCCTTTTAATTGTCTTTAGGAACTGTTTTGGAATAATCATATCTGTATCAATATTTACAATTGGTAAATATGCAGGAATGCTTTTTAATTTATTAAATTTTTGCATTAGTTTTCAAACTTTCTAACATCTTCAAGATTTCCTGAAATCGCAGCAGCAGCTGCCATGCCTGGACTAACTAAATGTGTTCTTCCTCCTCTACCTTGTCTGCCTTCAAAATTTCTATTTGAAGTAGACGCACATCTTTCTTCAGGTTTTAATTTATCTGCATTCATAGCTAAACACATTGAACAACCAGGTTCTCTCCATTCAAATCCTGAGTTTATAAAAATTTTATCCAATCCCTCTTGTTCTGCTTGCTCTTTTACCAATCCAGATCCCGGAACCACCATTGCATGAACATGACTTGCTTTTTTCTTATCTTTTAAAATTTTTGCTGCTTCTCTTAAATCCTCAATCCTTCCATTCGTACAACTTCCAATAAAAACTTTATCTATTTTAATATCTGTTGCAGACATATCTGGTTTTAATCCCATGTACTTTAAAGCTCTTTCAATCGAGTTTTTCTTATCTTCATCTTTTTCGTTGCTTGGGTTTGGAATTTTTCCGTCTATTGTAATGACGTCTTGTGGTGAAGTTCCCCATGTGATCATTGGTTTAATTTCATTTGCATCAAGATTGATTTCTTTATCAAAAGATGCTCCATCATCAGATTTCAATTTTTCCCAGTTCTCAACTGCTTTATTCCAATTCTCTCCAGTTGGTGACATTGGTTTTCCATTTAAATAATCAAATATTTTTTGGTCTGGTGCAATTAAGCCAGCTCTAGCACCACCTTCAATAGTCATATTGCAAATCGTCATTCTTTGCTCAACACTCAAAGAACTTATTAAATTACCTGCATACTCAACTACACAGCCTGTCCCACCTGCTGTACCTATTTTTCCAATAATTTGTAAAATTACATCTTTAGAAGTTACTCCTAAAGGTAATTTTCCATTTACATTAATTCTAAAATTTTTTGCTTTTTTTTGAACTAAGGTTTGTGTTGCTAAAACATGCTCTACTTCTGAAGTTCCGATACCAAAAGCTAATGCACCAAATGCACCGTGTGTTGCTGTATGACTATCTCCACAAACAATTACAGTGCCTGGTTGAGTAAAACCTTGTTCAGGACCTATTATATGAACAATACCTTGTCTCTTATCATCCATACCAAATAGTTGTACTCCAAATTCTTTACAATTTTTTTCTAATGTCTCGACTTGAATTTTTGAATCTTCATCTGCTATTCCTTTTGTCCTATCAGTTGTAGGAACATTGTGATCTGCAACAGCTAATGTTAAAGCTGGATGTCTTACTTTTCTATTTGAATTTCTTAAGCCTTCAAAAGCTTGTGGGCTTGTAACTTCATGAACTAAATGTCTATCAACAAATAATAAAGCTGTTCCATCATCTTGAATATCAACTAGATGATCTTTCCAAATCTTATCGTAAAGTGTTAAGGCCATTTAGAAAAAATTATTTTTTTTCTTCTGTGCTTTCTGTTTTTGCTTCAGGTGCTGGGCTTGCTTCTTTTGCTTCTGACTTAGCTGGAGCTTCTGCCTTTACAGTTTCAGTTGCTTCTTTTGTAGGAGTTTCTGGCTCTACTGCCGGAGTAGCAACATTTTCTTCAGTAACTGTTTCTGGTTTTGTATCAACATCTATACCTATATTCTTTCTTATCTTTTCCGCAATTCTTGCTGATTTACCAGTTCTGTCTCTTAGATAATATAGTTTTGCTCTTCTTACTTTACCTGATCTAATTACTTTTATTGAATCAATTACTGGACCATATAATGGAAATGTTCTTTCTACTCCTTCACCAAAAGATATTTTTCTTACAGTGAATGAAGAATTAATGTCTCTACTTTTTTTTGCAATACAAACACCTTCGAAATACTGAATTCTTTCTTTTTTACCTTCAGTTATTCTCACACCTACTTTTACAACATCACCTGGATAAAAAGCTGGGATTTTCTTTTCTGAAAGAATTTGTTTAACTTTGCTTTGATTTATTTCTTCAATCGTTTTCATTTTCTAATACTCGGTTTAATTTTTCTTGTTATATTTTTCCCACAAATCTGGTCTTCGGACGCGTGTTATAGCCTCAGATTGAGATAAACGCCAGTCTTTAATTTTAGCGTGATCTCCAGATAATAAGACATCTGGTACTGATTTTTCCTCCCAAATTGGTGGTTTTGTATACTGCGGATACTCGAGAAGCCCATTTTCAAAGCTCTCATCATTAGTAGATTGATCATTTCCAAGAACGCCAGGCAATAATCTTAAAATACTATCTAAAACTACATACGCTGCTGTCTCGCCACCAGATAAAACAAAGTCTCCAAGACTTATTTCTTCAATTTTTCTTGTTGAAAGTATCCTCTCATCTACACCTTCAAAATGTCCACATATTAAAGAAATTGATTGTTCCTTTGAAAGATCTTTAGCAAAGTTTTGATCAAATAATTTACCTTTAGGTGAAAGATAAAATATTCTTTCATTTTTAACAACGTTTTCATCTATTGATTTTGCAAGAACATCTGGCTTCATCAACATTCCAGATCCTCCTCCATAAGGAGTATCATCAACAGTTTTATGTTTGTCAGTGGCATAATCTCTAATGTTTACAACTTTAAGATCCCAAAGTTTTTTCGACATAGCTTTTCCATAAAGTCCTTTTGATAAAGGCCCTGGGAAAAACTCTGGGTAAAGAGTAAATATTTGAGCTCTCAACATAAAATACTAACTGT